>LFRW01000043.1:122109-129005 GCA_001512965.1 Methanomicrobia archaeon DTU008
CTCTTCATAATCTTCAACCGCCCCGACACCACCGCTCAGGTCTTTGAGGCCATTCGGCGAGCGAGACCGCCTCGGCTGTACGTGGCGGCCGATGGTCCGCGAGCAGGCAGGGAGGGTGAGATTGAAAAGTGCGCCTTGACGCGCCAGATCACCGAATCGGTGGACTGGCCTTGCGAGGTCAGGCGCCTCTACCGTGATGAGAACCTGGGCTGCGGGAAGGCGGTATCGTCGGCCATCACGTGGTACTTCGAGAACGAGGAGGAGGGCATCATCCTGGAGGACGACTGCGTGCCCGATCCGTCGTTCTTTCCCTACTGCGGGGCGATGCTTGAGAGATATCGGAACGATGACAGGGTCATGATGGTCGCCGGCAGCGACTATTCGCTCCGGCCGCGGGTCAAAGGCCCAAGCTACTACTTCGCGACCTATTTCCCGATATGGGGCTGGGCCACCTGGCGCAGGGCCTGGAACAACTATGATTTCCGCATGGCGGCGTGGCCCGAGTTCAAGCGGAGGAAGGGAGTGAGGAAGGTTGTTAGGGATACCACCATGGCCCGATGGTTAGAGGATTGCTTCGAACAGACATACCGTGGAGGGATCGATACCTGGGACTACCAGTGGGCTTTCACCGGACTTCTTGGCGGCAAACTGTCCGTTTGCCCCAATGGCAACCTGATCTCCAACATAGGGTATGTCGGCGCTCACATGAAGGGCGATGGACCAGACAGCGTGCTCATGAATTTGCCCCGTCACCGCTTCGACATCGATAACATGGTCCATCCCGCCAAGGTGTCGACCGACCGGGCGGCCGACCGCGCCATCTATCGCGCGGTGATGAAGGATGTGAACCCGAGGGGCATAATCAGCGTGGCCGACCGCTTCGTGTGGAGGGTATGGCTGAAGGTCCGCGGCGAGAAGGGTCCGTTGCACAAGCCAGCATAGTCAGCCAATTTGTTCAGGGCGGTCGCACCATGCTACCTCTGAATCAGCATCCAGGCCCCCCTCTGAACTACCTGGTGATCGCGCTGTTGTGATACCTAACGAACAACGAATACAACAATATGTCAAATAGGTCCGGCTCAGAAGTTCAATGCGGGAGGGTCCGGACAGCCGTGAAGATACTGCAAGTGAACACCTATGATCTCGGCGGCGGGGCGGCCGCCGTGGGACGGGGACTTCATATCAACTACCGCAGGATGGGAGAGGACGCCCGCTTCATCGTTGGTCGAAAGTATGGCAGCGATCCAGACACGTTCCAGCTGGACCTTTTTCCCGAAGCTGAGCTCTCAAAGTCCTCGCTCTCCAGGACCGAACGGGCGAGGCGCCTCGCCCATCGTGCCGTTCGAACCGACACCTACCGCAACGCCTGGAGGCGGTCTCGCGGCCGCGACGTTCTCCACTACCGGGCGACATGGCAAATACTAGACGAGGAGCCGGACGTCGTGCAGTGCCATAACCTCCATGGGCACTACTTCGACCTCAAGGCCCTTCCCAAGATGGGCGAGCAAGCCTCGGTGGTACTTACGCTCCATGACTGCTGGCTGCTGGGCGGCCACTGCGCCCATTCCTTCGGCTGCGAGCGCTGGAGGACCGGCTGCGGCAACTGCCCGGACCTTCGGGCGCAGATTCCGATAAGACGGGATGGTAGCGCGGCGAACCATGCCGAGCGTCGTGAGGTGTTCTCACAATTCGACTACCGCGTGGCGACCCCCTGCCGTTGGCTCATGGATAAGGTAGAGGGGTCGCTCCTGGCCGACCGCATGCTCGAAGGACGTGTGATACCAAACGGCGTCGATCTCAGCATCTTCAACCCAGGAAGCAGGTCCGAGGCCAGAGCGAGACTGGGGCTGGATCAGGACAGCAGGATCGTCCTGCACGCCGGCGCCTACGCCCGCACCAGCCCCTGGCGGGACTACGGCCTCATGGAGAGGGCGTTGGAAGAGCTCGATCGCGACGTGACGCTGCTGTGCGTGGGCGAGGCCGGCGAACCGATTCGCCGAGGACGGCTGGAGGTGCGGTTCGTTCCACCGGTGTCCGACCGGGAGCGCATGGCCGACCTGTACCGCGCCGCTGATGTCTATGTCCACCCGGCCGTGCAGGATACGTTCCCGACGACCGTTCTCGAAGCAATGGCCTGCGGCGACCCCGTCGTGGCGACCTCCGTGGGCGGGATCCCGGAGCAGGTGGACGATGGGCGGACCGGATTCCTGGTGCCGTCTGGAGACTCGGCCACCATGCGCGACCGACTGAACGAGCTGCTGGAGAACGAAGGTCTTCGTCAGCACATGGGGGCCCGAGCGGCCGAGGTGGCGTCAGATAGGTTCGATGCGGTCAAGCAGGCGAAAACATATGTGGATTGGTTCCAGGAGCTTATGCGATGACCAGAGGTGCCCCATGAAGAGATTCCTGTCGCAAGAGGATTATATATATCACGCTCAATCACACAGCCAAACCACTTGATTCTGGACGTCGTATAATGGCCTCGAGCAAGGAGAAGATCATCGGTCCCAAGAGATCTTTGTGGGAAGTGAACCTGCGCGACATCTGGGACTACCGCGAACTGCTGTACTTCTTGACGCTTCGGCAGATCAAGACCAAGTACAAGCAGACGGCCATCGGCGTGGTATGGGTCGTCCTGCAGCCGCTGCTGACCATGGCCATCTTCGCCCTGATCTTCTACCGCGTGGGGAACTTCGACACGGGCGGCATCGAGGTGTACCCGTTCCTGTTCTCCACCCTGATGCTGTGGACGTTCTTCTCGTCGGCGCTGAACTCCGGTTCCCTGAGCCTGGTCAGCAACGCCAACATGATCTCCAAGATCTACTTCCCCAGGTTCCTGCTGCCGCTCAGCCTGGCCCTGGCCGGCCTGCTCGATTACGTTATCTCATGGGGAGTGTTCATCCTCATCATGATCGCTACCGGCGAGGTCTTCAGCTCGTGGATGGTGTTCATCTGGGTGCCGCTGGCGCTGTCGTTCATATTGGTCAATGGACTGACGTTTCTGTTCTCGGCCATGGCCGCCAAGTACCGCGACGTGCAGTACATCGTGCCGTTCTTCACCACCCTGCTGCTGTTCGCCTCGCCTATTCTGTATCCGCTCAACGCCGCGCAGGACCCCATGCTCAGGAGCATCATGACGTTGAACCCGCTGGCCGGCATCATGGACGCCCAGCGGTTCTTCGTGTTCGGCCGGCCGGAGATGGACCTGACCGTCTTCGCGTCCAGCATCGTGGTGTCGATCGTCGTCTTCGCCATCGGACTGCTGTACTTCAAGAAGTACGAACGTGAGCTTGCGGATGTGATCTGATGCTACCGGCCATTAGCGTTAGGAACGTGTCTAAGCAGTACTTCATCGGCACCGGGGCGTACACGGCGGCTGGGTCTCGTCTCACGGAGACGATAACGAACACGATCAGGCATCCCATCCTCACGGTCAAGGGAATGGTGGGCGCCAAGGAGTCGTTCTGGGCGCTGCGGGACATCAGCTTCGATGTTCGCGAGGGCGAATCGATGGGTATCATCGGGCGCAACGGGGCGGGGAAGAGCACGATGCTCAAGATCCTGTCCCAGATCACCTACCCGACGCAGGGGGACGTCGTGCTGAGAGGCCGCGTCGGCTCTCTGCTGGAAGTCGGCACGGGCTTCCACCCCGAGCTGACCGGCCGGGAGAACGTCTTCCTCAACGGCGCCATCCTCGGCATGACCCGCAAGGAGATACGCGGGAAGTTCGACGAGATCGTGCGCTTTGCCGAGGTGGAGAAGTTCCTCGATACGCCTGTTAAAAGGTATTCGTCCGGCATGTACCTCCGTCTGGCGTTCGCCGTGGCAGCACACTTGGAATCGGAGATACTCATCGCAGACGAGGTGCTGGCGGTCGGCGACCAGCAGTTCCAGGCCAAGTGCCTTGGCAAGATGAAGGAGGTGTACCGCGAGGGCCGGACGGTCATATTCGTCTCGCACAACATGCACGCCGTCCGTTCGCTGTGCGAGAGCGCGATCCTGCTGAAGAACGGCCGGATCGCGGCGATGGGGGCGGCCAACGAGGTCATAGACGAGTACGCTCGTTCCCTGGAGACGGCGAACGTGGAGTTCCCGGTGGAGGCGAAGGACCTCACGGTCGAAGCGCTGGACATCGTGCAGAACGGCCGCGACACCAACATCATCGATGGGGGAAGGCCGTTCGACATCATCATCCGCTTCCGGTTGCCTCGCGACATGGAGAAGCTGCGCATGGGCGTGTACGTGAACAATGCCCTCGGGGACGAGATCGTGCGCTCGTTCTTCTCCGACTGGGACGTCAGCAAGGAGGACATTAAGGCTGGGTCTCACATCGCCCGGCTGTCGTTTCCTGGGAAGTTACTGGTCAACGGGGCCTACACCATCACGATGGGCGCCAAGCGGCAGGGCTCGATCGACCTGCTGGCCGGGCACCGCATCGAGAGGAGCGTCAACGTGGCGGCGCCGACCGACTTCAACTCCGGCGGCCTCGTGGACCCATACCAGGCAGCGGTCATCCTGGACCGCGAGTGGGAGCTGGACTGAGCGACCTTCCAAGGATCCAATGAAATGTTGACTTATGAACTGGATCAATGGCCCTTAACGCACCAACCACCTTGCGAGATAAGTTACGGAGTGAGGAGTGCGAGGCTTCAGAATGAAAATGCCATTGTAAGAAGTTTAGTGCATATCGACAATACTCATGTTACGTACCGTACCGTCTATCCGTGGAGATTGGCCTTTAATGAAGAGGTCAATAGTATGATAAAAAGGGTTTAGATTAGACCTTCGAATGCACCATTCTCGTTCAGATAATGGCCCGGTCCGGTCGACATATATGCGAGGAGCATAATGTCCGCCAAGATCCCATTGACATCGATGCCTTTGTTGAAAGCATCTCCAAGATCTCTCACAAGTTCTGCGGTCCTATCTAGTTGCCCTATGGTCAGAGGAACAACGGCATCCCCGCCAGCTATGGCCCTTAGCCTCTCCTTGTACGCATTATAGGTAACATTGAGAATAGTATGGGCCATCAGCAACTGCTTGGTAAACCCATACCTCATGGTGCGATCCACTGCTCCATACGCAGCGCTATAATAGAACAATTTTTTTACTAGTTCTGGTTCGTCCAGCATTCTTTTTGAAACATTCTTCAACTCCTTGACCAGTTCTTTTTTTACATATCCTTCCATGTCACCAACCTCACAGCCTTGACCGATCCGGAGTCCTATGGGAGCGCGTTGAACGTTCCGCTCAGTGAAATCTCATTGGCATTTGAGATTTTTGTGTTCTCTATTGATACGCATGGAGCGGCGAAAGGAGATGAGGGTCCGGTGAACAACTCAGGAAACATTATTTCCATCAAACTGTTATTGAATTGTCTCATCGACCTTACCAATTGACTCTCTTCATTGATGGCATAGAATGTCATGTTGCCACGCCTACCAGTTTCACGAACCATGCCCCACTGAACAAAATTTTTGATAGTTCGATCCACGGATGGTCTTGACACTTTCGTGATCCTCTGCAGTTCCGTAATATTGAAGTCAAGCCTCGGTGTGGACATGAGGTGTTGTAGTAATCGTAGCTGGACGGTGTTGCCCAAGACGCCTTCGAATGGTAGATTCGACATAATCTCCCCAAAGACGCAATCAAACTAGGCGTATAAATCGATTGTTATTTCAAATTTACAGCTATGTAAATTATTTTTACATCAAACGATGAGTATTTCCCAATGGAACGTCATAACCATGAACTCTAAGGGCCTTTGCCGCCTTCCCAGCTATTGCCCAATAGTTTACTGGTTTCTTCTTCTTACCATTCGCATAACCTTTGTTCATCAGGCTCTGTAACACCTTTCTTATATCCATCTTTGTACCGAGGTCCCGCTCAATCGCTTTTTGCGCTATCGAATGTTTTTCGCTGAGACCTCTGCTGCTTATCAAATAATAGAGCATGTCAAGCTCATCCTTGGAAAGGTCACAGGTCACGCCAGTACCATAAATTAATAGGGATATAAATCCCACCGATAGTGCACCGAAACTGGAATCGAACTCTATCGGGCCCTCCATAGCATGGTTCTAGAATTGGTCACTATTCGATATTGTATCCACTTGCTCGATATTGTTCACTTTACTTGTTCAGCCAAATGATAATCCTTTCATCCAAAGCACCGAACCATTTTTTAACATCCACCTCACAAAGAACCGAATCTGGGTGGTCAATATTCGAATCGCTTACTGTCTTACCGTGCACACCCGTCCGGAGCAGGTCGGACGCCTACTGGACCGGATAGGCGACGCGGACGATCATTATTATGTCGACGTCTTCAACAAGGGCCTCGAGGACAAATGGCTTCAGGTGCTAGACCGGCCGGCATATGACATCGAGAAAGTATTCAAGTATTCCAATGGGTGGGGTTCCTTTAAGCTAGTACAGGCCACGCTGGACGCCATGGAGCATTTTCGCGACAAGCCGTACGATTACTTCATCAACCTCTCCGGCCAGTGCTACCCGCTCCGGCCGATTGAGCAGATAAAGCAGCGCCTGGCGGCCGAGAACGGGAAATCGTTCGTGGAGTACGAACCGTTCCCACGACCGCGATGGTCCGACGAGAAGGGAGGATACCGTCGCCTGGAGAGGATCTACTTCCGGCCGTTCAGGCATGCCAACATGTGGTCCGTCCCTCGGATCAGGAAGATACCGTTGGGCATGCGGCCGTACGGCGGCTCGCAGTGGTTCTGCCTGCACAAGGCCCATGTGGAGTACGTGCTCTCGTTCCTTGAGGAGCACCCGGAGGTGGTCTCGTTCTACAAGCGATCGCTCATCCCGGACGAGATGTTCTTCCAGACCATCCTGATGAACTCGGAGGTGCGGGACGAGATCGTCAACGACAACAA
>LFRW01000055.1:0-38265 GCA_001512965.1 Methanomicrobia archaeon DTU008
TCCTTCAGCTTGAACACCACGGCCTCCGTTCCCGAACGTGTGTTGGTGAAAACTATGGTGGTACGGTGCTCCAGGATCATCTGGTAGAGCAGGTCGTACATCTTCGAATTGACGATCTCGAACGGAAGGGTGGTCATGTCATCGGTGGGGCACAGCACCTTGAAGTCGAGCTCACGCTGCCGGATGATCTCGACCACGTTTACATCGCGGGGCTTCCCGTTCTCGTAACCTACCAGGTAATGAGCCACATCCTCTATCGGCGCCAGCGTGGCGCTCAGTCCGATCCTCGTTATGGAATGGTCGCAGTAGGCCTGCAGCCTCTCCAAGGTGAGGGAGAGGAACACTCCTCGTTTGGAGTCGCACACCTCGTGTATCTCATCCACGATCACGTACTCCACCCGGGCAAGGCTGTTGCGGAACTTCGGAGCGGCCAGCACGAGCGCCAGAGATTCGGGCGTGGTGATGAGTATGTGAGGAGGCTTTCGAAGCATCTTCTGCCTTTCCGCCTGGGACGTGTCACCGGTGCGCACTCCTACCCGTATCTCGGGGAAGTCCACACCCTCCGCGGCGGCTACCTCTCTGATGCCTTCGAGGGGCTCGTTCAGGTTCCTGTTGATGTCATTGGCAAGTGCCTTGAGAGGTGATACATAGATGGCGTACACGCGGTCCTCGAGCCTTCCCTCCTTGGAGTACTTGAACAGTTCATTGATGATCGAAAGGAAGGCGGTAAGGGTCTTGCCGGATCCGGTTGGAGACGATACCAGGACGCTCTTCCTCTCATGGATCAAGGGGATGGCATACGATTGTGGCTCCGTGAAGTCATTGAAACGGGATTGAAACCATTTTGCAATGAGCGGATCGAGGAGTTCGATCAACTCCTCCTTGGTGCAACGCTCTTTGACCTTCTTCATTAGATTTCTCCTGATAGTGAAATCACGTTCGATTACCCCTAGCTATATTAGTCATTTTCGGGAGGCGGTCCGAAAAACCAGAGTGGATGTTGCTCTGAAAGATTCATTAGAGGGTATGGCGTTCGTAATCTCGCATGCGGAGCACAAAGATAGTCACCCTGGCTCTCGCAATGATCTTGACCGCCATCGTCCTGGTGCCTTCAGCCGTTGCTGAGGGACCGGTCCAATCGGACGGCCCGAATGAAGATGCAGGAGCCACCTTGGACACCACCGAAAAGGTGACCACCGTGCATGGATTCGTTAGGAACGAGACAGGACCGGTAAATGGTACATTAATACTCCTCAGTCTTTCTTCTGGACTCCCCCTCTATAACGCGAGCACCGACGTAAGCCGTGGTGGTGAATATCACCTCAAGAACGTTCAACCAGGTAGCTATCGGGTGATGATAGTGGTCTCCACTGGTTTTCTTTTTCTAGAAGAGAATAAGGAGGTCCACGAAGGAGAGAACGTATGGAACTGGACCTTGACGGCGAGATATGCCCTGCAAGGTGTCGTCAGGTCTGGTCAGAATCCCATGCCGGACGTCACTGTCACGCTTATTTCGGAGAGAGGAGGGGACAAACACACCGTCACGACATCCGGCGATGGCGGATACGAGTTCAACGACCTTCTAGCAGGTAACTACACCGTCACCTTCTCCAAGAGCGGATATCGGACGATGGAGAAGGCGATCAGCCTGCCCGACGACAGCACCCTGGACATAGAGATGGAGCGCATGGGGCTCCCGGCCAGGGACGGGTTCCTGGCCGGCTATGACCTCGGCCATTCGCTCATGGTCGTCGCGCTCGGACTGGCCGTGGCGACGCTGATCGTCGCACTGTTCGCTCGATACCAGGTGAGGAAGAAGCCAGAGCTCCTGAGCAGGGATGATTCAGAGGCCTAGGCGCAGCCTGACCGCGGGCAGGCTCTCCTGCACACGTTCCTCTACCATCTCATATAGGGAGTTGCCATGAGCGTCGATGGCGACGGTCAAGGGGCCCAGGCCTTTGGCCTCCACGATCCATAACGCCTCTGGCATCCCGAGGTCGAGCCATTCCACGCCCCTGACCCTGCTTATGCCCTGGGCCGCCAGGACGGCCGCGCCACCGGTGAACGCAAGGTACACGCAGCCATGTTCCCTCATCGCCTCGACCGTGGGACGGGACATGCCGCCCTTTCCGATTATGGCCCTGATCCCGAACTCCCTGATGAAGTCTGGCTCAAGCGCGTTCATGCGCGCCGAGGTCGTCGGTCCGGCGGCGATCACCTTCCACCCCTTGGAGTCCCTTTTCACGATAGGACCGCAATGATAGAGAATCCCGTCCTCCAGGTCCACCGGCAACAGCTTCCCCTGACCATGGAGTTCGAGAGCCCTCATGTGCACCTCGTCCCGGCCGATGAAGACGGTACCGTCCACGCTCACTTGCTGTCCCACCCTGAGAGAGCGGACCTCTTCCTCGGAGAGCGGCGCCTTAAGGATCAAAGGGAGACCTCCCGAATCTCACTCTGCCGTCAGGATATATCCTTGCCGTGGCCCTGCGGGCGGCCCAGCACTGGAGGTTCACCGCCACCGGGAGCGATGCGGTGTGGCAGTATGCGGTGGAGACCCTTACACCGAGGACTGTGGTGTCTCCCCCCAGCCCCATGGGGCCAATGCCGGTGAGGTTGAGCGCCTCGGTCAGTTGGTCCTCGAGAGCTGCGAGCTCGGGGTCGATGTTCGGCAGGTCCAGCGGACGAAGCAGGGCCTCCTTGGCCAAGCTGACCGCCAGGTCCGAAGTTCCCCCTATGCCGACGCCGACGATCGTGGGAGGGCAAGGCCGCCCGCCGGCCCTGACCACTGTATCGAGGATGAAACGCTTGACCCCGCTGATGCCGTCGGCCGGAGATAGCATGGCCAAGGCGGTCATGTTCTCCGAGCCAGCACCCTTGGGCAGCACTGTTATCTCAAGGAACTCATCGTCGGTCGGATAATGCACGATGTGCGGCAGGCCAACTGCCACGTTCGTTCCCGGGTTCTCCCTGGTCAGCGGATGTACGGCGTTGGGCCTCAGCGGTATCTCCTCAGTGGCTCGCGCGACCCCGCTCCTTATGCTCTCCTCTACGGAGGCGTCGACCGGCCCAGTGACATAGAAGACGTGGACGCCGGTGTCCTGGCACATGGGAACGGCCAGACGGTCGGCGGCATCGATGTTGTCCAAGATGGTGCGCAGCTGGGAGCGCGCCACCTCCGACGTCTCGCGAGACTCGGCGCGACGCAGCGCCTGGACCACGTCAGGCGGCAACGTCGTCACCGCGTCCCGGAGCAACTGGACGACTACCTCCTCTATCAGATTTCCGACCATGGTGGCCAACATCGCGCCGCCGTTAAAATAAACTGTCGGGGGCGCGCCATTTTTTATATAAACAACTCCTTGCTTTCCCCCTATTAGGGGGAATCATTTGGAGCCCATCGTCATAAAAGACCTCGTCAAGGACTTTGGGGGATTCAGGGCAGTCGACAACCTCAGCCTCACTGTCCGTAGCGGCACCTTCGTCGGCTTCCTCGGGCCGAACGGCGCGGGGAAGACCACCACCATCAAGATCCTGACCAACATGCTCAGGGCGACCAGCGGCTCTGCCTTCCTCAACGGCGTGGACGTCGTGAAGGACCCCAAGGCGGCCATGGCCAGCCTGGGAGCTGTTGTGGAGACGCCTGAGTTCTACCCATATCTGACGCCAAACGAGACGCTTGCATACCTCGGAGAGCTTCGAGGCATGAGCCCCGAGGACATCCGCACCCGCACCAGAGAGGTGCTGGAGACTGTCAAGATGACCGAATGGGCGGACAAGCGCATAGGCAGCTTCTCCAAGGGCATGAAACAGCGCATAGCCATCGCACAGGCCATACTGCACAGGCCAGCGGTGGTCATTCTCGATGAGCCGACCTCGGGCCTCGACCCGCGTGGCATGGCGGAGGTGCGGAACATATTGGCAGGGTTGAAGAAGGAGGGATACACCATCTTCATGTCCTCCCACTTGCTGAACGAGGTGCAAGAGGTGTGCGATGAGGTGGCCCTGATCGACCGCGGGAAACTGCTTCGCTCGGGGCCGGTGGACGCTCTTCTAGGCTCTGTGAACGTTCATCGCATGGAGGTCCGGACCCTGCAGCAGATAGACGGCGCCTGGCTGAACAAGATATCGCAGCTGGAAGGCGTGCAGGAGCTGCGCGCCAACGGAGCCATGGGATTCTCCTTCACGCTCACCGGCGGAGACCAGGAGCAGGCCGAGATGTTGCGCAAGCTACAAGGCATCGAACTGGATGTGGTATCGTTCAGGGAGTCGGGCGTGGCGCTTGAGAATCTGTACCTTTCGATGATAAAGGAGTCGAGGTGAGCACATGAGCGAAGTAGCGCACACTGGCACGGGCGCGGCCCCTAGCGATATGCAACAGTCCCTTACCGTGATGAAATACGACCTGCTGAAGCATATGCGCAGCCGCCGCCTCCTAGGCATGTTCGCCATCGAGGCGATCCTTCTCGTCCTGATCGCTGGCCTTACTCTCGGGGAGACGGCAAGACCGTTCATCGACACCATGGGCAACTTCGCCTCGCTGGCATCGACCTTGGTCATCATCGCTGCCACGCTCTTCGCCGGCGACGCGATCGTGTCGGAGTTCCAGGGCCGCACCGGCTACCTGCTGTTCCCCAACCCGATCAGACGCTCCTCCATCTTCATGGGCAAGTTCCTGTCCGCCACCCTTGCCACCATGGTCGTGGTGGTCATCTACTATGCCGTGGCCATAGGCATCAGTGCCGCGGTGTCCAGCAACCTGCAGAATTTCGAGCTGGCGTTCGCTTCGCTCGGCCTTGCGCTGTTGTACAGTGTCGCCGCGGTCGGACTGGGCATGCTGGTCAGCTCCTTCATGAAGGGGAGCACCGGGTCCCTGATCCTGACCTTCTTCCTGCTGTTCCTCATCTTGCCATCGGTGGACAGCATATTCTCGCTGGTCGATTACCCGCCGGTCATCTCACTGACGTTCGCATCCATGGCCATAACGGCAGTGCTCAGGGTGCCCTATCCGCCCGCGACCGACAAGTTGATCATTCCCCTGGAGGGCTTCGGCGAGTTCGTCACCTATATCCACACCCCCCCTGTACTGACAGCGGTGACGGTCATGATCGCCTGGACCCTGGTGACGATCGTGCTGGCATACTTCCTGTTCCAGCGTAGAGAGATGTCGGCGTGACCGTAGCAGCGTTCATTCATGTCGGGGATGAACTGCTGACCGGTCGCATCGACCCCTATCCCAAGGGGATGCTCGAGCAGATGCGCCGGAGGGGCTCCAGCATCGCCTCCGTCACCATGGTCCGGGACGATGTGAGGGAGATAGTCTCGGCGTTCCGCTTCGCATTATCCCTGTCGCCCGACATCGTCGTGGTCACCGGCGGTCTGGGGCCGACCCTCGACGATGTGACAAGGGAGGCGTTGGCCGAGCTGATGGGGGTCGAGCTGATCGTCAGCGAGGATGCGGCAGGATGGATGGACGAGGCATTGGCTCGAATGCATGGGCGGCCAGGACGAAGCGGGATAAGGCTGCGGATGGCCCGCGTGCCCAGGGGAGCGACGGCGCTTCGCAACATCGCGGGAGCGGCGTGCGGGGTGCGCGCTACCGTCGACGGCGTCACCTTCTTCCTCCTTCCCGGGTTCCCCGAGGAGTCGATGCCGATGTTCGAAGCGTACGTCCTGCCCCTCGCGGATAGCGATGGCATGGAGGAACTGGAGACCAAGGTCTGGAAAGGGGAGAGTTCGCTGGAGCCCATCTTTCAGAAGGTCGTGTCCCGCTTCCAGGTGCGCATCGCCTCGCTTCCAGCGTCGGACTGGAAGGAGCGGGGCAACAGCGTGGTCATAAAAGGTCCGAAGGATGAGGTCATTAAGGCCATGGAATTCTTCAAGGACGAGGTCGGAAAGCTGGGACCAGACGTCAGTTGCCAATGATATATAGCTCCCCCTCGTGGAGGAAGACCTTGATCGTGTCGCCCTTCCTCTCGAAGCCCTGAGGCTTGCGGACATCCATCGTCTCGAACGTTACAGGGTGCATGAGCTGTAGCTCCCTCCTCCCTTCGCCTAGGACGACGGCCTCCTTCACATCCTCCTTGGTGCCCACCACCTTGACGTTCCGGAGGTCGACGTTCGTCATTGTGAGGTTGTCACCGTGCTTCAGGTTGCGTAGCTTGGCAGAATGTGGGCCGGTCGATTGTACCAGATACAGCTTGCCGCCTATCTCCACGATGTCCCTCACGCGGTACGGGGGAAGGCGGACCAGGTAGGTGACGCGATAGAGGTCCACCCCGTCCTTGCGGCCTTGCAGGGAGGACGATTCCTTGTACTCGGCGCCGTAGATCGATACCAGATTCCTCGCCAGCCCCTTCCCGAGGGCTATCGTGCTGAGATACAGGTCGTAGCCGCCATGGGCCTCCACGGCCTTGGCCATGAATGCGTCCCTGCTCTCCTTGGAAGCGGTTTCGACATAGGAGACGGAGCGCTTGAGGATCTCCGCCTTCTCATCGTCGGAGAAGCGCTTCCCCGTGGGGCGGATCTGCACGATGCTCTCATAGTAGTTGCCCTGGATCTTGTTGCACCTTGGGCAGGCGTCCCTCTTGAAGCGGACCACCGTCTCGCTCTCTTCCACGGTCTCCAGGTCTTCATGCGCCACGGTGGCCATGACGTGCACATGGTATGACTTGCGATCGATCTCCCTTGCATCGATCTCGAGGTCTCGCACCATGGCGTCCTTCCTCACCTTCAGGTTCGCCGCTACATGGTCGTAGACGGCGTCCAGATCGCTGTCGTAATGTACCCATCTCTTGTCCATCAGGTACTCATCGCAATGAGCGCATTGTTGCAGGTTCAAGTGATCGGGCAACTGGGTGAAGCGATTGCTCTGCAGGTAGCAGGACGCGCACAGGCTGTCGTAAGTCCTCCCTTCCTTTCCGCATCTGACACAGAACATGGGACCGATGGAGTGCCATAAGTGGTGAAGCTATATATTCGAATGCACGACGCGGTCGGGTCCGCCCCATCATGCCGGACGGGTCGGACGGGGCGCACCGTCACATCTTGGCCAGCTGGGCGTGGGGAACGCCCTCGATCATGAGCACGTTGCCGCGGTCGATGTAGCCCCCCTGTATCGCCACCTCGATGACCTTCTCCCCTACCAGATTGGCGACGGTGCACATGGATAGGCGATTGAGAAGCAACTCCTCGTCAGCATCCTCGCCCTCGTAGAACGAAGGCAGCACTTCCAGTCGAAGCTGGCCCTCCCTGAGCTTTCTTCCCAGCAGATCCTTGTCGGCGGCAGCCAGCAATAGATCGTTCCCACAGCGGTGCATCTTGACCGTGAACATGTTCATCCCTCCGAAGTGAGCTTGTAGAAGCCGCTGGACGGTGAATATATCTCCCCGTTCTGACTCAGTCTCCGGAGCAGGGTCTTCGCTCTATCCTCGGTGATGCCCCGGTCAGCGGCCGCCTTGAACAATGCCTCGGCGCTCACCCCGCGCCTGGGATCGCTGCCTTCGCCGCTGCGCTGCAGCGAGCCGATGAGGCTCTTCAGTATCGTGATCTGCTCCCTCTGGGAGTGCGAGGTGCCAGTGGCGATTATGTCGAAGTCCAGCCTGTCTCCCTCGCCGGCGATCTTGCGGAGATAGTATTCCACGATGCGCACCGCTCTTTTTGCGTCCTCCTCCGTGGCGATGTTCGATAGGCGAGCGCGGGCGCTCGCCTCTGACAGACGGACGAAGGCCTCTAGCTGACGGGCTGTGATCGGAACCGAGGCGCCCTCTCCCTCGCCCTGCTTCCTGATCTTCAGATAGAAGTCGGAGATTAGCTTCATGGCTTCATCGCTCAGAACCGGGTTGATCCTCTTTGCATATGCCACATACTTGCGGAAGAACTCACGGTCGAGGACCGGCTCCACGGTCTTAGTCTCGCACATGATGCTGGCGACGTCGACCCCTTCCAGCTCCATGGGGTCTTCATACTTCTTAATCTGGCCTCGTCGATGGGTCCTTAGGATGTGCGCGGTGATGTTGGCATCCCTCTCGGCGGACGGCTTGTCGGTCAACGCGAATATGAGGTCGAACCTGGACAGCAGTGCGGGCGGCAAGTTGATCTGGTCGGCTATGTACTGGTTCTGCTCGAACCGACCGTACTTGGGGTTGGCCGCGCCAAGCAAGGAACAGCGACATTGCAGGGTGGCGGTGATCCCGGCCTTCGCGACGGATATCGTGTTCCCGCACCACACTGGCTTCCCATTGCGCCGAACGTATATGATGTGGTCGGGGACCTCCACGCAGTATATCTTGCCCGAATAGCGCTCCATGGTGATGCTGCCTGGACCTACGTCGAACGCCTCCATCCTTCCATCGTCGCTCATCCGCAGGAACCTCAAGCTCCTGTCGAGAGGGAGGCTGTCCATTCGCCGAAGGCCGAACTCACCCCATCCTTCGCCCTCCTTGATGGCGACGTACATGTTGTGGTTAGGAGTAATGGCCAGGTCGACCAGGGGCCCCCTGACATGATACATCGCTCCCTCGTGATACGCCTCCACGTACTGGATCGGCCTGACGAAGCTGAACTTGCCGCTGGCGAGCGATGCGACCAGATCGTTCTCGTCCAGGTCCTTGAAGAGCTTCCATCCGCCGTCGGTCAGGACCTCTGTACGGTCGTCATAGCACTGGCTCTCCATGGCCTCGTGCATGCTCGACCGGTCTTGATCGGTCATCTTGTCCATCTCGTCCACGCAGTTGTGGACTGTCCCGCCGGCCACGAGGAAGTTCGGCTCGCCGTCGATGGTCAGGTCGTACACCGGCCGAAGGTCGCCTTCCTCTATCTCTACCACAGGGTTGAGCAGATAGTTCCTCGGCGGATCCCTGAACGGCTCACCGGTGATCCTTTGCCAATGATGTCGGAGCGTCTCCATCAGGGCGGTGGTCACCTTCCGCTCCCGCACGGCGTCGTGGATGAGGGAGCGCAACCCGAGACCCTCGATCTCCGAAGGGATGAAATCGACCGAGGCCAGCCATTCCACGTATTCATCGTCAAGGAGGTCGTCGCACGCGTCCATGCGTCCGATGGCCACCATTGAACGGAGCACGTCCCTGTTCTCGCCTTCAACATATGGGCCGATGAGGCCGACCAGGCGATCGAAACCGCTCGGTGAGGCTATATGGATCCTACCCTCCCTCTTGATCGCCATTATGCCGAAGCGGTGGAAGATGGTCAGCAGCGTTTCCTGCTCCCTCTCCGTCCATCCCGATCCACTTTCCAGCCGGCGCGCCCCTATCTCGGCGATCGCTTCCCCATCATGAGAGATGCGGCAATCGGCGCTAACGACGCCGGCAAGAAGCCCTATGCAATAATCATCATCGCTCAGGGGGACGTGGGTACCGTGCGTCGGGGCCGCGACCGCCACCTCATGTCGGAGATATGTGAGATGATGCCCTGAACCCGGACCGGTCGCTTGATGACCGGCCATCTCCACAACCTCGTCCATCCCCTCCGTTCCGCCGTATTTCCTCAGAAGTCCGCCCACATGGGATTCGAGCCTCGCATCGTTCAGAATTGAAGAGGACTCCACGCATGCCGCCGTCGGCATCCCTTCTTCATATGTGCGGCATAGCGAGAATCCATGTAGGAAGCCCCTTTCGAAGCGCTCCCTGTCCATGAGCCGTGGAGTGGAGCGTTCCGCGGGGATGCGTACCTTGTCCTGACAGGTCAGCGCACTGGCCTCCTTCCATCCCGCGCTCGTCAGGATACGATGGTCCGGCGTGCATTCTATGACCTGGCCGGAATGAAGACGTATCCGGACCGTCCGTCTCAGGCCGTTCTGAATGACCTTCCTCACCACGCCATGGCTCGGACCGTTCGAGTAGTTGAGGACGGTGTCGCCGACCCTGACCTCTCTGATCGGCACCAGCCCACGACCCGTGGCGACCAGCTGATTCTCCTCTATGCATGCCATACCCTTGTCCGCCAGGACCAGCGCACCGGCTTCCAGCGTCCATCGCCCTTCACCGAAGTCGTCCTTCACGGCGGCGGCGGTATTGTGCACCACGAAGCCATTGGCCAGGAAGGAGTGGGAATCGTCTACCGTAAGGTCGTACACGAAGGGGGGAAGCCCCTCGTCCAGCCTCCGCACCGATGAGACCTGGCTCCAGCGCATGTCGTTCGGCCCATCGGAAACGAGTATGGGCTGGCCCTCGCGAAGCTCCATCGCTCTCAGCCATCCTTCCCCTGCATCATCTGGCCTGCACCATACTTTGGTCTCCGGGGTGAGCGTCAGCCGCTTTCCCGAGCTTTCTACGATTTCCACAAGAAATGAAGGGGTCTTGATTCGCCATACCGCCGTCGCCCGATGATTGGCCTGGCGCATATCGGTCATGGTCGCGACCTCATGTTGGCCTTGGAGCGGTTCCATCCACTGCCCGGGCCTCACTTCCCGTGGTGAGGACATGTGCCGTTCGACGAACTCGCGGATCTCCATCGCCTTGCCGTCCACCGTTATCAGGGTGTCCGGCGCCACGCACAGGCCGGCCGCCGATGACGATTTGCCCGAAGTGTATATCCCTCTCGGGGCCAGACGGCTCATGTACCGCAACATCTGGCTGTTGTGCGACATGATGCCGTTGGCGATATAGTTGTGGCTATCCTCGACCTCCAGGTCATAGACCCACTCCTCCTCGGGCTCGATCTCCTCGATCGATTCGATGACGTCGTAGCCGAACCCCAGGTTCCAGCCGTAAGAGCCGTCCTGGTCGTCGCCGGTGTACACCACGATGGACGTACCGACCTTGAGGTTGCAGGCCTCCCGAGGCATTATGCGGTTGACCCACGGAACGAAGAGGGGATGGGTCGGCGTCATGGTCAGCGTCCGTCCTTCCACGGTCCGGATGCGTATCATCCTGTCCGGCGCTGTGCGCTTCCACACCCTGATGGCGTGGCCCTCCTCCATCCGGCCGCATGCCGAGAAGGTGATGACAGACAGGTCTATTGGCGCGGTCAGACCGTCATCGATCTCCTCTGCACCGGCCGCCAGAGCTTCGTCCACTATGTCGCGGATCCTCCTGACGGAACCGTCGGACAGCGTCACCAACGTATCGGATGTGACGCATTTGGCCACACCAGGGTCCCCTACGAGAAGGATGTGTATGTCCCCCCTGATGCGCGTCCCATCGTCCAGCACCTTGGGCACGCCTCCGAACAACTGCAATGCCAGAGACTCCTTCTCGGTGCTGTAGCCATAGATGGTCGGCGAGATGGAGGCGATGATCTTCTCGAACAGGTCCGGCGAGGCGGCCACCTCTTTTATCTTCTCCTCATCCTCCTCGGTGATGTTGACCTCCTCGTACTCGTGCTGCTGAAACTCCGCCGATATGACGTCCAGGTTTATGTCGAACAGTGTGGACTTTGCCGGCTGGCCTTTCTGCACCGATCGCAGGATCCCATTGAGGATGACCCTGTCGCCCGGTGATACCGTCCCCGCGATGTCATCCTCCAGATAGCCGGTCAGACGCTCGGGCTGCGCCCCGCCTCGCAGTCCCTCAGGGCTCTCTTGCACCTCAATCTTCTGCGTATCGACGAAGCGGGACTCGTCGGTGAGCAGCTTGAACTTCGTGGTGCCAGGCGTCCGGCCGCAGCCGTCCTGCTCCTTGTAGCATTCCATCGGCTCCTTGAAGAACAGACCCTCCTGCGGCTCCTTTATGACCTGTCCGCATCGGAGGCATTGGAAGAGGGCGTCGGTGATCCTCGGCCGCACCTCGGTGGCCTTTCTGGCCAGACCTTCCACGCATACGAGCTTGCCGACGTGCTTCGCTCTCAGGTCCCTTATCTCCACCTTCGAGTCGCGGGGCAGCGAGATTATCCGGAGGTTGATGTCGGCACGCCGCATCTCCGCGTGCATGAGGTTGTGAATGGCATGCTTGCCGGCCAGTAGCGCTAGGTCGGGATGCTCCAGGAGATATATGGCAAGATCTGCATCGAAATGGTCCAGGTCGGCATAGACGACGTTGATGCTTCTCACTTCAGGATATAGGTCGGACACCTCGCGGATCTTCTGTATGTACTCGGTCCCCTGGAAGAACGCTTCCCATCTGGACACTATGCTGATGTCCACTCCCCGGTGCTCGTTCTTGCCTCCCTCCGGAGCCTCGTTGACAGCGATATCTTCCTGAATGTCATCTACCGGCAATGCCTCACCTGTCGCCCGCCCCTGCGGTAGCGCGGAAGCTGACCCATTGTTTGGGACCTTTTGAGGGTTGTGCTGCTAACATCCCGCGCGATAATCATCACCTCCGGGGCGATGTCCCGCTGGTTCCTCCTGGGGCTCCCATCCAGACCTTTGCGGCAGAAAACCTGACGGACGTAACGAAGTACGGGAAAGGCGATTTAAGAACTTGATGCCGTGGTCGCGGTCAAGATACAGTTTTTTGAGTACCTAGCCGTACATCTTGGAGGGAACATGTAGCCCATCACGCTACAAGATGTTCGGCAGATATGCGAAAGGTTTTCGCATATCGTAGAAAAAACGACTTAAATATATTGAAGGCATTTTAACGTCCTCCAACCCATGCCTTCCCTGAAGGTCTGAACTAAAGGCGGAAACGGCTTAACGGGGCCCTTGCTCCTCCTCTTGAGGCTTCTCGTCCACCAGGTACTCGGACTGTATCGCCACGACCTCGGCGCTCGTCTGAGCTTCGGAATACAGCTCCAGCGGCTCCCTGTTCACCCGAAACAGCTCCTCGCCCCATGTGAACTTCGACATCGTCTTGTGAGCCTGCTCCTTGAACCCCATGATGTACAACGAGGCGGCCAATGCCTCGGCGCTCGTCAGCTTGCACGGTCGGCCCCAGTTCACCGGATTGGCGGCGACGAGGAACGGCAGCGACCTCTCGGCCACTCCCTTCATCTTCCTTGGCAGTGTGTCGATGTTCTTCCATGACAGGTCAAGGGCCACGATGCCGCGGGCGGCGGCTCGTGCCGCGTCCTCTCGAGACACCGCCTTCTCGGCCCAGGGAGTGAGGACGATCGCTCCGTGCGGGATGCGGCGCAGGGAACTTATCTCCTGGGCAAGGTTGAAGCGGACCAGTTTCCTGCCGGTGCACTTCTTCGGATCGCACTGCTTCTCGTCATAGATGTATAGCCTCACCGCCATGGCGCTGACCTACACTTCGCTCATGAATATATGTTTGGTCCCATCATCGGCTTTATTAGGCCGGCCGGCATGCCCTCGTCCATGGAGATCTGCGTGTCAGTACTGGTACTGGCCGTGGTCTTCGCCCTTATCGCGGTAAGACAGGTGGGCAGCTTCCGCCTCAAGATATGGCAGATCATGACGGGGGGTGCACTGGTCGTTCTGCTGACCGGACAGATCGGCCCGCTGGATGCGCTCCAGGCCATCGATGTCGACGTCATGCTGTTCCTGCTCGGCATGTTCATCGTTGGCTCGGCCATGCAGGAATCCGGTCTCCTGTATCATTTGGCTCACCGCCTGTTTCGAAGGGCGGCGAGCGTGGATCGCCTGGTCCTGCTGCTGCTGTTCTCCTTCGGCATGCTTTCGGCCGTCCTGATGAACGATACCATCGCCATCATCGGCACGCCGCTCGTCCTTCACTACGCCAGGACCCAGAACGTATCGGCGAAGATGTTACTTCTCGCCCTGGCCTTCTCCGTCACCATCGGAAGCGCCATGAGCCCCATCGGAAATCCCCAGAATCTGCTCATCGCCATGAACGGCGGCATACCCGATCCCTTCTCGTCCTTCCTGTCCGCGCTTCTCTTGCCGACCATCGTGAACCTTCTGATCGCCTACGCCATCCTTCGCATCTTCTTCCGGGGAGAGTTCGGGGAAAGACCGGTGTGCCTGCACGACGATGGTATCGCCGATGCGCGGCTGGCCAGGCTGTGCATGGCATCGCTGGTCATCATTGCGGTCATGATAGCCGCGAAGATCCTGTTGGCCGCGCTCCGTCCCGAGATGGACTTTCCGCTCACACTGATCGCCCTGACGGCCGCGGCGCCCATCGTGATCCTGTCGCCTAGACGGGTCGAGGTTGTCAAAAGATCGGACTGGCCGACGCTGATCTTCTTCGCCTCCATGTTCGTGCTCATGGCCGCGGTGTGGGCATCCGGTTTCTTCCAGAGCATGCTCGGTGGCGCGGAGAGCCTGACGTCGGTGCCCATGATCCTGCTCGTCAGCGTGGTGCTGAGCCAGTTCATCTCCAACGTGCCGTTCGCCGCTCTATACGTGCCGCTCTTGCAAGACGCGGGGGCCGGGGCGACGGAGATGATCGCCCTGGCCGCCGGCAGCACCATTGCCGGGAACCTATTGCTGCTTGGCGCGGCCAGCAACATCATCGTTGTTCAGGGCGCCGAGAGAGAGGGCGAGACCCTGACCTTCCTGGAGTTTGCCAAGGTGGGCGTCCCGCTGACGGCGCTGAACTGCCTGGTCTACTGGTTCTTCCTCTCCCTGTGATCAGCGGAAGAAATCATCGATCCAGTTGGAGATCTGGTCTCTTAACGAGCGCATGTTCGCCAGCCGCTCCTCCTCTGTGCCGTAGTAGCGGGCGGGGTCGGCAAATGGCTTGTGGACCTGGTGGATGGCCGGCAGGAAGGGGCATTCCCTGGCGGCCTCCTCGCAGAGAGTGACGACATAATCGAACTCCAGACCGGGACGGATGAACTCGTCCACGCTCTTCGGCCTGCTCATGGATATGTCGATCCCCATTTCCTGCATGACCTTCACGGCCAGAGGGTTGAGCTTTCCTGGCTGCGATCCGGCGCTGCTGACCTCGTAGCGGTCCCCGTACTTCCTCTTCAGTAGCGCCTCTGCCATCTGGGAGCGTGCCGCGTTCTCCTTGCATAGGAATATAACGCGCCTCTTTGGTCCTGGAGCATCGATGGTCTGTCTTGCCATGTGGTCACCTGCGCTATGAGCTATGGCGCTCGTGGTAGAGAAGAATATGCCGTCGCAACGTTTATCTCCGTTCCCCATCTTCTACACCTCACAGATCTCTTGATGATGATACCTTCAGAGCTGAACTCTGATGAATGATGGGCGAGCTGAGAGAGATCTGGCGCCCTCACCACGGCGAGAAAGGGCCTGTCAGGACGTTTTGCATAAAAATAACAACCAAACTATTATTTGCCATTATCCCGATTTCCCACCTGGGATAGGATGTACACCGGGTTCGATCTACTGGAGAGCAGCGGCGCGCTCCGAAATCATTGGCTGAGACGGTTCGTCGCCGGCTTCATCGACATAGCGATCATCTTCACCCCCATATGGGTCCTGCTGTCGTATTCCGACGTTCCGAACAAGACCGTTGTCGCCGGGATCGGCGCTGGAGTTATATGGTTCCTCTATGCCGGCTTCTGCGAGGGGCGCTACGGCCGAACACTGGGCAAGGCGCTCGTCCGTCATAAGGTGGTATCGCGGCAGGGGAGGCGCTCCTATCGGCAGACGTTCATACGGTCCATCCCGAAATTGTTCTGGTTCATCTTCCTCCCCTTCGATGTGGCCGTGGGCCTGGCCATCGAGGGCGATCCTAGAAAGCGGTGGTCGGACACGGTGTCGAACACCCTGGTGATCGCCTATTATCCACCAACACCGCGTGCTAGAAGGGCGCCGGCGCCGCAGCCGAGGAGACACAAGGACCTAGGGCCAGAGGACTGAGCTATCCTCTTGACAGGAACCGGCCGAGTATGAGGTCGGTCGCGTCGACCGTCTTGGGATCGTGTTCACCGCCCATGCGGACACGGCCGCCTGGCCACACATGGCCAGCGTTCTTGACCAAGATGGACGTGACGCCGCATGAGGCACCGCCATGATGACGGACGACGGCGTCCGCCGTTTCATCCTCCCTCACGAATGAGCAGTCGTTGACCCTTGCCCAGTAGCGCTCCGCCTCCGCGGCCGGAGGGATGCGATCGTCTCCCCTCGCATGGTATGGCACCAGGTCGTCCTTCTCCCCGTGAACCATCATCACATCGACTGGCCGCCTGGGAGCGAGCTCAAGGACATCCTTGCCGAGCGTGGCCGCCACTGGAGCTATCATATCCACCTTGTCGGACAGGTTCACGCCGATCAGGTGTGCGAGCATGCCGCCTTTCGAGAAGCCGGTGACCAGAACGCGCCCGATATCATGCTCGTCCCGCAGCGCATCGATGAGGTCCGAGATGAACAGAACGTCATCGGCCCTTCCAGCCAAAGAGCGGCGGTCGCTGGAGCTGGCGTTCCATGAGGTCACGCCGCTCTCCGGCGAACGGCTTCCCTCCGGATAGCAAACGATGAACCCGTCATCGTCCGACCTGGACGAAAACAGGGTCATGGCCTCCATCAGGCGCGGGTTGGAGGCAAGCGCATGGAGGGCGATGACAAGGTCTGGATCGTCCGAGACATTTGCGGGGACGTGCTGGAGATACCGCCTCTCCCGGCCGCCAGAGTGAAGTGTCCGCATGGTCTTGTGTTGAGCGTTCAAGGGATCGTTCGTTCCTCGACCCACCATACCCAGGCGCCTTTCTCGGGAGAGGGCGCTCCGTTTATGAGGCCTTTGCGGCGCATTACGTTGAGCGTTCTGGCCAGATCGTCAGGGCACGGGGAGCCTTGCTCCCTCAGCACGGCGTCGAGTTCCAATGTGGTTAGAGGTTTCCTCGACAATATCTCTCTTATCCGCATCTGTTGACCGTTCGATACCGTCATCGTGATACGCTCGCAGCAAAGGCGGTCATCTCCTTCTAATTATCGAAAGGGTGGGAAAAGCGTTCCGGCATTGTCATCGATGTCAGGGTGGACGCCGGCGATGCATGACGCCATCCATGTGAGACATGGTGCCTAACGCGGCTTGCTTCCTCGCCATCCATCGATAGCGGCACTGCTCGACGATGTGCCATCATGGTGTAAAGAATGGGAAAGACGTTTATCAGCGCCGATCAAGCGCTGGGAAGTGTCGTTTTCGTGATCTCGCCGCCCGACGGCCCGTGCAAGATGGCGACCGTTGCGCCTTCAAGCTTCACGGTCGCACCATCGGCGAGCTCCACGGTGATGTAATCACCCTGGCTGACCTTTCCATCGCCTGCCTGGTCCGTCACGGTGATTTTATACGTATAATCCTTATCAGGCACCCACGTCTTGCCATCGCTGCTGGTGAACAGAGTACCGTTGACGTTGACCTTGATATCGGTCAACTTGGTGCTCGGGGAGAACGTGCTGAGGGTCAGCTTGTATTCGCCGGTCCCCGTCTTCTCCACCTTGGTGATCTGCCCATTTGGCGTAGTGGAGATGTCACCGAGGCCCATCACCATCACGTACAACACCGCGGCCAGTACGACGGTGATCGCGACCATCAGGATGGTCGCTATGACCGGCGACACGCCCTTGCGGTCCTTCCAACTTCTCTTCATATTAAGTCCTCAATTATTATGGGTAGACCCCATTGAAGCGGGATGAAGTTGCGAATTAGATAAAGATATCCATCTGGATATTTCAATATCAGAACTTTGCGTGGAGGCCGATCAACGGCCTTGCCAGTACAGCATTCGGCCGCGGTGAACGCTGGTCGCCGCTCCTTCGCCTGCGGCGCTGAACCCCGTTTTTCCATCCGGGATGCATGGGACCACCCGGCGATGTCGAGAAAAACATAACTACAGCGGATGTTCTCCGCCAAAACATGAGGCCCGTCCTCCAGGTGGCACTAGACCTTATGCATCTGAAGAGAGCCGTGGAGATCGCCTCCGAGGCGGTGGAAGGTGGCTCCGATTGGATAGAAGCAGGCACTCCTCTGCTCAAGTCCGAGGGTTCAGAGGCATTGCGCGTTCTGAAAAGGACGTTTCCGGACCGCGTACTGGTGGCAGACATGAAGACCATGGACGTGGGAGGGTTCGAGGTGGAGATCGCCGCCAAGGCCGGCGCAGACGTGGTATCGGTCCTGGGATTGGCGGACGACGGGACCATATCCGAGGCTGTACTGACCGCTCGCCAGTATGGCGCGAGGGTCATGGTCGACCTCATAGGCGTGACCGATAAGGTGGCCAGGGCCCAGAGGGCTGAAGAGCTGGGAGCCTCATACGTATGCCTGCATGTGGGCATCGACGAACAGATGCGCGCCGAAGGGTCTCCGATCGATGTTCTGAAGAAGATCGCATCCTCCGTCTCCATCCCCATAGCGGTGGCCGGAGGCATAACGTCGGAAACGGCCCCACAGCTGCTGGAAGCTGGTGCTTCCATCATCATCGCTGGGGGGAGCATAATAAAGAACAGGGACGTCCGCTCCGCGGCCGCGCGTCTCAAGACCGCCATGGAGGAGAGGAGGGCGATCGAAGGGGCCGCATCGCGCAAATACTCCGCCGATGAACTGTTCGAAGCGTTCTCCAAGACCTCGACATGCAACATCGCTGATGCCATGCATAAGTTCGGCGTGATGAAGAACATCCATCCGAGGATCGCCCATGGCACCAAGATGGTGGGACGCGCGTTCACCGTTCAGACCGCCAAGGGAGACTGGTGCAAGCCAGTGGAAGCGATCGATCGCGCCTCTCCCGGTGATGTTCTGGTGATCGACGCAGGGGGGAGCGATATCGCGGTATTCGGCGAGCTGGCGGCATGGAGCTGCCGGTCCAAGGGAGTGGTGGGGGTCGTTATCGACGGCGCCATCCGAGACCTTGACGGCATCTTTGCCATGGGGTTCCCGGCGTTCTCGAGACACGTCGCCCCCAACGCAGGCGAGCCCAAGGGATACGGCGGATACGGGCATGAGATCATATGCGGTGAGCAGCCCGTGCGCACCGGGGACTGGATAATCGGCGATGATTCCGGCGTCGTCGTGGTCCCGCAGGAGAGGGCCGTGGAGATCGCCAACCGCGCGGTCGACGTCGCCGAGCGGGAGGAGCGCATCCGCGAGGAGATCAAGCGCGGCGGCACGCTGTCCAGGGTGCAGGAGCTGGAGAAGTGGGAGCAAATCCGCTGATCAACCTGCATAATCACACAAGTTACTCGGACGGCGACTTCACCATCGAGCAGGTGGTGGACGCCGCTGAGCGCGGTGGCCTATCGCACATCGCCATCACCGACCACTTCGAGACCCGCAAGGTGTATTGTCTGCAGACGGCGCAGTTTGATGAATACCTTGAAGAGATCCAGGCAGCGGCCGAGCGCCATCCTGGAGTGGAGGTGCTGTCGGGGGTGGAGATAGATACGGACCCCTCGAGGTGCGATCTTGAAGACCTGCCGATCGACCTGCTGAACCGTCTTGACATCATCCTTTTCGAGTATGTCGACGATAGCGGCTCCTCACTCGAAGAGCTGGAGCCCCTTCTGTCGCAACTGCGCCCCCTTCGAGGGTTGGCGCACATGGACATCGAGCGCATCTACTCAGGGAGGGAGCCGGATGAGGTCGCATCGAGATTTCGCGACTTCGGCATGTTCGTCGAGTTGAACAATGCCCTACCATACCGTAGGGATGGGGTGCCATTCTATGAACTTGCATCGAGATACTTCGAGGCGTTCCATGGCCGCGTGCGGGTCTCGGTCGGAGCGGATGCGCATCATTCGCTCGAAGCGGTCGTCAGGTTGGATCGGCCGTACCGATTCCTGAGGAACGGTGGGCTGACGAGGGACCTGCTGTTCCATCCATAAAATATGAAATGAAGGGAAAGGGGTTTTCAGAACCGGCCGAGGCCGGCCATCTCTTCAAGGCGGCGCAGCCTCTCCTCCATGGGAGGATGCGTGGAGAACAGCGTGACCAGGCTTCCGCCCCTGAAGGGGTTGACTATCCACAGCGAAGATGACGTGGGATTCCCCATGCGCATCGGCATCTGCTTGTTATAGCCATCCAGCTTCCTCAACGCGTTCGCCAGCGCCATCGGTCGCCCGATCATCTTGGCGCCTTCCTCATCGGCCAGATACTCCCGGGATCGGGATACGGCCATCTGCAGAAGCAGGGCGGCGATCGGTGCGGTGATGGCGGCGATGACGGCTATGATCACCGTTCCACTGTCGCGGTCGTTGCCCCCGCCGAACACGGTCCCCCAGAAGAAGTAGCGTGCGGCGAACGATATCGCTCCGGCCAGGGTGGCTGCCACGCTCATGACCAGTATGTCTCTGTCCTTGACATGGGCCATCTCGTGAGCTATCACGCCGGTCAGCTCATCATCGTTCAGCAGCTTCAACAGACCTTCCGTCGCCGCCACCGTGGCATGCTTGGGATTTCTGCCAGTGGCGAAGGCGTTGGGCGTCTGCGTGGGTACGATGGCGACCTGAGGCATCGGCATCCCAGCGGTCTGAGACACTTGACGGACTATCCTGTACAGACGAGGGGCCTCGGCCTCTGTCACCGGCCTTGCCCTGTAGGACATCAAGACTATCTTGGATGAGAAGAAGTACGAGATGAAGTTCATTAGCCCGGCTATGACCAGGAAGAACACCGCTCCCGTGACCCAATCGTTCAGGAACACGGTGCCGACCGCCCACCCTATCCCTACGAAGATCGCTGTGAGGGCCGCGAATATCAAGAGAACACGTGCATTCGCATCGACTGCTCCCATAGTTTTTCACCTTGGCTACACGACGCCCTTGTTGCTTTTAAGGTTTATCCAATGACAGGCAGTTGTTGACACAACGGTACACATGGCGGCCCTTGCTGTCCTCGTCGTGGGCGTCGATGCTATGGCATGATCGTCTTTCTCATCAGCCGATACACGATGGTGTGGCCGTTCTGCTCGGCCTCCACCGAGCCGTCCCTCACCATGGAGTCCAACGCGTTGAAGACCTCCTCCTCGGACGCATCCAGTGCCTCGCCGACCTGGTGAGCGGTCATGCCACCGGTGGCCCTCAGCATCACGATTATGTCGTCCCGCATCGCACTCCTCATCCTGCCGGCCCTCCTCTCCGCCAGTTCCTGCTCCCTCATGGCCGCCAATCTCTCCACTGCGATCTTGGTGGAGATGAGGGCGGCCTCCCTTAACGCCGCTGGATCGTCATCGAGGAGGTCCAGGGCCCTGTCGTCGATCAGTCCGTCCTCGCGCCAGTGCATGGCAACGTCCCTTGTGGTGCCGCTCCACTTCTCGGTCGGCGACGGATTGGGGACGATCGTGTAGCTGACGCCTGTGCCCCGGAGCGCATCGTGCAGTTCGGTCAGACGCATGAGGATGTCGCCCTCGACCACATAGTATATGCCCTCGCGTCGGAAGCCAGCCTTCGACACCGCCCGGTCCACCTCGGCCGGGGAAGGGCCATCCGCCGAGTATTCCACCTGGACATAGGCCCGCATGACATCTCTTCATTTCATCGCCGCCTTTAAGAACATTATCGAAAGCGTTAATTGATATAGAGGCAGGCTGTTGTTTTGCCCATGGGCCCGGATCAGGAGCTTTTGATGTCATGGTTCCATCGCTTCTACAAGGCCCGGCCTCCTTGCCCCCCGACGCGGCTGGACCGCAGAGAGTTCGGGTTCATGTTCTTCGACCGCGACTTCGTTCAGCGCCACATCGGATTCGTCACGCCGGGCGAGCTTCAATCGTTCCTCATCTCCCAAGTGCCATCGCACGCCTACCATTCCACCGCCTTCTACCGATTTCCCAACGCCCCGACCATGGACGAGAAGCGGTGGGAGGGCGCCGACCTCATCTTCGACCTGGATGCCGACCACGTAAAGGGTGCGGAAGGGCTGTCGTACGAAGACATGCTCGGCCGCATCAAGGAGGAGCTGCTTCGCCTGATCGACGATTTTCTGCTGGGCGACCTAGGGCTGGACCCTTCCAGCCTCAAGATAGTGTTCTCCGGCGGACGGGGATACCATATCCACGTCTCCGACCCGCGCGTCGCGGGTCTGAAGAGCCATGAGCGGAGGGAGATAGTCGATTACGTGTCAGGGACGGACCTGAACATGGACTGGGTCTTCCCGGAGCGGGTGTCGGCCTTCAAGTCCTTCCAGGGGCGGGCTCAGGAGAGCAGGGTGCGTTCCATTCCGCCGCCGTCCGCAGGGGGCTGGAAGCGCAGGATGCGTACCGGCATCGAGTGGCTGGTGGAAGACATGCGCGCCAGGGACATCCCCGACCTGAGGGCCAGATTCCCAACGCTGGCCGGCGTGCAGGACGGCATCATCGAAGGAATGCTTCGGGACCTATACGATCGCCGCAATGGGACCGAGGGCGCAAGGCTGACCCTGGAGAACAACGTGCTCGCCTATTTCTCCAACGATCGGCACCTCAACCTCTTCCTCTCATTGCTTGACAAGGAAGTGCGTCCAAGGTTCACATCCGAGATAGATGAGCCAGTGACCAGCGACATCAAGCGATTGATCCGCCTCCCGCAATCGCTGCATGGCAAGACCGGTCTGCGCGTAGTCCCCATGGACCGCGAAGCCCTCGACTCCTTCGATCCGCTTCGCGACGCGGTGCCCGACATATTTCCCGATGACGAGATCGAGATATTCGTCAAGGGACGCCAAGAGGGTAGCTTGAAAGGGCGAAGGTTCGACCTGGAAGGCCACTGCAAGGTGCCGTTGTACCTCGCCATATTCCTGGTCGCTCGTCGGTCTGCCACCCTGGAGATCCCGCCGGAGTAATCGCCTTCCTCCTGCGATGGGTCAGACCCTGCCCGCCGGCGTCCCGTGAAGAGCGCAGCAGACATCCTCCTCGACCATCTCGTAGCCATTCTCCCTAAGCCATTCTATCGTTCTAGCGGACGGGTTCGCCATTCCGGCAGCCCCCGCCTGAACGCATCGGACCTCGGTCTCCCACCGACCGCGCGGACGCATGCATCCCACCAGGACCGGGACGGGCATTTGGCTCGCCTTCTCCACGAAACGCACCAGCCTGTCGTCGAGGTCGGCGACCGGCCTGTTCCCGGGCGGCGGCATCAAG
The DNA here is from genome assembly GCA_001512965.1 of Methanomicrobia archaeon DTU008. Classification (GTDB taxonomy): domain Archaea; phylum Thermoplasmatota; class Thermoplasmata; order Methanomassiliicoccales; family Methanomassiliicoccaceae; genus DTU008. The sequence goes on from LFRW01000055.1 coordinate 22,843, forward strand.
GCCAGCACCACGATGCTGGCGATGTCGATGCGCCCAAGCAGCTCCAGGCATCGGTCCTCTCCCTCGATCGACTGAAGCCCGACGCACACATGGGGGACCACCGAGGCTCCTTCCGCAACCAGCGACCGTATCGTGCTCTCATAGTCATCTGGACAGGCATCGAGATGCAATCGCGAACGCATGGTCTCCGCATCCTGCAAGAGGTCCACGGAGAACACGTCCGCCCCCGTCGCCGCAAGCTCCCTCGCACCGTTCTCATCCAGCAATCCGGTGTGGACGTTGATCCGTAGCCCCTCTGAACGGATCTGTGCTATCGCGGCGAGGAATGGCCGAAGAGGGACCGTGCCCTCCGCGTCGCAACCGCCACTGACGAGGATGCCTTTGGCGCCTCTCGACCTGGCCTCCCTGGCGACGCTCAGCAGACGCTCCGGGACATCGGCGGGGATCATGCTCCGGAGGTACCGGCCGCCGCAGTGCTCACACTGAAGGGCGCATCTCTCCCCGGTGACGGAGACGGCGGGAAAGGCCCCAGGGCGATATATCTTGAACGTCTTAGGCATGGTAAGGGTTAAAGAGTAAGAGACCAAAAGATTTAATGATACGATGAGCTTGGAGGGGCAGGTTATCCACATGAAGGCCTTTAGAGCAACTGGTTCCTTTAAAACCGGCAAGTTCACCTGGCAGAAGTACAGCATCGAGGTGGCCGCGCTGGATGAGGCAGGCGCTGCGGAGAAGGTCATGTCCGACCTTGGAAGCCGCCACAAACTTAAACGCACCGAGATCAAGATCGACGAGCTCAGAGCCCTTGAGGCCAACGAGATCGAGAACCCCGCCGTCCAATATGTCGTTGGAGGGGCCCAATGAACGAGGACGAGCTGCGCCAGGCAATGTCCGCCCTGGAGGTCTACCGCATTCAGCTGCAGAGCATAGCGGAGAACATGCAGCTCATACAGGTATCCTTGGAAGAGCTAGCCAGGGCCCGGGAGACCCTTTCACAGTATAAGAGCGCGGAGATCGGTTCGGACATCCTTGTACCGATCGGCGGCAACTCCTTCGTCTTCGCCAAGGCCTCAGACAATACCAAGGCCATAGTGGGCATCGGCAGCGGCATCTCACTGGAGAAGAGCATGGAGGATGCCATAAAGACCATGGAAGAGCGCTCCAACGAGTTGACCGAGAGCATACGCAAGCTCTCCGAGCGCCGTCAGGCGCTGGAGGCCCAGGCCGAACAACTCTCTCGCACCATCCAGTCCGAGATGCAGGCTTTGCAGGGACAGTGAGGGATCCCAATGTTCGAGGCTCTCCGCAAGAAGCTTGCCTCTCTGCGGGGCAAGGGCGCCGAGGTGGTTGCTGAGCATGCGGAAGAGCCAGAAACAGAGGTCGCAAGGGAAGAGGTAGAGCAGGAGGTAGCGCAGCCGGCAGCACAGCCACCGGCCGCACCTGCGGAGAAGAAGAGATTTTTCTTCAAGAAGGAGCCCAAGGAGAAGGAGTCCAAGGCTCAGCCCGAGACGTCGGTCGAGGGCATCGGCGACACCGGGAAGAAGATCAGCGAAGAGAAACTGGACGACCTTCTATGGGAACTAGAGATGGGGCTCCTTGAAGCGGATGTCGCCCTCCCCGTCATCGAGGAGATCAAGAACGGCGTACGGGACGACCTCGTGGGGAGGAGGATCGGCAGAGGCTATGACCTGGGGGAAGCGATAGAGCAGGCCCTCCGGAACGCCATTGCCAATGTTCTACAGAAGAGCGAGTTTGACTTCGATGGCTTCGTCCGTGGCCATGATAGGCCCGTCGTCATCATGTTCGTCGGCATCAACGGCACCGGGAAGACTACGGCCATCGCCAAGATAGCCGACCGGCTGCACAAGAACGGTATGACCACCGTGCTGTCAGCCTCGGACACGTTCCGTGCCGGGGCGATCGAGCAGCTCTCGGTGCACGCCGAGCGTCTGGGGACGAAGATAATAAAGCACCAATCTGGCGGCGACCCCGCGGCCGTGGCATACGACGCGGTGGAGCACGCCAAGGCCAAGCACCGTGATGTGGTCCTCATCGACACGGCTGGCCGCATGCAGACCAACGTCAATCTGATGGACGAGATGAAGAAGATCAAGCGTGTGGTATCCCCTCACCTCATCATCTTCGTCGGGGACTCCCTGGCAGGAAACGACGCGGTGGAACAGGCGGTGGCGTTCGACAAGGCCGTCGGCATCGACGCCATCATCCTGACCAAGATCGATGCGGACGCCAAGGGCGGCGCCGCTCTGTCGATCGCCCATGCCATAGGAAAGCCCATAGCGTTCGTGAGCAATGGCCAGGGGTACGAGGACATCATACCTTTCGACGGCAGATGGATGCTCGATCGCCTGTTCGAGGAATGATCGGGGGTTTATACCCCCTGGTTTTGGTCGATGGGTTCTGGAGACAATGACACCAGCCTACCATCGTTCCATGTAGGCCTCAACCTGCTCCGGCCCTTCCAGCTCCCGTTCTGGAGGATGTATGCGACCATCAGGCTCAGGCCGATGGATGCCTCGACGTACGCCACTGCGGTCTTGGCGTCCGGATTGATCTTGCCCCATGATTGCGCCTCCTCGAAGGTGCATCCCGACAGGCCACCCCACTGAGGGGAGTCGGCGGTTATCTGGACGGCATAAGAGTGGCCTCCCTTGGGGTGGCCCATCGTATCAGCCGTGCCCTCCATCTGCTGGATGAAGTTCTTTGGCACACCTCCGCCGATGTAAACGGCCGCGGTGTGATCGCTGGCGATCTTCAGCTGTGTGAGCTCGTAGTTGTCCCGTATGGAGTCGATGTACATGAACTCGCCAAAGGTCCTGCCCTCGGAGAGCATCTTGTTATAGAAGCCCGCGAGCCCTATGCCGATTGAGGAATCGTTGATCGCCGGCACGAAGATCGGCACCCCATGCTTCTTTGCGTTGTAAAGGATGGAGCCTTCATCGGTGACGCGCGAACCCAGCACCTCCATGAACTCCCGGCTGGAATATCCGCGAGGCTCAAGCGTCTCCGCGACCTCGCCTATCTCGGCGTCCTTCTCATAGAAAGCATCCTCGTCGACCAGGGTGTCGTAGATTCGGTCGATCGCAAGCTCCCTCAGCATGAGGTCGTCGATGTTGGGCGAGCACTTGTAATGATAGTGGCCGCCAGCGTTCAGGTAGTCCTGATAGACGATGGCGCCGGTCGAGACTATTGCATCGACGATACCGAACCGGATCATGTCGGCGATCACTTTTCGTAGCCCGGCCGCGATGAGAGGGCCAGAGACCCCCAGGACGATGAGGGGCCTCTCGGGATCCCGGAGAGCGCTTTCGTAAACCCTGGCACAGTTGGCGAGGGCCCGGCTCTGAATAGAGCTGTCCATGTAGGCATTCATCAGGTCCCTTACCGTGGAGATGCCTTCAAGGTCGATGTGCTGAACACGATCTTCCAGAACAGCTCTTTTACTATTGTCGATCATTTTTGAAACACCCGATCGAATATCCGGGGTTGTAATAAGAATGTTCGATTGAAATCTACAGATATAATGCCGACTTCTCGAGATTCGGAACGCCGTACCAGTCGCCTCACCATCAGGGTGCGCGTGACGAACGACTTTATCTTCCGTAGTAGTAATACGACCGGAACTTGACATGTTGCCATACGTCATCATTCACAGCGCGGTGAGCGTTGACGGCCGGATGGACCGTCTAAGGATAGATATGGAGCGCTACTACTCCTTGTTACCCACATGGAAGGAGGACTGCACCCTTTGCGGCTCGGAGACCGTCCTCCAGGCCGGCCTATCGGAATGGGAGCACGATGGTTCGTCGGATCCTTCGAACCCGTTGCTGGCGGTTGTGGACGGTAGAGGGAGGTTCAGCGGCTGGGACAGGGTAGCGCCTTCGCCCTACTGGAGCAAGGGGGTTGCGCTGAGCACGAAAAGGACGCCCGAAGAGCATCTGGAGATCGTTCGGAGCAAAGGTGCGGACGTCATCATCGCTGGCGATGAACATGTGGACCTGCGCGCGGCGCTGATGGAGCTGAGCTCAAGGTACGGTGTAAAGACCGTCAGGGTCGACAGTGGCGGTACGCTCAACGGCGTTCTTCTGCGGGCCGGGCTTGTCAACGAGGTGAGCATACTGGTCCATCCGCAGGTGATCGGCGGAAGGTCGCCGTCGTCGGCCTTCATAGCCGACGACCTAGGGGACGACGAACAGGTGTCGGAAGCCGAGCTGATGTCTGTCGATAAGCTGGATGGCGGCCTGGTCTGGCTGCGCTACCGGCTGGGTCAGTAGTCAGGGCATGGACCCTTGAAACGGCCCGGATAACAGAGGTCGGCAAGCAAGGTCGCGTAGACCTTCGCGTCATCCACGAGGTTGTCGATCCTGACATACTCATCTACCTGGTGGGCCGTCTCATCGCATGTCTCCCAGACATACGCCTCCATTCCTGCCTGCCGGAACCAGTTGGCGCATGTCTGCCCACCGATGCCGGTGAGGGTCGGTTCGATGCCGCGGATGCGGCGAATGGCCTTCCTCAGCGCGATCGCCCCGTCGCCGTTTGCCGATGACGCCTTCCCGGCCGGATCGACCCGCTCCACCGTCACCTCTATGGTCGCTCCACTGCGCTCTTCGAACATGGCGGCAATGCTCTTTGCGGTGTCGATGCAGTCCTGGACATCGTACTGCGGCAGCAGCCGGATGTCCATGTAGAATATGTCCTCCCCGGGCACCGTGTTGACGTTATCGACGTTGGCCAATCGCTTGGTGGGTTCGAACGTCGAGGCCTGGGGAGAGAACAGCTGATCCCGGGCGGAGAACTTCCCATATAGATGTTCGCTCAGCTCCACCATCATCTCGGAGCCGATACGCAGCGCGTTGAGGCCCCTCTCGGGCGTGGAGGCGTGCACCTGCTTGCCGCGAACCCTGAACTTCAGCCAGATGATCGACTTCTCCGCAACCTCTATAACGGAGCCGTCAGGAACACCGGCGTCAGGGACGTAGAATATGTCGTCCTCCCCGAACAGTCCTTTCTCGATCAGGAACTTGATGCCGTGGTCTGAACCGGCCTCTTCATCGGCCACCACGGCAGCGCCTATCGTGTAAGCAGGCTCCTCTTCGATCGTCATCATGGACCGCAGCGCGAAGAGCGTCGAGATTATCGCCTGCCCGTTGTCCTCCGAACCGCGGCCGTATAGCTTGCCGTCGGCCACCGTTCCGTCGAACGGCGGGTAGGTCCACGCCTTGGCGTCACCGGGCGACACCGTGTCCATATGGGATATGAACCAGATGGTGCGTTTCGATTTCCCCCGGCGCCTGGCGATGACGCTAGGGCGCACCTTCATCTTGACCCGATCGTCCAGGGATTCGTACGTTTCCACTTCCTGAAACCCGCATCTGCGGACAAGTCCCTCGATGAAGCGGGCCCTATCGAACTCACCCTCCCCGCCGTTCTCAGGCCCCATGGCAGGGATGCGGAGCATGGTCGTCATCTCCTCGATCATAGCGTCCCGGTAGCCTTCCACGGTGGCGAGTAGTTCATCCAAACGGCTCATGAGCGTTACCATGGAAGAATCGGGCAGTGGGCTTAAAAGGTTAGCCGAAGAGATCAGGGATTAAATCAATAATCCACGATGTAGGTGGCGCATGAGACCCCAAGTTCTCGCCGCCTTAGCAACAGTTTTGATGATCGTGCTCATGGCCCCCTCGGTGCAGGCCGATGAACCCAGCAGGTTCACCGAACCAGGAAATGAATATCGTGTTCTGCAAGTGGACGAACCTGGAAAGATCGTGCTCGACCTGAGCGTCAACGATGGGATGGTCGAGCTCATCCTGCTGAACGAGACCAACTGGCAACGTTACGAGGATGACGACCCGGATTATGAGGCATTACATCGCTCCACTCATACCTCTACCGACAACCCCACCCTCAATCTTCGCTTGGACGTGGAACCAGACACCTACCATCTGATCTTCATCGTCAGTGGGAACCCGATCGATTGGGAGTATTCGCTCTCGTTCGAGTCGTCCGGCGGATTTGAGATCGACCTGCTTCCGCTGCTCGGCCTTGCGGGTGCCGTCGTGATCATCGTTGCAGCCGCATTGCTGATAAAAAGGAAAAGGAAGTAGTTTAGTCCCGACGGACCAGCATCGACACTGCATTGCCGCCGCCCAGGCACAGCGTGGCGAGACCGGTCTTCTTGTTCCGGTCATGCAGCGCATATATCAGGCTGGTGAGCACCCTGGCACCCGAGGCTCCGATCGGATGGCCGATGGCGATGGCGCCTCCGTTCACGTTGAACCGGTCGTCAGGCACGCCCAGCTCACGCTTCACGGCCACCGATGCCGTGGCGAACGCTTCGTTGTGCTCGAACAGGTCGATATCATCGATCGATAGGTCATTTCGCTCCAGCAACGCCCTGGTGGTGGGTATGGGGGCCTCCATGATCCATTCCGGCTTGGTACCGCCGGTGTTGTAGTCGACGATGGTCGCCAGGGGCTTCAGGCCGTTCTCCTCGGCATACTCCCTCGATGCGACCACCACTGCGGCGGACCCGTCACTGATCTGCGAGGCATTGCCAGCGGTCACGATCCCGCCTTCCTTGAAAACCGGGCGGAGCTTGGCCAGTCCCTCCAAGGTCGTATCGGGGCGAATGCCTTCATCGTGCCGGAGCTCGATGGTCTCCTTCTTGCTCTTTATGGTGATCGGCAGGATCTCTCTGTCGAAGCGCCCCTCCCTGGTCGCGGCTGCGGCCTTCATATGGCTCTCATAGGATATCCGGTCCGCATCCTCCCTCGTCACGTTGTAGCGCTCCGCCACTATCTCCGCGGTGTTGCCCATGTGCTGATCGGTAGGAGCGTCCCACAGCCCATCCTTGACCAAGTGGTCCACGACCTTGTTGTCACCAAGGCGATATCCGAAGCGGCCGTCCATCAACAGGTATGGAGCGGCGGACATGTTCTCCATCCCTCCAGCGACGATGAGGTCCTGCTCCCCGGCCCGGACGGAGCTGGCAGCCAGCATGATGGACTTCAGTCCAGAACCGCATACCTTGTTCACGTTGAACGAGCCTATCTCTATAGGAAGTCCAGCCCCCAGCGCGGCCTGCCGGGCTGGGTTCTGCCCCGTCCCGGCGGGCAGCACGATGCCCATGATGCATTCCTGTACTTCCTTTCCGTCCACACCAGCTCGTTTCACGGCCTCGGCGATCGTCATCGCTCCCAGCTGGGGAGCGGAGAAGTTTTTCAACGAACCTCCAAACTTACCGACCGGGGTGCGGACGGCGCTCAAAATGACGGCTTCCTTCACTAGATCATGCTCCTGGTAAGGGAATCAGCTCCCATCCGCCGAGCCATCTTGAGATAATGTTAAAAAACTGTCGGCAGGGCTGCTCGACTACTGTCGATTATGTATCCCCATACGCTTGAGAGGCTTCGATAGATGGCGCCGTGCACACACTGGAGGCTCATACCATCCCAGCTGCAGCGTGCGCTCTTCCGGCTCCGTGATCGCCTCGGCGGCGCGCGTGCCGCACTCCCGGCATCGATATCCCTGACCGGCGCCGACCGACTTCATGCGCTTGCCGCACACGCATAAGGGATTGGACACCTTGATGCGCGACGGTGCCAGCCGCAACACCTCCATCTTCTCGATGTTCAACGTTCCGCGGTCTTCGCGTACCTCGCCAAGGACCCGTATCCTATCGCCTCTCCGAAGCGCCTTCACGATATCGCGGAACGACTTCGACGGTTCGTAGGCCGCCGCTTCCAGTTCAATACCGTTGTCGGCCCTCAGTCCTATTAGCACATGACCGCCTTGGACGGTCCACGGCTCCTTGATCACCTCGCCCGTCACGGAATACGAGGAGTTCGGAACGAGCGTCTTCCAATGAGCGATTATATGGTCGTCGGTGCCCTGGTTGGTGATGAACAGCTGCCAGCTCTCCGCTTTCTCCGAGATCAACGACAACATCGCCATCACAAGTTCCGGAGCGGAATCGCCCCTTATACCGTATAGGATGGGGCATTTGGTGTGTGGTATGATGGCGGGACGGCCCGCCTCGACGTCATAGTTGTTGAAGGTGGAGGGATAATCCTTGTCGAGCCGGCGTATACCTTCCTCGGATACCTCCCGCTCCGTCCCCCAGCGTTCCATCTGGCGGTATGTGAGCAGTTCGTAGGTGCGGTCGACAGGTCTCCACGCCACAGCGGATGTGGCGCCGATGAGCCCTCTTCCATCGTTTATCTGGAAGTAGCTCCCGCCCGCCTTCCTGATCGCATCAAGGGCGTCCTCCTTCCCCACTATGGTGGTGACCGCACGGCGGTACAACGACTCGTCCGGTTGTCTTGGCAGGACGACCAGGCCTGGGTCGGAATGTTCTCTTTGAGCCCATTTCTCCACCACCCGCGACGCCCGTTCAAGCGCCTCCTCCTGGTCCGGCTCGTCAGATGATCTCGGATATGCCCGAACTAGGTGACCGCCGGCCTCGCCGATGAGGCGGCCGTCCCCCTTTCCCTTGCCGAAGTTTATGGCCACGGATGCGTTGCCCCTCGTTTTCCATGGCACCGCTGGGTTGAGCCGGACCAACCTTGGCATGCCTATTAGATCCCACTCCGGGAACGCCTTGATGAGTTCCACTGCCAGGAAGGTCGTGCACATCCAATCGGGAGAGTCGGTATCGTCGACGGCGATGAACATGGGCTCAATCGATAAGCAATGAACAGATAATCAATACTTCCCACCACGTGCTTCGGCGCATCCTTGGCCCATGGGCCCTCGACGTACTTATTCATCCTCATGCGGCATGTTGCCTACCGATCCGGTCAAGACCTGGTCCTCTACGGACTTGAGCTCCCGGATATGATGCTGGCCGAAATATTGAATAGCTATTTTGCGATGTCTCCGGTCATGTCGAAGCCTATCCAGGTTGAGAAGGCTGGTCCCATCTCCATCAGCATGGTCGTCCTGGGGATCGTCCTGATAATCGTCGCTCTTCTGGCTCTGTTCAAGATCGCCTTCACTGAAATGGGCAACTGGGATTATTGGGTCCTGATAGTGGGCGCTGGCGTGGTTCTTGTCGGAGCCATATGGTTCATCTCCTACTTCCTCAACGTCAGAAAGTTCCGCAAGCTTATCGTGGAGAAGAGCAAGGCCAGTTTCATCAAGGAGCTTGACAACCTTGAATACCTTGCCTGGCGTCTTCCCTCGAGATATGAAGAAGAGCTCTTGGCGAAGAAGAAGAATTTCGGCTTGAAATGAGCGCCACATAGGGGGGGACCCCTTCATTTCCACTGGAACCGGTTCCTTGACCGGCTCCGGTAACAAAGCCGGTATACATCGCCGACTACCGGGTCACCATCTGGAACGCCCGCCGACCTCTATCAGACGGCGCACTATGGCAGAGTGGTCACATTCCCTGCAACGAAGCATGACCTCTGTACCCTCGGCCGTTCTGTTCACTTGAAGTTCCGTGTTGTCATGCAGCCACGACAGGAGGGATTCCGCCTCCGGCGAGTGCGGCAAGAAGAAGCACATCTCGACAGGATATGCGAAATGTTCGAGAATCATCTCCTGAAGTCTTTCGAGGCCTCTTCCAGTTAGAGATGATACGCCGATAATATTGACATGCGGGAGGATCGCGCGAACCATAGCGCTCCTGCGCGAAAGATCGGTCGCTCGATCGATCTTGCTGAGAACGATCATCAGGTCTGTCGCGTCGACCTCGGGGAACAAAATTCGAAGTGACGTGTTCAACTTCTCGATGAAGGCCTCTTCGTCATCCGAGGAATCTATCACAAGTAGCACCAGATCGGCGTAGAATATCTCGTCCAGGGTGCTTTTGAACGACTCGATCATGAAGTGTGGAAGGTTGGATATGAAGCCGATGGTATCTGTGACCAGCAGCTGTTTTCTGCAACCTTCGAGCCGGGACGTGGTCGTGGACAGCGTAGAGAACATCCTGTCTTCGACCAGCACTTCCTCGCTCGTGATGGCGTTCAACAATGATGATTTGCCAGCATTTGTATAGCCGGCCAATGCGATTGTGCCTAGGCCGCAGCGGGCGCGACGTTTCCTTCGAAGGTCACGGTCGCTCTCTATCTTCTTCAGCTCGTCCTCGATTCGTGCCAATTGGCGACGGATCAGTTCGTAATAGGCGTCCGTCTCATAAGCACCCCCTCCTAGAAATCCAGGATGCTCGCCGCCTCTGGCATTGTGTATCCATTCCCTGAGAAGGGGTATCTCGTAGCGCAGCCGAGCTCTCTGCACCTGCAACCTTGCTTCTCGCGAGTACGCTCGATCATCGAATATCTCCAATACCAGGCGGATGCGGTCCATGCATTCCACCTTCAACTCGCTCTCGAGGAGATAATGCTGAGATGGTTTCAATTCGCCATTTATGAGCAGGACATCGACGGCGCGCATGCTCAACGCTTCACTGACCTCTCTGAGCTTTCCCCTTCCAACGAAAGATGTAGGGTGAGGCCTTCTGCGACGCTGTATGATCTCGTATTGGATCGTCATCCCGGTCAATCAAGCTAGCTCTTCCATCTCGGAAACGTTCTCGTCAATGGTCAAGATGACCGCAGTTCTTTCCTTTTTCTTTATCAATTCCTTCCTCTTCCTTCCTATATTATAACGTATGTAGATTCTATATCCTAATCCAATATCTTCCTGTTCACTTCTCGTTCTATTTCTCCTTCCTATGCAGTGCTCATCATCTCTGGCCTCTATAATCAATCCTTCCCTGCATGCGAAATCGCACCATCGATCATCTCGTCAAGATGTCAACACGGTTCACTGGCATTTCTTGGAGGCTCCGGACATCTGATAATCTCGAGCTCCAGTGGAAATGAAGGGGTGGGGGCGTCGAGGTGTTAGGCAGGAATATCTAGCCATTTTTTGCCAGGCTTAACAAATGAAAAGAAGGAAGAAACATACTTCAATCAGATGCACCTATCGGATGCCTTGCGGTAGGCCCAACGATTTCCAATGGAAATGAAGGGGTGGGGGAGAGGCATACCGTCTACATCAAAGGAGGCGATTATCTGGACGAAAGCATCTTTCAACCATACCTCAATTCGAAAAGGATATTCCAGCGCAACAGGGAGATACTGAGACCTTCTTACATTCCAGATGAGCTGCCCCACCGCCAAGAACAGATAAACCAGCTCGCCTCCATCCTGGTGACCGCCCTCAAAGGCGATCGGCCTTCAAACGTTCTCATCTTCGGTAAGACCGGGACAGGAAAAACAGCTTCTGTCAAATATCTTGGTAAGGAGATCCGGAAGGCTGATTCAGAGTTCAACCGGGTCAGCTACCTGTACATGAACTGCGAGGTCGTGGACACTCAGTATGGAGTTCTGCAGAACATCGGCAACATGTTCATCGATAATTTCAATGAACGCATCCCCTTCACCGGCTGGAGCACCGAAAGGGTGTACAACATATTGCGGGAGAAGATCGACGATACCAATCGCGTCGTCATCATCGTCTTGGACGAGATAGACAAGCTGGTCTACAAATCCGGCGATGACGTCCTTTATCACCTCTCCAGGATCAACGATGACCTGCAGAACGCGAAGGTATCTCTCATCGGGATCTCCAACGATCTCAAGTTCACCGATTTCCTCGACCCGCGGGTCAAGAGCAGGATGGGCGAGGAGAAGATGGTCTTCCCGCCATACAACGCCGACCAGTTGAGGGACATCCTCAAACAGCGCGCTGAACTGGCCTTCTTCCCTGGAGTCATCGACCCAAGCGTCACGCCACTGTGTTCGGCACTGGCCGCACAGGAGCATGGCGATGCCCGTCGAGCGCTGGACCTGTTGAGGGTGGCTGCGGAGATCGCCGAGCGCAATGGCGATGAAAAGGTGACGGAGGCTCACGTTTATAAAGCGAAGAACAAGCTGGAGCTTGATTGCGTCACTGAAGCCATAAGGACGCTGCCCACACAATCCAAGCTGGTCCTGATGTCCATATTGATAAACGAGGAGCGATCGGACGGAAGGCTCACCACTGGTGATGTCTATGAGACGTATCGCGACCTCGCTGCGATAGCCGGTATAACTCAGCTCACGCAGAGAAGGGTCACCGATCTGATCTCTGAGCTGGACATGCTTGGTATAATCCATGCCAGGGTGAAGAGCTTCGGCCGCGGGGGGCGAACCAAGGAGATCGAGTCATCGGTGCCGGCGATCGAGACCAGGAAGGTGCTGGAAGAGGACGAGGTCCTGCAGTCTATCAAGAACTATCGGCCGAAGAACCAGACCACGCTGATCTGATCATTTCTTCCCGCGAAGATTGCGCATCCAATCGCTCAGGCTGAGCTCGATGCCCCTGCGCTGCATGATGCTTGAACCGACGTCGACGATGATCGGTATGAGTATCAGCACCCCTATCGAGATGACAAGGTTCCTCTGGCTGTTGGCCGGTGCGTCATCTGGGAGATTGCCCGTCACCCATAGCTTGAGCAGGCCGAACCACGGCAGCTCCCCCCGGGCCTTGCCTACGATCCAATCATCCGACACAGGCTCTCGCATGCTGCTCAACCATCGTTGATCGTACCTCGCGACAGGGGTGCCGTTCACCACCTCCCAGTTGTTGTCGCCCAGGGTGATGAGGCCTCCATGCGGGTCGCCGGTGCTCATCATGTATGACAGCATGGAGGAGAGATCGATGTCCATACGCGCCCCGGCGTATCCTATATCATGCAGCACCAGCGTGTCCTTCAGGTTCCACCAGACCTTCTCACCACCGGGAACGCTCCACGTTTCCGAGGGAACGTTGGCGAGCGTCGGAACGTCGAACCCGCCACCAGTGCTGTTGTATTCTAGCATGACGATGGCCCTGTGTATGATGGGTTTGGGCATCCCATCGCGATAATAGATGATGACGTCGCCAGGTTCGCCATATGTTGAATGACCGTCCGCCAAGCCTTCTATGTAGGTCGTCACCTCATCGAAGCCGTTCACCTTCTTCACTACCACGATGTCACCGGTATCGATGACGCCGATGTAGCTGGTGTCGTCGGAATGCTGCATGCTTTTCGATTCCACCACGACCATCGGAGGCCATATGCCGCTGTAGATGAAGATGGCGGCGATCACTATCAAGAAAATGATGGGGGCGACGATGAAGGCCTTGATGCTCGAGGCCAGCACCCCCTCTTTCTTCGGCTTCCCGGTTGGCACAACCGAAAAAAGGACCTTTACATTTATAGACCCTTTCACTAGCCATGGCAAAGATAGATATGAGACCGTGAGGATGGCGATGGCGATGGAGAGGCCGGATAACGATACCTACTTCATGCGTATGGCCGAACTGGTCGCCACCCGCTCCACCTGCCTCCGCCGCAACGTGGGCGCTGTCGTGGTCAAGGAGAAGAGGGTTTTGACCACAGGCTACAATGGCGCTCCCAAAGGAATGGAGCACTGCGAAGTGGTCGGCTGTGTGAGGATGAACAATCACATCGAATCAGGAACCCGGCATGAGCTCTGTCGCGGCGTGCACGCCGAGCAGAACGCCGTGATCCAGGCCGCATACTTCGGCGTCAGCATAAAAGACTCCACCATCTACACCACCAACTTCCCCTGCGTAATGTGCGCAAAGATACTGGTCAACGCTGGTATCAATGAGATCGTGTACAAGGACGATTACATCGACGAGCTTTCCAAGAAGTTGCTCGAGGAAAGCAAGGTGGTGGTGCGCCGATACGTTCCTGAGGGGCCTGAAGCGTGATTTCCATGCCGGGTCGGCGTGCCCTTTCGATGGACGAAATTTACGTTCCATTAAACGTAGCCAGTATATCGATTGTTGAACATTTCCTTTCAGCAATAGTTTAAATATCACCAGTCAATACTGGTGAAACCTTCCGGAGAGAGACCTGTGGGCAAAGCTGATGCACTTTCTCAGATAAAAGAAGCTGAAGCCAAGGCCAAGAAGATGCTCGAAGAGGCCGAGGAGAGGCAAAGGACCATAATCTCATCGGCACGAAGGGAAGCCGTGGAAAAGCTGCAGGCCGCCGAAAGGGACCTAAGGGCCAAGAGAGAGGCCGCGCTTGACCAAGAGCGAAAGGCATTGGCTGTAAAGCGAGATGAGCTTCTACGCAAGGGGAATGAGGAGGCCGCCGCCATCGAGGCTCTGGCCGCTGAACGCGTACCCAAGGTGAAAACCACCATAAAGAAACATTTCGAGAGGGCCTTTGATGCTGCTACCGGAACCAATGAGTAGGATCTTGGTCGTAGGAACCAAGAAGCGGTTGCCAGATGCCATTGACCTCTTGTATAGCCTCGAAAACGTCCACGTTATCGATTATCAGGGGGGCGAGGAGGGTTTCTCCCTAGGCGCCCCGCTTCCGGAGGCTTCGGACGCCTCCCACAAGCTGTTGAAACTGAGGTCCGCGGAAAAAGACTTGGCGGTCAACGTCGAAAATATCATCGCAACGATCCCAGAGTCTAAGGTGCGGAGCGAGCTCGAGGATGCCATTGCAAAGATCGATGAGGAGGTCTTGCAGGCGGTGGAGTCGAGAAACGCAAAGCAGGCCCGCCTCACCGAGGCAGAGAGCCGCTTAGCTCAGCTCGAACCCTACAGGTCGATACCGCTGGAAATCGAGATGTACCGAGGCTATGACAGCCTCAAGGTACTGGCTGGCAACGTTCGCGCGGACCCCGAGCCAGCTTTGGAAAGGGAACTGAACGGTCACTACGAGCTTTTCACCGCCAAGGGCGGTTCCTTTGTCGTGCTTTTCGTGTCATCGAAGCATCTCGAGGAAGCTCAGCGCATTCTCGCCGAGAATGGTTTCACCGAGTTCCCCCTGCCAACCGGCACTGGGTTGCCCGGCACCGCTGTTGCTGAGCTTGAAAACGAGATCAAGACCGCCTCGGAAGAACTGGAGATCGCGAACAAGGAGATCGCCAGTCTTAACGAGAAGTATGCTTCGTTGATCCTCGCCTCGGACGAATACTTGAGCATCGTGGTGGAGAAGGCGGAGCTGCCTCTGCGCATGGCGACCTCGTCGTACACCTTCATTCTCGAGGCCTGGGTTCCCACCTCGGCCTATGAAAAGGTAACCTCGGCCTTCGCCGAGCGGTTCGGCGATGCCATCCACATCGAGCTGCTTGAGAATCGTGGCAGAGAGGAGCACCATGCCGAAGAGGACGAGATCAAGATGGAGTCCGGCTTGACCTCCGCAGAGACGGTATCCCTACCCGTCGAGGAGGAGCCTCCTGTAAAACTCGAGCATGGACGTAATACGGGACGGTTCGAGTTCTTCGTCAAACTGCTTTCCACACCTCGATATAACGAGATCGACCCCACCATCACGGTGGCGATATTCTTCCCCATGTTCTTTGGTCTCATGGTCGGCGATGTCGGTTACGCCATCCCCTTCCTGGTCCTGGGAGCGCTGGGACTGAAGAGGTGCAAGAG
>LFRW01000055.1:38386-39656 GCA_001512965.1 Methanomicrobia archaeon DTU008
CATTGAGTTCACGCATGCCGAGCATGCGAAGAACCTCGCCTCTGGCTGGGAGACCGCCACCTGGGCGTCCCTGCTGGGCATTGACATCCCCCATACCCTGTTCACCATTCCGGGGATCGACTTCGACGTCAACCTGGGCTACGCCACCAAGCTGGGCAGCGTGAAGATCCTTCTGTACGGCAGCCTGTGGGTCGGCCTGGCGCATCTGATCGTCGGTCTGATCATCGGCTTCTACAACATGATCATAAGGCACGGCCTCAAGGCCGCCATCATGGAGAAGATGTCCTGGATCATGGTGATGGTCGGCTTCGGCTGCCTGCTCCCGGTGATCATCGATGCACTGGTGAACGGCAACCCGGACGCGCTCTCGCTCTCCAACACCCTGCTGCTGGTGGGCATCGGCCTGTTCGCCGTAGGAATGCTGATGGCCGTCAAGGGAGAGGGAGGAAAGGCCCTCATCGATATGCCCGAGGTGGTGAGCAACGTGCTCTCCTACACCAGGCTTATCGCGATCGGAACGTCCAAGGCCGGCATGGCCCTGGCATTCAACTATATAGCGCTAGGACGCATCGCCGGCATTGGCATGGAAGGTGTCGAGCCGACGACCGACCTCGTAATGTTGATCGTAGCGCTGTCCATCTTCACCGCTGGACACCTGATGATCTTCATGCTGGCGATTCTCTCGGCAGGTCTGCACGGAATCAGGCTGCAGTATGTCGAGCTCTTCAAGAAGTTCTATGAAGGCGGCGGTGTTGAGTTCAACCCGCTGAAGATAAAGAGAAAGCACACAGTGGAGGAATAAGAAATGGTAGACGTTGGAAGTGGATTGATTGCAATTGGTGCTGGACTCGCAGTTGGACTGACTGGCCTGGCCTCGGCCCTCGCCGAGAAGGACATCGGTTCCGCGGCGATCGGTGCGATGACCGAGAACGAGAAGCTCTTCGGTAAGGGTATGATCCTTACTGTCATCCCTGAGACTATCGTCATCTTCGGTCTGGTCGTGGCCATCCTGCTCTGGCTCAACATGTGAGTGAGCACCCAACAGAGGCTCACGCATGGCACTGGATAAGGTAGCGAACGAGATCCTGGAAAACGCAAAGCAGGAGGGCAACCTCCGCATCCAGGAAGCAGAGAAAGAACGGGCCAGGATACTCAATGAGGCCGACCTGAAGATCGAGAGGATGCGGAAGGCGGACGAGAAGGAGCTCCAGGACGCCATCCTTCGCATGAGGAGGCAGGAGCTATCCAGTGCGGAACTGGAGTCGAAGAA
>LFRW01000055.1:39672-89485 GCA_001512965.1 Methanomicrobia archaeon DTU008
TCTACAAGAAGATCCTGGCCGAAGGGACGAAGATCATCCCCATGCCCAGGGTGTTCTGCCCTAAGGGAGAGGCCGATCTTCTGGCAGGGATAAGTGACTACGAGTCCCTGACCGAAACCGACATGGAATCCGGGCTCATCCTGGAGAACAAGGACGGGACAGTCCACCTCGACCTGCGCTTCCGCACCCTGCTGGAAACAATCTGGGAGAAGGAGCTGAAGGACATCTCGACGGTCCTGTTCGAGTAGGATTGCTGGGTGAACAAATGTTCAAACTAGGTCGCAACAAGGGTAACTATCCGTACGCCACGGCCAGGGTCAAAGCCAAAAAGAGCCATCTACTGACCCAGGACAACTATCCCAAGTTGCTGATGATGGATCTCAATGAGATCAGCAGGTTCATGGGTGAGACCCAGTACAAGACGGAGATGGCCGAGCTGGCCGCCCGTTATGACGGGGTCAACCTCATCGAACTGGGGACCTCCCGCAACCTCGCCCGGACCTACCGGGACATCATCAGCTTCACCACTGGAGAGCTCAGGGACATAGTGGTGGCCTACCTGCGAAGGTGGGACTATCAGAACATCAAGACGATCCTGCGAGGCAAGTTTTCGGGAGCATCCCTGGAGGACATCCGAGAGGACATAGTCCCCGCGGGCGACCTGAGCGAGGAATACCTACTCTCCTTGGTGGGGCTGGACGATCCCGCAGAGATCATCGATTCCCTGAAGAGGCATAACATCGACCTCCCAGAGGACATCTCAGCCCTGCTGGAGAAGGATACCAACCTGGCGCCGGTGGAGGACTATCTGGACAAGGCGTACTACGCCAAGCTCCTGGCGTCCTTCAAGCCGAAGGGGAGGCCCAAGAGGCTCTTCTTCTCGTACATCGAGAGGGAGATCGATATCGTCAACCTGCGTACGCTCCTCAAGCTCAAGCAGGCCGGCCTTCCTATGGACCGGATAAAGACCTACTTCATCGAGGGTGGACATGAATTCGACCTTAAGGAGCTGAATCGTCTGGCCTCGATCGAAACCTTCGATTCGCTCCTCGACGAGCTGAGCAAAGTGTCCTTCTATGAGGAGATCAAGGATGGTGTGGAGCAGGCCAGGCAGACCGGATCGCTTTCTGGGATCATGCTAAGCCTGCAGAAGTGGCAGGCACGCCAGTCGGAGAAGTTCTCGAACATCTACCCGCTGTCGGTCCTGCCAATAATCGACTACATAATCAGGAAGAACAATGAGGTCAACAACATCCGGATCATCGCCCGTGGAAAGGCTGCCGGAATGGACCCCGATACCATCAACAAACTGCTGGTGATGTGATGGAGTTCGCAGTACTGGGAAGTGAAGAATTCACGCTCGGCTTCCGCCTCGCGGGGGTCAGGAGAGTGTACACTGTGCGGCCTGAAGAGTATGAGGCCAAGCTCCTAGAGCTCACTGAGGACTCCACACTAGGCATCCTGGCTATCAACTCATCAGACCTGACCGCGGTTTCCGCCAACGTGCGTAAAAAGGCGCTGGAGAGCATCTCCCCCGTCGTCATCCAGGTGGGTGGAGAAGAAGGCGACCTAAGGGAGAAGGTTAAGAGCGCGATCGGCGTGGATCTGTACAAGTCGGAGAGGGATTAAAAATGGAAAAGCACGGAACGATTTATAGGGTAGCCGGTCCCGTGGTGACCGCCACTGGTATCTCCCCCAGGATGTACGACGTCATGCTGGTCGGGGAAGAGGGGCTGATGGGCGAGGTCATCAAGATCGACGGCGACAAGACTATCATCCAAGTTTACGAGGAGACCTCCGGGCTCAAGCCCGGCGAGAAGGTCATCGATACCCACCACCCCTTGGTGGCGGAGCTCGGACCAGGTCTCTTGAGCAGCGTGTACGACGGTATCCAGAGACCCCTTCCAGTTCTCATGGAGTCCATGGGAGATTTCATCAAGCGCGGCGTGTCGGCCAATGGGCTGGACCGCAGCAAGAAATGGAAGTTCGTGCCCGTGGTCAAGAAGGGTGACAAGGTTGAAGGGGGCGACGTCCTAGGTACCGTTCAGGAGTTTTACCTCACCCACAAGATCATGGTGCATCCAGGAATAAGTGGCACCGTGGAAGAGATCCGCGAGGGTGAGTTCACCGTAGAGGAGACCGTTGCCAAGGTCGCCGGCAAGGACATCATGATGATGCAGAAGTGGCCGGTCAGAATGGGAAGGCCGTTCGGCAAGAAGCTCTTGCCAGATATCCCTCTGATCACCGGCCAGCGTGTCCTGGACACGATGTTCCCCCTGCCAAAGGGCGGGACCGCCGCGATCCCCGGTGCGTTCGGTACCGGGAAAACGGTCACCCAGCAGCAGCTGGCCAAGTGGTCGGACGCTGAGATTGTGGTCTACATCGGTTGCGGTGAGCGCGGCAACGAGATGACCGAGGTTCTGGCGACGTTCCCGGAGCTAGAAGACCCCAAGACTGGCGAGCCTCTGATGCAGAGGACAGTTCTCATTGCCAACACCTCCAACATGCCCGTGGCAGCCCGTGAGGCATCTGTGTACACCGGCATGACGATCGCTGAGTACTACCGTGACCAGGGCTACAACGTCTCGCTCATGGCCGACTCCACTTCCAGATGGGCCGAGGCAATGAGGGAGATCTCATCTCGTCTAGAGGAAATGCCCGGTGAGGAAGGCTTCCCCGCATATCTGTCTGCCAGGCTGTCCGAGTTCTATGAGCGTGCTGGTCGGGTTCAGAACCGCAACGGCACAGTCGGCTCGATCTCCGTGGTCGGCGCCGTCTCTCCGCCTGGCGGTGACCTGTCCGAGCCCGTCACTCAGAACACCCTGCGTATCGTTAGGGTCTTCTGGGCTCTTGACTCCAAGCTCCGTGAGAGGAGGCACTTCCCAACCATTAACTGGCTGACCTCTTATTCGCTATACACCACCGGTCTCAATGGCTGGTACAAGGAGAACGTGGCCGACGACTTCCCTGCCTTGAGACAGTGGGCCATGGAGATCTTGCAGCGCGAGTCGGAATTGCAGGAGATCGTCCAGCTGGTCGGCTCTGACGCCCTGCCGGACGAGCAGAAGATGACCCTCGAGGTCGCCAGAATGATCCGTGAGATCTTCCTGCAGCAGAACGCCTACCACAAGGTCGACACCTACTGCCCTCTGCCTAGGCAGTACACCATGCTGAAGGTCATCAAGAAGTTCGCTGACCTATCGATAAGGGCCGTCGAGGGCGGAGTGGCGGTCGACGACATCGTCGCCATGCCCATCCGCAACAGGCTGGCCAAGTCCAAGTATGAAGAGACGATCGACAGCGAACTGGAAGCGATCGATAAGGAGATGGCCGAAGCGTTCGATTCACTGGGGGGTAAGGCATGAGCATCGCATCCAAAGAGTATCGCACCATCACCCAGATCGCCGGTCCTCTTGTCTTCGTTGAGAAGACCGAGCCCATCGGCTACAACGAGCTTGCCACCGTGACCATGCCCGACGGAACCCAGAAGAGGGGGCAGGTGCTTGACACCTCCGAAGATTTCGTGGTCATTCAGGTGTTCGAGGGTACCACTGGCATCGAGAAGGCTGCCGGGGTCAAGTTCCTCGGAGAGACAATGAAGATGCCGGTGTCCAGGGACATGCTGGGCAGGATCCTGAGCGGAGCAGGCGAGCCTATCGACGGCGGCCCCGCCATCACCCCGGAGAAAAGGCTGGACATCAGCGGTGCAGCCATCAACCCGTGGGCCCGCGCAGAACCGAAGGAGTTCATCCAGACCGGTATTTCCACCATCGACGGCATGAACACCCTGGTCAGGGGTCAGAAGCTCCCGATCTTCTCCAGCAGCGGTCTGCCTCACAACGATATCGCTCTGCAGATCGCAAGGCAGGCAAAGGTGCGCGGCTCCGAAGAGGAGTTCGCCGTGGTCTTCGCCGCCATGGGCATCACCGCCGAGGAAGCCCAGTACTTCATGTCCGACTTCGAAAGGACCGGGGCGCTGAAGCGTGCGGTCGTGTTCATGAACCTGGCCGATGACCCTGCCATCGAGAGGATCCTGACGCCCAAGCTGGCGCTGACCACTGCCGAGTACCTCGCCTTCGAGCTGGACATGCACGTCCTGGTCATTCTGACCGATATCACCAACTATTGTGAGGCGCTCAGGCAGATCGGTGCGGCCAGGGAGGAAGTGCCTGGAAGGCGTGGCTATCCAGGGTACATGTACACCGACCTGGCGACCATGTACGAGCGTGCCGGCAGGATCAAGGGAAAGAAGGGAAGCATCACCCAGATCCCGATCCTGACCATGCCTGGTGACGACATCACCCACCCGATCCCGGACCTGACCGGATACATCACCGAGGGGCAGATCGTCACCTCCCGTGAGCTGCACCGCGCAGGTATCTACCCGCCGATCAACGTGAGCGCGTCCCTGTCTAGGCTGATGAACGCCGGTATCGGTCCAGGGCTCACCCGTGAGGACCACAAGGCGATCTCCGACCAGCTCTATGCAGCATACGCCGAGGGTAAGGACCTTCGTGGCCTGGTAGCAATCGTCGGAAAGGACGCTCTGTCCGAGAGGGACAAGCAGTTCCTCGACTTCGCCGACGCCTTCGAGGACAAGTTCGTCCGCCAGGGCACCGACGAGGACCGCGACATCGAGACCACTCTCGACATCGCCTGGGAGCTTGTGGCAAAACTGCCCATCAACCAACTGTCTAGGATCGACCGGAAGTACATCGAGAAGTACCACCCGGAATACCGCAAGAGTGAGTGAAGATGGCCCCCCAGGATGTGAAGCCCACCCGTTCCGAGCTTCTGGAGATCAAGAAGCGGATCAAGCTTACGCAGTCAGGCTACAAGATCTTGAAGATGAAGAGGGACGGGCTGATCCTGGAGTTCTTCAAGATCCTGGAGCAGGCCAAGCAGGTCCGCGACAAGATCCAGAAGGACTACGACGATGCCATGGAGAAGGCAGCCATCGCCGAGGCCGTGGACGGCGCCATCGCTGTCCGCTCGGCAGCCTTCGCCCGGCAGAGTCATCCCGAGATCAGTCTCCGCTCCAAGAACCTGATGGGCATCGTGGTTCCGCAGATCGACGCCACTCTCGTGAAGAGCACCGTGGATCAGCGTGGTTATGGTGTCATCGGCACCTCCACCTATATCGATGAGGCCACCGCGGCCTTTGAGAAGCTGGTGGAGACCATGGTACAGGCCGCTGAGATCGAAACCACAATGAAGAAACTGCTCGACGAAATCGAGAAGACCAAGCGCCGCGTGAACGCTTTGGAATACAAGGTCATTCCCGAGCTCAAGGAGGCCGAGACCTTCATCACACTGCGCCTGGAAGAGATGGAAAGGGACAACACCTTCCGTCTCAAGCGCGTCAAGGACAAGGCGGCCGCCAAGACCGCGTGATCGGACAAACCCCGCCTCCGCAAGGGGGTGGGGGAAACCCTCAATTTTTTCCATCATTTCATTTTATGGGAAGTGAGAACATATCCCTGCTCGACAAGCTCATCGCCATCTTCGATCCGCACACGAAGGAGGGGCGAATCAACATTTTCAGGCTGGCCTGGATAGTGGGGTTGTTCATGCTCGTGCTGGGCTATCTGATAATAATTTTCATCCTCTTCTTTACGTAGCGTCCGCCGCAGGATCGAACGCCCTTATAATACCAATATGGAACGATCGGTCAACAATCTGTGGCCGCAATTTCCCCAGCGTCTCAGGCTCAAGAGCCCTCTTTAGATCTATGGATTATATAAATATAAAACAAACGGGCGCATATAATATATTCAGATTTCGATTCATTTCGCATTGGGGGAAGTTGATGAGTCCATACATTAGACGAAGTGATCGCCGTGCAGAGATGGGTGTTGGAACGATGATAATTTTCATCGCAATGGTCCTCGTCGCATCCGTCGCTGCATCCGTGCTGATCGGAACGGCCAATCAGTTGCGCGAACAGGCCACCCAGACAGGTGTTGATGCGATCAACGGCGTGGCAACAGGGATAGACCTGAAATATGCCACCGCTCACGTCTCTGGAGGTACAACGGTAGGGTCGTTGATGGTGACCCAGGGCACAGCGATCGATGGCATCATGACGATCACCTTAGATGGTGAAGAACTTCAATTAGAGGTCGAAAGCTCCGACTCGAAAGAACAGATCGCCCAGAAGATCCGGGACTCGGCCACGGCTCTCGGCACCTGGGTGGCTAGTGGCGAGGATTGCTATGTAGACCTCATCTCGACCACTCCTGGAATTAGGGACGGCGACTTCGACGTCACCTACCTTGGCCTGACAGATGTACTTGGTGAAGTCACGCTGGTGCAAGGGGGAACAGGAGAATCCAAGAAAACGTATCGCTTGAGCGTGACGCAGGGCTCTACATCCTCGGGTGAAATAGCGGTGAGGACCTGTCATGATGCCGATGGAGAATCGCCAGATGTGATAGTGATAGCCATCGAGGAGGAAGCAAATGCTCAGGCGGTGGCCAAGAGCATCGCAGAGCAGGAATATCGGGATTGGAAAGTTACTCTTGATGGAACTGAAGTCACCTTCGAGGCCAAAGAATCTGGCGATGTCTCTGCAGAGTTGCAGTTCATCACCATAATGGACGCTGTGATCGGATTCTTCGATCAGTATGTTGATTCAGATGGCCGTATCGACTATATTGACCTGTACATCTAGTTGCAGCACGGGAGTCCCAGCGTAAACCTGGACAACATGGTCATAGAGATGTATTGCGAAGGCAGCATCTATGGCCCCCTGTATTTCAGTGAAGGTCGACATGTGTGCGAGCCTCAGGAGTTCGCCGTGGACCGTATCATGGCCGTATCGAAAAGCCCCTGGATGGAGGGAGCGCATATCCTTGGTCCAAGCGATCTCGTTCGCATAAGGATAGGAAATGAGGCCTCATACGACCTGAATCTCAAGGCAGGCTCCGATCTGCAGATAATCTTGAATACGCCGGTAGGCGAGCCCCTGAGGATCAGGATCCCGATCCCCGAATGCGTCTGGCCAGGTCAGACCATGCCGGTGCGATGACGTCCTCAGTTGAAATCCATCATGTCGATGGTGCCGGTGCCTAGGTGCACGACGGGCATGATGGCGGGAGCGGGATGGAAGTTGTGCATGCGCTGGAAGGGCGTCTGGGCCTGCCAGGTCGATGCACAGATGACCTTGACTCCGCGATAGTCAAGGAATCCCGCTCCATGAACATGCCCCGCTACGAAGATGTCAGGGACGTCTTCGATGACCAAGTGGTCCTCCTTCTCCGGCGCCAGGGGGGTCTTCATGCCATAGATGGGAGCGAGGTGGCGGCGCTTCAACATCTCCTTCATCGCTTCGAGAGGAGTTTCGTAGCTGAGCCCCTGGACGGTACTGACC
This sequence comes from Methanomicrobia archaeon DTU008, assembly GCA_001512965.1. Lineage (GTDB taxonomy): Archaea > Thermoplasmatota > Thermoplasmata > Methanomassiliicoccales > Methanomassiliicoccaceae > DTU008. The sequence goes on from LFRW01000055.1 coordinate 47,045, forward strand.
CAATCGTCGATGCTCCTTCCATGGTATGTCAGTATCCTCCTCCCCTCTATCTCCAGCTGGCATGGATTTCCGACGAACAACACCGACGAGTCGAACATCTCGGTGAGCCGCTTGGAGAAGGTAGGCTGCGGCTCGGCCGGCCTGACCGCGTCGTGGTTCCCCGGCTGGGCCACGACCCTGATGTTGTCGGGAAGCTCCTTCAACATCTCAGCCAAGGCCTTGTACTGCTGAAAGACGTCCTCGATGTCGAGCTCATCTTCCTGTCCTGGGAAGACCCCGATCCCGTCGACCACGTCCCCAGGGAGTATGAGATATTGTATCTCGTCCCTTCCATCGGTCTTGAGCCAGTGCACCATGTTCTTCCATTGTCGATAAAGGAAGGTGTTGCTGCCCACATGAACATCGGAAAGGAAACCTATCTTGGAGGATGAATCGGAGGGGCGCATCCCGGCGCCACGCAGTGGGATGTCTGGGCGGACGAGCTCGTTCATGACGACCAGGTCTCCCTTCTGCGACGTCTTTCCCACTATGCCGATGACCTCGTCGGGAACTATACACTCGTTGATGAGCGGCGAGTCCCTTGTTATGAGGACCGGACATCGTCCCTCATCGTCCTCTACCTCGAGCAGTTTGTGGCCGTTCTTGGTGGTCCTGACCTCATTGACCATCACCACCATCCTGACATCCCTGGTCATGCGAAGTGCGCGGGGGACCGAAAGGCATCCGACCAGTTCCCGGCGGCGGGCCAGCATGGCCTTGATCTTGTTATATCTGTCATTGAAGTAGCGGGAGAAGTCGTTGATGCTGCCCTCGCAGCATGAGTTCCCGGTTATATCCTTGATCACCTTGATCTCGCCCACATCATGGCGCAAGGGGGCTGGCGACGGCAACTGTTCGATAAGGGCCTCCACGGCCTGATGCGCCTCTGCGGCCGGGGCAGCTGCCTGAAGGTCATCAAGGGTAAGGATCAGTGGTTGCTGCACCATTGTGGCCAGGGCTGCCCTGGTAAACCCCAACGGGTCCTCCTTGGAAAGGATGAACCTGGCTGCATCGGGCTCCAGTAGAACGCCTTCCTCGGCCAGTATTTCAAGGACCTCATCCCTCATGCTACCCCGGCGAGGATATGTCCGAACGGTCTATAAATCCGGCGGTATGGTTCCCCCGAGCTGAGCCGCATGATTGCGTCAATTAAATACCCGCGACACCGATTAAGGCTCATGCATATTGTGGCCAGGGCTGCTTGCTTTCCTACAGAGGACCGGGAAAAGGTGAGGAGGGCGCTGCTCAATCTGTTTCCCGAGGGGGAGGTGGAGGAACACGAGGACGTCATCATCGTCCGCACCGAGTCAGGTGAAAGGCTCCGACAGCTCATCATCGATCATCACATCAGGGACACCGCACGCTCCATGATGCTCTGCGGCCGCTCCGGGCGCGTCAGCTCGTTCAAGCTGAACAAGCAGGTCGCCTACGTCAACAAGATATCCTTCGTGGAAGGGAGCCCTGCTCTGGGCGCGATAGACATAGAGGTCGAGGACGAGGACATCGATGCGGCGATTGATTACCTGGCCGAGAGCACCGTGGAGGTCAGGCAATGATAGCGGTATCCTCCACAGCGTTCTCGGTGATGAACTTCCGTGACATCCTGGAGCGTGTCTCCCAGGACTTCGAGGCGTGGGAGGTCGTTGGCGAAGGTCGCCACTCCCTGCCGGCGATCGAGAAGGAGTTCCTGGAGTTGACACCTTCCTATGATCTTGAATACTCGGCGCATTCACCCATGAGCGATATCAACATCGGCTCCCTCAACCCTAGGATGAGGGGGGCCTCGGTACGGGAGCTCCTAGAGGGCATGGGAGCGGCTGCCAGGATGGGCATGGACGTCTATACGGTCCATCCGGGCTTCATGACCCCCATCGGGTTCGTGGCGAAGGACAAGGTCAAGGAGGCGGCAAGGTCGTCCCTTAGGCGGCTGGAATCGATGTCACGGGAACTCGGTGTCACGGTCGCATTGGAGAACATGCCCCGTTCGCCCTTCTCCATGGCCACCGATCCAGCTTCGCTGATCGAGCTGATGGACGGCATGGACATCGGCATATGTTTCGACGTTGGCCATGCCAACACCATGGGATTGATCGACGAGTTCCTGGAGCTCAAGGACCGCTTCGTGAACATACATGTCCATGATAACATGGGTGCCATCGACGAGCATCTTCCCGTCGGAAGAGGGACCGTGGACTTCCTGGGGCTGCTGGGCCGCCTTTCCGGCTATTCCGGGCGATACGTCATCGAGTCCCGTGGAATGGACGACGCGGTGGATAGCCAGAAGGAGCTGCGCCGCCTGCTTGCCTAGGTCTTGCGGCATCTGGTGCAGATGAGCTCCCCGTCCTCGTAATGCGCTTCAGTATTGCCGCAGTGCCGGCATCGGTAGCCGAAGGCGGTCGGGTCCAAGGGAGGCGCCGAGATGGGCGGGGCCTGATACTGCGGTCCTGGCGATGGCCGGCTCTGTGGGTATGCTACCTGCCCCCCTCCGGACGGAGGCCGATACGCCGAATAGGTCATCGCATTGGCCGTCCGGGTTCGGAAGGGCGCATCTGGCCATATGCGCCGGCCGGTCATCCATCCAAGGGCCTTCGCCAGGTAGTACAGGAGGAACACCATCCCCACCGACACCCACAGCATCGACATCAGGCCCAGCCCAAGCTGTAGGGCAAGACTTCCTGGCCACACGTTCAGGGGAATGCTCAGGAAGTCGAACGAGAAGTGGAGCAGTATGGACGCGTAGACTCCCAGCTTGAGGAACAGGTATCCCAAGGCAAGGCCCGCCACGAACGAAGGGACGATCTTCCACAGGTCCCAGTTCCATACATGCGCGATGCCGAACATGATCGAGGAGAACAGCAGCAATGCCGCCTCGACCTTGCCGATGCCGAAGCCCCCTCCAAGTATGTACTGGTGCAGCTTTCTCTCCCGCACGCTGGAGCTCGTTGAACGGCGGAACAGGTCGATGAACAGCAGAGGGACGCCTATGAGCAGGATCCTGGTCACGACCTCCTCCCACACCGAAGCGTTGGCGAAGCCATAGATCAGACCCCACAGGCTGGACGAACCGAGATCAGGCGAAGTGGGCGTAGTGCCACTTGAAGAGATAATCACGTAGAATATGATGTTGAACGCCAGGACTGCCATGAACAGGGTGGCGATGGTGAAGAGCGGGCTATGCTCCTTGACAGACTTCCCCATGAGCTCCTTCTGGATCGGAAGAGCCGTCTTCCATGCCATCCATACGAACGAGATGGCGATGGCCAGGGCCAGGAACACGTAGTACAGGAAGAACGACAGGCCTCCCAGTTCCAAGATGGGGACGATCCTGGGGGTCACGATGAACAGGCTCATGGTCATGTCCATGTGAGGGTACACCAGGCCGATCCCCCATATGGTGATGGCCACGTTGACGGCCATCAGGATGAGCAGCGGCAGCATGCTGTACGCCCCCAATATACGTCCGATGTCGCGCAGGGTCACCGGCTTCGGGGGCTGGTAAGGCGGCACAGCGAGGGGTGCACCGCAGCGGGAACAGAAATTATAGTGGGCAGGGTTGTCCGATCCACAGGACCAGCATCTTCTTGCCGGTCCCTGAGGTCCTTGGAACGGCCCTTCCGAAGTCATGCACTTTCAAACTCCAGTCATCTATTTCTATGTGTCGAACGTCATTGCCTGGTGGTCAAGAAAGGGTATTAATCTCCCTACCGACCAGAAGGTGTGCGAGGAAGGCCAATGGAAGAGAGCAAGGCGGCCGGTCGCAATGTGGAGTTCGAGACTATCTCTTCGAACAAGATCCCCTTCGGGAAGAACAACTTCCTTGAGGTCGCGCGCAAGAGGGCGGTGAGCAAGGACGGGACCACGGAGTTCATCTCCATCAGCCGTGGCTACACCATGCGGGACGGGTCGGAGCGATACAAGAGTTCGTTGACGATCCCCGATGATGAAGAGGTTAGAAGGTTCATCATCGATAGTCTTTCCACGATCTGATCGGACGGGGGGCGGCCAGGCATGGCCGATGTCCTGATGATGGGTCCGAGCGGGTCCATCATTCTGACCTGTCGAAGTCGTAACTATGGCAATTAATATGCCTATAGCGCCATCTGCCGCATGGCACGAGGATCGCTGGGCAATGGTATCCATGAAGGCCGCTGGCAGAGATCGAGAGGGCAGGAACGACGTCAGGAGAACGAAGCTCAAGGGACGCAAGCATTGGAAGAGCCGCAGTGCCGTGTCCGAGGTGATAGGCAGCATCCTGATACTGGCCATCACCGTCGTCCTGTTCGCAGGCGTCATGGCATTCGTCTATACCATGAGCGGTCCGCCCGAGAGGGTCTACACCGACCTGATCGGCAGCATCGTGCTGAGCCCCGACGGAGAGACCGTTGACGAGGTCAGGATAATCAACAGGGGTGGACAGCCGCTGCTGGACCACCGAACGGACATCTACCTGACGATCGGCGAGGAGGTGAGGGTCCTGAGGATATCGGACAGTGCCTCGCCCATCGGGGCAACATGGGGAACGGGCGCCACATGGACGTATAGGCTTGACGACGTCGACGCAGGCCGGACCACCGAGATCGCCGTCGCGATAAAGGATACGCAGGCTGACGTGGTGGTGTGGGAGAGCAGGCTCAATCCAGACGCTTAATGGAAACCAGCATGTATGGCGGCGGTGCGCGTTTGCCGATACATGATCCCGCCAGGAAGAGAGCTCGCATGCCATGTGGCGAGCGTGAAGGCCGTAGTCGGCGGCGTTCCAGGCGGTCGCTGCATTTGCACTCCCATGGGCGCTGCGAGGTCATTTCGCGATGGTCGCATGAACTCCGTCAGCCCGCTCCGCCTCTATTACCGCCAGGATGCGGCGGTATCGGCGGCCCATGTTGAGCAGCGTGGCGGCCATGTGCCTCTCCCTATCTTGCTGAAGCTGGCGGAAGCCCTTGGTCCTGTTCACCTTGCGGTCCCAGTCCTTGGCGAAGGTGAGGGGTGAACCTAGATCGAAGCGAACCCTAGCGGCGCGGCGGGCGAACAGCGAATCCCTCACCATGTCCGTCGCCCTTATCTTCTGGCAGTACGCCTCGGTATACTCCACATCGTTCATGTCCAATGGTATGATGGGGATGCCCAGCTCTTCGCACACGTCCATTGCGCTCACGTAGCAGGGTGCCGGCACCTCGACCTCGCCGAACTTGGAGAGCTTCTGAGCGTACACCTCTTCCAGCGTGCTCATCTCGTAGTCTCCGTAGATGCTCTTGTCGCGAAGGGCCTGAAGCTCTTCCTTGGAGATGGATATCCCCACCGCGTCGGGACGCACTTCACGTATTACCTCGGCGGCGATCTCACCCTCCGAGACCAGTCCTTTCACTGTCGGCAGGATGATGATGTCGGCGCCGTCAACTCTTACCCTTATCATCCTCGCTCCTCTCGCTGACCAATTCATAAAGGCACGATGACTCGGTGAGCTTGCTCAGCTCATCCCTCCCGACTATGGCGGTGCCGCCTATATTGGTCCTGGAGGATGATCGCTCGATGATGATCACCGAGCATTTCTCGGCGATGCTGGCGATGTCGCATACGACCGTGGCTTTCTCCACAAGCTTGCTCTCGTCCTTCCCCAGACCTGTCAGGATGACGATGCGCTCATCCCTGGACAGGGCTTCGAAGGGACAACGGACGGTCGGCTGGATGGAGAAGCCAAGGCCTTGAAGGATCCGGAACACCTCTTGCCCGAACATATCCACTTCTGCCCTGACGACCCGTTCGCTCACCTTCTCTCTTCCCCGTGGCGCGGGCGGAGAAAAAGGGTCGACCGCGGTGACGATCGGCACGTTGAGGAACTCCTCCAGTCTGATGGCCACATCGATCATCGCCCCCATCCCGCTCTCGTACATCTGGATGGTGCGGCGCGATACTCCGGCTATCTCGGCTAGAGTGCCAAGGGAGATGCTGCGCTCCTCCCGGGCCCTCCTCAACTGTTCGCCGTCCAGTTTGACATACAGTCCGCCTGGAGCGGCGAAGATGAACGGTGGCACGCCTTCCAGCAGGTGGTCGGCAAGCGTCTTGAGGGAGATGATGGGTATGCCGAATCGAGAGTATACGATGCTCTCTTCGATTTCGCCGGCGCCGGAACGCTCGCCAATGAGAAGGGGCGATGCTCCCAGCGCCTCGGCGAGCGTGATCACCTCGTCGGCATTATCCTTGGACAGGGCATCGACGTTGCTGAGAATCTTGACGATGAGGAGGCGATCGTCTAGCCTGGCCACTATGTCAAAGCTTATGCCCCGCATGTTTAGCGGTCTCGATACGTAGAACCCTGACCTGGCTAGTACTGAGCGAACAGCCTCGATCAGTTCATCTCTCTGCACATTACATGATAATTCTACAGGCCTATAAGAAGCTTCTTCGACAGCAACGCCCCTTCCAGAAGGATCTGCGGCAAAGAAGGTATCGGAACGGGGTTAACACTTCAAGATGGCCTGTACGAGGATGATGGAAAAAAGGGAAAGGCCCCTTCGCGAGGGGCCGATCTGGGGGGAAGCCCGTCTCACTCGCCGTTGATCTTGATGGACCGCCCCCTCTTCCTCGGCTCGACGCGCTTGAGAACGATCTCCAGCACGCCATTCTTGTAGTTCGCCTCGGCTCCTTCGGGGTCTACGGCGCAGGGGAGTTCCACCTGCTTGTAGAACTTGCGGTCCTCCCGATCCACCTCGATGTCCAGGGTACGGTCTTCCGCGTTCAGCTGAATGTCTTCCTTATCGACACCAGGCAGCTCGACGATGATCCTCACCCTGTCCTTCTCCTCGATGATGTCGGTGAGGGGCTCTCTCCGTCCTGGCACTTCCTCTGCCTGTGGAGGCAGGGTGTTGCCGAACTCTTGGATGCGGGGCCTTCCATCCGGCCCCACCCTCATGGAGAAGCCATAGATCATGGGCTGCCCGAACTGTTCCAGGCCCCCGCTCATGAAGCCCTCCATGATGGCATCCATTCTCCTGCGCATCTCCTCGAACTCCTCGTCGAAGGAGCCGAAGATGTCGTCCCAGGGATCCCTGCGACGTCCTCTCCTGCTTCTTGCCATTGTCTCACCTCACGTAAACGTAGTCCTCGGCTATCTTCTCGAACCGGCCAAGGTCGGTCCTGGTCATTGGCTTCACCTTGTTGAGCGCCTCAATGAAGGTAGCCATGTCGATCTTCTTCTTGGACATCTTCTCCGGGTCGGTCTCACCCTCCGCCACCATCTTGCGTATGGTCAGCATCACCGCCTCGTTGGCCAGCGCAGCAAGGTCCGCACCGCTGTAGCCATCAGTCTTCCTGGCCAGCTCGTCTATGTCGACATCATCGGCCAGCGGCTTCTTGGCGGTATGGATCTTGATGATCTGCTTGCGACCTTCGAGGTCTGGCGCAGGTATCTTGACCAGGCGGTCGAAGCGGCCGGGGCGTAACAGCGCCGGATCGATCATGTCCGGCCGGTTGGTGGCGGCGATCACGACGACGTTGTGCAGGCTCTGCAATCCGTCGATCTCCGTAAGCATCTGGGAGACCACCCTCTCGGTCACACGGCTGTCGCCTTCGCCGCCCCTAACCGGAACGACGGCATCGATCTCGTCCATGAAGATGATGCATGGGGCGGCCTGGCGGGCCTTGCGGAAGGTCTCTCGCACGGCCTTCTCCGATTCGCCGACCCATTTGCTGAGGAACTCCGGACCCTTGACGTTGATGAAGTTGGACTTCGACTCGGTGGCAACCGCCTTCGCCAGCAGCGTCTTGCCCGTTCCTGGCGGACCATAGAGGAGCACGCCCTTGGGCGGCACTGCTCCGAGGTTCTCGAACACCGTGCCATACTTGAGCGGCCACTCCACCGCCTCCTGCAGCTCCCTCTTGGCATCGGCGAGACCACCGACCTCATCCCAATGGACGTTGGGGGATTCCACGAACACCTCGCGGAGCGATGAGGGCTGCATCTCCCTCAGGGCGGATACGAAGTCGTTCTTGGTCACGGTGATGTTCATGAGCACGTCCATGGGGATCTGCTCCATGTCAAGGTCCAGTTCGGGAAGGATGCGCCGGAGGGCGTGCATGGCCGCCTCCCTCGTCAGGGCGGAGAGGTCCGCTCCCACGTAACCGTGGGTCAGATCGGCCAGGTCTTCCAGGTCCACATCCTTCTCCAGGGGCATTCCGCGAGTATGGATCTGCAGGATCTCCAGCCGCCCATCGCGGTTGGGCGGACTGATCTCGATCTCGCGATCGAAGCGGCCGGGGCGGCGCAGCGCCGGGTCCAGGGCGTTCGGCCGGTTGGTCGCCCCGATGACGACGACCTTGACACGAGGCTCCAGACCGTCCATGAGGGACAGAAGCTGGGCCACGACCCTGCGCTCGGTCTCTCCCGTCACCTCCTCGCGCTTGGGCGCGATGGAATCGATCTCATCGATGAAGATGATGGTGGGGGCGTTCTCCTGGGCCTGCTTGAAGATGTCCCTCAGGCGCTCCTCGGACTCGCCATAGAACTTGCTCATGATCTCCGGGCCGCCGATGCTCACGAAGTTGGCGTTGGTCTCGCCGGCCACCGCCTTCGCCAGCAGCGTCTTGCCCGTTCCGGGCGGGCCGTGCAGCAACACGCCCTTGGGAGCCTCCACGCCAAGCCTCTCGAACAGCTCCGGATGCCTCAGAGGCAGCTCGATCATCTCGCGGACGCGCTTGACCTCGTCACCCAGTCCTCCGATGTCCTCGTAGGTGACCTTCGGGATGTTGGAGGTGGTCTCCTTCACAGGTTTCTCGCTGATCTTCACTTCAGTGGTGCGATGCACCAGGACGGCGTCCGAAGTGGGGGTGTAGGAAACAACGACCAGATCGATCTTACGACCCATGACATTGATCTGGATGACGTCGCCACGGGTGACGGCTCGCCCCTCCAGACTCTGGCTCAGGAACTCTTCTCCGCCCATGATGCGGAGAGGCTCGGTGGGGGCGAAGGTGATCTTCCTTGCCTCCTTGATCGGTACCTTGCGGATGGCGACCTTCTCGTCTATGCTGGTCTGTGCATTGCGGCGGATGGTGCCGTCGATCCTGATGACGCCACGGTTGGCGTCCTCCGGGTAGCCAGGCCACACGATGGCCACGGTCCTCTTCTTCCCCTCGATCTGGATGACGTCACCGGCCGTAATGCCAAGAACTTCCATGACCGCAGGGTCAACTCGAGCGATGCCCCGCTCGGCATCCTTTGACTTGGCCTCGGCGACCTTCAATACCTTCTCTGATCGTTCCATACTCATCAATCCTGGTCTGTGTTTTTGAGCGGTGCGTTTATTTAATCTGCACCCAAGGTGCGCATGGGTTCTCGAGCCGATCGGCAACCCTGGCGTTCATGAAGCTAGCGCCTCGGACCCGGTGCTCGAGCGGCCTCCAACGCCGGCGAGGCACCAGGTCCCTTTCCCTTTGTGGATGTTCAGGTTTCATATCTCTCCAGGCATAGTATACAACTAAATGTTGTATACTTGTTGGAAATTGATATAGATTGCACTTCTAGATAATAATTGCGGTTACTTGCCCTGCAGGTCCCGTAGCTTCCTCTTCGCCCTGTCCTCCATCTCCCTCAGTTCGTTCCTTATCCGGGGTATGTCGTTCTTCACTTCGTCCATGATGCCCCGGGCTAGCTTCCGCATCTCATCGGTGTGCGGCTTCGCCTCTCTGGAGACCTCGTTGTAGGCCTGCTTGGCGCTGGCCTCCATCGCGGCAACGGTGCGGTCCAGAACCTGTCCCGCTTCCGCGGCCATCTTCGCCACCTGCTCCGCGTACTTCGACACCATCTTCTTCAGTTCGTCGTCTTCCATCAGTTCACCTCTCTGTTGAGCCACTTGTTAAGCATGTCTATGACCATGTCATCCCTTACCCTGAGCTCTCTGGCAATGGCCTGGAGATCCAGCTCTGGCCGGCTTATGAACTCGTACAGGATGCGACGTAGCTGATAGTTATCCAGGCGTTCCGTGAGGCGGCCCGCCTCATCAAGTACGGAATCCTTCTCTTGAAGCAGTTCTTCCCTCTGGCGATGGAGCTCGTCCAACCTTTCGTCGATGCTTGCGACCCTCCTGCGCAGCTCCATCACCCTCTCTTCGATGTTTACCCTTTCCGATAGCTCCCCTTGATGCAACTGCTCCCCTGGCGTCTCTCTGGAGTACAGCTCGGCGGAGAACAGATTGGGGCCGACATCGACGACGATGGTGAAGTTGAGCGCGGGGTAGAACTGCTTTCGCCGGGGGCCGCCAAGGTCGCTCTTTTCCTGATACGACCGAACAAGGTTGTATTGCTCCAGCACCTTGAGGTGCTTCATCACGGCCTGCTGACTGATCCCCAGCTCCTTGGATAATTGAAGCGGGTAGTGAGGTTCCCGCGCCAGCGCCTCGAGGATCCGGCGGCGAATGGGATTTTCGATAACGGAAAGGAGTTCATCCAATTCAACCATGTATCCACCAACTAGTTAACTATGAGTTGTGAACATGAATCATAGGTAGATACAGGTAGATAAATCTATTCTATCGTGCTCATCGTGTGGCTCAAATACGACATATCTAGGTTTTAATGCAAGGTCATTGGGGATCGTACAGCGACCTCTGGGCAGAAGGACCGCCTCATTGAAGATGACAAAAAGTCCGGACCAACGTGCACGTTCTCGATCGGCCGCCCAAACGCGAACTATACGGTCGGCGCTCGCATGCCGATGGTCTCATTCCATTTGACCAGGACGGCATCGGGCGGCAGTTTGACGCTCGCCCTCATCAGGTCGAGGCGATCCGAATAATCGGAAAAGCTTCGTCAGGCCCTTTCCCCTGCTCGAATGATCAGCTCGACGATGAGAAAAGTATAAACTCATCTGCCGTTCTGACCGAAGCATGCCTGGAGAACTGGCTGAGGACTGCGTCATAATAAGGGACCCCACCGAGGCCAGTCAGATCTATAATAAGGGCTTCTATGGATATCCGATGTCCGGGGGCGGCCTGGAGCTGGAATTTCTTGAAGCCCTCTATCTGGTGGAATCGTCCCGGCTGGAGGTCCTCTCTGGCGGAAAGCCGGTGTCTCTGCAGAAGCTGATGTCTCTGGCTGCCTCGGACCACCGGGACTTTGGGGTCAAGTACATAGTTTACCGCGACCTGCGGCAGCGTGGTTACATCGTCAAGACGGCGGGGGAGGACTTCGATTTCAGGGTCTTCCCCAGGGGAGGCTCCCCTACGACCACCCCGACCAAGAACTGGGTGGCGGCGATCTCTGAACGCGCGATGTTCGACATGGCCTCGTTCATGGATAACATCGACCGCGCCGAACGCACCAGGAAGGAACTGCTATTGGCGGTGGTGGATGAAGAGGGAGACCTGACCTATTACCGTGCCGACCGGGCCGATCCCAAGGGGCGGCTGGGCGACAGCGGAGATGGCGATGCGGTCGAGGCCCGCCTGCTGGAGGACCAGGTGCTGGTGTTTGACGAGGCAGGTGCCGAGAGGCTTTATGGACGCGGTTATTACGGGAAGCAGCTGGGCAAGGTGCTACAGCTCTCCTTGATCGAGGCGGCCCATCTGATAGAGGAGGGTAGGCTGCAGGTATCGACGCTGGCAACCTCGCGCAAAGTGCCTCTGCCCAGATTCAAGAAGAGGGCGTTGAAGTTCCAGCCCGATTTCGAGCTTCGCCTGAGCGCCTATCGCGACCTCCGTTCGAGGGGAATGGTGGTGAAGACAGGCTTCAAGTACGGCACCCACTTCCGCGTCTATGAGGACAATCCGGACAAGATCCATGCCCGATTCCTCGTTCATTGCATCCCTGAGGATCACACGACCACCTGGCCGGAGATGTCCCGAGCGGTGAGATTGGCCCATGGGGTCAAGAAGGAGATATTGTTCGCCTGGGTGCGGCCCCAGGGTACGGAGTATCTCAGGCTGGCAAGGGTGCGGCCTTAGGTCTTAGATCGCCTCTTCACGGGAAGGTCCGTTGCGCTCGGAGCGAGCGTATTGGAGAACATGCGGCGACACGCGAGGCTCGGGGACCGGGATCGTCCGTAGAGCGATGGAGGCGTCGCAACGTCATATGAGGGTACCATTCCGCGCCGCTTGCCTATGCCTTTCTGGATAGGCCTCCGCCGGCGCCTTGACGGGCAACCGGCCGGAGGATAGATGATGGAAAAGGTTTGAGATCAGAGCTGGATCTCGATCCCCAGCTTGTCGGTGAGCTCCTTGTAGCGGTTCCGGATGGTGACCTCGGTCACGCCGGCGATGTCCGCGACCTCTCGCTGCGTACGGCGCTCGTTGCACAGGATGCTGGCGATGTAGATCGCAGCCGCTGCCACTCCGGTCGGGCCGCGCCCGGAGGTCAGCTCCTTCTTTGACGCATCCTTCAGTATCTCGGCGGCCCTGCTCTGAACCTCTCCGCTAAGCTTCAGTTCGGAGCAGAACCTCTGCACGTAGTCCTGGGGGCGCGTGGGCATCAGCTTGAGCTTCAGCTCGCGGGTCATGAAGCGGTAGGTACGACCGATCTCCTTCCTGCCGACGCGGGAGGAGTTGGCAACCTCGTCCAGCGTCCTTGGGACGTTGCACTGGCGGCATGCCGCATATAGCGACGCGGCTACCACGCCTTCGATGCTGCGTCCGCGGATCAGGTTCTTGTTGACCGCCTTACGGTAGATCATGGCGGCGGTCTCACGCACATTGCGCGGAAGCCCCATGGCCGATGCCATGCGATCCAGCTCGCTCAAGGCGAACGCAAGGTTCCTCTCGGTGGCATTGGAGACCCTGATGCGGCGCTGCCACTTTCGAAGCCTGTACAGCTGAGCACGGTTGCGCGTCGGGATGCTCTTCCCATAGCTGTCCTTGTTCTTCCAGGAGATCTCGGTGGAAAGTCCCTTGTCATGGATGGTGAGGGTCATCGGGGCACCGGTCCTGGCCCGTTTCTCCCCCTGTTCGACGTCGAAAGCCCTCCACTCTGGCCCCTGGTCGATGAATTGATCGTCAAGCACGAGGCCGCAATCCTCGCAGATGAGCTCGCCCCGTTCATAGTCCCTGACCAGATGCCTACCGGCGCATTCCGGGCACTTCTCGATCTCTTCGGTCCCTTCTCTTACCTTTACCATTGTGTTTGACCTCCTTTACGTAGACCTGCTTTCCAACGGCCCCTAGCAGGCTGTTCTTTCCAGTGGGATCGATCATGACATAGGGGGAGTCGACTGGGCCGAAGACCCTCCTGACCTGTCCCAACGGCCTGTCCCTGTTGTCCACCACCCTGTCTCGAGGATAGGGGGCGAACGTGGCTCGTACGACGAGCCGACCATCAAAAGTAACGTCCTGGATAACGCCCAAAAGCTTCATCATGTCACACGGTCATCTATCCCGACCGTTATGTTCAAGTACAAAGGAAAAGTAGTATTTATAATCTACGATAGTCTTTTTTATTTTCTCATGTCTTCTTTTGGACACCGTCAATAAACCTCACCCTAGCAACTTTGATACTGCCTGAGGAACTATCTCGTCGCATGGAGATATCGAAGGACCACCCCCGCTACCGCTCCCTGGTGACGAGGGAGAGGTTGTCTGAGCTGGTTAGAGAGGGCGTGGTTGCTCCCACAGGCCTGATCGCCCATGGCCGGGGAGAGGCGTTCGACTATATGCTGGGAGAGCGCACGACCCCGGCGGCCGACGAGGCCGCCAGGGTGGCCGCCGCGCACTTGCTGGAGGCTCGATGGCCTGTCATCACGGTGAATGGCAACGCAGCAGGGCTGTGCGCCGAAGGCCTGATATCGCTGGCACGGGCGGTGCCGGCGCGGCTGGAGGTCAACCTGTTCCATCGTACCCCCGAGAGGATCGAGCGGGTGTGCCGCTATCTCGAGGGCGCAGGGGCCACCGACGTTCTGGGCAGGGAGCAGGACGCCCGCCTGGAAGGTATCGCATCCGATCGTGCCAGCTGCTCCGCTGAGGGCATAGGCCGCGCGGACGTCGTCCTGATACCCCTTGAGGATGGGGACCGGGCCGCCGCCCTGGCAGCGGCGGGGAAGACGGTGCTTGCCATAGACCTCAATCCCCTGTCGAGGACTGCTGTCGCGGCAAGCGTCGCGGTGGTCGATGAGCTCACAAGGGCCGTGCCCAACATCATGCGCCACGTCGAGGACCTGAGGAACCGTCCAGAGGAGCGTCGCCGTCTCATCTCGGAGTTCAGCAACGACCGCAATCTCGAAAGGATGAGGGATGCCATGTGCGAAACCCTCCACCAAAAGGGCTAATATCGTAAGCCCCAATGCCTGAGGGGGTGTTCCATTGGACGATCTCTTGGAAAAAGGCGTGAAGAGGCTGGAATGGGCGAGAGCGCACATGGGAGTGCTGGCGGAGGTCCGGGATCGTCTGGCCAGGGAGCAGACCCTGAAGGGGCTCAAGATCGGCATGGCCCTTCACGTGGAAGCAAAAACAGGCATGCTGGCCTTGACCCTGAAGGAGGCGGGGGCCGATGTGCGACTTGCGTCCTGCAATCCCCTGTCGACCGATGACTCCGTGTCGCTGGCGCTGCGGGAACACTATGGCCTGGAGACATATGCCAAGAAGGGGGAGAGCAACGAGGAGTATTATTCCAACCTCAACACCGTGCTGGATATGAAGCCGGATTTCGTCATCGACGATGGAGCGGACCTGATCACACTGCTGCACACCACCCGTAGCGAACTGCTTCCCGGCGTGAAGGGGGCCAACGAGGAGACCACCACCGGGGTCATGCGCCTGCGCGCAATGGCCGAGGAGGGGCTGCTGCGCTTCCCCGTCATATCGGTCAACGACGCGCACATGAAGTACCTTTTCGACAACCGGTATGGGACCGGACAGTCCACGTTCGACGGCTTCATGAACGCCACCAACCTGCTAATTGCCGGCAAGCGCCTGGTGGTGGCCGGATACGGCTGGTGCGGACGAGGCATCGCCATGAGGGCCAAGGGCATGGGTGCCAATGTGATAGTCACCGAGGTGGATCCCGTGAGGGCGATAGAGGCCAAGATGGACGGCTTCGAGGTCATGCCCATGTTGGACGCCGTGCGCGTCGCGGACATCGTGATCACGGCGACGGGGAACAAGGACATCTTGCGAAGGGAACACATCGAAGCGCTCAAGGACGGTTGCGTCCTGGGCAACAGCGGACACTTCGACAATGAGGTATCGAAGGTGGCCCTGGAATCGCTGGCAGGCCCACCCGTCCGGGTGCGGGAGATGGTGGACCGGTACGATCTGCCGGGTGGACGCAAGGCATATCTGATCGCCGAGGGCCGCCTTATGAACCTTGCGGCCGGTCAAGGCCATCCAGTGGAGATAATGGACATGAGCTTCTCCATTCAGGCGTTGAGCCTGGAATATCTGGTGAAGAACCATGCGAAGATGGAGCCCAGGGTCTACAACGTCCCGGACGAACTGGATCAGCAGGTCGCGCGGACCAAGTTGAAGGTCATGGGCGTACGCATCGATGAGCTTACGGCCGAACAGAGGAAGTACCTGGAAGGGTGGCAAGAGGGTACATGAGGCCGTTTCTTACCGTCTACGGGCATGTATGTCTCGATCAGATAATGTCCCTAGCGCGGTTCCCGGAGCCCAACACCTCCGTGGACATCGTGGAGAAACATCGTTACTTCGGAGGCACTGGCGCCAACATAGCCACCGTGGCCGCGTCGCTTGGCGTTCCGACAGCCCTCGTGTCCTACGTCGGGAGCGATCTGCCGGACGAGTTCCGAAGGAACATGGAGGAACACGGGGTCGACCTATCCGAGATGGTGATGGTGGATGGCTATGAGACGTCGACGGTCATGATCGTCACCGACAGTGAGCAGAACCAGATCGCCTTCGTATATCAGGGACCCATGCGGGATATGGGCGACTTCGACCTCCTCACGGCAAGGGCCTCGGAGTCGTCGATAGTTCATGTCTCCACCGGACGCCCGGAGTATTATCTACGATTGATGGAGATGTTGCGATCCTTGGGCAAGGAGATATCCTTCGATCCAGCTCAGGAGATCCATCACATCTGGTCTGCAGAGACGTTCCGCCATGGGATCGGCTTCGCCGACACCTTCTTCTGCAACGCCAACGAACTGCGCACCGCCCTGAGATATTTGGGCATGGAGCGTCCGGAGGAACTGCTGAGCAGCGTCGGGACGATCATCAACACTCGAGGGGCGGAGGGGAGCGTGGCGTTCACCGCAGATGGTTCGATCGCGGTTCCCGCGATCCCCCCTCATGCAATGGTGGACCCCACCGGTGCCGGGGACGCTTTCCGAGCCGGATACTATGCAGGCCGCTATCGCGGACGCTCCCCGGAGGAATGCCTAGCATATGGCAACGCCGCCGCCTCCTTTGCGCTGGAAGCGAAGGGCGGAGTGGGCAAGGTGCCCACCTGGGACATGGTGGAGGAGCGGGCCGCACCATTGCTCACGCGTTCGTGAGGTCGCTTTGCCAGCATATTTTTGGGTCGAAAATTTTATTATTCAACATAGGCTAATGGTCAGCAAGGTGAGAGATTGGCAGTGGGGTTCGTACTTATCAGCACAGCGCCGGCCAAGGAACATGAGGTCTACAACGAACTTCTCAAGGTGAAGGAGGTTGTGGAACTGCATCCATTGTTCGGCGAGTACGATCTGATTGCTAAGATCGAAGCCCCGGATTTCAATCTCTTAGGCCAGGTGGTCGTTGACAAGGTCAGATCATTACCTGGGGTCATCGATACCAAGACGCTCACGGGCATAAAGTTCTGAACACAGGTGAAAAAATGGAATTGATGGAATTCATTACGGTAATGCTGTTGACTCTGGGTCTGTTCCTATTGCTGGCAGGCATCTTCACTGCATATTTCGGAAGCGGTAAGAGCCGGATCATCGGCGTGGTCTTGCTTATCGTAGGCTTGCTTGTGGGCATCATCTGGGTGTTCCTCGACTACTCCGGTGTCATCTCGGTCAACCTCACCGATGTCATCTGGACCGCGTTCGTCAACATCCTGGCGGCCGCCATCGGCGCGCTGATCGCCATCGGGGCTTTCCTGTTGGCCATCATGAAGTCCTAAGCCAGAACTTCGATAAACCCCTTCAACACAACATTTTTTATTCGCATGAGGATTGCAGCATTCATGCCGAATGTCCTTATCATACTGGGCAGCAAGAGCGACGCCCCGGTGGCCGCAAAGGCCACCGCGCTGCTCAGGGAGTTCGAGGTCACCTACGAGATCAAGGTGGCGTCGACCCATCGCACTCCAGAGCTGGTCCGTGACATCGTAACCACGTCCGACGCCGATGTTTTCATCGCCATCGCTGGTCTGTCCGCCGCCCTTCCGGGAGCGGTGGCGGCCGCGACCACCCGACCGGTCATCGGGGTGCCGGTGAGCGGGAAGGTGAATCTCGATTCCATACTCAGCATTGTCCAGATGCCGAGCGGCGTTCCGGTCGCGGCGGTGGGTCTGGACCGCGGGGACAACGCAGCTATCCTGGCGGTTCAGATCCTTGCGTTGAAGGATCCTCGCCTGGCGGAGAGGCTGGCGCAGCACAGGAAGGACATGGCCGAGGCGGTCAGGCGCGATTCCGAGGAGTTGAGCAGGGATGTTTGATGCTGAAGCGTTCGTCAATGAGAAGGTCGAGGAGATCAAAGGCGCCATCGATGGGAAGGCCATAATCGCCTGCTCTGGCGGCGTTGACAGCACGGTGGCTGCGGCGCTGGTGTCCAGGGCGATCGGGGACCGCCTATTGACGATATATGTGAACAATGGCTTCATGCGAAAGGGCGAGACCGAGGCGGTGGAAGCGATGTTCAAGAGGGTCGGGATGAACTACCGCCTCATCGACGCCTCCGATGAGTTCTTCGATGCCATGAAGGGCGTCATCGACCCGGAGAAGAAGCGAAAGGTGATCGGGGAGCGTTTCATCAGGGTCTTCGAGAGAGTGGCCAGGGAATATGGGGCCAAGTATCTCGTTCAGGGAACGATCGCTCCAGACTGGATCGAGAGCGGCGATGGCGTGAGGGACACCATAAAGAGCCATCACAATGTGGGCGGTCTGCCAAAGGACATGGACCTCATACTGGTCGAGCCGTTGCGAGACCTCTATAAGGACGAGGTGCGAAAGGTCGCCAGGTATCTGGGGGTGGAGGTTGCGGAAAGGCAGCCCTTCCCGGGGCCAGCCTTGGCGGTCAGGGTCATCGGCGAGGTCAACCGCGAGTCGGTCGCCATCGTCAGAGAGGCCTGCGCCATCGTGGAAGAGGAGATGGAGAAGGCGGCGGCTGCCGGGAAGATGACGCTTCCGTGGCAATACTTCGCCGTACTGCTGCCATGCCAGACCGTCGGCGTCCAGGGCGACGTTCGCGCGTATGGTCGGACCATCGCCGTACGCGCGGTCGAATCGGTGGACGGCATGAGCGCTTCCTACTCCAAGGTCCCTCATGAGGTGCTGGAAAGGATATCGGTACGCATCACCAACGAGATGAAGAGCGACGTCAACCGCGTCGTCTACGACATCACCAACAAGCCGCCGGCCACCATAGAGTACGAGTGAACTGCCGGAGAGCCGCCCCGACATCCTCACGTCCATAGGATGACGGCGAGGTCGCGGCGTCAGGAAGGCCAGGAATGCGTCGTGACGGTCGCATCCCCATCATTCGACCAGGTCCAGCAGCTCTTCCAGGTCCGAGATGGTATGGTCAGGGACCACACCGTCCTCAGGGATGCAGTATGCGGAGCGTTTCAGCACCGCCTTCATGCCGACGCCCTGCGCTCCCTTTATGTCCTGGAACGGGGAGTTGCCCACATATATCGCATCGGACGCCTGCACTCCCAGGTTGGAGAGGGCGATCTTGAACATCTTGGGGTGCGGCTTCCTGAGGCCGACATCGGTGCTGAAGACCATATCATCGAAGTGTTGGTCCAGGGAGTAGTGCTGCAGGTCTCGCAGCGGGAACTCGGAGGGCAGGCCCCAGGCCACGTCGGAGATCAAGCCGACGATCAGGCCGCGGTCCCTGATGCTCTCAAGGACCTCCACCGCTCCCGAGACCAGCTTGCGGTCCTCCAGCAACACGCCATAGAATATCTCCATCCCCTCCTGCAGGATGACCTCGTCCAGGCAGCTGTAGCGGTCGAAGCAGTTGCTGAGCAGTTCGCTGAGAGGGACCTCCACCATCTCCTCCCGCTTCTTGATCCTCGAACGCTCGAGACGTTCGGTAAGATAGGCCGTGAACTCCGCGCGATCCACCGGAGCCGGCGAGACCTCGCTGACCAGCTGGTAGATCCGCTCCACGCCCCGCTGCTCTGGCCCTTTCCAGTCGGAGTAGTAGTCGATCAACGTGTGGCCTAGGTCGAACAGGACCGCATCCATGCTCCTTGCCAACGCCGGTATGCTCTTAAACATTGGTCTTGGAGCTTCGTCGATCAACGCCGCAACGGATATTATTTGTACGTCCCTTTCGTAACAGGGACGATGCGCGTCTACGTGGTAGATAATGGTGGCCAGTGGACCCACCGGGAGTGGAGGGTCCTGAAATATCTCGGAGTGGATACCAAGGTGGTTCCGAACACGACACCATTCGATCAACTGGACGTCGATGCATTGGTCCTCTCCGGCGGCTCGCCGTCGGTGGCGGCGGAGGGCGATCGCATGGGACGCAACGGTGAATACCTGGACCGTGCCGAGTTCCCCATACTGGCCATCTGCGCCGGGTTCCAGTACATGGTCGCCCACTACGGCGGCAGCGTGGGCCCAGCGGCAAAGCCAGAGTTTGGGAGGACGGTGCTGCATGTCGATGAGCCCAACGATCTCTTCCGCGGACTGCCAAGGGAGTTCGTGGTGTGGGAGAGCCATAACGACGAGGTGAAGCATCTTCCCGACTCCTTCGAGCTGCTGGCCCATTCAGACGATTGCCCGGTGGAGGCCGTCAAGATCAAAGACCGTCCGGTGTACGGTCTGCAGTTCCACCCCGAGGTGGAGAACACCGAGCATGGTAACGAGATCTTCAAGAACTTCCTCCGGGTGGTGGAGGATTGGAAGCGCTAAGCTGAACGGGCCGCCGTTCATCGCCTGAGGTTTCACCCGGGGACGATGCAGGCCGCCCTGCTCTGCATCCCATGGAGCATGGAGCGCACGTCCCGCCCGATCCCCTTATCGTCGCAGGACGCGTACGGGTCGCCAGGCCAGATCACGAGGGCAGGATGATCGATGCTCATAGCAGGAGGATGAGAAGGACCGCCATGAGCGCAACCGCCATCAGGACGGCTAGAAGGACATACTGGCCTTGACCTTTTGCGGAGCCGAACACGATAGGGATCGGACCGATCATGATCACCCCTCCCCACCGCGTATCCCTGCTCTCCCCCTCAAAGCCCTCCCTCCGGGCGCATTCCTCGATCCCGTTATCCCGGGGCATCCCTGGGACTAGAGCGAGGAACAGAAGGACGATGGCGAGCGGCAGGAGCAGCGCTCCCGCTGCGCCCAGCGGCCCCGTGATGGTAAGCACTGGTATGATGAACAGCAGGGAGAGTGACACCTCGCCCCGCATCGCTGCCACCAACAGCAGGGAGAGCGATAGGATGAGCAGCGCTGCCCCGGCCGCAGCGGTTCTTCCTTTCAGCCCCTCACCCTGGCAGCCAGCTCGCTGGCCAGCTCGGCCACTGCCTGGTGCTGGGCCTCCCTGGGCGGACCGCTGACGTCAACGACCCCCACGATCTCCATGCCGGTCGGGCCAAGGATCTCGCCCGCCTGCTTGACCGCCCCACCGCCCCAGGCGTAGCTGGACAATACGGCGGCGTACTTGGCCGGGGGACGCAGCGCCTTGACCAGCGAGGCGGCGTAGGCTGCCATGGGATGGAGGCCACCCAGGACGGTGGGGGAGCCGAGCACGATGGCCCGGGCATCCACCAGGTCCTTGGCGATATCGCCCAGGTCTGCGCCCGTGAGCTCGTGGACCGCGACCTCCACGCCCTCAGCGGTCAGCCGTTCGGACATGGTGCGCACCATCTGGGCGGTGGACGACCACATGCTGACGTATACGATGACGACCTTGCTCCGGGTCCGTCCCTCGGTCCACTCCTCGTAGAGGTCCATGATCCGCTTGGGATGGCGGTGCACCGGGCCGTGGCTGGGCGCAATGATCAGGGGGTCGTACCCCCTGGCCTTCTCCAGACCGCGCTGCCCCTGCTTGCGGAAGGGCATCATGATCTGCCCGAAGTACCGCTTGGCGTGGAAGTATAGCTCATCGTTCTGATCGTCCCAGAGCCCCCGGGCGGTGTGGGCGCCGAGGAAATCGCACGGGAATAGCACCCTCTCCTCTTCCAGGAATGTGAACATCGTCTCCGGCCAGTGTAGCCAGGGCGCCTCTGCGAAGCGCAGCGTGAGACCGCCCAGGTCGAGAGCGTCACCGTCCTTGACGATCTGCAGTCGGTCCTCCGGCACGTCGTAGTACATGGATGCCAGGCGTGCGCCCCTTTCGGTCGCCAGCACCGTGGCCTTGGGGCACTTGCCCAGCATGAAGGGCAGGGACCCGGCGTGGTCCGGCTCGGCATGGTTCATGACGATGTGCTCTATGTCAGCTGGGTCCATTACCGAGGATATCTTGGCCAGAAGTTCCCCCTCGAACCCCGGGTTGACCGTATCGATCAAGGCGGCCTTCTTTCCACGGACCAGATAGGAGTTGTAGGTCGTCCCCTCGGGCATGGGTATGAGCGAGTCGAACAGGCGGCGGTCCCAGTCCTTCACGCCGACCCAATGCACATTGTCCGAGATCCGTTCCACGTCGTATCTGCTCATGATATCAGTGCTCGTATGCGAGAGACAGGTAATAGTAATGACTCCAGCAGGCAGGACCGTTCAGCAACGTTAATATCGACCCATCCTGATTAGGCCGTCCGGTGCCATGACCCCCCTCCAGGCTGTTATCGTGGAGATACTGCGGGCACGTGGTTTCAAGGTCACGGAGCAGGATGGTTACCTAGTAGCGCGTAGCGGGACCGTGAGGGCGGCGTTCTGCGTCATGCGGAAGATGGAACGGAAGGACGTGGACGACTTCCTCGAAAGTTTCTCGGATTTCTCCGGTAAGAAGGTTCTGGTCGCGATCGACACCCTCCCCTCTTCTGTCCTGGAGAACCTGGACCGCTCTGTGATGCTGTGGGACCGACAGGCGCTGGAGCAGGAGCTGGACCGAATGGACGGTACCATCGGCGGGCATGGCCTGGTGGATGAGCTGCTGTCGGACGATTTCCCTTCCCTGCTGTCAGAAGAGCATCTCGATTCCTTACAGGACCGGTCGGTGGGTGAACGCATAGTCCGGCCAGCGGTGACGGCCGAGGCGGTGATGGACATGGCAAGGGACTCGATCGCCGGCTTCCAGCGGCAGTTGCAATTGATGCCCTATTACGTGTTCGACTACCTCTGTCCGCTGTATCAGGATGGGGAGCTGGTCGGCGAGGAGAGCGGAACGCTGTCCGTAAACGGCCTCACTCAAAAGGTGGACCCTTGGCCGGACGGAAGGGAACTGATCTACTCCATGGAGGAGGAGCATACGCGGCTGGACCCTTTCGTCACCGAGCAGGAGGCAGCCAGGGCGGCGATACGAGAGCTGATGCGCGTCCACACCTTCGACCGGGAGCATGTGGTGGAAGAGGACCATGCCACACTCACGGAGAAGAAGAGGATAGCGCCTCGCGAGGAGAGCATCGAGCTCGACCCCCAGGGCATCTTCTTCGTCCCGATGTGGTGCATCGAAGGGGTCCATGGGCTGATGGTCGTGGATGCCAGCACCGGCCGGGTGGTCAGCGAGGACCACTGTCCGTGGGACAACGGTCGCGGGTGCCAGCATTGGCTGGACGGTCAGTGAGGACCCCTGTTCGCACTGGCCCTTCGAATGGCCTCGTTCACGTGGGCGCATATGCCCGCCCAATGGGTCCCCTTCCAGTACACCCTTCCGCAGGAGGGGCATGATAGGAACTCTCGGTGCCTCTCCAGCACCCGGGGCGGGACACGTTCACTGGCCTCCTCCGGGCCAATGGGGACCAGGTCCCTGTTGCATAGCGTGCACCTGGTCCTCTCCTCGTTGAACACAAGGTCGAACTGCCGCACCACTTCCTCCAGTTGCTCGACGCCATCATCGCTATGCAGCAGCATGCCGCGTTCACCGGCCTTTCTGGCCAGTTCGCGGTCCCTCGTCAACAGCGTCCGCCCCTCCTCCACGGCACGGCGGAGGATATCGTCATCTCTCATGTCCCTTGCATACTCGGCGTCATATCCCATCACGCGCAGCCATCGCGCCAGGGAGCCGAGCATCTCATCGGCGAGGAACCTAGGCTCGGCGGTCATGGACCTCATAGGACAGCAGCACGCCGTCGCCCAGCACCTCGGCATCAATCAAGCTGAGGCGCACGATGTCGTCATCTTGGAAGCCGTCCCCATCGGCTGGGGTGGGTGAACATCGTCCGCCCACGATCATGCTGCCTACGAACACCATGTACCGGTCGACAAGTCCGGCCTGGAAGAATGAGAAGATGGTCTCCCCTCCGCCTTCGACCATAAGGCTCCGGACGCCCCGCTCTTCAAGGACGTCCATGAGGGCCCCTAGATCCACCCGACCCTTACCGCATCGCACCACCTCGGCGCCGGGCCATGTTCGATGACACTCTTCCGTCGTGGCGATCAGGGTTCTTGCCCGGTCGTCCAGCACCTTCGCCCCAGCGGGGGTGCGGCCGTGGGAGTCGAGAACGACCCGCAACGGGTTCTCCTCTGGAGGAAGCCCCTTCACCGTGAGATGGGGATCATCGGCCAGTATGGTCCCCACGCCCACCAGGATGGCGTCGGAGGATGCGCGCAGGGACTTCACCCTCTCCATGTCCTCCCGGGAGGAGATGCGCAGCTGTTTCCTCGTACGGCTGGCCAGTTTGCCGTCGGCGGTCATGGCGCAGTTCACGGTCACACGCGGCCTCATGGACATGTCATCCTCCCAGGCGCCCATAATACTTGCTTCCGGCCAATGGCTCGGCCGCCAGGGAATGTACGTCCTGCCGACCTTATTTTATACCGCGGGATGGTAAAAACACGCGGTGAGCGAATGGACATCATCGAGATCGAGGAAATGAACATCCGCGGCGCCTACGTGATAGATGGTTTTCCCTCGGTAGGACTGGTCGGCTCCATAGTGGCCAACTACCTCGTGACGTCCCTGAATCTGCGGCAGATAGCCGTAGTGGACTCCGATCATTTCCCCACGGTGTCGACCATCAAGAACGGGGTGCCGCACAGTCCGGTACGCGTCTATGGAGGGGAGTTCGACGAAGGCAAGAGAATGGTGGTGTTCGTATCGGAGTTCCAGCCTCCTCCACATGTGCTGAAGCTTCTCGGAATGACCGTCATGGACTGGGTGGAGGACCACAAGTGCAGACTGGTGATAAGCCCGGAAGGCATCTCCAACAAGCAGAGCAGGCGGAGACAGGGGGAGCAGCCCCCGGAGGTGCTGGGGGTAGGCTCTACGCCAGAGGCGAGGGAGCTGCTCGCTTCCAAGGACATACCTATCTTCGAGGGCGGCATCATAGTCGGCCTGTCCGCCATACTTCTGAACGAAGGGGTGAACCGCACCTTCGACGTCATCACGCTGCTGTCCGAAGCCTCCGCGGACTTTCCGGATGCCAGGGCCGCTGCGGCGGAGGCCACCACGATCAACGACCTGATCCTCGACGGCAGGCTCGACCTTCAACCTCTGAAAGAGGAGGCGGAAAAGATCGAGGGCGAACTGAAGGACATCTATGACAAGGCCGGAAAGGAGCAGGAGATCCGGAAGACCTCGCTGCCCATCATGTACGGTTAGGGATGACGTCAACGGTCCCGCCGTCCGAGACGATGTCCACGTCCAGGAACTGCGGCAGCAGCCACATCTGTGTGGATAGATGGGAGGAGAGCTCCCTGACGGTGAACGAGGACCTTCCCACCGCCAGCGCCATATATGGAAGCAACTGGTCGGCCGTGTGAACGTCAAGCGTGCCGCCGCCGTCAAGCTCGTCCCACATGCGTCTCGCCGCGCTCTCCCCCACCCTTTCGGCCGGCACGCCCTTCTCGCCAAGGGCATCGGCGCCGAGCACGGTGTTCTCGAACCTTGCGCACAGGTAGATGCCTGCCCCCGACGATGGGCCTGAGGTGAGCTGCCTTTCCGCCACTATGCGCTCCCCAAGTAGGGCCTTCCGGACGGCATGCTCCATCCTCTGCGCGATATGCTCAGGCAGGTTCTGCACGAACGATGTCGCCGCGATACCCTCGCCTCGCCCCCTCTCCTTGAGGTCCAGGGGCATCACCGCCCCGGGAGGCACGATCGTGGCGGTCACCACGCCTCCGCCTTGAGGATAGAATCCCCTCTGCACCACCTCAAGCCTGACGTCCACATGCATCCTCTCCAGAAGCGGCAGCAGAACGTGCAGATAATGATCCACAGGCGGAGACATGCGGACGTTGGTGCCGCCTCGTATGGTCAGCGTCACCGGGCTGTCGGCATGCAGCGAAGCCAGCATGCAGGCCTGCAACACCAGGGTTACGCTGCCCGCCGTCCCCACGTCGAGCTCGTACTCCCCGCCTCGCACCTCTCCCGGACGGAACGTCAGGGCGGTAGAGCCCAGCTCGTCGCCTTCCAATGACGCGCCGCACAGCTCCGCCACTCCTCTCACGGCCGTGAGGTGCTGCGCGGCCAGGCCGCACCTCTCCCTCTTCGATCGAATGTTGAATATCTCCACGTCCTTCCCGGTGAGCGCGGACAGCGCGATCGAGGAGCGCAGCAACTGCCCTCCCCCCTCACCATATGAACCGTCGATCCTAAGCATCGCCAATGTCGCAGACCTCCCTTCCAAGGCCAAGATGCTGCTGCATATATTTCCACAGCTCGTTGATCATCAGGGGCAGCAGGGACAGGGGAACGATGACGAGCCATTCCTCTGCCAATGGAACGGTGTGGAAGACATCGTTCACCACTGGCAGATAGACGACGGCCAATTGCAACAGCAGCGATGCAATGACGGCCCAGAGGAGGCGGTCATACCGCCTCAGCCTCCACAGCGGCATGGAGGGATCGCGGGCGGAGAACACGAACAGCAGCTGGGAGAGCACTATTGCGCAGAAAGCGGCCGTGCGCGCCTCATCCACCCCGCTGCCCATGTCGCGGAGGGCCGCGAACGTCAGGATGGCGGCCATGCCCATGGATGCGCCGATGACGCCTATCCGGGCCGCCATCGTTCGAGTGACGGGCGGCTCGTCAGGTGGGCGAGGGCACCTGTTCATGACGTCGGACGGCGCCGGCTCCAGGCCCAACGCGATGGCCGGAAGACCATCCGTCACCAGATTGATCCACAGGATCTGGATAGGCAGAAGGAACGGCAACAACCCCGTCTCCGCGAACAGAACGGTGGCGACCAGCATGAGGACTATCTCCCCTGCGTTGCAGGACAGCAGGAAGCTGACGAACTTGCGAATGTTGCCATAGATGCCCCTCCCCTCCTCCACCGCCGCAACGATGGATGCGAAGTTGTCGTCGGCAAGCACCAGGTCGGACGATTCCTTGGCCACATCCGTTCCGGTTATCCC
The DNA here is from genome assembly GCA_001512965.1 of Methanomicrobia archaeon DTU008. GTDB lineage: Archaea > Thermoplasmatota > Thermoplasmata > Methanomassiliicoccales > Methanomassiliicoccaceae > DTU008. Next base: position 73,647 of record LFRW01000055.1, read on the forward strand.
CATGGCCACGCCGATGTCGGCCTTCTTCAGCGCCGGGGCGTCGTTGACCCCGTCGCCCGTCATCGCCACTATCTCGCCACGGGATTGCAATGCCTCAACGATGCGCACCTTCTGCTCCGGCGCCACCCTGGCAAAGACGCTGACCTCCTTCAACCTCTGCGACAGTTCAGAGTCGCTCAGGGAGGAGAGGTCCTTCCCCGACAGGGAGCCGCCAGGCGACCGGATCCCCATCTCTTCCGCGATGGCCTCGGCGGTCAGCTGATGGTCTCCCGTGATCATCATCACCCGGATCCCGGCCGTGTGGCATCTGGCCACCGCCTCCGCCGCTTCCTTCCTCGGAGCGTCCAACATTCCCACCAGCCCCAGGAAGGTGAGGTCCTCCTCCTTGCCCTGGCCGTAGGACAGAGCAAGCACCCGCAATGCCCGGGATGCCATCTCCCGGTCCTTGGCCAGGAACGATTCCCGCATGGCATCGTCCATCTCGGTCCTGCGTCCGTCGACCAGGATGTGGGTGCAGAGGGGCAGGACACTCTCCGCCGCGCCCTTGGTGTATGAACGCACCTCTCCGTCGATGACATGCACGGTCGTCATTCGTTTGCGCTCCGAGTCGAACGGATCCTCGCCCGTCCTCGGGTATCGCTCGCGAAGCTCCTCTGGATCCAGGCCGGCTTTCCTGGCCAGGACGAGCAAGGTGCCCTCGGTACCGTCCCCCAGGACCTTCCACTGCCCTTCCTTCACAAGGGAGGCATCGTTGCACAGCACCCCTGCTCTAAGGAGCTCCCCTATCTCGGGGTCCCTGGCGTCCAGCTCTTCGCCGTCTCGTATCAGCGCGCCCTCCGGCTGGTACCCTTCGCCCGTTACCTCGACGGTGCCGCCTGCCACCACCACCTCCCTGATGTTCATCACGCCCACCGTCAGCGTGCCTGTCTTGTCGCTGCATATCACGGTGGCGCTGCCAAGGGCCTCCACCGCTGGAAGGCGGCGTATCAGTGCGTTTCTGCGGGCCATGCGCTGCAATCCGATGGCCAGCGAGACCGTCACCACCGCCGGCAACCCCTCCGGAATGGCCGCAACGGCCAGGCTGATGGCGGTGAGGAACATGGTCAACAGGTCCACGCCAGCCGCCAGGCCGATCGCCATAATGGCCGCGGCGATGGCGATCACCATCAGGCCCAGCTGCCTGCTGAGGACGGCCAGCTTCCTCTGGAGCGGCGTAGGCTCGCCTTCTTCCGTAGCCAACTTGGTTATCCTTCCAAGTTCGGTGGACGAGCCCGTGGCGACCACCAGGGCCTTTCCCCTGCCCCGGGATACGGCGCTGCCAGAGTACACCATGTTGCTCCGGTCCCCAAGCTCCGTCTCGGAGTCCAGCGTGGCGCGGTGATCCTTCTTCACCGGGAGCGATTCTCCAGTCAGGGAAGCCTCATTGGTCTCCATGTTCGCGGTCTCGATCAAGCGGCCATCGGCCGAGACCCTGTCTCCGGTGGAGAGCACCATGACATCGCCCACGACCAGCTCCTTCGACGGTACCTCCTTCTCACGGCCTCCCCTGATGACCATGACCTTGGGCGAAGCAAGCTCCTGAAGAGCTTCCAGCGTTCTCTCCGCCTTGTACTCTTGCGTGTAACCTAGAACCGCATTGAGAGCGACTATCATCAGGATGACCGCGGTGTTGATCATCTCATCGGTCGAATCCTCTACGATCCCTACCGACGCCGACACCGCTGCGGCTATGAGGAGGATGAACACCAAGGGGTCCTTGAACTGCTTGAGGAGGATCTCCATTCGGGACACCCCCCTCTTTCCCACAAGCTCGTTCGGACCATCCCTGGCCAGACGAACATCGGCCTCCTCGTCGGTGAGCCCGGCTCCCGACGAACCGACCGCTTCGGCCACTTCCGCCGCATCCATCGCATGCCATTCGTGGCCCATGTGCTGATATATCTCCATGTCCGGTTAAATGTTGTTTTGACCCTTCTTCATGAACACGGAGAGCGTACCGTCGGTCTCAAGGAAGGCGGCCTTCACCATCGATGGGTCCTCCACGCCCTTTCCTCGCAACAGCATCTTCAGCTCGTTCCTGTTCATGAGCTCCTGCTTCAGAGCGGTATCGATTATGACGCCATCTCGTATCACCACGACCCTCTTGCCCTCGACCAACTCTCCGAACCTAGGCCATCGAATCCCCAGGAACGCGGTGAGGGCGTGCAGGCCCACCCAAATGGCGACTATCGCGATTGCCGTCAGAACGTTCTCCGTTCCATATGCCGCGTCGCCTATGACATCGCCGACCGCCAGCGCAAGAATGAAATCCGCCGCTCCAGCCTGCCCTATGCCCCTCTTGCCGGAGAGGCGGACAGAGACCAGGATCACTACGTAGAGGATCGCCACCCTGACTACAAGCTCCAACAGGCCGTTCGGTCCTCCCAGACTCGCAAGTTCGTTGAGGTCGATCATATGGACCGGCAATATCTGGGAGGATGACCATATTCAAGCTTGCCGCCTGGCGGTCGGCGATCGCTCCGTTGACGGCCCCCCATGGGTCATGGGCGGCTAATCAGCTAGATCATGCGTCCATATCAGCATTGCCAACTCATCGCGAACCGCAGATCGTCGTTTTCAAAAGGAGATGGTATCGTCGATGAATGAGAGTGCGGGCGCCGGGATTCGAACCCGGGCTAGAAGCTTGGGAAGCTTCAGTCCTAACCACTAGACTACGCCCGCTTGCTCTGCCTGATTGTGAAATGGTGATTAAAAGGTTTGTAGGTCGGAGGCCTACTTCATGGTCTCCAGCTGGCTGATTATATTCCAGATCAGAGTGCGACCATGCAACGGTATGTTGGGGTCGTTGGCCAGTTCATCCAGGATGGAGGTGGCGCTGGCCGCCTTGACGTCCATGGCCTCGTCGGCCTGGAGGAGGCGCCCCTTGGCATCGGTCGCTCCGCGCCTGATATTGCGCGGGACCGATGTGTCCTCTGCCAACTGGTCAAGTACATCCAGTATCTGTTTAAGTTTGACGTTGTCTACCATATTACACACCTCCCGGCACTGCGGGAAAGATCACTTCTCGGTGCTGGAACTCTCGGCGGGGAAAGCCTCGTATTTGAGCTCGCCCCCTTCCTTGAAGGTCGTCACCACCATGGCGGTCTTCGACTCCTTCACTCCCGGGATAGAGGTTATGCTTTCAGTCAGGAACCTCTTGAGCTGAGGATAGCTCTGGAACCTCACCACTGCAATTAGATCTGTCTCGCCGGTGACCAAGTACAGAGCTTCAACGTTGGCATGCTCGGCAATGGCCTCAGCAATGACATCGGCATCCTTGGTCTCAACCTTCAGGTTGATAACGGCGGTTACTTGCCCCTCCCCGAAATAGGAGGAAATGACCGAGTCATAATCGGATCTCTCCCGGTTCTGCATCTTGGCACCTCTATAGGGATAGGGAAGCATAAGCCTATGAAGCTAACACCTCCCGTTTGCCTATGTAGAAAGAATATGTCTAACCTGCGGTCTCGAACTCTTCCTGCAGGTCGATGATGACCTGTTCGAGCACCTCTTCAAGGGAAACGCTCTGGTACTCCCTGAGACCGCCTATCTCGCTCTGTACCCTGGCTATGTAGTTGTTGTTCTCTTTGATGAATTCTACGTTGCAGAGGGTCTCTTCCATGTTCACACCTCGAGCATGCATCCGCGAGAGATGACAAGTGGGCGAATACGGCAATGTATATATATTGATTTTCCTACGGGAGTCGTTTTCACGCATCGTATCGGATACGCTCCGTCACAGCGCCTTAACCATGTAGTAGGCATCCTTCCCTTGGCCATAGTAACCCTTCAGTATGCCTTCGGTCCGGTATCCGAGGTGCAGGTACATGTTCATGGCCGGCACGTTGAGGATGCTGACCTGAAGCGCGATGCGGGCCGCGCCGCGGGAACGGGCCTCCCTCTCCACTGCCTCCATGAGCACCTTGGCGGCCCCCTTGCAACGATGCTCCGCCACCACGCCGATGGACACAAGAAGGGCATCCTCTCCTTCCACATGAACGCTGGCCGAACCGATCGGCAACCTGTCCTCCACAAGGAAGGTGGCGAACGCTTCGTCGGTCAACATGAACAGGACCGTTTCTCGGGAATATCTCTGCTCGTTAAAGCATCCCCTCTCGATGGCCATTATCGTCGATAGGTCCTCTGCTCCCGCCCGGCGAACGATCACGCTTCTAAATCCATATGGGGCAATAACTCCTTTCCGCCGCGTCGTTCGGGCATCCAGTAGAAATCATGAGATATGTGGTGCCCATTTGAGTTCATTCATGACCTTCGAACCCATCTCCAGCGTGTTCGATGCTCCGTCCGGTAGCGAGATCTCCGTTCGTGGATGGATCCATCGCCACCGTTCCAGCGGAGCCATAGTGTTCGCGGTGCTGCGCGACTCCTCCGGCATAGTCCAGGTCACGATGAAGAAGGGCAACCTCCCCGACGAACAGCTGGAGGCGGCTCGTTCAGTTTCCTTGGAGGCATCGGTAGAGGTTCGCGGCCATATATGCGAGGACAGGCGCGCCCCGGGGGGGCGTGAGGTCAGGGCGACGTGCTTTCGTGTCGTCGGACCCGCCGAAGCATTCCCCATCACCGAGTACCAGAGCGAGGAGCTACTCTTGGACTATCGCCATCTTTGGATCCGCTCCCGGGAGCAGACGGCGGTGATGAAGGTCAAGGCCTCGGTTCTGGCCGGAGCAAGGGACTGGCTCCGGGAGCAGGACTTCATCGAAGTGACCCCGCCCATATTTACCCAGAACGCCTGCGAGGGCGGCACCACACTGTTCAAGCTCAAGTACTTCGACCGCGACGTCTTCCTCAGCCAGAGCGCCCAGATGTACCTGGAGGCGCTCATATTCTCGCTGGAAAGGGTTTATTCGGTAACCCCATCGTTTCGCGCCGAGAAGTCCCGCACTCCGCGCCATCTCACCGAGTATTGGCATCTGGAGCTCGAGGAGGCCTGGGTGGACAATCGGGGCAACATGGAGATCCAGGAAGGTCTTGTCACCGCCATGGTGGAGAGGGTGCTGCAGGAAAGGAAGGAGGAGCTTCTGATGCTTCGCGGAGACATAACGCCGCTGTACGACATCAAGCCACCTTTCAAGCGGATGCGGTATCAGGAGGCGATCCAGCGCCTGCGCGATCAAGGCTTCGATATGGAGTGGGGGCGTGACCTTGGCACGGCGGAGGAGAGGGCTCTCACCGCCGAGGAGACGGTCCCGGTGTTCATCACCAACTTTCCGAAGGAGTGCAAGGCCTTCTACATGAAGGAGGACGACGAGGACCCTCGCACTTGCGCATGCGCGGACCTGCTGGCCCCAGCCGGGCATGGGGAGATAATCGGCGGCTCGGAAAGGGAGACGGACATTGCCAGGATGCTAGCCCGCATGGAGGAGCAGGGGATCTGCACAGGACCGTACGAATGGTATCTGGACCTTCGCCGCTATGGTTCGGTCCCACATTCTGGCTTCGGTCTAGGCGTTGAGCGTCTGGTCAGGTTCATATGCGGGATAGACCACATCCGGGATGCCATACCATTCCCGAGGACGGTTTCCAGGGCTTATCCCTGAACCTGCCGTCCCAGGTGGAGAAGGAGGTCGTACATCTCCTCCAGCTCTCTCACCTCTACGAACTCGTCGGCGGCGTGAGCGAGAGCGATATCCCCGGGGCCGCAGATGCATACATCGGGATTGACGGAGGCATAACGGGGGGCCTCGGTAGCATACGGGACCACTATCGGTTCGGTGCCCAGGAACCGTGAGAGCTCCACGTTGAGGGGGGATGAAGGGTCGGATTCGAACGCCTCAAGCGAATATTCGACGTCCATGTGGTAAGATTCACCCCTTAGACGGTTGACGATGATGTCATGGACATCGTGCGGCGTCTGGGGCAAGGGGAATCTGACATCGATCTCGGCGGTGCAATGGTCCGCCACGACGTTGTTCTTGGTGCCCCCCTGGATGGTGGTGAAGCACATGGTCATGCCAGTGGACCGCTGGCTGGAGATCTCTGCCAGGTCCAGCAGGCGGTCCAGGCAGTAATGCATCTTGAGCATGGCATCATCACCCAGCCAGGGCTGGCTGGAGTGGGCCCCCCTCCCTCTGGTCGTCAGACGGAAGCGGAACACGCCCTTCTCCCGGTACGCTGGGCAAAGGCCTGTGGGCTCTCCCACGATGATGCCCTTGGCACGTCTCACTGCGGCCTCTTCGATCACCGAGTTGACGCCCATCATCTGCTCCTCCTCATCACTGGTGAACGCCACGGTGACCGGCACATCTTCCCTGGCTAGCGCCGCGGCGGCCTCTATCATGGCGGCGCAAGCTCCTTTCATATCCACCGCACCACGGCCGTACACCCGACCATCTTCCTCTTCCCCCTGTTCCTTCTTCCAACCGTCGCCGATCGGTACGGTGTCAAGGTGGCCTGAGAACACCATGCCGCTTTTTCTGCCATGGGTGGCGATCAGGGCCGGAGCGTTCTCGGGCCCGACGATCTTGGTCTTCAGCCCTGCGTCCTGCAGGCGGCGCCTCGCATACGCTATCACGGGCGCAGGACCATGCTCGAGGTCGCTCTTGATGCTTATGAGGTCCAGAAGGGTCTGGACTACATCTTCCCTCAGGGGCTCACCTCTTGCCGATGAACGGAGGCATGACAACCTTGGCTCGAACCGGCCGATCTCTTATGATCACCTCCAGTTCCTGGCCAGGAGAGGAGCATCCTGGACCTACGTAGGCGAGCGCTATCCCCTTCCCAAGGAGGGGGGACATCGATCCAGATGTCACCTTCCCGACATCTTTTCCGTTCGCCCTCACGATATGTCCGTGGCGAGGTATGCCCTTCTCCAGCAGCTCCAGGCCCACAAGCTTCGGGCATGGCCTCTCACGCTGCTCCAGCAATGCTTCCTTTCCGATGAAGTCATGCTCCCATTTCAGAGCCCATCTCGGCCCGGTCTGGAGGGTGCTCTGCGTTCCATCGAAGTCGGTTCCTGACAGCAAGAATCCCATCTCCAGGCGTAGCAGGTCCCTAGCCCCGAGGCCGCATGGCCTTATTCCATACCGTTCACCCTCGCTCAGGATGGCGTCCCAAACGGCCACCGCTGCGGACGGATCGACCAATATCTCGAACCCGTCCTCGCCGGTGTAGCCGCTTCGCGTCACATATGCCTGCACTCCCTCGGATGGTGCATCGATGTCGAGGACATCAGGGAGGAACGCCTTCCCATCGGCCCCGTCGACGTTCAGGGTCATGAAGTTCCCGTGCATCCGTTTCAGCCCTTGCACATCCGACCCGGTCAGGTGCTGCAGTATGGCCGCGGACCTAGGGCCTTGCAGAGCCAGGGCGGCCACCTGCTCGGAGACGTCGATGACCTCGGCCGATATCCGTTCTTCGATCCATCGGCGAACACTGGGGGTGGTGGCGGCGTTGGGGATGTGCAGAAAGGTCCCTGGCAGCATGTGGAACGTCATGGTGTCATCGATGATGTGCCCCTGGTCATCCAACAGGTGACTGTAGATCCCCTTACCCTCTGGAAGCCCCTTTATGTCGTTGGTCATGAGGCTACGGAGACCATCTTCGGCGCCCGGTCCGCGGACGATCAGGTCGCCCATATGGGACACGTCGAAAAGGCCAGCCGCCTCGCGCACCGCCCGGTGCTCTTCCAGGATGGTCGTGTATTGTATAGGCATCTCCCATCCGGCGAAATCCACAAGGCGTGCGCCAAGGGCGACGTGGGCAGGATGGAGGGGAGTTCGGTTCATTGCCTCCCAGTAGCTCAGGGGATAGCTAAAATCATTTGCTCGGTTCGGAAGAGGTAATAATAGGTTTGACCCCATGAAGGCCCGATGACAGTCCGCAGCATCAGCCCGCTCGACGGGAGCATGATCAAGGAGATGGAGGAAGCTTCTTCAACCGAGATCAGGGAGGCGTTGCAACGTGCCCGGCGGGCTCAGAGGGATTGGTTCCAGAGAACCACCAGGGAGGACCGCATCGCCATGGTGCGGGAGCTCGGCAGCGTGTGCCGCAAGGCCAAGGACGAGGTCGTCGACCTAATCCATCTGGAGTGCGGCTTCCCACGGGAGGTCATCGCAGCTTCCTATGGCAGCGCCGTGAACGGGATCGAGCATTATGTCCGGGAGTACGAAGGATGGAGGGAGGAATTCCCATTGGACCCGGCGGCATGGAAGGGCAGCACGGCGCGTATCGAGATGCTCCCTCATGGCGTCATAGGCCACATAGGGGTGTGGAACTTTCCCTTCTGGCAGACCATGATCTCCGCCATACCGGGACTGCTAGTCGGAAACGGCTTCGTGTATAAGCCCTCCGAACTGTCCACCCTGTCAGGCCTGCGGATCTCCCGACTGATACATGAGGCCGGCTATCCAGAGGACCTCTATCCATCGGTGGTGGGGGGGCCGTCGGTGGGCCGAGAGATGGTGACGTCGGGCTTCGACGCTCTGGTGTTCACGGGCAGCATGGAGGCCGGGCAGGACATCGCCGCCCGAGCCGGGGTCATGCCGCTCATACTGGAACTCTCGGGCAACGACGCTGCAATAGTGAGGGAGGATGCCGATCTGGAGATGGCGGCCAGGGGGATCGCATCTGGCAGTTTCGCCAGGGCGGGACAGATATGCATTCGCATCAAGAGGGTCTTCGTCCATGAGGAGGTGGCCAGCGAGCTGACGGAACGTGTGGTCGATATCGCGGCCGGGCTGCGCCGGGAAGACGTTGGACCGCTCATAAGGGAGGAGGCAAGGCGGAAGGTCGATCGCGTGGTGAGGGACGCCGTGGCCAATGGTGCCGAGCTGCTCCATGGAGGCCGCGACTGGGAGGGGCCCGGGTTCTTCTACGAGCCTACCGTGCTGACGGTGCAGGACCAGCGGTCGGAGGTCGTGCGCAGAGAGACCTTCGGTCCGGTCTGCCCGATACAGGCGGTGAAGGACGACGAAGAGGCGATCCAGCTGGCTAACGACACGCCGTACGGCCTGGGCGCCACCATATGGACCTCCGACTATGATGCCGGGGAGTCCTTGGCCAAAAGGCTGGAGGTCGGCAACGTGTGGATAAACGACTGCATCCGAACGCTTCCCTGCGGAGAACTGTTCCAGGGCTGGAAGCAAAGCGGCATCCCATCATCGCAGCGTCGATTGGAGATGTTCGCGAAAAAGCGCACAGTGATAACGAGGCGCTCATGCGATGCGCGTCCAACATGGTTCGGCGGAGCCTGATGCCGGGTGCGCGCGGGCCCCATCGGGCATCTCCGCCGCTTCCCAAGGGCCTCGGCATTCGAGGTCATGCCTCAATGCCATCGGCAGGGCTTCACGCTCTATGCATGCCATGCTTGAGCAGCGATCAGCCCCTGTCCTCTGCCCTTGAGAGAACCTCTTCCAGCATCTCGCTCAACACCTTCACTGGGATGTCTGGTATGGAGATGTAGGTGGTCCGTCCTCCCGACGGGTCCCCGGACACCTTCGTCTCGAGCAAACCCTGTCCGGCGATCGATTGCACGTAGGCCCAGAACTGCGTATGGCCGCGGGGCCGCTGGCCGTATTCCTCGGCCACGACATGATACATCCTCTCCACGTCCCCCGTGGTGACGTAGGCACGATCCCTCATCGCCCTGGCGGTGGCCAGCAGCACGAGCTGGCGTTGTATGTCGAGATCCTCTATCTTGGATCGCGTGACCACGCTGTAGGTGAACGCCTTGGCGGCGCGTACATGCTCGGCCGTCACCTGATCCTCTCCTTCTTCCTCGGCCAGCATGCCGGCCTTCTCTAGGATCTCTATGGCGAACCTGGCATCTCCGAACTCTGCGGATATGTCGGCGATCAGGTCTATGCTCTCATCCGGAACAGTGCCCGGATAGAAGGCCAGATCCACACGATCGGCTATTATGTCCCGCAGTTCGGCCGTTTCATATCGATCGAATCGGATCACGTTCGCCCGCCTGAACGTGGAAAGGGAGGCAGGATCGAGCAGGTCCAGCAGATACTTCTGCGAGATGAGTATCAAGGACATCGAGGCCCTCCCTCCTATCTTCTCCTCGTCGAACCGAGACAGCTGGTAGATGAGGTCCCCTGCTCCTCGACGCAGCAACACATCCGCCTCGTCCAGCACCACCACCAGGTGCAGCTTGCGGCTCTCCAGATGCTTTCGCAGGGCGCGCAACATCTCCATGGTGCTGAATCCCCTATCCGGGAATCGTTCATCGAAGTGCGTCACGAGTCGGAGCAGCACCGAGGCGGCGGTGTTGCGCTGACGGCAGTTCACCACCACGAAGTCCATCGGGCGGCCGCGTTCGTTCCCTTCCCTTATGAGATCGAGGCAGAAGCGCTTCGAGGTCGCCGTTTTCCCCGTCCCGACATCCCCCATCAGCAGGGCGGTCTGGGAGACTCCGCTCTCCAGGACCGGGCGGAAGATCATCCGGAGCCGTTCCATCTGACCCTCTCTATGGACCAGCCTCTCCGGCACGTAGTCGAAGGACAGCTTGGCGGGGTCCTTCAGCACCTTGGAGCTTCCATAGCGTCCGTTCAAGTGCGCCTCACCCTGATGAACCCTGAGCAGGGTATGATGTCGACACCGTTCATCTCGAAGCGATCTGCGATCAAATTGGTCCCCAGCGAGTCGGATGCCATATGGCCTGCCACCACGAGGTTCACATGGTTCTTTCTCGCTTCCTCTATATGGCTTTGCGGAACATGCATGCACACCACGGTACCGACGCCTGCCCGGGAAAGATGCTCATACATCTCCTTGGGGCCGGCCGTGCCGCCGGCGAACTTGACCACCACCTTCCCGGCTCTCTTGTCCTTGTCTCCTACGAATATCTCGGGAGGGTTGCACTCCCTTGCCATGAACTGATACTCTGGCAGCCGCAGGATCTCATCGATGATGTCGCCTACCCGGTAGGGCGCCGCCTCCTCAAGGTAGTTGGTCATGAAGCGCTGTCCCAGGAGGTCGGCTGGCTGGTGCAGGCACATGAGCGGTATGTCGAGCAGTGCAGCGGCGTCGCGAGCCTGCAGATGATTGGCCGAATGCGTTGCGCACATGACATCCCTGGCCCGTGGGTCCACGATGCATTCCGCGGCGGTGATCGGGACTCCCCAGTCTTCCATGATGTCCCCCTGCATGCGCACCATGTGATGCAGGCTTGCGCCCGCCCTCCCCCTGGGATGATGACTGATGACGGCGTCGATCCTTCTCCCCTTCTCGCGCAGTCGGTCGGCTAGCAATAGCTCGGGGGTGCTGATGTCGATCCCCCACATGATCGAACGGACCTCGGTGTCGGGATCCCCATACACGATGCGGCTGTCCGCATAGGGATTCCATAGGGAGTCACGGTCGAACGCCTCCTTATCACTCCCCTGCAGCCCGGCGTAGGCCTCACTGGTCTGCTCCAGCAGTCTGTCCAGTTCAGGGCCTCTCCGAGGGTCTGCGGCCATCCCCTCGCGGATGGCCATTCGATAGAGGTCTATCAATTTCATGCTATCGTGTAGCGAACCACCTTCTGGCTCTTAAATCCCACGGAGCTGACCGCTGGAGCCGAATGATGGTGAAAAGAAAGGGAAAAGGGTGTTGGAAAGGGGGCGCGAGGCCCGTTGTGAGGCCGGCGGGATAAAGGCGAAGAACCTTTTCCAGGGCCCGCTGCAAGCGCTCTGCGTTCAGTCGAACAGTGCGCTGAGGCCTGCAGCGGCTTCTTCCTCGCTGACCTCGGGCTTCTTCTCTTCTTCCTTGGGAGCCTCTTTCGTCTCCTCGGCGGGAGCGGCGGCCGGGGCGGCGGCGACAGGGGCTACAGCGGCGGAGGCGATGGCCTCGTCGATGTTGATCCCCTCAAGGGAAGCGGTCACGGCCTTGATCCTGGCGGGGTCAGGCTCCATGCCAGCTCCCCTCAGGACATTGGCGATCGCATCGTCGTCGATAGTCTTACCAGCGGCGTGAAGTACCAAGGCGCTGTATACATATTCCATTTATATTCCTCCATTAGTATTGTTCAATCGAATAGAGCACTAAGGCCTGCAGCGGCTTCTTCCTCGCTGACCTCGGGCTTATCCTCATCTTTCTTCTCTTCGGCCTTCTTCTCCTCTGGGGCCGGCGCTGCAGCGACCTGTGCGGCCATCTGCTGCTTCAGCCTTTCATCCTCAAGCCCTGGAATGCGAGAGGCTATGGCCAACATCTCTGCGTTGGCCTTTGCTAGGAGAAGCTTGATGTTATCCCGCGTGGGGATGGCAGCCTTCATGCTGACAGCATTCGCCTCGCGATATGCCTTGACCAACAGCGGAGTGATGGTCTGTGGGGTCGGATATGCGATGCTTACGCCGAGAGCGATTGCGTTCCTGGCTGCGGTCGCCAATAGGGACGGATAGTAATCGGCCGGTACGTTCAGTACCTCCCTGCTGTAGAGGACACCGTCCTCAAAGGCTCCCATGAGGTCCATGCCGATCGTCATGGGCAGGATCTCCAGCTTGGGGAGGATCTTCGCGAGTTCCTCCGAGACCTTCTCGCCCTTCTCCACCAGGACCTTGTCCTTGCGGATGACGATCTTGCCACCCTCTATAGCGGCAGGTATCCCAGCCTTCTGCAGTTCACCTACGATGGGACCGGGTTTGAAAGGCGTCTCTCCCGCCTTGACCGCAATGTCCTCGGGCGCGATGTCCCCAGGCTTTGCAGCCGCCTTTGCCTTGGTGGATTCCATCTGGCGGAACAGCTTGAACGGATTCATGGGAGTGGCCACGACGGCGCACTGCCCGCCCACCAAAGGCTTGAGCTTTTCGAGGCCTGGCCTTTGCTTGGCGGCCTCATCGATGGCGAGGAGCATGAGATTATTACGGGTCATGAGGACCTTGGCGTCCTTGGCCCTCATTCCCTGCCTCATCTGCTGCATCTGCGGTGAAGGTATGCCATGAACGTCCACTATGGCAACTACAGGACTGGTCACCATCAATTCGGTGATCTCTTTCACCTTGTCCTTTTTCCATGCTGCGACGTGTGCCATATGAAACCTCCTTACAGCACCTTCTCCGCTGGGCCCATGGTCGTCTTGACATAGGCCGATTCGATGTTCATCTTTCCTTTCTCTAGCTTGCTTATTACCCTCTTAAGGATTGCGTCGATATTCTCTGCAAGTTCCTCGGGCGTCATGTCCACAGTGCCAACGGCGACCTGGAAGGTCTTCTTGTCCCTGCTGCGGATGGAAGCGGTCTTTCTGAGCGCCTCGATCATGGGAGCAGGGTCGGCTCCTGGAGGTATGGGCTTTGGCATCTTGCCTCGCGGAGCGAGAACGATACCGAGCCTCTTACCTATCTGGGGCATGAGCGGTGCCTCTGTGATAAAATAGTCTACCTGAGAGGCCACCTTCTTGGCTTGTTTCCGGTCGTCGGCTATCTTGCCGAGCTCCTCTGGGGTTATGATAAGGTCAGCAACGTCCTTGGCCTTGGCGACCAGTTCGGCGCTGCCTATCACACAAACCTTCAAGGGCTTGCCACGACCGTGAGGCAGAATAATATCTTCCTGGATCCTGTTCTTAGGAACTGACAGGTCCACGTCCTTGAGGTTAATGGCCAAGTCAACAGACTCTTTGAAGTTCCTCTTGGGAGAGGACTCTAAGGCCTTCTTGACGGCCGCAATAATGGACTTATCTACCAATCATATACCTCCTGTAGTGCAAGTGAGCCAAGGCTCTCCTACAGTGCGAAGCCCTAAACTAGGATATGCTTTTTAAACTTTGTGGGAGAGGTTTAACTTCGCCCTTTCAGGCGAAGTGCTGGTCGTAGTTTCCAGCCAGTATATCGGCGCGAATCGCCTTAGGCTCCTTTCCTTCGATGGTGACGCCCATTGACGTGCAGGTGCCGATGATCTCGAGAACCTGTTTCTTGAGATCCTTCCCCATGAGCGAATCGGCCTTCATCTGGGCGATCTTCACGACCTGGTCCATGGTGAGGTTTCCGACCTTGACGGACTTGGAGGAACCAGAGCCCTTCTCGATCCCCAGCTCCTTGGTTATGAGCGAGGTGGTGGGTGGCGTACCTACCTTGATCTCGAAGTCCTTGGTCTTGGAGTCGATGATGATCTTGACCGGGACCTTCATTCCGTTGAACGCCTTGGTCTTGTTGTTGATCTCCGCGACTATCTTGGGTATGTTCACACCCAATGGTCCGAGGGCGGGACCGAGCGGCTGGCCAGGGGTGGCCTTTCCGCCTTCTACGAGCACTTCAACAGTATCTGCCATATTGAACACCTTTCTTTATCGTCATCCTAGTGATTATCTGTCCTTCTCAAGCACGCGGACGTGGTCTCCCCTCACCGTCACTGGGATGGGAACCATCGCCTCGAACAGCTCTACCGTGATCTCTTCCTTGGCCTCATCGATATGCTGCACTCTCGCCTTCTCTCCCTTGAACGGTCCAGCGACCAGTTCGACAACGTCGCCCTCGGTGATGCCGGACACGAGAGGCTTGGGTGCAAGGTAGTGATCGATCTCGCCTATCTGCATCTCTCCATCTACGAAGCTATGGGCCTTGCGCACGCCTTTCACGGTCTGGCGCAGTCTCTCGGTGTTCATTCCCTCGATGAGCACATAGCCACGAAGGGTGGTGGGTGAGAGTATCGCCGCGATGTCGGACTCAACTCCCTTGGTCCTGCTGGCGATGGCATCGGCGACGTCCTTCTCATGGCCTATGGACGTTTTAAGGGCCAGGATGGACTGCCTTGCCTCAGCCGAGAACTGAATGGCGTCACACTCGGAGGGTGCCTCCACAAGGCAAGCCGATAGGGTGACCGTCACGCGGTCCTTATAGGACGAACCGATGGGAGCGTGGGCTTCCAACCGAAGCTCCTTAGGCTTTGCCCCTTCAAGGAAGAACTCGAACTCTTCGGTGGACCGCGAAGAGTGGTTGTCGTAGAGGGAGGAGTTGGACGCGTCATAGAGGCGGATGCTCCATTCCGCCGCATCTGCGGGGTCCTGGGCAATGCTGACCTTCATGCGTACCTTCTTCTTGGCAGGGTCCCTGCACATCAGCTGAAAATTCCAGCTGACCGATGAAGAGGCAGGAACCTTGCTGTCCTCTCCCTTGCCAACGAACGATATCATGCCGCTGCCTCCTTGGAGGATGACGCGGTTTGAAAGTCTTGAGTCATGTTTATCAGTCCAGGTGGATCGAACTCAGCCGAGGTACCCAGGCAGTACGTTCATCAGGAAGTATATCAGAAATCCCAAACCCCCGATCAGTATCAACCCTAGGCCGGTGATCTGCATTACCTTGATGTACTCGTCGGTGGTGGGCTTACGGGCCATCTTGAAGACTCTGCCGTACTTGCCTTTGCCGAGCCTCTTGGCCCGCTCCTCGATGTCATGCTGGATCTCCCAGGACTTGTCGACAATGTCCATGTCCGTCCACCTCAGGCCTTACGAGTTCCTATGGTTAAAGACATCTACTTAATAAAGTCGACGTCTACGACTTTGGAAGCCCGCTCCCTTTGCGGCCCGATGATGTTCTTGGACTTTACTCCAGTGATGACCACCATGACCCTTACGGTCTCACGCAGGGACGGGTCGACGGCCGCACCCCATATCAGGCGGGCATTGGGCGAGATCTTGGATTGGATGATCTCTGCGACCTTCTCGGCTTCGGCGATGCTCATGTTCTCTCCGCCGGTGACATTGACCAGCGCGCCAGTGGCGCCAGAGATGTCCACGTCGATCATCGGGGAGTTGATGGCCTCGTTGACCGCGGCTTCCACACGGTCCTCTTCGTCGGCCTCGCCCAGACCGATCATGGCGACGCCAGCACCCTTCATGATGGTCTTGAGGTCGTTGAAGT
>LFRW01000052.1 GCA_001512965.1 Methanomicrobia archaeon DTU008
AACGCCCAAAACAACGATCGGGGTCAAGATGATGGCCAGGACAAGTAGCACGTCGTTCTTCTTCATGAGGGGTGAATTTTGAAATGAGTATTAATAATGCTCTGTCACCGGACCAATACCAGGCTGTCATGGACGAGCCCTTTTTGGCCATCAGGCTCCGGCGACTATCCGCTGGCCGCCCGAAGCCTCGAGGCTCTCCATCTTCACTCCCCATTCCTCAAGGAACGTGTTCAGCCACCAGAAGATGTCATGCTCCTTCACCAGCTTCCTCAGGGGCTCGATGTGCCTGGCCCTCTCCTCCGAGGTCATGGACAGTGCTTTCTCGAGAGCCTTGGCCATGCTTTCCACATCGTAGGGATTGACGATTATCGCACTCTCCATCTCCTCGCTCGCCCCTGCGAACTCGCTCAGGATGAGGACACCGTTGTCGTTAACGGTGACATATTCCTTGGCCACCAGGTTCATGCCGTCTATGATGGGCGTGACCATGGCAACATCCGCGATGCGGTACAACATCATGATCTCGTCTGTCGGGACATGCCTGCTGATGTATATCACCGGAGTCCACTGGGGACGCTGAAACTTCCCGTTGACCCGGCCGACCGTCTCCTCTATCTGACGCTTCATCTCCCGATACTCGCTTATGGCCGATCTCGTCGGCGAGGCCACCTGTATGAAGGACACCTTTCCCAGGTACCGGGGATGGGTGTCAAGGAACCTCTCGAACGCAAGGAATCGGTTCAATATCCCCTTCGTGTAGTCCAGGCGATCGACTCCCAGTATTATCTGCTGCACGTTCATCTTGTGCCGAAGCTGATTGGCGCGTCGGCGTATGTTCTCACGCGAGCTCAACGCCCTGTAGTTGACATAATCTATCCCTATGGGGAATGGCCTGACCCTCGTCGTCCTGCCCTTGTACCTGATGGCGGAGGAGCTGATCTGGGCCTCCGGGAACTCCTTCTGCACCGTGTTGAGGAAGTTGGCCACGTAGGACGAGGTGTGGAAGCCGAGCAGGTTCGCTCCCAGCAATCCCTCCAGCATCTCTCTGCGCCATGGGATGCAGGAGAACGTCTCCCATGGGGGGAAGGGGATGTGCCAGAAGAGTGCTATGTTGCTATCGGGCAGCTCTTCGCGGAGGGCGGAAGGCATCAGGGAGAAGTGCACGTCTTGCAGCCATATCGGATCCTCTGGACCGGCCTCCTCCAGAGTTGCATCGACAAATCGCTGGTTGACCTTCTTGTAGGTCTCCCAGTACTCCGGCAGAAGCCAGGCCTTCTCTTGGAACAGGTGGCATACGGGCCATATGACGCGATTGGAGAAGCCATAGTAGTACTCGTTGACCTCCTTGGGGTCGAGCCAGATCCTCCTGAGCGTATACCTCGGGTTGTTCTCCGGAACCTGAAGCCGCCCTTTTTCATCGGCCATCTCTGCGTCGGCGTTGCCGCTCCCCCATGCGATCCAAACTCCCCTCACTCTCTGCATGACAGGATCTAAAGCGGTGACCAGCCCTCCGACGGGCGTCTTGCACCGGATGCCTCTCTTGTTCCTCTCGTGGATGTAGGGCTCTCGGTTCGATACCACTATCAGTCGCCCGTCACTCATCGTCCCAACGATTTGTCTAGGTAAACCACTTGTATTTAATTCCAAAGCAAGACGATCCGTCGACATCATCTGTAAATGATATCTCTATTGATTCTAGTGGGGGCAAGTACTAATATCGGCCCCCTGTTTAGTACGACCGTTAATGATCGCCATAGTGCACCTCTTGGTCGTCCTGGTGCTTTGCAAACTTTTTAAGCTGGACAGGACCGAGGCCTTCGCCGTCTTGCTATTCGGGTTCCTCATAGACCTGGACCATGCATTCGCCATGTTCGATTTCGTGAAGATGCAGGGGGTCACAGGGGCGCTTGACTACCAGGCAGCTATGGCGTCCGACCTGGAATGGAAGTCCATGTTCCACAATCCCGCGGCGATCGTGCTGATCGGTCCCGCCGCTATAGGATTCCGGATGGCGGTACCCGTTCTCGCCTGGGGCCTTCACATAGCCATGGACTGGTTGCAGATAGAGTACCTAGGCGTGCTGTCCCTGCCGGAGATGCTTCTTTTCATCATCCTTCTGGCCGCATTGGTGTACCTGGAGAAGCGTGAGCTGGACAGCACCGGCCGCCAGCACACGCATCTGCAGGCGGTCCAGAGCCTGGTCCATCAAGGTGGCGAGGAACTGTTCCGCCTGTTCAAGCCGATCAGGTCGTTCCTAGGACTTCGAGGTACGCTCTCGTGAACTCCTCGGTGCCGAGCCGCCCGCCTGCATCGCGAGTCCTCAGGCCGTTTGCCAGCGCATCCTTCACAGCCGTCTCCAGCCGCAGCGCCTTATCCTTCATTCCCAGATGGCGCAACATCATGGCCGCGGACAGGATGGCGGCAACCGGATTGGCGATGTTCTTGCCGGCGATGTCGGGAGCAGAGCCGTGCGTCGGCTCGAACAAGGCAAGGTCGTCCCCCATGTTGGCCGAGGGGGCGAATCCCAGGCCTCCTGTCAGGGCCGCCGCTTCATCCGAGAGGATGTCCCCGTAAAGGTTCAGGGTCACTATCACGTCCAGGTCCCGGGGTTTGGTGATGAGGGCGGCAGCGGCGGCATCGACGAGCATGTCGCTCACCTCGATCCCCTGCCCCTCCGCTCGTTCGTAGAATATCTTTCGGAACAGTCCGTCGGAACGGCGCAGCACGTTCGACTTGTGCACGCAGGTCAGTTTCCTCCTTCCTTCCTCGCGGCATAGCCGGAGTGCGCGGTCGACCAGGCGCCGGCACGCTCGCGTCGTCACCTTCCTCTCAGTTATGACCCCATCCCCTTCGTCACGTTCGATGCCGGTGTACATCCCCTCGGTGTTCTCCCTAACGATGACGGCATCCAGGTCGACAAGGCCGATGTCTGGATGAAGCCTTTTCACCGGACGTATGTTCGCGTAAAGGTCGAACTCCTTCCTTATCTGGAGGAGCGGCGAGCGATATGTCGGGTCATAGGACAGGGGGGAGGTGATGGCGCCGAACAGCGCCGCTGGAACATCTCGCAACAGTTCGACCGTGCGCTCGGGGAGGTATGAACCGGTCCTTCTGTGGGCATCTAGTCCCATCAGGGCCTCCTCCATCTCGATATCTGCCGAGACGGCCTCGATGGCCCTCACCGCGGAAGAGATGACCTCTGGCCCGATACCATCCCCGGGGATGATGGCGACCCTCATCTGCTCTCCAGCCTCTCCAGGACGCTGGCAACGATGATGGGCAGCGTTATGGTGGCGTCTCCCTCCACGGTGACATGGTCAGCGGTCTCCTTGACCTTGCCCCAGGACACCGCCTCCCGGACCTGGGCGCCGGACAGGGACCCGTCATACTCGACCGCGGTGGTCAGGTAGACCGCATGGTCAAGGCCGCCGCGGAACTGGCTCCACCAGATGGTGTGGTGCTTGCTGATCCCTCCGCCGATCATCAAGGCCCCGGTCTGCTTTGCCGTCCATACGATGTCCGAGAGGTCCTGCTCGTCCTTGAACAGGTCGATCCTCAGGTCGCGATGGTCCTGATAGTACATCCACAGCTGGCTTCCGAACGAGCCATCGGTGATGCCGGGAACGAACACTGGGACGCCATTGCGATGGCACCAATGCAGCAGGGAGCTCTCATCCTTTATCCTCGCTCCCACCTCATCGATCAATTCCCGGGTGGAGATGGAGCTGCGGTCCTTCAGGATCTTCCTGAACATGGGCGAGAGCTTCTTCTCCAGAACGGTTCCGTAGCTGGCATTGGGCACAAGGACGTTGCCGAGACGGTTGACGCCCTGCTGGTGGAGCTTGACGTCGTCCATGTGGAAGTCGCCATGGTAATATTTCTTCCATGTTCTGGCCAGGTCGTGATCCAGCGTTCCGCAGGTGGTTATGATGGCATCGACGAGCTTCCTCTTCACGAGTTCGACTATGACCCCCCTCGTCCCTGTGGCCATGATGCAGGCGGGGAATGAAAGAAAGGTGAAACACTCATCATCGACCAGCATCTCCTCCATGATGTCCACCGCGTCGGCGAGCTTCCTGCCGGTGAAGCCACCGGCATTTTTCATCTGCATGATAAGCTCGTTCACGGTGCTGGTCCCATCCAGTGCAATGTCCTCAACAGCTCGGCGTTTCATACGTTCACCTAGACAGGCGACCTCACCGCCAACAGCTGATATAATCGTTATCATGAGCGGTCAATGCAGGTCCGAGGCGTCCCGGCCGCGGAAATTTATTATCGACAGTCTTGAAATTTATCAATCATGGACGATCCCCGCCTGCGCGCTTCATCGATCGCGATCGCGACCGTCGTGTTCATGATCGCGATCAAGCTCGGAGCGGGGCTTTCCACAGGCTCAATAGGCATCATCTCGCAGGCAGTGGATTCCATCACCGATCTGCTCGCAACGGTCCTGGCGCTCTATGCCGTGAGGAAGTCCATGGAGCCGCCAGACGCGCTGCATCCATATGGCCATTCCAAGGTGGAGAACCTTGTCTCGGTGATCGTCGGAGTCCTCATCATATTCGCTGCCGTGGCGGTCGCCCGCGAGGCGGTGGACCGCTTGTTGGGAGGCGGAGAGGTCATGATGGTCGAGCTGGGCATTGGTGTGATGGCCGTCGCAGTCTTGGTCAATCTCGTCATATCCTCCCATCTCTACAAGGTGGCGCGCACCGAACGGTCCCTGGCGCTGGAGGCGGACGCCGCCCATCTGCGGGTGGACGTTGTCTCCAACCTTGGGGTGCTCATCGGCCTCTCCCTCGTGTACGTCACCGGACTGGCGTTCATCGACCCGATCATCGGCCTGGTCATGGCTGCATATATAGTCATCTCGGGGCTCCGCCTGATACACAAGGCTTCATCCGACCTGCTCGACGAAAATGTCCTGCCGGAGGAGGAACGGATAATAAGGGAGGTGCTGGGTGAACACTCGCGAAGGTATCGATACTTCCATGCCCTGATAGCTCGCCGAGGAGGGGCGACCAACTATCTCGAGCTGCATCTCGCCGTCGAAGGCGATATGAAGGTTGATGAAGCACACGCCCTCGCCGAGCATCTGGAAGAGGAGATCAGGAAAAGGCTACCTCACTTCCAGATAATCATACATGTGGAGCCAGCGAAGAGATGACCTCTCAATCATCCCATGCGGCAAGGATGTCGTCTAGCCGTTGCCTGGACTCGGTCTCGCATCCATTGTTGTCCAGCACGGTCCAGGTGCTGGCGAGGGAGAGCACCTTGTCCCGGACCTCGATCAGCGAGGGAAGATTCTCGAACATCTCCTCTTCATGCTCCCTTTGCGCTATCCTGTGAAGGGCGCATTCAGGTTCTACATCCACGAGCAGCAATCTTTTAGGAACCGGGAGCACACGAACGAACAGATCGTAGGCGGTTCTTGATAGGTTCT
>LFRW01000029.1 GCA_001512965.1 Methanomicrobia archaeon DTU008
TTGATAGGACAGGGGTGTAAGTACCAAGGTTCGCCGAGGTATTCAGCCCGCTGTTACTAACGTTCGCGCCGCTAGTGTCGGCTTAGCAGTCAAACGAATTGCGTATGATCGGGATCTTCCAATTTTACATTTTCTATATCTCTCTGGTTCAGTGTCATTTCTCACAGTTCATCAGAGCGATCGTGCCATCCGCCTTTTGCGATAGGACGGTATGGGGTAGTGAAAACTATCAATGCTGTTCTAACGATATCGCTACGGCGATGATGAGCGGTCACGATGCTTGACGATGACGTCGTTCACTCTCTCTCGATCGTATGCCGTCATCGATGTGATGCAATGGCGCCGGCCTCGATGACATGTTAGCTCTCGGCCGATCGAATAGGTCGATGTGGGCCGCGGAGATGGTGGATCAATATCCTCATGGCGCCATGACGGTCATCAACCAGTCTAGCTTGACCTGGTTGCCGAGGATGTAAGCTCCGATCTGGCAATGCATGCCTGCTGCTTCTTCATCGGTGAACAGCCTGTACTCCTTGGGACACGTCAGGTTTTCATACAATGCCATGGCCTGCCCCTTCGGCATGCTGGTATCGTTCTCCGCATCGCACACAAGGGTCGGGCAGACGATGTCGCCGGCCAGGCCCTCCATGCTCATCCTGGCGAGGGCCAGCATGTAGTCGACCGGGGTCGTTTCACCGAAGGCGTACATCCCGTGTTCGAAGGACCATCTCATGTCGGTGCTCTTCCCCATCATGTCATGGAACATCTCGTTGAACCTATCCGGCTCCGCCATCATGCCGTCGATGAACCATGCCTTCGCCTGCTCCATGGTGGAGCCGGGCGGGGCGTTCTGCAAGGCCTGCCCTCCAACGATATCGTAGACCCCGCCGTCGGCGATGAGCGCGGCGATCCGATGCTCGAACGCGGCGGCGCGGGGTGCCAGGTATCCGCCAAGACTGATACCCCACAGGGCGATGCGGTCCTTGTCCACGTCCGTCCTGGCCTCCAGGTGATCGATCACGGGCGTCACCACGTTCTCCCAGTCGGCGCGGAAGTGCAGTCCCTGGACCCTCAGCACCTCCCCTTGTCCAGGGCCCTCGAACGTGAGCACGTTGTACCCCCGCTTCATCGCTGCCAGGGCATAGGGGTACAGTTCCTCCTGGGTACCGTCGAAGCCGGTATGCACGATGATGGTCGCCCTGGGCGTCCCCCCCTCATCGACCTTGTAGAAGTATCCGGGCAGGGTGGTCCCCTCGTACGCTATGCTCACGCGTTCGAAGTCTACCCCCGACAGCTGGAGGCTCTGCACGAAGAGGTCCCTGCTCTCTCCCCACAGGTACGGTATCCGGGGGTCCTGCGGGTTGCCGTGCAGGTAGAACTCGGCTGCGCGGAAGTATGTGCTTGCACGCAGATAGGACTCCGCCGCGCTGATGTTGTGCCCCCTCGCCAGGGCTTCATCCCCCATCTTCTTGACGCGCTCGGCGGTGGCGGTCCATTCCCGGCACCAGCTCTCGAAGTCCCTCTCCACGATCCTTTGAGCGGTCTGCACGCATTCCCCTATATCCGCGCCCCCGTACACCGAACAGCCCATGGTCCGCATGAACTGGAAGGAGAACGAGGGGTCCTTGAAGACATAACCATCGGTGTTGACCATGACGACCCTCTCCTTGGGCGGCTGGAGTGCGAACGCGGCGAGGATGAGTGTTGCGGCGACAAGCACCGTCATGATGCTCATCATCACCTCCTTCGCACCGGGGCTAGGGACTGGAACCCGATCGTCGGACATCGATCCCCATCGAGGATCGTTTTTTTCTTATTTTTATCATTTGTTGATCGATGACCGATATGCCTCTAACGAAATGACCATGATGTGCGGTCCATCCATATGCACGGTCGACGGACGGACCCCATGGTATTAGGATCAAGGAACGCGTGGTGCCGATCTTTCCCACGTCCGTGCGATGCGAGCATGGGGGCTACTGGCCTCCTATAAGGACCTACCGCCCTGGCTTGCCCCTCCGGCATGGGTCCAGCGGTCGTCGGACCCGATCCGTATCACGATGGGCCGACCGGGAACATGACGTCCGGCCCCCGGCGATGGTGGGAGGTCAGCATCGTCCGACGTTTCGGTCGCTTGCATGCCTCGCAGAACGCATCCGACAAACGTGCCAGATATTTTTATTCGTTCGTCACTTTTCAGGAAAGACTATATAGGCGCATCATCTACCGAACCAGCGATGACCATCCATATGCTCCAGGGAGCGGGGTATGATTCTAATTGCTATCTCGTCACTGGGGAAAGGCCCATACTGGTAGACACGGGTACTGGCATCAACCATCGCCGCCTGGTGGGGCGGATCGATGAGGTGGTCGGTGACAGGAGGGTGGACATCGTCCTTACGCATAGGCACTACGATCATGTCGGAGGAGCGCGCCGCATGGCGGAGGCGCTCGACGCCGAGGTGATGATGCATCCGCTCGACGCTGCCCCGGTCAGGGAGGGCAGCTCCGAGGGGACCTCGGCCAACATCTTCGGAGAGGTGTTCGAGGCGGTGGAGGTATCCGACATCGAGGATGGCCACGTCATCGACACCGGAGATCACGTTTTCACGGTCCTGCATACCCCTGGCCACTCGGTCGGGGGGATATGCCTCTATGAGGGGGAGACAGGCATCCTCATCTCGGGAGACACGGTCTTCGCGGACGGTGTCGGGAGATGGGACCTGCCCACGGGAGACGTCGCATCCCTAGCGGCGTCCATCAGGAAGCTCGCCGACCTGCATCCGGTGGATCTGTACCCGGGGCACGGTCCGTGTGTCAGGGGGAGAGCCCATGAACGCATGGGAATTGCCTTGAGGTATCTGGGGGAAATCTAATGGAGATCATAAGAGCGAAGGAGGAAGGTGGGGTCCCCACGATCCCCGAATCGGACAAGAAGCGCATACTGGCGGAACTGTCGGCCGGTCGACTTATAGTCTATCCGACCGAGACCGTCTATGGACTGGGCTGCGACCCGTTCGACGAGACGGCCGTGAAGAGGGCGTTCATGGCGAAGCGCAGGCCGTTCGACATGGCCATGTCGGTGGTCGTCAGCAACCTTCCCATGATGGAGGAGCTTGGCATCCTGGACGACAAGGCGCGGAAGCTGGTGAAGAAGTTCATGCCTGGTCCGCTGACCCTCATCGTCAAGAAGCGGCCCTCTGTCCCGGACATCCTGACCGCGTCGACGAACGAGATAGGGGTGCGAATACCCGACCATCCTCTGGCCCTCAGCCTCATCGATTCGTTCGGGCCGTTGGTCACCACATCTGCGAACATCCACTCTCACAAGAGCCCGATCACCTGCCAGGACGCCATCGACGATCTCGGCGCCACGGTCAGCATATACATCGATGCCGGGCCGTCAAGACTTGGTAAGCCGTCGACCATCGTTCAGCTGATCGATGATGAGATGACCATCATTCGGCAGGGAACCATCACGAGGGAACAGATAGAGGCGGCTCTGAATGAATGAGGAAGAACTCGCCGCCCTGAGAAGGGCCGGGGCCATCGCTCGCGAGGCCAGGGACCTTGGGGCGAGCATGATAGGAGAGGGAGTGTCCCTCCTCGAGGTCGCGGAGGAGGTCGAATCGCGGATCATCTCCCTGGGCGCCAGGCCGGCGTTCCCCTGCAACATCAGCATAAACGAGGTCGCGGCGCACTTCACTCCCCGGACGGGGGATAAGATGAAGTTCGCCAACGGCGACCTGGTCAAGCTCGACGTGGGCGCGCACGTCGACGGGTTCATCGGCGACACCGCGGTGACGGTCGAGGTCGGGACAAGGAACTGGACCAGTCTGATCGAGTCGTCGGCCAAGGGCCTCGCGGTCGCCGTGGAGATGATCGGTGAAGGCGTGCTGCTCAACACCGTGGGCGGGGCGGTCGACCGTGCGATACGCAGCAACGGCCATGTGCCGGTGGCGAACCTGACGGGCCACTCGATGAAGCGGTACAACCTTCATGCCGGGATCAGCGTGCCCAGCTACGATGATGGCAACGTCGTGAAGGTGCCCGGGGACGTGGTGCTCGCGGTCGAGCCGTTCGCCACCAACGGGGCCGGGCAGGTGAAAAATTCAAAGCCCGGGAACATCTATCGTATCATGCGTGAACGGGAACTGCGCGACAAGGCCGCGGCCGAACACTTCCAGCTCCTCAAGGAGAACTTCGGCACCCTGCCGTTCTGCGAGAGATGGGCGACCGCCCTCGATCCCAAGGCATCGGTGCACCTCCGGATGCTGGTCCGACATGGCCTGGTGTTCTCATACCCCATGCTCGTGGAGGTCCGGGGCGGGAAGGTATCGCAGAAGGAGCACACCGTGGTGATACACGATTCCAGGGCAGAGGTGACGACTCAATAAGGGGCAAGAGTAAGGAGGGAGGGTGCCGACCTCTTCAGAATCTGTGGGTGGTTCGAATCTGGAGGAATAGTGAACTTATACGGCACCACTCCCTTGCCTGCAGGATACAGGCGCTCTAATATAGGGTTTTATATATTAGTAGTTTTCGCGCTTTCGTCATGCTGGCCATTTGATGTTTCGGCAGGCCAGATGCCGACCGGCCTGCCGTCCGGGGCGAGGATCCGTTCGGGCTCACAGCCTGGCCTTCAGGTCCTCGAACATTGCCTGGGTGTCCTCCACGGTCGAGAGGTTGAAGGCGAGTATCCCTCCGGAATGGCGCACGACGATGTGCAGCGGGACGTCGTTGTATGATGCCAGGACATAGCGGCCGAACTCGTCGTTATTGAAGTTGCCGCTGCGTATGTTGGTGCCTCCGAAGCCACCGACGCGGCGGCCGATGTCGAGATCGTCCCTCAGCTCGACCGAATCGATCTGATCGTACGGTATGAGCTTGTTCACCATCGGGGCATCGACCTTGAGGCCATCGTCCTGGAGGGAGGCGTCCACTCCTCCCGCCGGGGCGACGAGGACGAGCACGATGACGATCACGGCCGTGATTATCGCTCCAAGCACCAGCAATGCATAGAGGGTCTGCCTCTCGCGCTTCTTGTCCTCCTCGGTGCGGAGCAGCTTGGGATCGGTCGCTCCTTCCTTCAGGAATCGGCCGCCGGTGTTCATGTACACTATGCCGCCGATGATGATCGCCATGCCGGCGGAGAGAAGCACCCAGAAGGGCCATGCCTCCGTGAGCAGGAATATCGATTCCATCGCCAGCAGCATCAGGATTACGCTGAAGAAGACGAGCTTCCCGACGAACTTGGCCAGCCTCTCGGTGTCGTACTGCTCTCGAACATGGCGGGGGGACGTGTTGTAGCCCGCGATGAACATGGCCCCCTTCCCGGTCAACCACATGTATGCTGACAGGGCGATGATGGGGAACAAGGTGAAGAGCAGTATGGACTGGAACGTGATATCGATCGCGTCGCCACCGTCAAGTATCATCAGGCCGGTCAACGCGGCGGGGATCAGCAGCCCCGCTGCGATCAGCAGGATGAGGATCCTCTTGTCTCTATCCATGCATGCCAGAATCGCATCCCTGTTCTTTACCTTATCTTCATCCGCTCGTCGGAGCTTCCGACCCCAGTGCTCGAAGGCGGGCTGGGCGATGTGCTAACCTTTAATTAGGAATGTGGCTTTACGAAACCCGTCAGGCGAGGGTAGCCAAGCCAGGTCAATGATGAGACGACTCATCGGCCAAAGGCGACAGACTCAAGATCTGTTCCTGAAGAGGTTCGCCGGTTCGAATCCGGCCCCTCGCACCATCCTTCCTCGACCTATGGACGTCCCCATCGTTCCTTTTTTCATGCCGTGAGGTCCATCCCTGTTGGACATCATCGGTCCGGAAGGTCCTTCATCATCTGCGAACGGGGCCTTCGCCTTCTGCACCCTGACCACCGTCACCATACCCGACAATGTCGCAACGATAGGCAGCGAGGCCTCCTATTATTGCATCTATCTGGAAACCATCACGATCGGAAATGGTGTCATCAGCATCGGGGACCGTGACTTCTATTGTTGCTGGGGCCTTGAGTCCGTCACCATTCCCGACAGTGTGACCATGATCGGTGGCGAGGCCTTCGCCTTCTGCGACGGCCTGACATCGGTCAAGATGGGCAATGGTGTCACCACGATCGGTAACCATGGCTTTGCGAAATGCTATGCTCTCACATCCGTCACCATCCCGGCCAATGTCACATCCGTCGGGATCGGCGCCTTCTCCGATTGCGATTCACTGGCATCGATCGATGTCGACCCGAACAACCCCAACTACGCCAGCATCGATGGGGCCCTATACAACAAGGAATGCACGGTCCTGATACAGTGCCCCGGTGGAAGAGGTGGGGAGTACACGATCCCGGATGACGTGGAAAGGATAGGGGATGAAGCCTTCCTCGGATGTGAAGGACTTACATCGATCATCATCCCTGGAAGCGTGACCGTCATCGGCGATTACGCCTTCTACTACCGTCCATCCCTGAGGGCCATGGTGTTCCATGGCGACGCTCCGACGATCGGGTCATATTGGATGGAAGGATACGGCAGCGGGCTGATGGTATATCATTACGAGGGAGCGACCGGTTTCGACGGTCCGGACTGGGAGGAGTTGCCACTGAGGATGATACCCTCTCCGTCCATCGTCATCACTGGTCCGCAAACCGACGAGTACATTTCTACATCGAGGGTGGTTGTGAAATGGACATCTCAAAATGCCACGAGAACGGAGATCAGCATAGATGGCATGGGGTGGGAGGAGGCCCATGGCAACGGCCGTGAGGTAACGTTGGCCGATGGACCTCGTCTCATAAAGGTCCGCGTCACCGATGGGTTCGGAAGGACGAACGAGACCTCAGTGACCTTCACCATAGACACGATCGCGCCTGAGCTGTCCATAGTATCTACTCGGGACGGGGCGTACATCGACTCAGGCGATGTTTTGGTCGAGTATAGCGCCACCGATGATGGTTCAGGCGTCGCTTACTACCGTTGCCGCATCGACGGCAGTGATTGGTCTGCTAGCACGACGGATCTGTCCCATGTCTTCGATGGCCTCTCCGATGGCATCCACGTGGTCGAGGTCAGAGCATTCGACCGTGCCGGTAACCATGCGGAGGTATACGTCACGTTCACCGTCGACACCGTCGCGCCTGAGCTGAACATCATATCGCCAGGGGATGGCGACATCCTCGATTCAAGTGATGCGAAGGTCGAATGGTCGGCAACCGACGTGACCTCCGGCCTGAAGGAGTTCATGTACCAGCTTGACGACGGTCCGTGGACAAGCACTGACATGGTCAACGGTACCGAGCTCGTCGGACTCTCGGATGGGACCCACGCCCTCCGTGTAAGGGCCTATGACACGGCTGAAAACGTCGCCGAGACGAACGTCACGTTCACCGTCGCCACTCCCTCGCCGCCAGGTAGGGGCCATGATAATGTTCCTCTTGTCATCAGCATAGGGGGAATGATCGGGATCGCGACCGCACTAGGGGCGTTGCTGCCCTCCAGACGGCCGTGAGAAGTTCGGAATGATGAGAGAGTTCGATCGGCCGAGGGGCGACGGTCGGTGCGCCACCTTCGGCGATCGAGCTCTAGAACGGTCCGGCGAAGAGGCCCAGCTTCCTTGCGACGCTCTTGAGGTCCAACCCTTCGTCCGAGGGATCGAGGCCGGTCCATTCGAACGGGTCGGTGAGAACGCACACCCCGCTGTCGTTCAGGACACCCAGCCCAGCGGTCCTAGAGTCGTCGACGATCTTCTTGTCGGGGAACAGTTCGGTCATGGCGGCCCGGGCCTCCTGGCAGGCAAGCGGGATGATGACGTCGATCTCGTCATATTCGCCGTCGGCGACCCACTTCTCCTTCCTGACGCGGATGCCGTCATAGTAGCAGGAGGCCGGCATCAACTCCTCCTTCCTGACGTCGAAGCCGTCGGAGCGCAAGCGCGATGCCAGCTCCTTCATCGACTCCTCCCCTCCGAATCCGTGGCTGGCCTTCGCACATGTGTTGCAGGACCAGACCGCTATGCGGGCGCCCTTCTCGATCAAGCCCTTCAGTTCATCGTAGGTCATGGTCCTGAGGGAGGCGATCATCTGTCACACCTCGAAGCAGGGGACCCGTCCTCGCGGATCCCGGGGAACGCCTTTCCGACCTCGTCCTGATATCCGGGGTACGGACTCACGAGGACGCTGCCCTTCCTTGACGAATCATAATAGCCTATGCCCAGGGTCACGTTGGTCGACAGCACCTTCTTTCCCTGGAAGAGCCTCCTTGCTGCCCTGCAACCGGAGACGCATGCCATCATCAGTACGGTGTCCACGCCGTCTGGCAGATCGACGCCTCGGAGGTCGGACAATATGCATGCTTTGGTCACGATATGGGAGGAGACGACGTTGAAGCCGTCGGAGATGAGGCTGGTCCTCATGGAGGACATCGCCCTCCGTCCGCCGGTCTGGCAATAGTTGGCGCAGCTGTTGCAGGCCACGATCGCCACCTGTTCGCTCCCATTGAGCTCCTTGACGATCCTGTCGTACGGGACAGGTCTCGAAACGCTTACCATCTTCACTCCGCGGCACGATAGAACATCATGCTCGTTAAGCGTTTCCGATTATTCAGCTGATATTAGAATTCGACGGCTGACCTCCTCGTCCCCCATCAACGTTCATGGGGTTCCCGGATGTCCCCGCTCGGGAGGATCTGGTCGGCCTCCCCTCGCTCGTAGGCGAGGTCGAAGAGCACGTCCCGCAGCAGCCACGTCTCGTTCTTGAAGCCTATCTCCTCCGCCAGCCGGAGCGCCTCGTTCTCCATCGCCGCCGTCGCCTTCTTCAATTCGTACGGATCGTGAGGCCATGCGATGGCGGCCCGGTGGTCGAGCACCACGTGGCACAGCTCGTGCACCACCACTGCACGCAACACATCGTCGTCCAGCTCCAGGACGCCTCGGAGGAACACCACGTACGTCCTCCTGTCGCCCGGTCCGGACGGGCGCACCTCTGCGAGAGGGGGCGAGGACCTCGAGAGGACCGGCTGCACGTGGAAGCGAACGTCGCGCTTCCCCGATTCGAGGATGTCGAAGAAGTCGGCGGGCAGCCGTGCGATCGCATCGATGAGCCTTGGCATCGCCGCATCCCGCGAGTATATCGAGGGGCGGCTCGTCTGGCGGGCGAGGTCGTCCTGGGACTCGAACGTCGTCCTCTTCTTCAGGTATGCGGCGGCGCGGTCCTTGCCGACCGGGGTGTCATCCCTCTCGGGGGGAGGCCACACCGTCGGCGCCGCCTCCCTCGCCTCTTCGATGCGGGCGTCCAGCGTATGCATCCCTCTTCCTGCGCGCGGGCTCATGGGACCTCCGATCAACATTGCCCCTACCGGGTCATATACTTTCAGCCCACGTCGATGCGACATTCGCAGACGGTCCGCCGGTCCGCGTCATCGCAGGGACGGGGTACCAAAAACACCTTATCAGTGCTCAAGCTCATCACCCGGCCATGATATCACAGCGTGTCAGGTCCATCAAACCTTCCGGAATAAGGGCGATGTTCGAGATGGCTACCAAGGACTCCATCAACCTGGGCCTTGGCGAGCTCGACCTGGAGCCCCCGAAGGAGGTGACCGATGCGCTCAAGCGGGCGGTCGATGAAGGGCGGAATCGTTATGGCCCGACGAAGGGGATCGACGAGCTGCGCTCTGCCGTTGCGGGCAAGGTCTCCAGGTACCGCGGCGATCTGACGATGGAGAACGTGATGATCACCTGTTCAGGGACGCAGGGCACGATGGCCGCCTACCAGACGTTGTTCGATCCGGGCGACGAGATACTCGTCCCCGAGCCCGGTTTCGTCCTCTACGAGCCGGATGCCACGCTGGTCGGGGCAAGGCCGGTGCCGTATGGCATGACCGAGGGGACCTTCATGCCCGACATCGAAGACATCATGGCCTCGATCGGGCCGAAGACCCGCGGGCTCGTCGTCAACTCTCCGTCCAATCCTACTGGAGGCGTCATGGACAGGGAGACGTTCGACGCATTGTGCGACATCGCCGAGGACCATGACCTGTGGATCATCTCCGACGAGGTGTACGAGGACTTCCTGTACGATGGGGCGGTGCATCACTCGTTCAACGAGAGGATCGAGAGGGCGGTCGTGCTGAACTCCTTCTCCAAGTCGCTCGCGGTGCCCGGCTGGCGCCTGGGGTACCTGACCGCGTCGGCCGAGCTGGTGAACGAGATCGCGAAGATGCAGTATCACCTCGTCGCCGCCCCCCCGACCCCGCAGCAGTACGCCCTGGCGGCCTCCTTCCATGTCCAGCAGCGCTTCCTCGACGAGGTCGTTCCGCTGTTCGACCGGCGGAGGGCGCTCATGGCCAAGCTGCTGAACGAGATCGACGGCTTCCAGTGTCCTACGCCCAGGGGCGCCTTCTATGCCTTCCCTTCGTATGACATGCCCATACCGTCACATGAACTGGCCATGCGGATCGTCAAGGCAGGTGTCATCGCTGCCCCGGGGACCGCGTTCGGGGCCAAGGGGGAGGGGCATCTCCGATTCTCCTATGCCGCTTCGGAGGAGAGCATCGTGAAGGGGCTGGAAATCGTGAAGAAAGTCGTGGAAGGCCAAGGTCGAGGATGAGGCGCGCGGCGGCGGACGGATTGAAGTTAAATACGGGCTTATACATCATTCGTCTTGGCTCCGGAGAGGCCAGCGCGGCCACGCGGGGTAATGAGCTCGAGGTGAACGCATGAAGGGCGCGACAAAGAGGACCAAGCCCGCTGCCAAGAAGGAGCGGAACGAACCGGAGAAGAAAGAGGTCGTGACCGAGGACCTTCCCTCTCCGGAAGAGATAGTGGAGGACCTCGACAGCATAGCCGAGCAGGTGATCTTCGGCAAGAACAAGGCTCGCACATACGCGTTGCGAGAGGTGTGGTATCCAAGTCTCAAGGACATCATCGCCGATCCCACCGTGCCGGAGGATGCCAGGGAGGAGGTCATGTTCCTCACGTTGACCAACGCTCTGCTGGACATGCTGATGGACGTCGTCCCGAAGGAGATGGCCCTCACGTTCGCGCGAAATCTGGACGATTATCTCGCGGTGACCCTGGTGAACAAGGAGTATGGTGTAGACCTGCTCAAGTCCTTCCAGAAGGAGTTCACGGAAGCCATGGGGAACAACTTCCATTCAGAGGAGAAGCTCATGGCCGCCCTCCAGTCCTTCGAGGACGAATGGTGGGACGCGCCAAGGGATGAGATCGGGGGCAAGAGCCCCAACGAGGCCCTGGACGAGATGGCGCAGAAGTATGATCTTTGAGCGCCTGACAGGCGCTGGTCTGGCAGTGTGACGGATGAGGGCACCTCAACGCTCGATACTGGTACTGTCAGCCGCATCCTTCTTCTCCATGATGGGGATGAGCATCGTCTCCCCCGTCCTACCAGATTACGCGCTGAGCTTCGGCGTCCCGTTCGCGCTCGCCGGTCTGCTCATTTCCGGGTTTGGTCTGGCGCGCCTCTTCATCGACATCCCGGCGGGGATGCTGTCGGAGCGCTTCGGCGCGAAGCGCTTCATGCTTCTCGGCCTGGCCATAATAGCGGTGTCATCGCTCATCGCGGGGTTCGCCGGCAACTACGCCGTCCTGCTGGCCGCCCGTGTGCTAGAGGGTGCGGGGTCGGCCATATACACAACGACCTCCCTCACCGCGGTGTCCCGCCTGTCCCCGAAGGAGAAGCGGGGGATCAATCTCAGCCTGTACACGAGCATGTTCCTGATCGGGACGATGATCGGTCCGGTGGTGGGCGGCCTGGCCGCGGAACACTTCGGCCTGGGGGCGCCCTTTACCGTGTATGGACTGTTCGCATCCTTCTCCTTCGTGCTGGTGTGGAAGACCATCGGGAAGGAGGAGGTGGTCGATCCCTCCTCCGCCATTCGTCCGAGGGAGCTGCTAAGCATCCTTCGCAAGCGCGACATCCTGACGATAAACCTTGCCAACGTCGGCGTGTTCGTGGCCCGTCAGGGCGTTCTCAACACCATCGTCCCCCTGTACGCCCGACTTAACCTTGGACTGGCGCTCAGCGAGCTGGGCGTGGTCCTGTCGGTAGGCGCCCTGGCGAACCTTCTAACGATATTGATGTCCGGATCGTTGAGCGACCGCCATGGGAGGAGACCGTTCTTCCTCGCAGGGCTAGGCCTGACCGCCTTGTTCATCGCGCTAGTACCGTTCACCACTGACCTGGTGCAACTGTCGGCCGTCGTCGTCGGCCTGACGCTCTCGATGGGCCTTGCCGGCCCCATGGCCGCCTGGCTCACCGACGTGGTGGGCCCCGGCGAACTGGGCGGGGCCATGGGAGTGTTCAGGACGATGGGGGACTTCGGCTACGTGGTAGGGCCGGTCGCACTGGCCGCGCTGGCGGGCACGGGTGGCTCCGTGGCCTCCACGCCGTTCTTCCTGGCCGCCGCGGTCATATTGCTATTGACCCTGCCGTTGATAAGGACCAGCGACCCCGCCGCCGCGCGGGCCCGTCGTAGGCGGAAGGACGAGAGCTGTTCATGAAATGCGAAAAATGTGTGCATAAGACGTTTAGAGGGTCCTGATCGGTTCCTCCTCCCTGCGGTTCCTCTTACGAGGCCGATCACCGGTATGGTTCCACATGTGGAGGCTCCATTGCGGCTTCAGGTCCTTCATACGCCTAGCATGGTTCACCACGGCATTCTTGGACCGACTGTACCAGTCGGCATCCTCGGCCGTACATCTCTTCTCGTCCCGGGGTTTGGACAGGGCATATTGGCGCACGTCGCAGAGCATTATCTCCCATGCATCCTCCTCTGAGGAGTTCTGCAGGAAGTCCCTCAGCCTGCTGACCTCCTTGGCATAATGGTCCATGGCGTGGGAGGGATCATCGAAGACCTTCCAATCCACTATCTGACCGTTCAAGGTGGTCACTACCGCGCTTCTATCATCTGTCATTTCAACACCCCTTCACTAAACGGTTTAAAGTCATTTGCGAACGGTTCCTATATCAATGTTATCTCAAATGGTAAAAAGTTCACATATGATATCCGGAACCCTTGCAAATCGTTTAATGAAAGAACGATGATGGCCCGGCGATGCCTGTAGTCTCCGCCCCTGGCAAGATCATCCTGCTGGGTGAACATGCCGTCGTGTTCGGCAAACCGGCCATAGCCATGGGCATCGATATGCGCCTGACATGCAAGGTGGCGGAGGGGAGGAGCAACATGGTGAACGGGCAGCCGCTGAGCGATCGCTACCATTCCTACATTGCGGTTGCGATACGAGACCACTGGGACGGCGGGCCGCTGAACGTCACGGTCGATTCCGAGATCCCTACCGGTTCCGGCCTCGGCTCCTCCGCCGCGCTGTCCGTGGCCCTGCTAGGCGCCATGTCCGCGATGAGGGGCGGGATCGATGAGGAGGGCGTCGCCAGGGCAGCGTTCGACGTCGAATCGAAGGTACAGGGAAGGGCAAGTCCCCTTGACACGTCGGTCAGCTGCCATGGCCATGGCGTCTACATCGATTCCATCGAGGGGGAGGGATTGCTGTGGCATATCGAACGGGATGTCCGGCAGTGGTACGTCCATCACTGCCAGGTCCCCGACCTCACCTTCGTCATCGGCTTCACCGGCGTCCGGGCGCCCACCGGCCCCCTGGTGGCGAAGGTGAAGAGGTATGTCGACAGGACACGCTTCGCTATGGAGGTGGTCGATGAGATCGGGACCATCACTGAGGAGGGGGCAAGGCGGCTGAGGGACCGCGACGTCGTCGCTCTCGGCGGACTGATGACAAGGGACCACAACCTGTTGACCATCCTCGGGGTGTCATCGCCGGAGCTGCAGAGGCTGGTGGACGCGGCTCTCCCCTATTCATACGGCGCCAAGCTCACGGGGGCGGGCGGAGGGGGCAGCATGATAGCGCTGACCGACCGTCCGGAGAAGGTCGTCGAGGCCATCCAGAGGAGGGGCGGGACACCATACGTCGTAAGGACGGGCGTCGACGGCGTGAGGGTGGAGGGCGATTGAAGGAGAGATGGATCGCCCCATCGGTCCATTATCTGGATCCAGTTCTCCTGAGGATAATGATATATAGTGATCATACCATCCATAGTTGGATGATACATCCAACATATCTGGTTGGATGGCACCATCTGCAAGGTCCGTAAGGCCCGTTCGCCCGCGCCATGACAATGGGACGATCTCCGTCCCGCATGCTCGCACCTCCTACTTCCTCTTTCCAAGCCGGCGCGGCGGGCGGGCACGGACATCATTTTGCCGCGCGCCGCGACATATGATCGGCCTCTGCGATGTCGATGAACTCGGTATGAACGTGAAAAAAGAAGGAAAAGGAAGTGGAAGGGATTTAGGCGACCTTTTCTGCTCAGATCAGGTCCTCGAACTCCTTGACCAGTTCGGGGTAGGTCTCCTTGACCGCGGCAAGTAGGGTTTGCACGGTGATCCTTTCAAGGTCGACCTTGCTCACCGCCTCCACCAGCATCTCCAACGTCTCGTCGGGGAGGGTGATGAGCTTCTCCTTGGCCATCCAGTCGCGCCACAGGCCGTTCTCCATCTTCGCCCTCCAGTCATCCTCGTATTCCTGGAGCATGCTCTGGGAGAAGTCCTTGGCCTTGGCCGCCTTCGCGAGCACCTTTCCGGCGAACATGCCGGCGTAGCAGCTGTTCGCGATGCCTCCGCCGGTGATGGGGTTGATCATGCGGGCGGCATCACCCACGAGGAGGAGGTTGTCCATGGTGACGGAGTCGAGGGGTGCGCACACCGACACCGCCCCGGAGACCGCTTCCAGGGGCTGGCCGTTCTTCAGGCGGGGGTCGTTGGCGATCCACCTGTCAAGGTACTCCTTGACCTCGCCCGGCTTCTTCAGCCTGGTCAGGAGGACGCCGAGGCCGACGTTGGCCGTGTTCTCATCCTTGGGGAAGATCCATGCATAGCCGCCGGGGGCGATGGAGCCGAGGAGGAACTCGGTGAAGTCGGGATCATAGTCGATGTTCGTCATCCTGTACTGGTAGCAGGTGATGATGTCGGTAGGCTTGAGGCTGGTGTCGATTCCGGCCCATCGGCCGACCTGCGACTCGAAGCCGTCCGCGCCGACTACGCAGCCTGCCCTTATCTCCACAGGCTCACCGTGGCTGACAGCCCTGACGCCTGCGATCTTTCCGTCCTCCATGATTAGGGAGGTGGCCGCGGTCTTGAGCATGATCCTGGCCCCGGCCACCGCCGCGTCGCGTGCAAGGGCCTTGTCGAAGAACACGCGGTCCACGACGAAGCCCACCTCGTTGCCCGCCTTGCTCTCGTCGAGCATGACATGATACTTTCTCGACGGCGAGACTATCTTGGCGCCCTTGACCTTCCTGGCCACCCACTTGGGGTCGACGGTGATGCCCACCCTGTCAAGCCAGGAGCGGGAGATACCCTCGCCGCATCGGATGGGGGAGCCGATCTCCGGCCTCTTCTCTATCATCATGACGTCCGCTCCGCCAAGGGCGGCCCATTTGGCGGTCATGGAGCCGGCGGGCCCGGCGCCGACCACGACGACATCACACTCTATGGTCCTCATCTCATTCCTCCCTGGTGATGGCGCCGACGGGGCAGACCTTTATGCAGCGTCCGCACTTGTTGCAGGCCTCTCCGAAATCAAGTATGAAATCGTTCATGAATATCGCGTTCTGGGGGCAGGAGCCGACACAGGCTCCGCAATGGTGGCATCTCTCTGCGGATACTTTCACTAGATCACCTCAGGTATACTCGTCCCCCTTGGTCTTCCTCCATTCCTCCAGGGGGACGGAGAACTTCTTCTCTATCTCCGTGCGGTACGTGGGACCGCCGTTGTAGGCGCAGAAGGGAATGATCCTCCCATCCGGAACGACATAGTGGATGGCGCAGCGCTTGACCCTCTCGATGTCATAGTTGTAGTCGTCCTGGAAGTGCATTGAGCTGATGAGCATCATGTTCCAGGAGAACTTCGCCAGACCGTCCTTGGTCTTGTTGTTGACCACGTTGCCCAATGTCTCTATGAACTGGTTGACGGTGAGGCCGTCGGGGATCTTGCTCTCGTCCATGCGGTCCTTAAGGATCTTCCGGGCCTTCAGAAGGGACAGCTTGGGGAAGGTGGATGACGACGTCTTCTTGGCCAGATCGTATATGTCGGACATCAGGCCGTCCACGTCGACGAACTGGGTGAGGGGCACGACATCCTCCTTTTCATTGATGAACCAGTAGGTCGCCATGCCGCAGTGGGGGTGGGTGGTGAACGCCACCTTGTACTGGTGCAGGATGGTGGAGGCGTAGGCGGAGATGGGCACCACGGACGGTACGGGGAACCAATCCTCCTTGCTCGCATATCCCGTCTGCTTCCCCACGTCCTCGATGAGGTCAGGTATGGTGTACCTCCCTTCCTCCCTCTCCTTCTGATCTATGCGTCCGGTGAAAGCGACCGGCTGGAAGTTCACTCCCCTGACCACGTCGCGGTTCTTGACGGCGAACTTGACGATCTCGCCGACCTGGTGGTCGTTCAATCCCCTGACGATGGTCGGGACCAGCACGATGGAGGGCCGCTTCTCGGTAAGCTTCCTGACGTTCTCGATGGCCTTCATCTTGACGTCGAGCAGCTTCCTGCCGCGGGTCTTCATGTATATGTCATCGGTCATCCCGTCGAACTGCAAGTATATCGTGTTGAGACCAGCCTCGGCGCAATTCCTGGCGAAATCTGGGTCCTCGGCCAGCTTGATGCCGTTGGTGGCGGCCTGTATCTGGGCGAAGCCGAGCTCCTTGGCCTTCCGGATGACGTCGAAGAAGCGGGGGTAGATCGTCGGCTCCCCTCCAGAGAACTGGATGGCAGGGGTGGGCACGGGGCGCTCCTCCCTCAGCTTCTCCATCATGAACACGACCTCGTCATAGGTCGGTTCATACACGTAGCCGGCCTGGTTCGCGTTGGCGAAGCAGATCGGGCAGCGCAGGTTGCAACGGTTGGTCAGGTCGAGGTTTGCCAGGGATGTGTGGGAGGTGTGCAGGTTGCACAGTCCGCAATTGTCCGGGCATGTCTTGGCGTCCTTGATGAGGGGATTGCTCACCCCTATGCCATCATACGCGTACTTCTCGGCCTTGAGGAACAGTTCGACGTCAGACCAGTATATGTCAGTGATGCTGCCGTGCTCTGGACAATCCTTGTCCATCAACACCTTGCCGTCCTTCTCGTATATCCGAGCAGGCACGACCTTCTTGCATTCGGGGCAGAGGGACTGCGTGTCCTTGGGCAGCCCCTTTTGGAGAACACTATCCTTAGCTATCATGAAGAGCCATCCCTTTGAAGGCGGTACAGTGTGGAATAATTTAATACTATTGTAGCTTATTTAGCTACAAGGTATGCCATGGAAGTCGTCGACCTCTTGATGCTGGATGAAGCCGAGATCAAAGTTGAGAAGGAGGAAATTCTGTCTCTTTTGAAGCGCATCGGGTTCACGGATTACGAGTCCCGTGCATACCTTGCCCTGGTGATGCGTTCCCATGGAACGGCGGAGGACGTTGCGGACGTCGCCGACATACCGCGCACCTCGGCATACAAGGTTCTGGAGTCCCTCCGCCGCCGGAACATGATCATATTGCAGGAAGGGCGCCCCGCCGTGTATTATCCGGTGCCTCCGAGGGAGCTGAGGGACAGGATGATGGCCGAGATGGACAGGGCGATGCACAAGCTCGAGCGGCTGGAGGGCATTCTCTCCGAGAGGGGCGTCCCACAGCTGGTGTACACCATCGTGGGGAAGGAGCGCATTCTTTCCAAGATAGGCACCATGATCGATACGGCAAAGAGCTCCCTCCTCATCTCGGGCCCTTCGCTCCGAGACATTCTCCAGGACAGTTCTGGGCGGATCTCCAATGCTGTCAAGAGAGGGGTAGTGGTCAAGATAGTCGCCGAGCCGAACGTCAAGGTCCCCGACAACGTCGAGGTGCTGAGGAAGCAGGACATGGTGGCCATCGATGTCATCGTGGACAGCGAGCAGGCCCTCCTCTCATCTCCGGACCTCAGCATCTGCGGCTATACCGACAACGCCTTCCTGGTGGCGCACTTCGAGTACTTCCTGCTGCAGCCGAACAACGTCCTCTCGGATCCCGCATCGAACGCGAGATGAGCGGGCCGGGTGCGACGTCGTCCCCCCCCCCGCGAGCGTGGAACGAAGGTCAAGACATCGGGGGCCACGCATCGATGGCGGTGTTCGGCCGTGGCGCGAGGCGACCGCCAAACCTAGGACTTCTCGTTTTTGTGGCGAAGAAGAGCTCTGCCCAAGAATCATCGGGTTATAGAATGAAATACCGTGACCTCCCAACGCCGGTGGGCGCCCATGCCAGAGACGGCGTGGACATGGAGGTGAAGTGAACGATGGCAGATCTTGACAGCATAAATGTCGAGCCGTTCTTGAAGCGGTACGACATCGTCATGGAGAGCAAGGAGTCGCCTCAGGACATCGCATCAAGGATGTATCCCGCGGAGCCTGCTCTTAGGAAGGTCGCGGAGGACATCGTTTTCCTCAAGAACAAGAACATCGAGGCCGACGTACAGGCCGCCCTGTCGGAGTTCAGTCCGAACGAGGTCATAGACGGCGGGCTGCTGAGGGGCATAGAGATCGTGAGCGAGATCTACGACCGTGGGATCTACTACCTGCCCCATGTCATGGTCGCGGCCGACGGCTTCGACAAGGGGATTAAGGTGGCGGAGAAGGCCCTTGCCGGAGAGAGGCAGGTGAAGGGAACGGTCGTCATGCACGCCGCCGAGGGTGACCCGCATGATATTGGAAAGAACATCGCGGCCGTGCTGCTGAAGTCCAATGGGTACGGCGTCATCGACTTGGGCAGGGATGTGGCCGTCGACGATGTCGTGAAGACGGTTCTGGACAAGAGACCTGATGTGCTCACTGGCACCGCGCTCATGACCACCACCATGTCGGCCTTCCCCCGCGTCGCGGAGAAGCTGCAGGAGAACGGCATGGAGCTTCCGTTCATCTGCGCCGGCGGGGCGGTCAACCGGGGATACGTGGAGTCGTTCCCGATGGGGATCTATGCCGACAAGGCCGCTGAAGGCCCACGCCTGGTCGCCAAGTCCATGGAGGGATGGGACTGGAGGAAGATCAGGGAGAACTGGGACAAGCTCATTAGAGGAGAGAAGGGCGAGGAGTGATGAACATGGCCACCAAGAAGTTCAAGAAGATGGAATATGGCTCGGCGGACGAGATGGTGTTCGGGGAATCGAAATACCCACTGTCGTATGGACTTGGCCTAAAGGTAGGTTCCGGCGCCGTCATCCCGGAGATCAACTTCGCCCCCCGCCCTGGCTCCGAGAAGACCGTGGAGAGCCTCAGGCGGGAATATGTCGACTACATAACCAAGGACGTTCTCGACCGCGCGGTGACGCTGGGCTTCTCGTCCGTGCAACTGGAGAACGAATGGATCTCCCAGATGGGATACAACTCGGAGACGCTTGCCAAGCCCATCGTGGCGGGCCAGAAGGAGATGATGCGGAAGTACCACGACGAGTATGGCATAGCATGCGCCATCCGTCATACGATCGCGGACCAGAGGGAAGGCGATGGCGGGTTGAGACCAGGAATGGACAGCAGGCACAACTATCCAGAGAAGTTGCTGGAATCGCTCGAGGTGGCATGCAAGAACGGCGCCGACGTCGTTTCGATCGAGTCCGTCGGAGGCAAGGAGATCGCCGACTACGCCGTCGTCCGCCAGGACATCAAGGGCTGGCTGTTCGGCATCGGCTACCTCGGCAGCCTGGACATGGAATGGCTATGGACCCAGATGGTCGATGTGGCGAAGAGGAACAACGTCGTCCCCGGCGGTGACACCAACTGTGCGGGCGCCAACACCGCCATGTTCATGGCCGGCGGTTACCTGGACAAGGACATCCCGCGTACCTTCTCCGCCGTTACCC
Source organism: Methanomicrobia archaeon DTU008 (assembly GCA_001512965.1). Taxonomy (GTDB): domain Archaea; phylum Thermoplasmatota; class Thermoplasmata; order Methanomassiliicoccales; family Methanomassiliicoccaceae; genus DTU008. Next base: position 19,930 of record LFRW01000029.1, read on the forward strand.
GCGCGATCGCCGCAGCGAGGACGCTGGTGGCGATCGAATGCGGCGCCACCGGTCCCGACAAGGACTGCGGCTACGAGGGAGTGATAGTCAAGGCCATATCTGGACGGCCAAGCGCTCAAGAGGGCAAGGGCGCCCAATGCGCTCACGCCGACCTCATGGGCAACCTGATAGCTCAGGCATGCGACCTGTGGTCCAACGAGTCGGTGGAGTACCACCCCGAGTTCGGCGGGTCCTCCGTGCAGTGCTGGCTGGGAGTGATAGGATACGAGGCGGCCCTCATGACGGCCTCCAAGCAGATGAAGACGGACAAGATTCTGCGCGACACGTACGTGGTATCCGACCGCTTCCGTTCGCCGGAAGCCTTCATCCTGGCGTATGACAACGCGTACAAGATCGGCCAGGCCATCGTAGAACATGGAGAGAGCTATTACCTGCGCGCGAAGGCCGCCGGCCTGAAGGCCGCGGAACTGATCCAGGAATCTAACGACAAGGGCAAGCTGAAGCTGACCAAGGAGGAGAAGGACGCCCTGAGCCGCGTATCCGCTGACCTCAGGTCGCTGCCTGACGACGAGGGCAAGTTCGTGGACTGGGCGCTCAAGGAGTACGCCAACGTCCCGGCCTTCAACCCGAAGAACTACGAGCTGTGAAGCGCCGCTCCCGCAAACCGCTTCCCATTTTTCTAACTTCGGTCGATGACCTCCTGCCCTTTCATGTAGGGACGCAGGACCTCGGGGACCGTGACCGTGCCATCCTTGTTCTGATAGTTCTCCAGGACGGCGACCATCGTTCTTGGAAGGGCCAGCCCGGAACCGTTCAGGGTGTGGACGAACTCGCTCTTGAGGTGAGGCTCGGGGCGGAACTTCACCCTGGCCCTTCTGGCCTGGAAGTCGGTGAAGCATGAGCACGAGGAGACCTCCAGCCACTGGTCGGCGCCGGGAGAGTGGGCCTCCAGGTCGTAGGTCTTGGCGCTGGCGAAGCCCATGTCGCCGGTGCACAGCAGCATGACGCGGTAAGGCAGTTCCAGTCCTTGCAGGATCGCCTCGGCATCGGAGCGGAGGACCTCCAGTTCCTGGAACGAGTTGTCCGGATGGACGAACTTGACCAGCTCCACCTTGTTGAACTGGTGCACCCGGATGATGCCCCTGGTATCAGCGCTTCTGCCGGCCTCCCGGCGGAACGAGGGCAGATATGCCGCGTACGATATCGGCAATTGCTCCCTCTCGAAGATCTCATCCTGATGCATGTTGGTGACCGGAACCTCGGCAGTGGGGTTCAGCCAGAGGTCGTCCCTTTCACACCAGTACATGTCATCCTTCATCTTGGGATATTGTCCAGTGCCGATGACAGCGCCGGTGTTGACGATGGCGGGGGTGAACACCTCCTTGTATCCCTGATCGTGGTGCACGTCCAGCATGTACTGTATCAGCGCCCTCTCCAGACGGGCCCCGTCCCCCTTGAGGATGTAGAACCCGCTGCCGGTGATCTTCGCCCCCCTCTCGAAGTCGATGATGTCGAGGTCCTCGCCGATCTCATAGTGCTTCTTCGGGGTGAAATCGAACTTGCGCACCTCCCCGTACGATGCGACGATCCGATTGCCTTCATAGTCGCAGCCGACGGGCACCGACCGGTCCGGGACGTTCGGTATGTTGAGAACGACCTCGTCCCTCTTCGCCTCCAGGTCGGCGATCGCGGCGTCGATCTGTTTTATCCTTTCCGCCACCGCCTTCATCTCGGATATGGCGTCCTTCTTCTCGTCACCCTTGAGCTTGGGGATCCGCTCCGACGCGACGTTCCTTTGATGCTTGAGGCGGTTGGACTCATCGATCAGGCGGCGCCATTCCTTGTCGATCGAGAGAAACTCGTCGAGCAGGTCTTCTGAGTAGTTGCGATTCCTAAGCATGGCGCGGATCAATTCTGGGTCGCGCCTGATCAGATCGACATCCAACAATGCCAGTCACCTGCACGCATTAACCGCATCTTCCCACAAAAAGGCTTTGCATGCTATCGAGGCAGGTGAGAGCCGTGCCGCATGGAGAGGGGCGTCGCTGGGATGCGAGCCGTCGAACGAGGGGCGTGTCCCTTTTCAGCGCGCCGATCGCGGGTCGCACAGCAGTACGGTGAACCCCCTGACGTCGACCACGACGGTCCCCGAGCGCTCCGCCAGCTCCGACCCGACCTCGTCCGTCGTCAGGTCGGCGTTGGGAAGCACCCTCACCTTCACCAGACGGGACCTCTTCACCTGAGCCCGGACCTCTTCCACCACTCCCTCGCTCAGGCCTTCCTTCCCGATGTGAACGGTGGGCTCAAGCTCGCTTCCCTTCGCTATCAGTTCCTTTCTCTTTCCCTTGTTCATCTCGCTCCCTCTTCTCTCTGAGGTATGGCACCCTTCGCACCGCCCCGCAGGACAGGCAATGCATGACCACGCGGTCGGAGCGCAGGCGGACCTGGCAGTTCGTTCCTGGATGCAACGGTGCCATGCATTCCTTGCAGTACGGGCGGTCCCTGGGCATGGGAGTGTTGGTGCGCATGCCGATCCTGCGGGCCAGGGTGACATAGCGTCGGCTCCGATCGATGCGGCCTTCCCGGGCCTCGACGAGCGCGAGGTCGAACAATCGCCCCATGCGCTCCTGGGCGATCCTCCTCGCCTCCCGGTTGGATATGCGCTTCTTCGCCATTTTGCCTACCAGTGCTGCGATGGCAGGAAGTGCAATCGGATGAAATAGGTTTGCATGTTCAGACGGTGATGAGGTCCTCTATCCCGATATCGTCATAGGTGAACACGGTGACGGGGTACTCCCCCATGCTGAATATCAGTTCATTGACGTCATCAAGGACCGACGATGGGACGATGATCCCTACGTAGAACCCATCGTTCGCCGCCTCGATGTATTGCAGCAGGGCATCAGGACGGCTCCAGCTATCCTCGCTCTCAAGGAACTCGAAGCCTACCAGCTTGCCGCCGTCGGTCAGCGTGAGCAACGCCCAGTCGCCCTCCTCCATCGAACGGTCGATCTCCAGGCCTGGCCTGTTCTTGAGAAGCATCTCGATGCGCAGCTCGATCGCATCTTCCAGATCTATCTGAGCCATCGCTCATTTCTCTGCTCTGCGAGTATAACAACGTTGCTTCATTCCAGCTCGGAAAGTTTGCGGAAAGCTATCGATTGACCCTTCGTCATGGCCATGAGGCACCCGACCATCACCGCCTCCACTATCTCCTCCTTGCTCGCCCCCACCTTGCGGGCCTGCGGGATGTGGACGTTGAGGCAATGCTCGCTTCCCAATGCCGCGCTGGCGGCCACGGATGCCAGCTCCATCTCCTTGAGGCTAAGGTGCCTTGGCTCAAGAAGGAGGCGCCCCGAGAGTTCGGTGTAGGGCAGGAACAGGTCGGGGTATTCGGACAGGAACTGGGCCAGGAACGGCTGGAATCCGTAGAATCCTTCCTGCTTGTGCAATCGCCTTTCGATCTCCTGACGCATCTCCTCCGCTCCAACCATGGATGGAGTATCGGAATGGTGATAATTGGTCTTTCCCATACGTTCGGGATGACGGAACGGCACGCCTCCGCATGCGGCATCTCTCATGATCCATGCATGATCTGCGTCGAGGTCCTGTCGGAAGGGACGGAGGTTCGTCGGGGATGACGATGGTGTACCATGCACCTCATGGCGAGAGGACGGTCCTTGCCCGTGCGACCGAATGCATAATATGGGAGGGGCACATCTCGGGAAATGCCCGCTCCGCCTCCGTGCGGTCCATCGAGACCGGTCGATCGGCGGTCGCAATGGTAATATCCATGTGGCGCCAAGCGGTTCTGGCGAGCATAGGGTCGACATGGCGGGGAACGCATCCTCGCCGGCGGGGTCTATGCTATGAAAAAGGCCCCCGTCATGCCATCTGGCCATATGGTCGGCCTGACCAGAGCGCTTAAATACAAAAACACTAATGTAAGCAGACCTTCACATTTAATTCAATAGGTGATTCAGCATGGCACGTAAACCCGGACGCATGTACAGGGAGATCAGAGGTCAGGCGTACACCCGCAGGGAGTATATGGGTGGTGTTCCGGCCTCCCGTATCATCACTTTCGATCTTGGAACCATCAATGGGGACTTCCCCGTTGTCATGACCCTCAAGGTCAAGGAGTCGTGCCAGATACGGCACACCGCCCTGGAGGCCGCCCGTATAGCCGCCAACAGGACCCTGACGAAGGGCACCAACGTGGCCAACTACCACCTCAGGATCAGGCCGTATCCGCACAACGTCCTGAGAGAGCACAAGATGGCCACTGGCGCCGGTGCTGACCGTGTGTCCGGTGGCATGAGGGCAGCCTTCGGCAAGAACGTGGGGACCGCTGCCAGGGTGCAGAGCGGCGACGTCGTGATGACGATCCGTGTCAACCCACAGGCGTTCTCCGTGGCCAAGCAGGCGCTGTGGAAGGCTTCGATGAAGCTCCCCTCCCCTTGCTACATGGAGATCGAGAAGGGCGCCGAGCTCGTCTCGTGAAACCCCAACTACTTCCTTCTTTCTCATTTCCCCGTGGTGAGCGACGGTGTATGATTTTCGCATCGATCTTGTCGCCGAATGGATAACCGGTAAGGGTGCGAACACCGTTGCTTTGCAGATGCCCGAGGGCTTGAAGGTCCACGCTCAATCGATAGCAGGCGAGATCGAGGAGCGAACGGGCGTGAGGTGTGTCATCGTCGCCGACCCCTGCTACGGCGCATGCGACGTGGACCGCCGCTTCACCGACTATGCGGACGTCCTCGTTCAGTTCGGTCATGCCGACATACCTTCCATGCATGCCGGCCCCAACGTCCTGTTCGTGGAGGTCTTCATGGACATGGACATATCGGCGCTGCTGCCTAAGGCGCTCCCGCTCCTCAAGGGCACGGTCGGCGTTCTCACGACCGTGCAGCATGTGAGGATGCTCCCATCGATCACGAGATGGCTGGAGGACAATGGCCATCCTGCTCTGGTCGGGAAGGGCGACGACCGCATCGCATTCGAGGGGCAGGTGCTGGGATGCAACATCACCGCCGTGGAGCCGCTCAAGGGCCGTGCGGACAGCTTCCTCTATGTCGGCAGCGGCAACTTCCACCCGCTGAGCGTGGCCATCGAGACCTCCTTGCCGGTGGTCGTGATCGATCCCCTGATGCAGGAGGTGAGGGAGCTCAGCGAGCTCCGGGATAGGATATTGAGGCAGAGGCACGGCGCCATCGTCCGTGCATCCGACGCAAGACGCTTCGTCGTCCTGGTCTCGACCAAGGTTGGGCAGAACCGGATGGACCTGGCCTGGAGCATCCGCCGCATGCTGGAGGAGAACGGCCGCAAGGCGGACGTGGTAGTCCTGGAGGAGTTCCATCCAGACCGCCTGCTCCCCTTCGACGCTGACGCATATGTCTCCACGGCGTGCCCCCGCATCGCCATCGACGATCATCTCCGGTATCCGAAGCCTCTCCTCACCCCGGTGGAGGTGGAGATAGTGCTCGGACTGAGGAGCTGGGACGATTACCGGCTGGACAGCATAACGAGCGATTAGGCAAGGATGACCTCGACCCTCCTCACGTCCCTTAAGGGCGCCATGAGGTCCGCCTCCCTTACAACGTCCTCCATCCTGTCTCCGGGCAATTCCTGGTGAAGTCGCACTTCTAGGTCGAGGTTCACTCCTTTCTTCCTCGATTGCCATGTCCCGACGATCTCGCCGTCGCAGGGCACTGCGCCAGGTGAGCCGACCGCCCTCCACATTTCACGCCGCCGCTCCGGCTCACGTACCAATATGGAGCGATCGCGTTGCTGGAGGCAAGGGTCGTGGGGTGGAAGGAGCCGCACGCCCTGAGGGAGGTCCGCATTCTCGAACAGCTCCATCTGCTCGTCCAGATGCCACATCGTCCTGCCTCCGATCCCGATATCGTTCATGTCCTTCTCCATCGTGGACCATGGCTTTGAAGCATGCTCGACACCCAAGCCGCTCCTTTCGGCGAACAGCTTCTCGGTCGAGGGGCCGTAGCATCGAAGGTAGCGTCGGACCAGCTCCCGGCAGTCCCCGCCCTCGACCCCGTGGCCGAGCCACCGTTCGGTGAGAGCGAGGGGTGAGCTGTGGCCGAGATGTTCGGAGAAGCATACCGCCCCGTTCATGCCAAGGACGTACGACATGAGCCGTACCACCGCCTCCCCCTTGCTGATGTCGGTGTTCACGAACGGCTGCGCCCAGACCTCTCGTCGCACATCGTCCAGCTGGCGGGCGATGCGGCGCGCCGAACGAACCGCCAGCTCGGTCTTGGTCATCCCCTTCCCGTCCAGTTCGTTCCTGACGGCCTCTTCCACCATGTGACGGGTCCGACGCATCTTGGGGTCCATCTCCATCAAGAGAGGGGTGACGCCGATCACCACGTCGCCAAGGGAATCGAGGTCAGGAACCAGGCATCGGCCGAGGATGCCCGCCTGTGAGCTGGGGAAGACTGGGGGGCGGGGCGCATGCTCCACCTCCATCAGCGAGCGGTCCTGCAATGCGGACCGCAACATGCCCGGGGTCAACCCGTCAACCCTGGCAAGGAGGGAGAGGGCGTCGGAGCCGGGAGGGGTGTTCCGCACGCCGCAGGCACCCGCGGCCTCGAGCATCCGCGCGGCGGGCAGCCTCTGGGACAGGTCGTATCCTGAAAGACGATACCCTAGCACCTTCGACCGTTCAGCATCGGCGGCCGCGCTCACCCTTCAGACATGGCCCTGGACGGTATCATCATGATCGCGTCGACAACATCATGATATGATGATGCGAACGCGGCTAGGGCAACTGTAATATTCGGCCTGGCCAATCACTGATGGATGCTCACCGCCGAGTCCATCCATCTTCGTGCACAGCGTTCTGGCCTCCACATAGGGCTGGGGGTGGGAGCGGATGTGGAAAAGGCCAAGCGGGCCAAGGAGGAGGCGGAGGACCGTGGCTTCGCCGACATAACGCTCTACGACGACGCGAGGAAGTTGGCGGAGGACCTTCTCAACGAACGGATCGATGCCGCCGTGCGCGGCGATATCGACTCCAACCGAGCCATGGGCGCGGTGAGGAAGGCGTTCCAGGTGCCGAAGGTCCTGAGGTCGGCGTTCATGCAGCCCCGCGATGGCAGGATGTTCCTCCTTGCCCCGGTAGGCATCGACGAAGGGTGGACCATCGCCGAGAAGGTGGAGATCGCCAGGCTGTCGGTCAGGCTGATGCGCCGATTGGACATGGAGCCCAAGGTGGGATTCATGTCTGGAGGGCGGGCGTCGGACAAGGGGCGCATGGCGGAGATCGACCGCAGCATCGAGACGGCCGAGGCGGCCACGGAGATCGCGCTCTCCGAAGGGATCCTGGCCAGGAACATGCAGATCCTGATCGAGGACGCGGCCAGGGAATGTGATGTCATCATCGCGCCCGATGGCATATCTGGCAACCTGATATTCCGGACCCTGCACTTCCTGGGAGGCGCGGTCGCGATGGGCGCGCCGATACTGAACATCGACCGGGTGTTCGTCGACACTTCGCGGGCGAAGGCCTCGTACAGCGACTCGATCGCCCTGGCGTCCGCCCTGGTGTCCATGAGCTGACACGCCGTTCAGAAAGGCAAATATAATGATAACGGCGTCTTTGGCCACATGAGGATCGCCATCGATGGCAACTATTCTGGAATACGGTTCTCGGCCTCTCATTTCATCCCGGGCCATGACAAGTGCGGACGACTGCATGGCCACTCCTACGTACTGCACCTGGCACTGCATGGCGACATGGGCGACAACGGCATGATCATGGACTTCGTGGACCTGAAGAAGGCCCTGAAGGACCTTGTGGAGGAGCTCGACCATAGGGTCCTGCTCCCGGGGCGCTCACCCCTGGTGCAGATAAGGCAGGGCAGCGAGGTCGAGGTCCTGGCAAGCGGAAAGCGCTACGTGTTCCCCCGGGAGGACGTCGTCATCATGGATGTGGCGCAGTGCAGCGCGGAGGCGATGGCAGGCCTGATCCTGGAGCGTTTGATAGATGTCATCGAGTTCACGCCAAACGTCCACATGATAGAGGTCGGTCTGGACGAGGAGCGCGGGCAGACGGCATGGGCCAGCAAGGAGTTGCGTCCATGAAGGCGGTCGTATTGCTGTCCGGCGGCCTGGACAGCACCACCACGCTCGCCTATGCGATCTCCCAGGGCTACGAGGTCGTGGCGCTCAGCGTTCAATATGGGCAGAGGCATTCCAGGGAGCTTGACTCGGCCAAGGCGGTGGCGAGGCACTATGGCATCGAGCGACACGTCATCCTAGACCTCGACCTCTCCTATCTCCGGACCAGCGCTCTCACCTCGAGCGATGTGGAGGTGCCGGTGCGCGAATCGGCGGAGGGGATCGGGGACGAGATACCGGTGACGTACGTTCCGGCAAGGAACATCCTCATGTTGAGCCTGGCCGCTGGCCTGTGCGAGACGGAGGGCGGTGAGGCGATCTTCATCGGGGCCAATGCCGTGGACTTCTCCGGGTATCCCGACTGCAGGCCGGGGTTCTTCCGCGCCTTCGAGGAGGTGCTCAGGGTGGGCACCAAGGCCGGCGTCGAGGGGCGCCCGATCAGGGTGGAGACGCCCATATTGCACATGTCGAAGGCCGACATCATCCGTCTGGCAAAGAAGCTGGACGCGCCTCTCGAACTGACCTGGTCCTGCTATAACGGCGGGGAGCGGGCGTGCGGTCATTGCGAGTCCTGCCTTCTCCGTCTGAAAGGGTTCGAGGAGGCCGGGGAGAGGGACCCGGTGCCATATGAGGTGTCGCAATGAAGGTGATCGAGATATTCACGTCCCTGCAGGGGGAGGGTGTGCTGATGGGCACCCCGACCACCTTCGTGCGCTTCGAAGGGTGCAACCTTGACTGCCAGTGGTGCGACACCAAGTATGCGAGGGAGGGCGGCAGGGAGATGACGCCGCACCAGGTGCTCGACGAGGTGGAGGAGAGGAACGTTCCGTTCGTGTGCCTGACCGGCGGGGAGCCCATGCTTCAGGAGGGAATCCTCGAGGTGATCGAGGAACTTCTCGATTCGGACCATCATGTGACCATAGAGACCAATGGATCGGTGCCGCTAGACCCGCTCCCAACCTCCGATGACATCCTCATCTCCATGGACGTCAAGTGCCCTTCGTCGGGCATGAGCCATCGTCTGTACCGCGACAACCTGACGTTCCTTGGTCCCCAGGACCAGCTCAAGTTCATCATCGCCGATAGGGTCGACTATCTCTACGCGAAGAAGGTGCTGAGGGAGAACGAGGTCAACTGCCCCATCATCATGACGCCGGTGGGCGGCACCGAGCTTCGAGACCTGGCGACATGGGTGTTAGAGGACCGGCTGTGGGTTCGTGTGCTGCCGCAGCTGCACAAGCTCATATGGGGAGAGAAACGAGGCGTATGATGGCGCGACAGGCCTGGACCTGTTGGAAACCCATATCTTTGCTCGTCAGGCAAGCGTTCGAAAGGAGCGCTTGACCATCGCTTCATGTCGAGCCGGCAGCCAGGTTCACAGCATAGTAGTGACTGGCCAGAGCGATCAGTCAAGGATTGGTGGGCGTTTGGGGCAGAGAACGGTGAACGTGGCGGGTGATGCCCTCCGACCAGCTGCGCCTCGTTCATGTCGCTCATGACCACCATCACGCTCCGGTATGATGACATGATGCGCTCATGATTCTGAACGTCCTTCTTATTGTTCAATTAACGGGCCTGACGGTCACTTTGCAAGGTTCCTTCACGCGTTCATCGTGTCGAAGGCGCGTTCAGGGATGAGCGCCCTTCCTCCGCTCCACGCCTCTCGCCCGATCTTGATATGATCGCGCCTATGAGCGATATGGCGCCGCCGATGGTGGTCGCGATGGCCACCGATCTTGCCAGCTCTCCGGCCAGGGGGCCTCCCGCGATGGCGCCGTAGTCCATCGAACCCATCATCAACGTCATGAGGATGGTTGCGACGGATATCCCCATGGCCATGCTCAGGTTCCTGGTCGTCGCTTGTATGCTGGACGCCAGGGCGTTCTTCTCCCTTGGGAGTGCGAGCATCATCTCGCTGTTGTTAGGGGTCTGGAACAGGCAGCTGCCAACTCCCATGAGGAAGAAGGCCGCCACGGTCATGGGGACGTTTATGGTGAGGAAGCCGAACGCCATGAGGAAGAAGCCCGCGGCGCGTATCAGGTGCCCGAACGTGGTATAGGGGCGGAACCGATTGGAATCGTACATCCTGCCCACCAGCGGAGAGCCGAACATGGTGACCGCCGGCAGCACCATGAAGATGAAGCCGACGGTCGTGGGCTCGTAGTTCAGGACCCCTTCGTAGTAGAACGGGCCAAGGATGGTGATCATGCTCATTGAGAGGAAGAACATGATCATGCTGAGCCCGGTCAGGGTGAAGCGTCTGACCCTGAACACCGAGATGTCCATCAGGGGATGCGGCGTCGACCTCTCGCGCCGTATGAACAGGAACATCGCCGCGGCGAACACGGCGAACGCCAGGACCATCCCCGGGGTGACCGCCCCGTCCTGGCCCAGCCATCCGAGCATGAGCATCAGCGCGGCCATCGACAGCACCCAGAGGGCTACCCCTGGATAGTCCATGTGCAGGCGGTCCACCAGGGTCTCATCGATCCTCATGACCCTCATCGCGACGATGGTCGTCACCAGGCCGATGGGGACGTTTATCAGGAAGATCGACTGCCATCCCATGGTGCCCACGAGGAAGCCGCCGATCACCGGGCCGAGCATCCCTCCCACCGCCACGGTGGAGCCGAGGAAGCCCATGGCCTTCCCGCGGTCCCGGACGCCGAACGTCCGGAACACGATGGAGGTCGAGACGCTGAACAGCATGGAGGCCGCGATCCCCTGAACAACGCGGAAGAAGACCAGCTGCCCGAGGTCTGCGGAGATGGCGCATAGGAGGGACGATGCCGTGAACGTGGCAAGGCCTACCGTGAACATCTTGGCCTGTCCGGTCCGCTCGGACACCTTGCCGGCGACGATGAGGAAGCAGGTCTGCGCCAGAAGGTAGCTGGTCACCACCCATTGGGTGTCGGCCACCGTGACCTGGAAGTCGGTGGTGATGGCTGGCAGGGCGATGTTGAGCGCCACGGCGTCCATGACCGACATGAACACCCCTGCCATCACTATGGCCAAGGCCAAGTACTTGCCCCTGACCGAGTTGGAACCGCCCATGCTATCCTGCCGGGTGAGGATGGCATGGGCTAAATATAGTATCGTTCCGCCCGGGTTCGAGGGCGAGCGCTATCATGCAAGGTTAATATACATATGCATCGTTCATAGGGGACGATCTAGTCCATGTACTGCGATCTAGGACGAGGGCCATTGTTGCTTTTGCGCGAGCTCTAGTCCCATCGCTGCACCCCTGGGCTATCTGAGGCGATTTCTATGGTCGGCAAAGATATGCTAGAGAGAACATCATCCCGCGATTCCCATCTCGATCGAAAGAAGATATACACCAGTCCATACAACGACAGGGTCCTCACCGACGATATGCCGTCCACCGTCAGGGTCTTCGACACCACCCTCCGGGATGGAGAGCAATCGCCCGGCATCGCCCTGTCCTGCGAGGACAAGGTGAAGATAGCCCAGGCCCTCAGCGAGCTTGGGGTGGACGTGATCGAGGCCGGATTCCCCGTATCCTCCCCAGGTGATCAGAGGGCGGTGAGGCGCATAGTCGATGAAGGACTGGGTTCCAGGATCTGCGGGCTCGCCAGATGCAACAAGAAGGACATCGATGCCGCCATCGACTGTGGCCTGGACTACGTCCACATGTTCATCGCCACCTCGGACATACATCTTCAGCACAAGCTCAAGATCACCAGGGAGGATGCCAAGGAGAAGGCCGTCAATGCCATAGAGTATGCCCGGAGCCACGGCCTGGCCGTGGAGTTCAGCTGCGAGGACGCCACCCGCACCGAGCTCGACTTCCTCAAGGAGATGCATCGAACCGTGCAGGATGCGGGGGTGGAGGTGATCAACGTCCCCGACACCGTGGGGACCATCGGCCCGCCGGCGATGGAGCATCTGATCCGCGAGCTGATGACGGTCACCAAGGTCCCCATCTCCGTCCACTGCCACAACGACTTCGGTCTTGCCGTCGCCAATTCCCATGCGGCCGTGCGCGCCGGCGCCAGGCAGGTCCACGTCACCATCAACGGCCTGGGAGAGAGGGCCGGGAACGCCGCTCTCGACGAGACGGTGCTGGGGCTGATGGCCTTCTACAACGTGGGCACCAGCATCGACACCCACCGCATCGGTCCGACCTCCAAGCTGGTATCCCGCCTCACTGGCTATGCCATACCTCCGACCAAGGCGATAGTCGGGGCCAATGCGTTCGCGCATGAATCGGGGATCCATGTCCATGGCGTGATGGGCTCTCCGGCGACCTATGAGGCGTTCGGGCCGGAGCTGGTAGGCGTGCAGCGCAACATCGTCATGGGGAAGCACAGCGGGGCACACAGCGTACGCTCCAAGCTATCTGATTACGGCATCGAGCTCGATGATGGCCAGATCGACCAGGTGGTCGACAAGGTGAAGAGACTGGCCGATTCCGGCAAGGAGGTGGACGATGCAGAGCTCGTGGCCCTGGCGTCGCATATAATCGGCGACAGGAAGTCCAAGATGGTAAAGCTAAAAGAGTTCGCCGTATTCACAGGTATGAACACGACCCCCACCGCCATGGTTTCCATAGACGTTAACGGGGAGACGAGGACCGGCTCATCCATAGGGATCGGGCCGGTCGATGCCGCCCTAAACGCCATCAAATCCGTGATGGGAGGCGACATCCAACTGGTGGAGTACCGTCTCAACGCCATCACTGGGGGAAGCGACTCGCTCTGTGAGGTGAGCGTGAGGGTGTCGAGAGATGGGAGCAAGACTCTCATGTCGGTAGGGAAGGCCATCGGCTCGGACATAGTCCAGACGTCGGTAGACTCGACCATGGAGGCCCTCGACCGCCTCTACAGCAGGAAGGAATGATGACAAATGGCAAAAACAATCTCTGAGAAGATCCTTTCCGCCAAATCCGGCGTGGATGCCTATGCCGGGCAGATAGTCGAGGCGGAGATAGATTATGTCATGGCCAATGACGTGACCGCGCCACTGGCCTTCCAGGAGTTCGAGGCTCTGGGCTGCGATCCAGTACGCGAAAAGATCGTGCTCGTGCCTGACCATTTCGTCCCCAACAAGGACATCGCATCGGCCGAGCAGGCCGCCCTCATGAGACGGTTCGTGCAGAAATGGGGCCTGCCCAACTACTTCGAGGTGGGGCGCGGGGGCGTATGCCATCAGGTCATGGTGGATGAAGGCTTCGCCGCTCCCGGCCGCCTGATCGTGGGTGCCGACTCCCACACATGCACCTACGGCGGGATCAACGCGTTCTCGACCGGCATAGGCTCGACCGAGGCCGCGGCATGCTTCGCCGAGGGTCGGTTGTGGTTCAAGGTGCCCGAGGCGATGAACGTCCACCTTACTGGAAAGTTCAACAAGCAGGTCTCGGGAAAGGACCTCATCCTGAAGATAATCAGCGACATCGGTGTCGACGGGGCGAACTACAAGGCGTTCGAGTTCTCCGGCCCCGGCGTCGCCAGCGTGCCGGTGCACGACCGCCTCACCATCAGCAACATGGCCATCGAGGCAGGCGGCAAGGCGGGCATATTCCCCTGCGACCAGGCGACCGAGGCCCACCTGAAGGGTAGGGTCAGGGGCGAATACACGCCGGTCTCCGCGGACGAGGAGGCGCAGTACGCGAGCACGCTGGAGTATGACCTGGGCGAGCTGGACTACATGGTGGCCTTCCCTCACCTGCCAAGCAACGGCAGGTTGGTCAGCGAGGTGGACGTGCCCATCGACCAGGCGTTCCTCGGTTCATGCACCAACGGGAGGATAGAGGACATGCGGGTCGCGGCCGCCATCCTCAAGGGCCGCAAGGTCCACAGGGACGTGCGCATGATCGTCGTGCCCGCCTCGACCGAGGTGTACCAGCAGGCCATGGACGAAGGGCTGCTATCGATCTTCACGAAGGCGGGGGCGTTCGTCTCCGGGCCCACCTGCGCAGCCTGCCTGGGAGGCCACATGGGCGTCCTCGCCAAGGGGGAGAAGTGCGTGTCCAGCACCAACCGCAACTTCATAGGCCGCATGGGCCACCGCGATTCGGAGGTCTACCTGGCCGGCCCGGCGGTGGTGGCTGCAAGCGCCGTCGCCGGCAAGATAGTCTCGCCGGAGGTGTTATGATGGAAAGACTCAGCGGAAGGGTGTGGTCGTTCGGCGACCACGTGGATACCGATCAGATCATACCGGCGGAGAGGCTGGTCAGCGACAACAACGATCGGCTGGGCGAGTTCATGTTCGAGAAGGTCCGGCCGGGGATGGCCGCCCAGGTCGCCAAGGGCGACATGATAGTGGCCGGAAAGAACTTCGGATGCGGCTCCTCAAGGGAGCACGCTCCCAGGGCGCTCATGCAGGCCGGGATCATCGCGGTGGTCGCAGAATCGTTCGCACGGATCTTCTACCGCAACTCGATCAACATCGGCCTGGTCCTCGTGGAGGCCAAGATCGAGGCCAAGGAGGGCGACGCCCTGACAATCGATGTCGAGAAGGGAGTGGTCAGGAACGAGACCACCGGCAAGGAGTGGACGTTCCCCCAGTATCCCCAGTATATCAGGGACCTCATCAGCTCGGGAGGGTTGATGAACCGCATAAAGGAGGCGAAGGGATGTACAGGATCGCGGTAGTCCCGGGGGACGGCATAGGCAAGGAGGTCATCGCCGAGGGAGTGAAGGTCCTCCAGGCCGCCGCCGACGTGGAGAACATAACCCTCCAGCTGGACTACATGGACATCGGCTCCGACCGGTACCTTAGCACCGGGGAGCTGCTGACCGATGACGACATCAAGTTCATGCGCGACCGCCAGGCGGTCTATTTCGGCGCCATCGGCGACCCGCGCGTCGCCCCTGGCGTGCTGGAGAAGGGCATCCTGATCAAGATGCGCACGACCTTCGACCAGTACATCAATCTCCGCCCGTCCAAGGCGTGGCATCCCTACACCCCTCTCAAGGAGGAGAAGAACTTCGACATCCTGTTCATAAGGGAGAACACCGAGGACCTGTACATGGGCGCAGGCGGCTACCTGACCGGAAAGGAGGCAGTGGCCAGCATGTCGCTGAAGCGTGGATTGTACGATGTCGACCTGACCCTGTCGTCCAAGGCATCGTCGGAGCAGGAGTTCGCGTTCGAGATCGGGATGATGTCGCGCAAGGGCATCGAGCGCTTCGCCGACTACTGCTTCGAGACGGCCAAGCGGATGGGGAAGGAGAAGGTGACGGCGGTCGACAAGGCCAATGTGTGCACCTCCCTTTACGGGCTCTGGAGAAAGGTGTTCGACGAGCGTTCCGCCGAGCATGGGATCGATGTCGAATACATGTACGTCGACGCCATGGCGATGGCCATCGTCCGTTCGCCCGAACGCTTCGGCGTGGTGGCCTGCCCTAACATGTTCGGCGACATACTTACCGACCTGGGCGCGGAGATCATGGGCGGCCTGGGCGTAGCCGCATCGGGCAACATCTGTCCAGGCGGCGTCTCCATGTTCGAACCCGTTCACGGCTCCGCCCCTGACATCGCCGGGCAGGGGAAGGCCAACCCGATAGCGACCATCCTGGCAGGAAAGATCATGATGGACCAGCTGGGACGGCCCGACATCGGGAAGATGATCGAGTTCGCGGTCAAGATGGCCATGAAGGAGAAGCTGGTCACGCCCGATATGGGCGGGACGCTCAACACCAAGCAGGCGGGCGACGCCATCGCGAACATCGTCCGCCGCTCCGGCTAAACCCTTTCAACCTCCCATCAATGATATATTGGCCTGACGGCCATGACGAACCTATGAAGGATCGATGGTCCGTCGCCGCCCTGGCCATATTGGTGGGAGGGATCGCCCTCATCGCCTATTCCCTGCTTACGCCCGCGGGGGTGGGCACCCATGGAGGGATGGGGGGCGGTCATCGGACCGGATATGATGTTCTCAACATAGTGCTCGCAGTGATAGGCGCGGGCATGGCGTCGGGGAGCGGGGTCTTCTTTCTCCTAAGGAACGTGCCGACGGAGCCCCCATCGATAAGAAGGGCGGAACCGCCGTTGACGGTTCCGCCGGAGCTGCCATCGACCGTCGGCCCTGTCGAGCCTGCGACGGGCGGCGACAACGCCCTGATCCTCCGTCTCCTCAACGGTGACGAGAGGACGGTGTTCCGTTCGCTCGTGGACGCGGGCGGGGAGCAACTGCAAAGGGACATCGTGGCCGGCACCAAGATGTCCGATGCCAAGGTCTCACGCGTCCTTGACAGGTTGGAGGAGAAGGGACTGGTGGTCCGGGAGAGGAAGGGCATGGGCAACGTGGTCCGCATCTCCGTCGATCGGTCCAGCTGACCGCTTTTTCACCTTTTGCAACCTCTTTCAACGCAAACTCGAAGTGCTTTTTCACACACTGGAGAAATGACCCGGACGATCCGGGAGGAGTGAAGATGAACACCACCAAGATATTCTTGATCGGCGCGGTGGGCCTCGCCGCCGCCCTCCTCATTGCGGGAGCGGCCGTGGCAAGCGGCGCTTTCGCTGCCGATGGGAACGGTCATTACATGAACGATGCCGGCCACCGCGAACGTGACAGGCTGTGCGACGGTTCATGCGACGGCCGCGCGGCATGTGATGGAGAATGCATGCAGAGCTGCCAGGACGGCAACGGCATGCTCCGGTCGCGGACCTGCTCACAGGACGGCGGCTGCGACGGCGATCACCTGCGCCACATGGACGGGGCAGGCGATCATCACGCGCGCTGAAACCATTTGCATCAAGGCCTCCGGGCCTTTTTTCATACCTTACCGGCCACTTCCCTGTATACCTTGTCCCAGTCCTTGGCTATGACGCTCCAATCGAACATGGTCTCCGCCCGGGACCTGGCGCACCTTCCCATGGAGAGGCGCAGGTTCGCATCGCCCAGCAATTCCATCAAGGCCTCCGCCAGTGCCTCAGTGTCACGCGGCGGGACGATACGTCCGCTTTCCGGGGAGACTATCTCGGGATTCCCGCCTGCGGAGGTGGCCACGATGGGCTTCCCGCAACCCAGGGCCTCATACAGCACCACCGCGCTCGGCTCATAATACGATGGGAGGGTGAAGACCTCGGCCATGTTGTAGTAGAGGGGCATCATGTTCTCCGGTATCCCGCTCACGAACCGCAATGCATCCCTCATCCCCAGGCTGGCGGCTTTCCTTTCCAGATCGTCCCTCAATGGACCTCTTCCTATGATCACCAGCTGGGCGTCCCTTATGGCCTCCCGCACGGTCCTCATCGCGTCAAGGAGGGTGGTGAACCCCTTCTGCTCCACCAGCCTGCCGTTGGACAATATGACCGGTCCAGGTCCCAGGCCCAGGCGCTCCCTGAGCTCGGAAGGGTCCAGGCCGGGCCGGTATAGCGAGGTGTCGACGCCGTTGTATATTACCCCCGCCTTGTCCCGATACTCCTCCGGTATGGTGCTCTCCATCGTGGCACGGCTCACGCAATTGATGTGGTCGCAGAGGCCGAACACCTTGTGTCCGATGACGTCGTCGAACAAACCTCCCCATCGGTCCACCTGTTTCGAGATGCCCTGAGGCCGGGCGTTGTGAATGGTGAGGAAGAGCTTCCCCCCGGCCTTTTTGGCCTCTCGATATGTCGAGAACGGGTACCAGAACCTGTTGTGGACGTGATAGATGTCGGCATCGCCGCACCTCTTCCGCAACTCCCGGTTGAGCGTCGGGGTCAGTGTGAAGGGCGGCGGGAGGAACGCCGGGAGCCGCTCGAAGTAGATGGACGGGGTCCGAACGACCTCCATGCCCTCCACGACCTCGACATCCCTCCCCTTGGCCTGGGGGATCATCGAGGTGAGCACTTGAACCTCATAGCCATGATCGCGAACCAGCCGGCTGCCGACCTCCATTACGACCTTCTCTGTTCCTCCGAAGTAAGGGTAGAACAAGGGGTCGAGCATGCATACTTTCAATCCACCCATCTCCTCAAGGTCCAGCCATCATCGTTAAAATATAAAACCATGGACGGTCAAGGTACAGGCGATGAGACCTTGGGGCATTGCATCGACCGCCTCGCCCCATGCATGATCCTCATCACGACCGGCAAGGTCATCGGTGCAAGATAGGGCCGATGCCGACGCTCTCGCTCAACACATGGCGGCGCGGCATGCGGACCCGATAGGGGAAGGGAGGCTCTGTTTCCCCGGGAACGATCAGAGGCCCGCGCCTATCTCGGACTCCTTCCTAAGCATGTCCACGAAGTCATCGAATTCGACGCCGTACCGGGGCCTCTTCTCGCCGTGACGCCTCACCGCGACGGTTCCGCTCTCTTCCTCCTTGGACCCGATGACAAGGATGAACGGGATCTTCTGCAGCTCGGCGTCGCGTATCTTGCCTTCCACGGTGCCATGGCTGAGGTCCAGCTCCACCCGGAACCCGAGATCGAACAGGCGGTCATGGACCCTGGTGGCGGCCTCGGCATTCTCGACCCGGAACGATATGACGCGGACCTGCACCGGGGCCAGCCAGGCGGGCAGGTTTCCGTTGAGGTGCTCAAGCAGGATGCCGATGAACCTTTCCAGCGAGCCGAACACGGTACGGTGGATCATGATGGGAACGTGCTCCTTGCCGTCCTCCCCTATGTATCTGATGCGGAATCTCTCCGGCATCTGGAAGTCCAGCTGGATCGTGGCGGTCTGCCATTCCCTTCCAAGCGAGTCCTTGATCTTGAAGTCGATCTTGGGCCCGTAGAATGCTCCATCCCCTTCGTTGAGCTCGTAATCGACGCCACGGTCGTTCAGCACCTTCTTGAGGGTGCTCTCGGCCTTCTCCCACAGCGCAGGATCGCCCATCGCCTTCTCCGGCTTGGTGGACAGCTCCATGCGGTACTCGAAGCCGAAGGTCCGATAGACGCGGTCCACGAGATCGATGACCCCGCCGATCTCCTTCTCCATCTGCTCCTCGGTGCAGTAGATATGGGCATCGTCCTGCGTGAACTGTATCACCCTGAACAGCCCGGACAGGACGCCGGACAGCTCCACGCGGTGGACCTCTCCGAACTCCAGCATCCGCAGCGGCAGCTCACGGTAGCTCCTCTCCCGGCCGTTGAACACCAGTATGCCGCCTGGGCAGTTCATCGGCTTGACGGCGAACTGCCGGTCGTCGTACTTGGTCAGGAAGATGTTGTCCTTGTAATGCGCCCAATGGCCCGAGGCCTTCCAGAGGATGTCGCTCATCACCTGGGGGGTCTTGATCTCCTGGTATCCGGCCTTTCGATGCTCCCTCCTCGACAGCTCGATGAGAGCGTTCCTCACCACCTGCCCCTTGGGATGCCAGAACACCATGCCCGGCGCGACGTCGTAGAATGAGAACAGGTCGAGCTTCTGCCCCAGGATCCGATGGTCGTTGTCCTTGAGCTTCTCCTTGCTCAGACGTGATTTGGCGATCTTCTTGAGCAGCGTCGAGGGGTCCACGTCCTCTGATTCAACCTTCTCCCCCTCCACCCTTATCTCCCGGGAAAGCTCCGATAGCGGGTGCCCCTTGCAGCTTATCTTGAACGCCTTGTACCAGCCGAACGGCACGCGGTGGACCTCATAGTCCCTCTGGACAAGCTCCGCCTCCATGGCTCGGAGGATCTTCTTGCCGGTATCGGGAGATCCCAGGGATGAGGACAGGTGCGCGTAGGGATAGAGGGCCACGCGCCTGGTCTTGACCTTCTTGGAAACGTCCTCAAGGTCTTCGACCGCTTTCTTCACTACCGCGTCAGGGTTGGACTCGTCCTGCTTCTCTACGCTGATGAACGCGACGAGGATCTCATCAAAGCGCCCCTCCCTCTGCTCGTCGGTTATCTCCTCGGCGACGGGGGTGGACTTCTTGACGGTGAACTCGAGATAATCAGAATGAATGTAAAGGGTCTTCATCAGGGGGTCAAGTAACATCTGACTTATATTTGTTGGTTTTCGGAAAACGCAATCGGGGCACGCGGATGTTCGCTGGCGAACTCATCTGACAAATTTTAAATCACCCCATCGGGTTCCCTGCCAGGAATCAGATGCGACCTTCAAGATCCAGAGATCGTCTTTTCTCAGCCTCTAGGCCGATGTTCACAATCTTCATAGTCGCGCTCCTGGTGTTATCGACCGTGGGCGCCTATGCCGTGCTGTTCGCTCTCCCGGAGGGGAAGGTGGCAGGCGTGGGCGACAAGGTCAGGGTGGACTACATCGGGAAGTTCGACGACGGAAGAGTGTTCGACACGTCACTGTGGAGCGTCGCCTCGGATGAGGGCGAGCCCAAATCGCTGTTCTTCTCCATGAGGGGCGGCGAGGACAGTACAAGCCCTTCGAGTTCACGGTCGGTAGGTACGGCGCTATAACCGGCTTCGACCTTGGAGTTCGCGGAATGAAGGTGGGAGAGACCAAGACGTTCACCGTACCGGTCGACCCGGGCTATGGCGAGATGGATCAGGCACTGATGAGGACGATGCAATTGGAGGAGACGCTCCCCCTGGACATGACCATGACCAAGGAGGAGTTCCGCAGCACGTTCGGCGTCGACCCTAGCTCGTTAAGGAACTTCGCTCATCCCCTGCTCGGGATCAAGGCGTACGTCACGTCATACGACGCGACGAAGGACGAGGTCAAGCTCACCTATGCCCATAACGGTGACGGCGATGTCTTCAGGGTATGTGCGGACGACAGGGGTGCCGAAGGATGGGAGGTGAAGGTCATTGGGAAGACGTCCACAAACATCACGGTGCAGCACCAGCTGAGCAGTGATGACAACTTCAAGGTCCGCGGTCATGACAAGATAGGAGTGACGGTCGACAAGTTGGTCAAGAGGGATTTCTACATAGACGATGTGGACGCGGACAAGGGCACCTTCGTCATGAACTACAATCCCGAGACGGTCGGCCGCGTCCTGACCTTCACCGTGACCCTGCGTTCGATCAACTGAAGCATGCGAGATCGTCAGGGAGGGGCGTAGGTCAGCGTTTGGCCTCTTCCAGGTAGATGCGCTCGATCTTCGCTGCGATATTGTCCCAGCTGAACGGCCGAATGTGGTCTCGGGCTCGCCGTCCCAGCTCATGGCGTAGCCCATCGTCCTTGAGCAGCCGGTCAAGCGCCGCCGCCAGCTCCTGCGGGGAGGCCGGAGGTACGAGAATGCCGCCGTCGCCGACCACCTCTGGCAGCCCTCCGACGTTGGACGCCACAACTGGCTTGCCATAGGCCATGGCCTCTGCCGCCGCAAGTCCAAAGCTTTCGAACATCGACGGGAAGGCGAAGACCTTGCACGACGCCATGAGCCGGCGCTTCTCCTCCTCGCTCACGTGGCCTGTGAACACCACCTTGTCGGCCACCCCGAGTCGCTTCGCCAGGGACCTGAGGGATCCTTCCTCGGGCCCCCTCCCCATGATCATCAAGGTGTGGTCGACCGTTCGCATCGCTTCGATCAGATGCTTCAGACCCTTGGTGGCCACCAGCCTGCCGGTGAAGAGTATGAAATCCTCCTCGCTAGTGGGTCCATCGTACACATCAACGCCAAGCGAGACCACATCGGTAAGCTCCCTGCGAAAGCCGCGAGCCAGAAGATCGTTGCGGACGAACTCGCTGACGCACACCGTGCGGCGGTCGCGGATCATGTTGCTGAACAGCATATCATTGATCAGGCTCAACGCCCGGCCGATCCCCTCACCTTCACCGTAGGTGTTGTGGAAAGTGAACATCCAGTTTCCCTCGTACCTTCTCATCGCCCGGGAGTACGATGGCGCCCATCGGTAGTGGAAGTCAACGATGTCAGCGTCAAGGGAGTTCAGCGCATCAAGCACCCCGGGCGTGGTGACGTATGGCGGGTTGTACCTCCCGATGAAGCGGGAGGGCAGGCGGACGACCCGGTAGCCATCCATCACCTCTTCCTCCGCCGTGCCGGGGAGGCGCGAGGTCAGGACTATGACCTCATGCCGGGTGGACAGACGGCGGGATATCTCATGGGTTCGATGTTCTATCCCTCCCATGTATGGATAGTGGAACGGGTTAAGCTGTACTATCCGCATCCTCACACGCCCCCTTCTTGAGCCGACGTTTCCGTATCACTGTCGCGACGAAGCTCAGTGCGATGACCACCAGCACCATGATGATGGTGACCGTTGTAGCCGTCCCTTTCTCCATATATGCCAGGAAGAAGCCGCTGAGGAGGAGTATCAGGCCGTACTTGGTGATGCCTCCGATGAGAAGGTAGATGATGGAGCGTCTGAGGTCCCAGTGGCATAGCGCGACGAAGGCTCCCATGAACGGCAGCACCGGCGCTATGCGGTTCACCAGGATCATCTTCTCGTCCTGGCACACCAGGAAGTCGCGATAGCTTGTAATGACCTTCTGCAGGCGAGCGGGCACGCGTAGACGCCTCACCACGCCATACAGGGTCAGCAGTCCGGCGACCTCCCCCACCACTATGGCCGACAGAAGCAAGGCGCCCAGAACGATGGGTTCCAGGCCATAGCCCTGCACGAACACGAGCACCGTGAACAGCTCGGGCAGCGTTGGGAACATCACGGCATCGATGAAGAAGAGCAGGAATATGCATAGGACGCCACCGACGGCTCCCAAGGGGCCGAAGAGTTCCGCTATAAGGTATCCGATGCCGAGGTCGCTCATTCCAGTCGGTACAAGGCTCTACTTTAAAAAATCCTTCCGTTACCATGTTTCTTCTTGTGTTCGATGGCGATCTCATACAGGTCGAGCAGTCTGGCCACGCTCTCGTCCACCGAATATCGCTCGGCGGTGGAGCGGGCGCCTTGTCGAACCTGC
The DNA here is from genome assembly GCA_001512965.1 of Methanomicrobia archaeon DTU008. Lineage (GTDB taxonomy): Archaea > Thermoplasmatota > Thermoplasmata > Methanomassiliicoccales > Methanomassiliicoccaceae > DTU008. The sequence continues at coordinate 42,818 of LFRW01000029.1, forward strand.
GGCGAACAGTTCAGCGCGTCCCTCATGGCCTCTGCGCATGAGACGGGGTCCTCCTCGAACAGGAAGCCGTTCTCGTTCGGACGTATCAGTTCGGCCACCGCTCGATAGTTGATGCCCGCCACCGGCTTTCCGCTGGCCATGGCCTCGAGGGCCGCCAGGCCCTGGGTCTCGAACTTGGACGCGATGGTGAACGCGTCGCAGGCGGCATAGAACTGGGGCAGTTCACCATCGGGCACGAAGCCGGTGAATATGACCTTGTCCGCCACCCCCGCCTCCCTGGCGCTCTGCATGTAATGCTTCTTCGCCGGCCCCTCTCCCACGATGAGCAGCCTGGCGTCAGGCTCGTCCTCCACCAGGCAGGCGAAGCCATCGAGTAGGAGGTCGATGTTCTTCTCCATGGCGACCCTGCCGACATGCATCAGGACCTTCTCGTCGGTCAGGCCGTACCGCTGCCTGATCTGGGACCCGTCATTGCTCGGGGAGAAGCGCTCGCAGTCCACCCCGGTCGGTATCACCTCCACGTGGTTCATGCCGGGCGCATATCTCAGCAGCTCCTGCCGGATCGCCTCCGTGGGAGCCACCACCGCGTTGGCACGCTCGAGAAGCTGACGGAGGTAGATCCAGAACAGACGGTCGGTCATCCATTCCGGGATGGGCAGCCGGGCGTAGTAGCGGGCCGCCTCCGTGACCATCGTATGGAAGGTGACGACCACCGGCTTCACCAGGGTGCGGGCGGCGAACATGGAGCGGACCCCCATGAACAGCAGGCCGTGCGTATGGATCAGGTCGACGTCCAGCTTGGACAATATCTCGCACTTGTTGGTAGGATAGAGCGGGACCGTGTACCCAGGATAGCTCCTGAACGCGGTGGAGCGGAAGTAGAAGACATCTCCCTCCCGGTCTGCCTTGTCCCAGGGGTCCGGGGCGAAGATGAACACCTCATGTCCCTTGCGTTCCAAGCCTCGCTTGGTCAGCAAGATGGAGTTTACCACCCCGTCCTTGGCTGGATGGTACGAGTCCGTGAACATCGCGATCTTCATTTGATCAGTTTCCTAAGCTTGTTCATGATGTCCTCCGGGTCGCGGCCGAGGATGTACATAACCCCTCCTGCCTTCGACCCTTGAGGACCGAACACCGCATCCGGTACGAAGTCCCCCGGCTTTAAACCGGTATCCGTTGAGTTCTCCCCTTCGATAACGATTGCCTTACCGGCAGGGAGCACGCGCAGGCCCTCGTCACTCGCCAGCCTGACCACCTCTGGACGGTGGCGCAGGCCCATGGCGGATCGGATGCCATGGCGGACCATGGCATCGAGGACGATGTCGGTGATGTCGCGAGAGGCGCCGAACATCACTCCGGCCGGCAGAAGGGCCTTGCCGCTCCGGCAGATGAGGGGAGCTTCCAGCGTGCACACGTCCTCCGGCGTGCGGGCGGACGGCAGGGCATAGGCCATGTCGGTTCCGCCTTCGGCCACCCATTCCCCGGGGATGAGGCATGCGGCCTTTCTTGCCGCGCAGAGGAGCCTTTCCGAGGCATCGTATCTGGCCGCATCGCCGTACAATCGGGACAGCGGGTTGACGACCGGGACCCCACGCCCTATGGGATAATTGTCCAGGACCGCCCTTCTCACCGCATCATGGCTCCTCATCGCCGCATCGAGAAGCGAGTGCCCCTTCGCCAGGTTGGCCGCGAGCAAGGCGGCGAGCGTGCAGCCTCCTCCATGGCCCCGGATGGGCACCCTAGGGTGCTCCATCACCGTGAACCGTCCATCATGGTAGAGGACGTCGCGGCAGACCGCTCCCTCGGCGTGGCCGCCTTTCAGCAGCACCGCCTCGCTTCCCAGCGCGGAGAGCTCCCGGCACGCCTCCATGATATCATCCTCTCCGGAGATGGGTCGGCCAAGCAGGACCTCGGCCTCTGGCAGGTTGGGGGTCAGGATGGTGGCGACCGGGGCGAGGTCGTTCCGGATCGCCTCCGCCAGGTCGTTCTGGCTGAGGGCGTCTCCGACCCCTGCGACCATCACCGGGTCGACCACCAGGGGTATGTTCTCCTCCTGGAACCGTCCGGCCACCGCGCGGGCGATCGCTCCAGAATACAGCATCCCGGTCTTGGCCGAGGACACATGGACGTCCTCGAGCACCGCATCTATCTGGGCAAGCACCTGTTCTGGAGGCAGGGGATGGATCCCGGCGACCCTCTGGGTGTTCTGTGCGGTGATGGCGGTGATCGCCACCGCTCCATGCACCCCTTCCGAGGCGAACGCTTTCAGGTCTGCCTGCAGTCCGGCCCCGCCCGATGAGTCGGAACCGGCGACGGTCAAGGCCACAAGCATGACTGGGCAATCTCCTCACGTTAATAAAACACCGCCTACCCGCCTCGCCCTTCTGAACGTCCGGCGCGTTCGACAACATTTATATATCTTTTCCCCGTTCGAATCAACAATGAAGGCAACCAGTGGGCATTTCCTGCTCGACGAGAAGGTCGAGTACAGAGACCTAGCGGATGTCTTCCCGGAGCTGCTCACCGTTTTCCTGGAAGAAACGAATCAGATGCCCGACGACGAAGAGGTCCTCCAGATGTTCATCTATCTCAACGTGAAGGCACTGGAGAGGAACGAGAAGCCTGAGGGCTATAACCGGAAGGGCCGCATGCGACTGATCTTCCCCATCGACAGCAAGCAGTTCTACATCAAGTCCATCTCCGCTTCCGTAGAGGTCGGCCGGATGGGTGAGAAGCTGTCAAAGATCCTGACCAAGGCGGGCATCAAGCACACCTTGGACTGGAACATGCTGGGCGATTAT
>LFRW01000051.1:0-19352 GCA_001512965.1 Methanomicrobia archaeon DTU008
CTTACTCTCTCGGGGAAGAAACCGCATCAGGCCTTTAACTATTACCATTTCCATTTATAGCTAGGTAACGTCTCAGATCTTCTGTATTGTTAATAATCTTTCGAAACGATTCTAACCGCTGGATGGGGCTGTAGCTCATGACTATATATCCAACGATGCAAAGGCATCATGCATGAAGAGTCGGAGCACCAACGCAAGAAAGGCGATCTCGGTCAACTCCGCCATTCCCACGACGGAGGGGGCAGGCGTGCGGCTGAAGAGAGCGTTTGGCACCGTGGACCCTTGGCTGGATCCGTTCCTTATGCTTGACGACTTCTCATCGAAGGAGACATCGGACTTCGAACCGGGATTTCCCGAGCATCCACATCGGGGCATGGAGACCATCACGTACGTCATCAGTGGACAGGTCGATCATCGCGACAGTCTTGGGAACAGTGGCAGCATACGCTCGGGCGATGTGCAGTGGATGACCGCCGGCAGCGGAATAATCCATGCCGAGATGCCGAGGGCCACCCCGGAGCGACTGTGCGGCATCCAGCTATGGGTGAACCTGCCGAGGGAGAAGAAGATGACGGCTCCCCGATACAGGGACGTCAAGGCCGAGGAGATACCGACCGTTGAGCCATCAAGGGGAGTGAAGGTCAAGGTGATCGCTGGACAGCATGACGGCGTGGTCGGACCGGTCAAGGACCTGATGGTCGAGGTGCATTGTCTGGATATCATCATGGAGCCGAACACGGAATTCCATCATGCCATATCGCCCCGATTGAACGCTTTCGCGTACATGCTGCAGGGAAGCGCGGACTTTGGAGGAGGAATGGCGAGAAGGCAGCAGCTTGTGGTGTTCGGAGAGGGAGAAGGCGTCTCGATACGCTCCGGAGAAGAAGGAGCCAGGTTCATCCTCGCTGCCGGCCGGTCCATCAGGGAGCCAGTTGCCTGGCGGGGCCCGGTGGTCATGAGCACGGATAGCGAGCTCGAGGACGCGTTCAAAGAGATCCGGCACGGCACGTTCGTCAGAACCGAGCCGCTGCGATGATCAACGCTTCTCGATCGGAGTGTACTCCAGGTCCACATCGCCAACGTACGTGCATACGGGGCGATATAGCACCGGCTTAACAGGATGACATGGGAACTTCTCCTCCATCACATGGGCGGTCCAGCCCGCCGAACGAGCCATGGCGAACACTGCCGGATAGAAATCTGGATCGATGCCCATGGCGTGATATATCGAAGCAGTGTACATGTCGATGTTCGGATAGATCTCCCGCCCCTTTGCGATGCGGAAATGTTCCTGGGTGGCTATTATCATCCTCTCGGTCATCTCATACCATCGAAACTCCGGGCGAACGTCCATCACCCTGTGGGCCATGCTCTGCAATATTGCCGCGCGGGGGTCCATCGTCTTGTAGACCGCGTGGCCCATTCCAGACACCCTCCGGCCGTGCTTGAACTGCTCGGCCACCCACGCCTCCACGCTGTCCGGGTCGTTCACGTCCAACAGGTTCTTCATGACCTGGGCGTTGGCCCCTCCATGCAGGGGGCCGGACAACGCACAGACACCGGCGGCCACTGCCGAGTATATGCTTGCACGGGTGGAGGCGACGACTCGCGTGGTGAACGTGGACGCATTGAAGCCATGATCGGCCTGGAGGATCAGTGCGACATCGAGGAAGCGGTTCATCGTCCTGCTCTGTTCCTCCCCCCAGATCATGTATAGGAAATTGTCGGCATGGGGAAGACGGGGGTCGGGATCCACGGGTTCCTGTCCCCTGCGTAGGCGTTTCCATGCCGCCACGATGGTGGGCATCATGGAGATGATCCGGACGGCCTTTCGCCTGTTGGCCTCGGGGGAGTCGTCATCCCGATCGGGACAGGTTCCAGGCATTAAGGATACCATGGAGGACAAGACGGCCATGGGCGGGGCACTAAGCGGCTGGGCACGCAACGCCCTCATCATCTCAGGCGGAAGTGCCCTATGCGAGGCTAGCTCATGAGAGAACGACCTGAGCTGTTCGGCAGTCGGCAGCTGGCCATACAACAGCAGGTAGGAGACCTCTTCGAATGTAGACCATCTGGCGAGGTCCTCTATCGCGTAGCCGCGGTACAGCAGCCTTCCCGCCTCCCCATCGACAAGGCTGATCCGGGAGGTGGCGACCCTGATGCCTCTCAGTCCTGTATTCTCTGTACCGACCATCGTATCGTCATTCCAGACCTAGTATTTTTCATTAGGGGTCATTTTCCACTCAAAAACACCATATTGAAACCCAGTGATGCATGGAAAGACGTGGACATCGCCGCATCGGCGAGTATGGGGCCTCGTTCTTCCAGACGCGACGGGTCCCGGTTATCAATGCAACGCTTCCTTGGAATGCCCGTGATCACATGGCCAAGGCAATGGTTCTGACCAAGCAGGGCTCTATCGATCATCTTGAGATGAGGGATTACCCGACGCCGTCCGCGGGCCGGGGGGATGTCGTGGCAGATGTCAGGCTGTGCACCATATGCGGCACCGATCTGGATATCGTCCATGGCGGCCAGGAGCTGCCCACACCCATCCTTATGGGGCATGAATGGTTCGGCACCGTTAGGGAACTGGGGGACGGTGTAACCACCGATCATGTCGGTGAAGAGCTGAAGGAAGGGGATAAGATCTCCACTTCCAACGGCACGAAGGGGGATTGCTGGTATCTCAACAACACGCCTGGACGCAACAATCTCTGCCCACAGCAGGAGGTCATAGGCGTCTACCGACGCAGCGCGGACGATCCGCCGCACTTCTGGGGCGCGTTCGCTGAACACGTCTACATCGAAGGGCACATCCCTTTGTTCAAGCTCCCTTCGAACCTCGATGACAAGGAGCTCGTGTGTCTTGAGCCGATCGCAGTGGCCACCCGTTCGTTCAAGCGCGCTCACGGCAGCGGTACCAGCAGCAGTGTCACCGGAGAGGGCGTCGACCCATCGCAAACAGTGGTGGTGCAGGGGCTCGGGTCCATCGGCCAGTGCATGGCGCTCGTATGCAATGTCTATGGGATGGAGAACATAATCGCCATCGAGCGGCATCCAGACCGAATGGAGCTGGGGAAGCGCATGGGCGTCACCGACATAGTCGACCGGGGCGCCCTGACCACGGTGGAGGAGAGGGCCGAAGAGGTGCGTCGAATGACCGGGGGCCGAGGTGCTGACATAGTCTTCGAATGCGCCGGCACCAATCAGGCGTTTGCCGAGGCGTTCAAGCTGGTTCGCAAGGGAGGCACCGTGGTGGAGCTCGGTGTGGCCGGGGACAAGGGAACCGTGGAGATGAACCCGTTCTCCGACTTCTGCGAGAAGGAGGTGAACGTGTTCGGCGTCTTTGGCTACCCTTCTCTGGAATTTCGAACGGCCATAGCGGCGATGAAGGTGGCGAAGCGGAGAGGCATCCCCTTCGGCGATATCGTCTCCGACGTCCAGCCTCTGGAGTGCCTTCCAGAGCAGTTCAGGAGACATGAGGAGAGGGCCGTTCCCGGATCCATCGCCATACGGCCGTGAACGCAAGAGGGACGAGGCGACCTACTTGGTCATGGCGGGGGCCGATGAGGCACATGGGTCTGAAGGGCGGAGGTCGTCCCATCGGTTGAACGGACGATCCTTCCTCGGCCACGCGGCCTTGGCGAGCCACCGGCGATGGTGGGCGGACGTTCAGGTGAACATGTCCAGTGGAGAGACCTGTCGTTCAATGGTCTCTGACCGCTTCAGGCATTCGAGGTTATCAACGTCTCCAGTACCAGAGGCCTTGACACGGGGCCGTCGGCATTGGAGAGGTGGACGATGACGAGGTAGTGGCCAGCATCATTGAACTTCAGCGTCCCTGCGCCATACGGGACCCAACGACCCTTTATCCAATCGTCAAATGCACCGGCGCCCATCGTCAGCTCTTTCCCATTGGGCGTCATCGCTGCCGTCCCGGAGAGCATGGTGCCATCGCCCTGCCATATGGTGTAAAAGACATTGTTGAAGCCGTTCTGCCATGCCGACACCACCGAGGTGGAGTCCAGGGCAGAGCGGTCCACCCTGGTGTCGCCGGTGTTGTACACCGACAGGTTCCCGCCGACCCGCATGCCTGTGGGGCAGATGACGCTGATGGTCCAGTTGTAATACGTGCCCCAGTCCGCGCCATTCCACCGGTCGATCGGAGCGGTAAGGGCGAAGCCAAGCTCGTCCCCGACATGGGCGCTGTCCCTCCATCCTTCGATCCACTCATCAAGCGTCGGCTCGCTGAAGAGATCGGATCCTTCGGATATAGCAAGGTCCACCGTCGTCCCCTCCCCATCGGGCGTTTCGGCGGCGACCGTATACTCGCCAGCCTCGCTGAACGTCACCATCAGCAGGCCGCTCCTCCCGTCGGTGATGGTGCCGGTCAGCGAGCCTTCCTTGGCATTCAACTCCACCCGCTCCGAGGTGGAGTCCAACGGGAAGGTGCGCACCTCCACCTCCTCGAGGTCGGCACCATCTATCGTCAGTTCGATAGGGTCATTCTCCGAGACGAACTCCATGAACACGGGCCAGTGGCTCTCGGTACGAACGGTGAGGTCCTCGCGCATCGTCAGCCGGATGGCTTCCTGCGAGCCGTTGCCTTCCGTGGAGGTCAGTGCGCCGCTGGCCAGCAGTGCAGCGATCAATAGGAACGATGATATCAGCAGACTGGAGCGGAAGATGAGGCTGGATCTTCTCAGTTAATCCCCGGTGACTATTGCCAGGAATCGATAGATAAGGATGATGGCCCAGGAACCGCGGGCAAGGAGGCAATGCTCCGAGGTATCGAGCGACGTCAGAGCTCGATAGGTTTCCCGACCGCCCTCGCCCTGACCCGCATCTCCGCCAACTGGGTTATTCCAGGGGCGTCAGGGGTGACCACCCTCTCCTCCTCCGTGGTGATGCTGACCGTGGGATGCAGCGCTCCCGCCCGCATCGCCCGCTCCAGTGCGCGTTCCCTTGCCAGTTCCTTGGCGCGGCGCACGGCCTCTCCCTCCGTCGGGTATGCGATGGGCGTGGAAAAGGCGGAATGGACGGCATATCCCTTGTCCCGCGGGTAGACGAAGACGTCCACATACTCGGAGATGTGGCCGCACACCGCTCCCACGGCATTGCCTACCTCATGGTCCTGGGGGATGATCACGCGGGCGCCGATCTTTCTTTCCAGCGCGGTCATGTAGGCTCTGGCAGGTGCACCGATCCCCACGAGCGGTGCGTCTAGGACGGCGTTGAGCCGCAAGCGGTCGCAACACCTCTTCCCACTCAACATCGCCATGATCGCATGGAACGTCGAATCATCGGGCAGGGAACCCAGATCGTCGGTCAGTATCTTCCTGACCACCTCCTCTGCGATCTGCGACGTCACGGTGTCCAGTACGCTATCGACGAAATCGTCCCTGCCCATATGGAGAACCCTGGCGAACTGGTCCGCTCCAAGGGCGGCCGCCTCCACATCCCCCTCGACATATGCGCCGGTCACGTGAAGGGCGTCCGTGGGCGTGAAACCGATGCCGCCGATGTATCCTCGTTCTCGCATCTCCTTCAGAAGGGGCTGCAGTAGGATGATGTCAAGGTCCCTCTTCATCTGCGACAGCGTGCTAGGGCCGTGCTCGTCGAGATATCTGGCGATCCTGCCGGCCGTACCGGGCAGCTCAGGCCTCCCATCGGCCAGGTGGATGAATCGAGCCTGTCCGGTCTCCCTTATCCTCGATGGGAGGTCCGGGTATTGTCGTGCCGCGAAGCATAATGGCGTCACCCTCTGTGGACCGATGAGGAGCCCTCCGTGAGGAGAGGCCCTCACTTCCGAATCGCCTCCCAGTGCAGCGGTCCACATGTCTACCGCCTCCACCCTGGTTCGCCACTTTCCCACCGTGGAGCCGTCCTTGCTCACCCCGGGGATGCCGCACTTCAACACCGCGATGTCGGTGGAGGTCCCTCCCATGTCCACCACCACGCAATCCTCCATGCCGCTCAGTACCCGCCCCCCCATGGCGCTGGCCGCCGGGCCGGAGAGGATCGTGTCCACCGGCCGTTCCCTGGCGTTTCGAAGGTTCATGAGCGTTCCGTCGCCCTTCAGCACCAGCACGGGAGCCTGCAGCCCCCTTGCCTTCAGAATGTCCAGCACCTTGTCGAGGAATTCGCTCAGGACCGGCATTAGGCGGGCATTGAGCACCGCGGTCACCGTGCGCTCGTAGATGCCCAGCTCAGCGGTCAGCTCATGCCCTGCGACCACCGGTATGCCATACTTCCTCTGCACCATCTCCTTGACGTTCTTCTCCTGGTAGGGGTTCTGGGTGGAGAACAGTCCGGAGACGACCATGGAATCCACCTGCGGGACCATCTCCTCCACCACCCTCTCAAGCTCCGCCATATCGAGCATGGCCAGGGGTTCGCCCCTGCTGTCATGGCCGCCAGGGAGGAAACGCTGCACCTTTGCTCCCAGGTCCCATCCTTGCTCCGGCTTCCATCCCAGTCCGATGAGGCCTACCTGTCCTCCACGGCCTTCAAGCACGGAATTGGTGGCGAGGGTTGTGGAGACGCCGATGAGGGAAGGTTCGAACGTCTCTTCGGCCATGTATGCAAGGACCGCGTCGATGGCTTTCCTCAGGCCGATGCTGAGGTCATCGTGGGTCGTCCGGGCCTTCGCCTTGGCCAGCACCCCATCTGTGCGGAGGTCCATGATCACGGCGTCGGTGTAAGTGCCGCCCGTGTCGATCCCAAGGCCATAGACTGGTTCTGAGTTGGAGCTGATCGTGTTCACCGTCCCGTTGCCGCATCAGGCCCCTCGGAGGCCTGGCTGTGATAAGGCCTAGCAACGGTATATCTGCTACGGTCGGCGCCCCCCACATCGCGGTCGTCGGTCCGGGACTCCCTTCCACGCCTAGTGGCATCGACCCCTGCTCCAGTGGACGCCCCGGACCGCTTGCCAGACCGTGCTGGATCACCTTGATGGCGCGACGGTAGTCTTGAAATACCGGCCGATGCCAAGTGAAAGCGGGATGAAGATGACGCTCAGATGCCCCTGCGGAAGCAAGATCGATGGAAACGGAGACGGTGAGCGTTCTAGGAACTTCAGGGAACACCTGGTAAGGGAGCATGGACAGGACCGTGATGCGCTGCGGATGCTCGAGGTAAGGGAAGAGCTTGGAGAGGAGGTCACTAAGGGCCTGCTCGCCATGGAGATGGAGATGCGTGCCCATCTGGCGCCCTCCACCAGAAGCCGGGAGGAGATCCAGAAGGACGCCATCCAATGCGGTGGCCTGACCTGTGTCTCGGAGTTCCCAATGTCCAGGGAGCAGTTGGAGGAATATGCGGTCTCCATCACATGCCCCGCCTGCGGAAGGAAGGTGGGGGGAGACGATGATGGAGAGCTATGCGAGGCGCTGCGTGAACATTGCAACGGGCATGAGGAACTGCGGTCGTTGATGGTGACCCGTACCATTCCAGGCCAGCGTTGAATCGCGCTCCTTTCCGGGAGGGCGTTACGGTCATTCACTATAGGTCTAGCACAGGGCCGCTGCATTTTTTCCGTTCACATCAAACGCCATGACCATCATCACGATCCGCACCCGCCATGATCGAGATGGCGTCCAGCAGGGACCTGGGATAACATAGATTTAATTATTCGCACTTCTAATAAAGCAGAATATATGTTGGGGGGAAAGGAGAAGGTAGTGGAGCGGACCTCATTTAGGATGGTCCAGCCCACCCTTTCGGGGAACAGGTTCAGGGAAGCGACGCTTGGGCGGACCAGACTGGCGATTGATTGGATCAAGAAGGACGATGTCCTGCTTGACATCGGCTGCAGCGACGGGGTCCTGGTATCGGCGGCCCATTCCAGATGCCAGCGCGCCGTTGGCATCGACGTGGACGAGAGGATGCTGCAGACGGCGCGAACCAACTGTCCGGAGGCCGAGTTCCATCATTGCTCTGCGGACGACCTTCCGTTCGATGACGGGACCTTCTCGGTGATCTCCATGCTGGACGTACTGGAGCACGTTCCCGATCCCCAAGCATCGCTGAAGGAGGTCGACCGGGTGCTCAGGCCGGGAGGCCGATTGATACTGTCCGTCCCGCATCGTGGGACGTTCGGCTTCATGGACGCGCAGAGATCGCTGCTGTTCGCGGCGGGAAGGAAGATAGTCCTCGGGAAAAGGGACCCCGTGCCGGAGCATCGCCATTTCCTCCTGGATGAGGTGGTCGAGCTTGTCGGACCGAACTATGAGATCGGAAGGATGCATCGCGGCGGATTTCTCCTATTTCCCCTGTGCGGCTACTTTCTCATGTTCACCGATAACATGAACGTGCCCGCGATGTCGCGCGCGATCCGCAAACTGGAAGAGCAGGATTTCCAACGCGATTATGGAAGCCGCAGCTGGCATCTCATGGTCGAGTTACATAAGAGGAGCTCGCCACGGTCCGCGGAGGCCCGGTCGGCCAGCCCCGCGTCGGCGACCGCGGTGATATGAGGATGGGGCCGCGTTCTCGATCGGGAATCATCTCATGGCGTCGACCAGCCCGCCTCCCACAATTTACGCCTGGCCTCGGTGACCGTCGCCCCGGCCGTCCTGGTCAGCTCCCCCTTTCGAGGGTTCGCCCATATCTCGGCGGTGATCGTGTTGGCACCGCTCATGAGAGGGAGCGTGCTGCTCTCATGGTTCCCGAACGACAGGGTCCGGTATCCCACCATGAGGCGGATCATCGAGGTAATGCGAGCGAGCTCCGCCTCGGATATGGTCCCCTTGGACGCAAGGGGCGTTCCCGGCACCGCATATCGGCGCATGGTCGCCAGAGCATATACGCCCAGATCGAGATGCTGGCAGACCAGATCGACCATTTCCGCCGGCGTGTGCTCCGGCCCTATGGGTTCGATGCAGGCGAACACCATCATGCCGGCGTCCGGGGCCGCACGGATCGTGTCCGCCCTCCTAGATGGTTCTAGACCCGTGTCCCTTCCCTCTCCCAGCCTTATGCAGTGGTATATGGCGGTGAAGCCAGCCTCGGCCAGCGCGGAGGCCTGTGAGCGATCCATGTCACCGATGTTCGCCACCAGTACGACCTTCTCCCCGACCGCATCGCGGACCGCCCTGCCGATCTCAAGGACCATGTCGAACGGATATGCGGCGGTGGCCATTATCGACAGCCCCATCACGCCTTCCGCCGCAAGCCCTTTCGCCATATCGACGGTCTCCTCCACGCTCAGGCGGAACGGTTCCTTGACGATGCCGCTGCCCGCAGCGAAGGCGCAGAATCCACAATCGGCAGGGCAAGGGCTCCAGTCGACACCTATCTGGGCGAGCACCGCGTCGACGTTGCCGAACTGCCTCCTGGACATCTGGTCCGCGGCCTGCATGGCCATGTACATCTCCCTCGACCCTACCTTTATGCCCGAGAAGAGGGCAAGGGCCTCCTCCCTGTCCAGGCCCCTCCCGTTCCTTGCTCTTTCGATCAGTTCACCGCCATCGGTCATATCGGCCCCACCTTCGTCATCGATCATCGACCTTGCCATATTTCAACAGTGGTGGGATGTATTGCGTGACGAGCGGGTCCCAGGGATGGCCTGGGCACGGCCGGAGATGGAGCGGACACAACGGTCCCGGGCATGTTGCTGACCCATGCAAGGGCGGTGTGGGCCATGTTTTATATGCCTCAGCTTCAAGAGATATCATGCCCAGGAGGTCTAGGCATGAGCGTAGAGCGATTCAAGATCGATGTCCCCCAGGCAGTCCTGGACGATCTGAAGGAGAGGCTCGGGCGAACCCGGTGGAGCGATGTGGATTCCGATGATTGGAGCAGAGGTACGAACCAGACGTACATGAAGGAGCTCGTGGACCACTGGATGACCCGTTATGACTGGAGAAGGCATGAGGCTGAACTGAACGGTCTCGATCACTACATGACCGTGATCGACGATGTGAGGCTCCATTTCGTTCATCAACGCAGCGGACGGTCGGACGCTGTGCCCTTCCTCCTCATACATGGATGGCCTGACTCGTTCTACCGTTACCATAAGGTCATCCCGCTGCTGACCGATCCAGCTGCCCAGGGGGGTGGTCCGGACATCTCCTTCGATGTCGTCGTCCCTTCCCTTCCCGGCTTTGGCTTCTCGGAGCGACGTGCGATGACCATCGATGCCACCGCCGACCTTTTCGCGAAACTGATGTCGGAGGAACTGGGATACGAGAGGTTCGTATGCGGCGGCGGGGACCTTGGATTCCTCATCACCAGATCCCTCGCCGCCCGCCATCCTGAACTGGTCTCGGCGATGCACCTGACCGAGGTGGGATATCCCGATCAAACGACCGACCTATCCACGCTGTCACCGGAGGAGCAGGAGTTCGCCGCGTTCATACGGGAATGGTTGTTCACGGACGGCACGTATAACATGATCCAGTCCACCAAGCCCGACAGCCTGAGCATAGGTCTTAACGACTCGCCGGCGGGCCTGGCGGCATGGATGATGAACTTCGCCGCCATCGGGATGACCGGCGAGGACGTTGAACGGCGCATACCCATGGATGAGATCCTCACCAACATCATGATCTATTGGGTGACGGGGACCATCACCTCGTCCATTCGTTGGTACTACGAGATCGCCCACGCCCCGCCGCCATCAGGTACTGGAGTTCGCTTGGAGACCCCCGCGGCGGTGGCCCACATGCCATTGGACGCTCCGCTGCCCCGGAAGTGGGCGGAGCGGATGGTGAACCTGAGACACTTCACAGAGATGCCGAAGGGAGGCCACTTCGGAGCATGGGAGCTTCCAGAGCTGTTCGCCCAGGATCTGAGGGCCTCCATGGCTGAGATACTTGGAAAGAAGTCACCTATCCCAGCCGTGGACGCTCGATGATATGCTCAACTAGGATGCTAAAAACCTGATCCTGAAGAATGTGCGAATCTTACAGAAGATATCTCGATTGCTAATTCATTATTCAATGCATTGAGATCATATGTCTCTCTTTTTCAGGCCGAAGGCCGTATTTCTATTGACATTACGATATTTGGGTAGGGTGCCGTGGCGTCCAATATAGTTCATTCAATGCTCCCATCCATATGTTTAGCTTTTCTGACCCATATTTAGTGAGGCGGTGGCATAGTAAGAATCTTCTCCATTCCTGTAAAATTTAGACTCAACACCCTACTTTTATATTTTGATGCTTCATGCAAAAATATTTCTTGTTCAGATAGTGTACTATCACGCCTTAGCTCTGACCATTGCATCCATATCTCAAGAGATGGCAGTCTAAATTTATGATAAAGCGGCACAATGAGTGAGTCTAGAGCGATGTTGCTATATTCTGTCCAAGCACTCAAACCATTCTTTCCATACTTCCATGACAGAAACCCATCATCTGAAAACACAGAAGTATATGGACCAACCCTGTCATCATGGACATATATCTCTGATAACCTACCGTCTCTTGATAATGCTATGCCCGATATGACGACAGCATGGTAATCGATTGGATCATTAGATTTTACATTGCTAAATTAGCAATTATCGGTAACCCAGCTAGCGTATATACCTTCAATGCGAGCGATATGAACTCCCTATTTACTTTAGCATAATTATTACGAATGGTGAAGTATTCCAATTCCAGCCCTTTCATACGAATGTATCCACACATCTGCCGAGCAGTAAGGCCCTTCGAAGGAAAGGAGCGCGATCCCATCATTACTCCCTTATTGGCCTCTGCAGTTATTTGAGATAAAGGCGCCCTTTGTACTTCGAAGAGATGGAATAATTGATCAAGTGCACACCATAAAGCAGCAGACGCGCATGCACCAACAGCAGTATCTTGACTCAGAAAAGGCAACGACCAGAGGTTTAGCTCATGACCGAACGGATTACATCTTTGTGGAGCCCGATATGAATTCGTCTATGATCCTCCGCATCGGGAGGATAACTCCGTAACACGGTCCGGCCGATCACTGGCTTACCTGATCCATCTTGAACCGGTTTGACAACAGCGAATCATATATAATTATCATTCAATTTTTTTTGTCGATGAGGGATCGAAGAGGTTGTTCTCCAATTCTTGAACGTTCGTGACATTTGAGAAGAAGTGTGCCCTCCCTGTAGTACATTTCTTCGGCCCGAAACTTCTTGAATAAAAATTTTTAAAATCCAACAGGTAGTCTTCATCGACGTATTCTGTTTCAACTACAACCATCTTCGCTCCCAGAGCCATTGCATAACGCTGAACGTACTTTGCTTGTAAAGAGGATCCAAGGAAAACCAACGCATTCTCTATAGGCTCGATTGCAATTTTATTCTCCATTCAAAAACCAAATTACAATGAGTAAGAAAAGAGTTTGCCCAGGGTGTTAGACACTAAACCTCTTGTCTAGGTCGTCCTGAGTCAAAGAATAGATGGAGCATTTCATCTCCTTGTAAAGAAGGAGCCTTCCTTCTTCATCATCAGCGATACGCTTGATCTTGACAGCAAGGCTCTCCTTTTCTGTCTTAGGTATCTGGATATTATCCATCCATCGCACCCCAGCTTTCTAGCGACATCCCACTTTTACATATCGATGCAATATCGCGCCACATTCAGCTACTATCGTGTTAGTTCGCTATTACCTTGTATTACATAACATATATCATATGTATTCGACCACGAACACGAGTCCATATGCAGATGGGGCGATCGTTCTCCATGGCTCATCATTCATACAATGGTCAATTCCATACATTCAACACAAATTTCCTTTCCCTGACCAACAGTGTGTGATTTCTGCATGCAACGAACATTTTCTTATCGATGGTGAATACAGGCTTAATCAGGTTTTTAATCCCGCAGAAGCTCCTTTGGTAAAGAACGGTATTGGCACCACGAGGTCACTTGACAGGTGAGTAATCCGTATCTAACCCTCAAGTGTCCTAGTTCTCCTTTCATCATGATCAGGAGCCTAACAAAGTCTTTGACATTTTCACGCAGCTAATGTCTGTATGGGTAGTTCGATGAACAAGGTCGTCACACCTCGCCTCATAATGCTCGACGATACTCATTCAAGCATACTGGTGAGCGACCGTGTCTCGTTCAATTACTCTTACGTTCCTTTCTTTCACTTCATTCTTAATTTGTCGGAGGTGTCGGGTAGAAAATCCCAGTTCGATACCTGTAACTATCCAACAACTGTTCTGGTCGCCCTTCTTCATCCATTCCAGCTTCTTGAGGCCGGGAGCATCCAGAACGTAAGTCTCACATTCCCCAGAACCTGTCCTGCTTCCGCTTCACATCAATGGTCTCTTCCAGAACCATGCGGTCGTCAGGGTTGAGGTCCACGCTCTGGATCTCCTTGAGCGCCGTCTCGCGCAGATCGACATAAAGGATGTCCTCCACGTTTATCTGCCGACCGACGGTCGGCCCTTCGATGGCCACCGCCACTTCCTGCCCCTGGATGGCTTCCTTGACCACTTCCTCTCCCGAGCGGATGGAGCGGATCTTTCCGACCTCTACGCCTTCGATGTTCAGCAGCGACTGTCCAGGCCGTATCCTTCCGCCCAGAACGCGAACGCCGACGATTGCTGGCTTGGAAGCGCGGAACACGCAATTGGGCAACAGCTTGACCTTGCCAGGGAAGGCGAACTCGGATCGCATCTCGGCGTCCATCTTCGCCTTCTCCTCGGCCACCCATGCCTGGTAGTCCTCAATGAGGCGGTAGACGACGTCGCTGGCGAATACCTTGAGGTTGTAGTTAGGCAAGGCCTCCTTCGCCTCAGGCAGCAGGTCTACACCGAACGCCAGTATCACGCGATGGAACGTTTCCCCATATGCAGCGGTATCGATGAGGTCCTTGCGCGATATCATGCCGGTGTCGTATTTCCTCACGGGAATGCCCGCCTTCTCGCACTCGAAGGCCAGGGCCTCCAGGGAGCCGAGGGCGTCGGCCTTGATGTACACACCTTCGTCGACCGTCTCGATGTGCACGCGGGTCTCCTCCGCGACCTCTTCGAGCGCCTCGGCCATGTCGCCCTTGGTGGCCCTCAGGGGAGCGCCGGACACGACGCCTTCGATGTTCTGGCATAGCAGCTTCACCCCGATGGCCGCGGTTACCTCGGTGACGGAGTCGAAGCGGTCCTTGGGGTCGCGGATCTCGTCCAGCGGTTTGGGGCGCAGGATCGCCTTGACCCTGGTCGTGATAGGCTTGCCCTTGGTTCCCAGGATGACCGTGTCCCCCCGGCGCAAGGTGCCGGCGAATATGATGACATCGAGCGTGGACCCAAGACCTTTCTCTTCCTTCACTTCCAGGATCGTGCCCTTGGCCGGGCCTTCCTCGGCCTTCAGTTGCTCTTCCAGGAACCTCTGGGCGAGGCCGATGAGCACCAGAAGCAGGTCCGGCAGCCCCTCACCGTTGCGGGCCGACATCGGGACGATCGCTATGGCCTTGGTGAAGTCCTCGATGCGATCGTAGCGGTCGGTCGAGAATCCTTTCTCGTACAGTTCGCCGATGATCTTGTACATCTTGTCGTCCAGTTTCGCCTTCACCTCGTCGGTCTGCGATTGATAGTTCAGGACGAATGGTGCGCCAGCCTTGGTCTGCCACCCTTCGATGAGATCGATCTTGTTCATGGCGATTATGAAGGGGGTCTTGAAGCGCTTTAGGAGCTGGATGGATTCCAGGGTCTGGGGCTTCAGCCCCTCGTTGATATCGATCACCAGCACGGCAAGGTCTGCTAGCGCTCCGCCTCGGGCGCGGAGGGATGTGAACGATTGATGGCCAGGAGTGTCGATGAACAGCAGGCCAGGTACCGTGAACTTGCGGCTCTTCCCTATGAGCGGTTTCGTGACCCCATATATATGGTCTATCGGCACCTCGGTTGCGCCGATGTGCTGGGTGATCAGTCCAGCCTCTCGCTTAGTGACAGAGGTCCCTCTGATGCGGTCGAGCAGGGAGGTCTTGCCATGGTCAACATGACCAAGGACACTAACGATCGGCTGTCTGGTGGCCATGGTTTGTTCCCATTATGAACTGGATATTAGAATCTTTGCGAGACTTCCCGGACGGTCCGATGATGCCTGGAAATTCGATCCTTGGATATAACTATATGTATCAAATGCGGTATATTTCCAACATAATGTGGGATATTCCCCACATAATGTGAAGTAAAATACACATGAGGATGACATGTCTGAACATCAATGTCTTTGCTCATCGCTACATGACCACGTCGGGCCCAAGCATTTCCCATATGTAGGGCCTTCGAGCTGCCTGAGAGGTGTCGGCGATGAAGGCCATCGAGGTCGATGACCTCAGGAAGACCTTCGGAGAACGGGAGGAACTGCGCGGCGTCTCGCTGGAAGTCGAAAAGGGAGATATCTTCGCCTTCCTCGGTCCCAACGGAGCCGGCAAGACCACCACCATGCGCATTCTTCTAGGCCTGTTACGTCCGAGCTCCGGCACCGCACTGGTATGTGAGCAGGACCTGGCGACGTCCACCGAGTTCAGACGGAAGGTCGGTGTGCTTTTCGAACGGCATGGCCTGTACGAGCGGCTGACGGTGAGATAGAACCTGGACTACTTCGCGAAGCTATATGAGGTGCCACGATGGCAGGAGCGCACGGCCGAGGTGCTGGACGAGGTGGGGCTGCAGGGCCGCGAACAGGACCGTGTGGCAGAGCTGTCCACCGGCCTGAAGCGCCGAGTGGGCCTGGCCCGCGCCCTGCTGAGAGAACCAGAGCTTCTGTTCCTTGACGAACCGACCAGCAGTCTGGATCCCCAGGCCCAGAGAGACTTCCGGGAGCTCATAGTGAGCCTGTCCCGGGACCGCAGACTGACCGTGTTCTTGAACACCCACGACTTGGACGAAGCCCAGAGGATCTGTAATCGGGTGGCCATCCTGGACCAGGGCCGTGTCCGCCTGATTGGCCGGACCGAGGACCTGAGGGCAGGCCGTCCCCAGGTGGAGGTGGTCTTCCCCTCGGAGGAGGAGGCGAGGGAGGCCGAGCGCGTCCTAGTGGCCGATGGCCGGGTGAACGGGACGGTCCGCATGGGCGCTACCCTGATATGCGATCTCACCGCCCCGGTGTCCATCCGAGACCTGCTGAACATGGGGCTGGAGGTCAAGGAGTTCAAGAGCCGGTCGAGAGGGCTCGATGAGGTCTATTTCGAGGTACTGGAACGGGAGGCGGTCGCTTGAGCGTCGTTCTCACCGTGGCCAAGAGGGAGCTTCTGGAGCTCCGGTACGACCGACAGGTCCTCGTATGGTTGATCGCGTTCGTGACCATTTTCTCTTGGATGTCGTCGAGCGGCTCATTGGAGGTGAGCCTTCTGTTCACTTCCTCCTTCATGGGCATGTACGGGGCCTTCGCCCTGTCCGGACAGGCGTTCGATCAGGAGAAGCTCACGGGCACACTTGAGACCTTGTTGTGCGGGACGGTCACCCTGCGGCAGCTCTGGCTCGGTAAGATCCTTGGAACGCTCCTCCCTGCCGCCATGGTAGCGTATGCGGCGGCCGCGATCGTCCTGTATCGCGGTCCCGACGGGGCGATGTTGTTCAGCGTCCAGTTGGCGGTGTATCTCGCATTGATACTGCCCGCCCTGCTCACCGCCTTCATCGGGGTCATGGGCTTCGTGCAGCTGCATTTCGACTCCAGGCGCACACGCATGATAAGCATCGCGGTGATGGCCCTCATCGGGGTCCTACTGCTGACGAGCCTGACCATGGCCGGCGAGGTCGCCAGGCTGTCGTGGGAGGCCCTGGCGATAGCGGGACTGATGGGAGCGGGACTTACCGCCCTGCCCTATCTGCTCGTGAACCGCCTGAGCAAAGAGCGTATAATAATGACCAGTGAGGGATGATATTATGCGAAAGGATATGATCGCAGTCGGAGCAGGCATAGGACTGGTGCTGATATCGGCGGTCATGGACATCCTGGACATGGTGGACACCTACCTGACGACCATGGTGCTGGTGTCGGGCGCGGTCTTGCTTGTGATCGCCATGGTCAGGCGCGCCCTGGCGAAGGGAGGGGATGTCATCCGTGACGAGAGGACGAACGCCATCCACAACCGCGCCATGGCCTTCTCGTGGTGGATCGCCTATATGACCCTGCTCACGGCGTACCTCCTACATCACTACGGTGTGATCGCCCTATCGGTGGAAGGCTTCGTCCCCATCATGTTCTTCGGCATGCTGCTGACATACTGGATCACTCGAAGCCATCTATCGTACAAGGGCGATGTGGTGTAAATGCGCAATCGTATCAAGGAGTTCCGGGCCCGCCACGACATGACGCAGGAAGAGCTAGCCCGCAAGGTGGGAATATGTAGGGAGACCGTGGTCTACCTGGAAAAGAACGCCTACAATCCCTCGCTCAAGCTCGCGCACGCCATCGCCAAAGCATTGGGCACTACCATCGATGAGCTGTTCCAGTTCGACGATGAGTGAAAAAGAGATGGTGTGGAGCCGGGGCTCCAAAACGGTTTACTCGACCATCCAGGGCTCGAGGGACCGGTCCCAGGCCTGCAGCTCATAGTCGTTGAAGAAGAGTTCGATCTCCCTCTTCGCCGACTCGGGGGAGTCGGAGCCGTGGATCAGGTTGCGTCCGGTCTGCTGCGCCAGATCCCCACGTATGGTGCCAGGGGCAGCATCCGAAGGGTTGGTCTTCCCCATGATGGTCCTCATGCCGGCGATGATGTTCTCACCCTCCCATACCATGACCAGGGAGGGGCCGGAAGTGATGTACTCGATGAGGCCGGGGAAGAAGGGCTTGCCCTTGTGCTCGGCATAGTGCCGCTCGGCAAGCTCCTTGGGCAGCCGCATGAACTTCATGGCCACAGGCTTGTATCCCTTGGCCTCGATGCGGCCCAGTATCTCGCCCATCAGCCCACGCTGGATGGCATCGGGCTTGAGCATCAGGAAGGTGCGCTCCGCCATGCTATCACTCGCTCGTCTCGTTGGACTCGACCGGGGCCTGGACCTTCGCCCTGACCTTTCGGGACCGCCTGGTCGTCGCCTTGGTCTTGGTCGGAACGGCCGGGATCTCCACCTTGGTCTCCTTGGTGCCCGCTGCCTTGAGGGTGGCCTTCAGGGTGGCGGCGGACCTGGTCCACCGGGTTCTCCTGGGCACTCGGCCAAGGTCGATCATGTTCTTGTAGCACTTGCTGGTGTCGAAATTGAGGATGGTGCCATCCCTCTTGACGTACATCTTGCCAGTGCCAGGCTCCATCTCCGCCCCGCAGAACGAACATACGCGTCTCTCGGCCATTCACATCACCTGATCGAGAGCTTGCGGGCCTCTCTGGAGGTCTCGCGGAGCATCAGTATGTCTCCCATTCGCACAGGTCCCATGATGTTGCGGGTGATGATCCGGCCCTTGTCGCGGCCGTCAAGCACACGCACCTTGACCTGGGTGGCCTCACCGGTCATTCCGGTGCGCCCGATGATTTCCACCACTTCGGATGGAATGCTTTCTCCCTCTGCCATGATATCCCTCGCTTACTGCCTCAGCTTCTTGATCTGTTCGGCGAAGCTCTCGATCATGGGCTTGGCCTTGCCAGCGTCGAGGATCGCTACCGAAGCGGTGGGTTTTTCCATGCCGACTGCATGGCCGAGCTCGGCCTTTGAAGGAACGTAAGCATACAGGATGTTGCGCTCCTCACACAACAGGGGCAGGTGGGCCAGGATCTCTGGGGGCTGAACGTCCTCGGCCATGATCACCAGTGCAGCCTCGCTCCTCTCCACGAGCTTGGTCACTTCGTTGGTTCCCTTGCGCACCTTGCCGGTGTCGCGGGCGGCCTCGACTATCTCGTAGGCCTTATCAGAGAGCTCCTTGGACATTTCGAAACGGACGAACATTGCCTTTGCCATTGTTATACCTCATTCGGATGTGTTACACCCTCATCATTCATCGGTTTGACGTGAATGCAGGGGGACCAAAGTGACTGCCATATTTATAATTAATCTGGTCACGCGAGGTCACGCGATCTTCTGAACAAGGCATGTTGGCCACACCCTCGCTCCATCACATCAGACGACGGCGCAGCGAGGCATGCGGTCAGGTCGCAGCGTTGCGTACGATGGCAGAGAGTTCGGCTTCGGTCGCCTCATCCAGTTCTGTCAAGGACCAGGATGTTGGAACGAGATTGTGCCGGGCGCCCTCCTCTCGGACGAGGTTCGCGTCTTCGGTGTGGCCGAACGTCATGTACCTGTCCACGCGGAAGAAGCATATCACCTTGCCATCCCTCCTGTACGCTGGCATGCCGTACCACAGGGTGGGACGCAACTCTGGCGCATTGCGCAGGATGAGAGCATGGATGCGTCTTCCCATCTCGCTATAGGGCATTGGCATCTCAGCGATCTTCTCGAGCACAGCGTCCTCGTCATCCTTTCGAGG
>LFRW01000051.1:19432-32125 GCA_001512965.1 Methanomicrobia archaeon DTU008
CTTCACCTTTGTCTCGACATCATCGACCGCATGGGAAACATCGCTCCACCTGGTCAGAGCATCGACCTGACCGACCTGACCGATTCCTTGAGCGATGAGGGGGTCTTGGTCTCCACCAGAACCCGGATGTCCATTCGCCGGGCGAAGTCCAGCATCTCCGGGATGTCCACGATCCCCGACCCTGGCACCTGGTGGTCGCTCTTTCCGTTGTAGTCGTGGAGGTGCATATGCCTTATGCGCCCCTTGTGCCTCAGCAGCGTTTCCCTCTCCCTGAATCCCGAACGAGCGTCATGGCCCACGTCCCAGGTCATGTTGAATCCGTCCAGCGTGCACAGCTCATCTATGGCCCTGGACACGAAGGGGATGTCGAAGTTGTTGACGTTCTCGGTGCAGATCTCAACCTTAGATGCCTTGGCCAACGGAAGCAGTTCACGGTAGGCCAGCCAGAGGTTGGTGGCGAACTGGTCCTCATACCGCTCATATATCCACACCTTCTGGTCCGGCAGCGTGAAGTATATGCCCGGGCTGAGATGCATGTTCAGCACCTTGATGCCGGCCTGAGCGGACCATCCAAGCACCTCCCTCATGGCTTCCAGATGCCCTTCGCGTACAGTGGGGTGCAGCGAACCGAGGTCCAGTTCGTCGGGGGAATGCAGCGTGAACTCGATGCCATAGCTTCTAGAGGCATCCCTGACCTCCAATGGGTCGAGCTCCTCGGGGCAGTTCTCCGGCATGTTCATGTTGAGCTCTATGAAGGACAGTTCAAGCTCCTGACACAGGTCGATCAGGTCGTTGAGGGCGGGTATCTCTATGAGGGCGGGCATGCCGAGGGCGAAAGGCATCGGACCGATGCACCGCGAACCTTCCTATTAGTCTTTCCTTCCAACAGCCCGATGCGGACCGCTATGGGAAAAAGGGAGTGCGGAGCGGGAATGTTGGACCGGATGCATATGCGCATCTGGCATCGTCACGGCATCCCTGCCCCGACCGTTTCATCTCGAGTTTGTTTGCATCATCCTGGAAGATGCCTGCGCAAGCAGGCGAGCCTCACATGACCTCTTTGAACGAAGAGCCTGGAGCGCCACAGACCCTGCACTTCTCAGGAGGCTCGTCCTCTTCCACGTTTCCACATAGCGGACAGACGTACAGCTTCTTGGCAGGAAGGTCATTTCCCGAAGATACCGCCTCGGCCGCTGCCTTGTACTTCTCCTCATGGATCTTCTCCACGGCGTTGGCCCATGAGAACGACCGGAGCGCTTCCTTGTCACCATCCGCCCTGGCGGCCTCGATGAACTCCGGATACATGGAGGTGTGCTCGTAGTTCTCCCCGCTGATGGCCTCCTTCAAGTTCTCGGCCGTGGTTCCGATGCCCTTCATCGCCTTGAGGTGCGTAAGCGCATGGATCGTCTCGGCCTCGGCGACGGCGCGGAACAGCTTGGCCACCTGGTGAAGCCCTTCCTCATCGGCCTTCTTCGCATATGCGAGATACTTCCTGTTGGCCTGTGATTCGCCGGCAAAGGCGGCCTTCAGATTCTTTTCAGTGGCGGTCATATATACCAGATATTAAATAGCCAACAGATTATTTTATATTTTTCCCGTCATGGCGTCATACTTTCAGCAGCTCGATGTCCTTCCTTTCGACCAGATCTAGCCAGTCCACGAATCGGGCGTCCTCCCCTCGGACCGCGCTATTGTATAGCCTTTGCACCTGCAGTGTTACCGGTCCGGGCCTTCCGCCATTTATCGGGACACCGTCGATCGTGCGCACCGGGACTATCTCGGCCGCCGTGCCTGTCATGAAGACCTCGTTGGCGACCAAGAGTTCGCCTCGCGTGATGGGGCGCTCCTCAACATCATAGCCCGCCGCCCTGGCCAGCTTGATCACGGTATCACGCGTTACCCCTTCCAACACTCCAGATGCCAGGTCGGGCGTGATCAGCTTTCCGTCCCGAACTATGAACAGGTTCTCTCCCGTTCCCTCGGCCACAGTGCCGTTGCCGTTCAGCATGATGGCCTCGTCCGCCCCCGCCTGGACCGCATCGAACTTGGCCAGTGCGGAGTTGACGTAGTTGCCGCAGACCTTCGCCATGGACGAGGTGGCGCGGTTGGAAGGCTTCTCCCATGATGAGACGATGGCGTCCATGCCTTCCCGCATCTGCCTGTCGCCGATGTACGAGCCCATGTGGACCGTGACGATGGCGACATGGGTAGGAATCCCCTGAGGGTTCATGCTCAGGTTGGGCGTCGCGCCATAGAAGGCTATGGGGCGTATATAGTCCGCATTGGGGCCGTTGGTCCTGACCACGGACCGCACCCCCTCGCAGAGTTCCCCAAGATCATAGTCCAGCTTGAGCCGCAGGAACCTGGCCGATTCAATGAAGCGGCGCATATGGTCCTCCAGCCGGAACACGCTTCTCCCCCAGGGAGTGTCGTATGCCCTTAGCCCTTCGAACACGCCCCCACCATAGTGGAGCCCATAGGTCATGAGCGAAACCTTGGCATCACGCATTGACACTAGTGCCCCGTCGAACCAGACCTTCTCTCCCGTGATTATCCCCCTCTACCCGATTATTATCGGGTGGGAAAAGTTGGGAGCGGCCAATACAAATAGGTTCGGTCAGGCCGGCGGGGGCCCAGGCTCGTCCTGGAGGACGCGCTTGAGGAACTGCCGGGTGCGTTCGTTCTGAGGCCGGGTGAAGATCGTGGCTGGATCACCCTCTTCCACTATCACGCCATGGTCCATGAACACCACCCGGTCGGCCACCTCTCTTGCGAATCCCATCTCATGAGTCACCACTACCATGGTCATGCCGCCGTATGCCAGGTTCTTCATGACCTCGAGGACCTCTCCTGTCAGCTCGGGATCGAGGGCCGAGGTCGGTTCGTCGAACATGACCATTCTCGGCTCCATGGCAATGGCTCGGGCGATGGCCACACGCTGCTGCTGTCCGCCGGACATCTGACCTGGATATGCGTTGGCCTTGTTCTCCAGGCCGACCTTACGCAGAGCCTCCATGGCTCGGCCCTCCGCCTCTTCCTTGCTCATCCCTCTGACCTTTTCCAGCGCCAGCATGATGTTCCTTTTTGCAGTTAGATGAAGGAACAGATTGTAGCTCTGGAAGACCATGACCATGTGGGAGCGGACCTCATCGATGTCCACATCCTCGCCCATGATGCTTTTTCCCTCGAACAGCCCCTCCCCGTCATCCGGTTCCGTGATGCGGTTCAGACAGCGAAGCAGAGTGCTCTTGCCGCTACCGGACGGACCAATGATGCACACTACCTCCCTTCGAGATACAGACAGGTTGATACCTTTGAGCACCTCGTGACCCTTGAATGACTTGTGGATGTTGACCGCCCGGATGATCTCTTCTTGGTTCATTCTGCCTCGCCATACCCTGGTATCTGATACTTTTTCTCCAGATATCGCATCGCCCTTGAGGTGGCGAATGTCAGGATGAGGTAGATTAGTGCGACAAAACTCAGTATGGGCACTGCCTCAAGGTACCTCGAAGTTAGCTGCTTTCCCACGAATGTGAGTTCCACCACGGTGATCGTGCTGACCAGCGAAGTGTCCTTTATCAACGTCACCATCTCGTTCGTCATGGCAGGAATCATCAGCCGGAAGGATTGGGGCAGGATGATGAAGCGCATCGCCTGCATGCGGGTCATACCGATGGAGCGCGCCGCCTCCATCTGACCCTTGGGCACAGACTCTATTCCTCCTCGAATGATCTCCGCCTGATAGGCCGAGCTGTTGAAGCCCAAGGCCAAGATGCCTGCAGTCATCGCATCGAAGTTGAGGAGTGGCGAGATGGCACTGAAGCCAAAGTAGATGAAGAATATCTGAATGAGTAGGGGAGTTCCCCTGATGA
Source organism: Methanomicrobia archaeon DTU008 (assembly GCA_001512965.1). Taxonomy (GTDB): domain Archaea; phylum Thermoplasmatota; class Thermoplasmata; order Methanomassiliicoccales; family Methanomassiliicoccaceae; genus DTU008. The sequence goes on from LFRW01000051.1 coordinate 23,308, forward strand.
TCTCGATGTACAGTGTTGCTGCCCAGCTTAGAGGCCTGAAGGATGATAAGCGAGACAGGGCAAGAATCACGCCTCCTACGAAACCGATCGCCAAACCGAACACGGCCACCTGTACCGTGACACCGGTGGCGGCTAGGAAAACATCTAGATTGTTCTGAATTATCTGCCAACCGTCAGCCATGGCCATTACCCTGCCGCATATTTCATATCATTAGAAAGGGAAGGGGTTTGGGGCAGTTAGGCCGCCTTACTCCACTTGGAGATGATGTCCTCCAGATCCCCGTTTTCGATCATTTCCCCGAGAATCCTGTTTACCTCTTGAATCAGATCGTCAGCATTGGTCTTTGGCATGGCTATGCCATAGAACTCGTTGGTCTCGATCACTTGGACGATCTGATAGGGCCCATCATCGGTGATGTAGTTGTTGGCCACAGGCTCGTCGATTATCACTGCATCCACCTTGTTGCCGATCAAGGCCTGGAACGTGTCGGAGGCCGTGCCATACGTATTGAGGTCTACACCAGGAAGCTCGTCCTCGACATAATACTGACCAGTGGTGCCAGTGTTGACCGCTACTTTCTTTCCGGCCAGATCTTCGGTGCTTTGGATAGCATCGTTGGTCTTCAGGACCACCAGAGCCTGGTCGGCCTTATAATATGGCATCGAGAAGGTTACAGATTCATTGCGTGCATCGGTGATTGTCATCCCCGCAACGATCATATCGACCTTTCCTTGCTGAAGAGCAGAGATTAGCATGCTGAAATCATCGTAATTATCGACGACCAACCTGACGTTCAAAGCATCTGCAATCTTCTGGGCGATGTCTATGTCGACACCTTCGACACCTCCGCCATCCTTCATCATCTCAAAGGGGGGGAAGCCTGCAGAAGTGCCTATTATCAGCGTTCCACGGTCCTTGATCTTCTCCAGCGCCCAGCGCGGTCCTGTTGTCTGCGCCATTTCCAAGCAACACGAAACCGATCGCCGCTACGGCGACGATGGCTACGATGGCGACTGCCGCCATCTGGATGGTCTTCNNGTTAGTTCTCTGCTGGATGAATTACGTGCATATAAATCGACCGTTGTTTTTCAAGATAGAGCATTTTGATCTGAGGCCCCTGCCTGCAATAGGGTCCCTCATCGCAAAAACCGATGCTGAACGACAGTGTCGACCAATAGGGATCCAGGAAGTGACATTCATTACCTGTCATCCCACCTCGGGATCAGTCCCGAGCGTCCACGTCCTTGCTCGTGGCTATCTGACACCAGACCGCCTGGTCCCCCTTGTCCAGCGCCACGTACACCTTGGAGTATATGCGCGCCGATGCCTCCAGCATGGCCGCGGCCATTATCCTGATCGGGCGCTTGCCATGCTCGCGCAGGAAGTCCAGCAATGCCCGCGCCACCAACCCCCAGTCCTGGGTCGGAACGTCGTAATCGTACAATTTCTTGATGTAGCCCTCTCCGATATTGATCCGGGTGCGCTGCTTCATGAAATCGGTGACGTTGGTGGGACCCTTGTTGATGACGATGGCATCGGGGACGTAGACGGAGCGTAGCCCTCTCCGCTCGAGCTGCATGCGAATGTTATCCTCGTCCGAGCCCAGATGCGTAGGCAGCGAAACACCGTCCTTGCGGAATGCCACGAGCTCTCCGATCTTGGGATTGATGAGGGAAAGGCGATGATGGAGGTCCCACACCATATGGACCGCGAATCCGATCGTGCTATCGGGAGAGTTCACGGGCACTGGATGACCTCCCGCCATTCCCACCGACGGGTCCCGGAACGGCTCCAGCAAACTTTCCAGGCTTCCATCCTCCAGCCGGTTGTCGCCATTGACCAGCGCCACCACCTCGCCCTCCGCCTGGGAGATTATCAGGTTGATGGCGGAGCACTTTCCCTCCCTCTGCTTCTGCACCAGCAACCGCACCCTGCGGTCCTGACGGGATATGCCCTCCACGATGGCCTCGGTTCCATCGGTGCATCCGCTGCACACTACCAGAACCTCTCGCAGCTGGAAGGCGGTGCCTTTCTGACGGAGTATGGAGCCCAGGCAGCTTGCTATGTTCTTTTCCTCGTTGTAGGCGCAGACGCCCACTGTCAAGGATGTCATCCGCCAAGTGCACCGCGAGTCGAACACATAATAATATCCCTGACAAACAAACGTCGAGCATGCTTATGGCAATATACTATGCACTGCGTTACCCATCTGATCGCGGTCCACGGCTGATCTGAGAGGAGACGGGGAGAGAGGGCGGGAGACCCTGGAGTGACCATACTTAGAAATACCACAGATGGACTTGGACGCATGACCATGACAGCATCTGGACAGGATGCATCGTCCTTCACGATAATCATCCCTACATATAACGAGGTTCAGAACATCGGCAGCATGATAGAGGAACTCCTGAGATTATATCCAGGGGTCAAGGTGCTGGTGGTGGACGACAACTCGATCGACGGCACCGTTGAGGTGGTGAATGAGCTCATGGAAACGCATCCTTCCGTTCGCCTCATGGTGAGAGACCCGCATGACAGGGGGCTGACCGCCAGCCTGATGGATGGCATCGTGAACGCTGGGACGAAGCATTTCATAGTGATGGACTCCGACTTTCAGCACCCTCCTGCCAGCGTCGGGGACCTTATGGCCGAACTATCGGCCGGTCATTCGATAGTGGTTGGGACGAGGAACGACATCAAGGCGATGAAGGCGACGCGCCGCCTGATATCCTGGGGTGCGAACTTTCTTGCACGCTCCTATCTGTTCGCCCACCGCAAGTGCAACCCCCGCGACAGCATGAGCGGTTTCTTCGGAGGGGAGACCGCCGTATGGACAGAGGTCATCCGCAAGGATGGGAAGAAGTTCGAGAGGCAGGGTTTCAAGGTGCTCTTCGACCTCATGAAGTTCTCCCCCTCCGATGTCAAGATGGCCGAGGTCAGATACGATTTCGGCGAGAGGTCTGGCGGCGAGTCCAAGCTCGACTTCAGGGTGATCATATCATTGCTGCGGCAGTGTGGGTATCTTGGAAGGTTCGCCGCAGCCCTCATCGGTCCGCTGGCCCGAAGACCTGCCAGCCGCTCTCCGGATCAAGATGCGGCGACCACCGTACGCCCGTAGAGGGGAACGTGGGATTGCGGTGAGTAGGCCAGCACGACAAGATCGCCATCCATGGATGATATGAACGTGCCAGCACGGGCGTCCGCGCTAAGTGGGAAGGCCGTGAACTCCGGCTCTGCGGTGGACCAGAGGGCACCGCTGACGATGAGTTGAACGATGTCCCATGAGATCGCAGCGTCCCCCGCCACGACCGATGGCTGAGAGACCGGGCCGCCGAACAATATCAGCCTTCCTTCTCCCAGCGGCACCATGGCCGAGGTTACGAGATCGCCGTCCTCGTCATGATGCAGGTAGCCGATGGTAATCGCACCGAGATCATCAAGATATCTTTTCTCCAGGGCCCAGACGGGCGCGGAGGTCCGTAGTGAAAGGGCTTGTGCATAGGTGCTTGCCTCTACCGCATCTATACGATAACCGTTTAGACGCTGATACTTGACGCGAAGGAAGTCGTCCGGCCCGGTCCATCTCTTGTCCACAAGCTTCTGACAGAAAGGCAACGAAGAGGGGCCGACGCAGATGAGGCGGCCCCCATCCATCACCCAGGCCATCAGGTCAGCAGCGGCCTCTTCGTCCATATGCTGATGCCTCGTATACCCCAGCCATCGATTGTATGTCCCGCCTCCGAACCATACCAAGCCGGTGTCGTAGTAAAGGATCTTAGAACCCGCTATGCCGCAGCGCGGTCGGCGGTCCATGATGTCGAGCAATGGCTCCAGATATCCTGGGGTGGAAACGGCGTCATTGTTCATCACCAAGATGAACTCTGGATCTCCCTTCAAGGCCTCACTTATGGCCAGATTGATGCCGACGACATATCCCTCGTTGCGGTCCAGTGCGATCAAGCGTACTTGAGGGAACCGGCTCGCGATAAGTTCTGCCGAGCCGTCCCCCGAACCGTTGTCGACCACCACGATATCAAGGGAGCAGGGGGAATGTTCGATGAGCGTCGTCAGACATTCGAGAGTATCTGCAGCTCTCCTCCAGTTGACGATCGCCACCGCCACCTTCCTGCCCATGGCCATGAATATTGAAATGGAACGTATATATTAACTCCTTCTGTCGGCCCAGAATTATAAACTAGCACAGACATTGATGAAGTGATGACTCAACAGTTCGAGATCTTCGTCCAGAACAAGCCAGGGGATGTGTCGAGGATCGCGGAGGCCCTATCTCGCAACTCCGTCAACATAATGGGCATATCCACTGACCTCGGGTCGCCACGTCCGATGATCAGAGTGATCACGGATGATGATGCCAGCACTAGGAGCGCCCTGCGGGCGGCCAAGATAGAGTTCTCGGAAAGGGAGATAGACGTCGTCTCCCTCCCAGACCGACCAGGGGAGCTGGCCAAGGTCACTAAACTGTTGTCCAAGGCAGGGATCAACATCGAGTCGCTTTTCATACTTGCGACGCACGGCAACAACGTGAACGAGATCGCCATCGCCACCGATGACGGCACCAGGACCCGCGAGATCCTGTCCAAGTACATGGCTGCGCCATGAGCGGCGCCGTAACGGGAGGGGCGTCGGTACTTCAAGCGATCGTTCAAGGCATGCGGTCCAGAACGCTGGGATGAAGGTCCGGCTACCTTGGAACTGATACCGCCGTGAGCGACATTTCCGCCATGGCTGGCAACACCAATCTCCGGACGACTATGTGGAGGGATGCGGCCCGCGATGATCGCTTGGCCGGCCGACCTATTCCAGCGTCTGGCCCTCCAGCCGTACTCCTCCCTTGATGCGCACGCCGTCTCCCAGTGTGCAGTCCTTCAAGATGGTATCATCGCCCACCACGACATCGTTCCCTAGAAGGCTGCCCTCTATTTGGCATCGAGCGCCTAGCGAGCAGCCGTCCATGAGGAAGGATCCCGTCACCTCGCTGCCGTCCCCGATGCTGGTGCCTCTCCCGATGGCGGAGGACGACAATATCGCGTCACGGCCTATGGACGCCCCCTCGCCTATGTATGCAGGGCCATCGATCCGGCAGCCACGCGCGGTGAGGTCGCTCGCCACGATGCGTCCGGAGCATTCGGCCCCCTCGACATCGATGGCGCGCCCTCTCCGGTCGGCCATCTGGATGTTGGCGTCCAGAAGGTCTCGCGGGCGTCCGATGTCCTTCCACAGTCCGCCCAGACGGGCGCCGTAGAGCGGCCAGCCAGCTGCCAGCAGCTTGGGGAACAGCTGCTTGGAGAAATCATACATCTCCCCCTGTGGTATCTCGGGAAGCACGTCCCGCTCCAGGACGTATATTCCAGCATTGATGAGGTTGGAGAACACCTCCTCGGTGCGCGGCTTCTCCTTGAACCTCTCGATCCTGCCTGTGTCATCCAGGCCGACTATCCCGAACTCTTCCGGCCTCTCCACGGTGGTGAGGGCCATCGTGGCCATGGCCCCGTTCCCCACATGTTGCTGGACCAGGGAACGGACGTCGACGTCGGCCAGAACATCCCCTGATGCCACGACGAACCTGTCCTCCAGCCGATCCTCGATCAGTTTGACCGCCCCCGCCGTCCCTGCCGGGCGGTCCTCGAAGCACATGATCATGTCCACGCCGAACTGGCGGCCGGAACCTAGCGCTTCCACCATGTCCTCGGAGCGGTATCCGCAGGTGAGGAAGACCTCTTCGACCCCTGCGTTCGCCAGCGACTCGATCACGTAATCGACGCAGGGCCGGCCAAGGACTGGAAGAAGAGGCTTTGGCCTGGTGTTGGTGAGCGGACGAAGTCTTGTCCCCTTTCCACCGGCAAGGACGACTGCCTGACGCGCTACGCTCATGCGACCCCCCGGAGATTCGTGGGCACCTTCGTTCTCATGAGCATTGGACTATCCTTGAACATGGAGTTAGAAGATGGAACTCCTCCGCGTATAATAGATTCGTCGGTCATGGGAACAGCCTGGCCACGTTGTCGCCTTTCCGAGCCCCTATGGATTCGGCCACCGGACGGCACTTCGCCCGCATGAGATATATGATTGGCCCTATCCCAGCGTCGGAGAGGGACTCGTAGTTCGCCATTCCCTTCGCTATGATGATGTCGGCGTCATCCAGAACGGATCTGAGCTCCTCATCCATCCGCCCGACGTCCAGCCCGACGGCGAACATGCCTGTCGTGAGCATCTGGTCGAACGCCTTGTCCAGCCCGGCCCGTGGCGCCTCCTCCATGGTCACGTCGGTGAGCACAGGGGCCCCTTTCACGACGCCGATGACCGTGGCACCTGTCCTCCTTATCTCATCGACCAGCAACCTGTCCAGGACCGACTCGCCACAGTTGTCCGTGAGATATACGACCTTTCGGCCGGGCCCGAGCCTCCGTCTCATACCATCCACGTCGTTGACGTCCAATCCCTGCGCCAGTATGGCGTCGAGATCGTCCCTGAGCTGCTCAGGGTCATCATGTCCGGGTATCCCGAAGTCCATGACGTTGCCGGCGATGGCCACCAGCACGGCCGCCTCCAGGCGGTCGTCGGAGCGGTCTATGAATCCGCGAGCGCGGTCCAGCAGGGAAGCTGCGACCTGGTCGCTCCTCTCCTTGAGGGCGGCGTAGGGATCGTCGCAGCCAAGCACATCGTACACCTTGCGATGCACCTTGGTGGCGACCTCGGCGGAGTTCGCCCCGGGGACATAGCTGGCGTGAAGGACCGCCAGTCCGTCCCGCATCGCCTCCGCGGCACGGTGGGGAGCGCATAGCTCGGACTCGAACAGCACCCTTCCAAGCAGGCAAGGGATGCATTCCGGCGTCATCTCCATGCACCTATCAAGAGCGGGTCGGAATTTAATCATAATGGAACCCACGGCCTAAGCTTAATATCGCCATCCACGCTTCCCCTGATGGGGCATCGTGTGGGCGAGCAGGTGACGCTTAAGGTGGCGAGCGCTCAGCACCAGTCCGAGGTGGGCCTGGGGAGGGCCAGGATCGACACCGAGACCAGGAAGGCGCTGGGCGTGGACATGGGGGATTTCATCGAGATAATCGGCAAGAGAAGGACCGCGGCCAAGGTCTTCAGGGCCCCTCAGGAGGATGAGGGGAAAGGGCTCATCTCGATCGATGGGATGATACGTTCCAACGCTGGCGTGAGCATCGGCGAGAAGGTGACGGTCATGAAGGCCGAGACCCAGCCGGCCACCAAGATAGTGGTGGCCCCCAAGATCCCACCAGGAAAGAGGGTCCGCTTCGGCCAGGGAGTGGAAGAGCTGTTCAAGAAAGGGCTCACCAACCGGCCATTGGTGAAGGGGGACGCCATCATCATCCCAAACATCGCCCTGATGGGCGGATTCCTCCCCTTCGTGGTGGTCAGCACCGTGCCCTCAGGCGTGGTTGTCGTCGGCAGCCATACCGACCTCGTGGTCAAGACCGAACCGGTGGAGGCGGAGGAGGTCGCCTCCACCTCCGTCACCTACGATGACGTCGGCGGCCTGGGGGACGAGCTCAAACGCGTACGTGAGATCATCGAGCTGCCTCTCAAGCACCCCGAGCTGTTCGACCGCCTGGGCATAGTCCCCCCGCGGGGCGTCCTTCTCTACGGACCGCCGGGAACGGGGAAGACGCTCATCGCCAAGGCGGTGGCCAACGAATCGGGGGCGAACTTCTACAGCATAAACGGCCCGGAGATAATGTCCAAGTACTATGGACAGAGCGAAGAGAAGCTGCGCGAGAAGTTCGAGGAAGCGGAGAAGGGCGCGCCGTCCATCATCTTCATCGATGAGATCGATTCCATCGCGCCCAGGCGAGAGGATGCCACGGGAGAGACGGAGCGCAGGGTGGTGGCCCAGATGCTCACCCTCATGGACGGCCTGGGGAGCCGCGGGCAGGTCATCGTCATAGGCGCGACCAATCGAGAGGACGCCATCGATCCGGCGCTGCGCCGCCCCGGCCGCTTCGATCGCGAGATCCAGATAGGGGTCCCGACGAGAGAGGGCCGTCTGGAGATCCTGCAGATCCATACTCGCGGAATGCCTCTGGAGAAGGACGTGGACCTGGATAGGCTGGCCAGCTCTACCCATGGCTTCGTCGGAGCGGACCTTGCCGCGCTGGCCAGGGAGGCGGCGATGAAGTGCCTCGCCCGCCACGTTCCCGACCTGGACCTCGACAGGCCCGTGGCGCCCGACGTGCTGGAGTCGATGCGAGTGACGCAGGACGACTTCAACGAAGCTAGGCGGGAGGTGGAGCCGTCCGCGATGCGCGAGGTCGCCATCGAGGTACCCAACGTGCGCTGGGAGGACGTGGGCGGTCTCGACGACGTAAAGCAGCTGCTGCGCGAGATGGTGGAGCTGCCTCTGGAGGACCCGGGGTGCTTCGAGCGCATGGGCATCAAGCCAGGTCGCGGCATCCTTCTCTACGGGCCGCCGGGAACGGGGAAGACGCTCATCGCCAAGGCGGTGGCCAACGAATGCGGCGTCAACTTCATCTCGGTCAAGGGGCCGGAGATACTGAGCAAGTGGGTTGGAGAGTCGGAGAAGGCCATCCGCCAGATATTCAAGAAGGCCAAGCAGGTGGCGCCGGCCATCGTGTTCCTGGACGAGATCGATGCGATCGCTCCCCGAAGGGGCAGCTCGGCAGACTCCCACGTGACCGAACGTGTGGTGAACCAGCTACTGACGTCGATGGACGGCTTCGAACCCCTGGACCAGGTCACCGTCATGGCCGCCACCAACCGGCCGGACATGATCGATCCGGCGCTGTTACGCCCCGGCCGCTTCGACCG
>LFRW01000012.1 GCA_001512965.1 Methanomicrobia archaeon DTU008
CTGCCCTTCCCGGCGATGGATGTGGCCAAGAGCTGCGGGGTGCCAAAGGCGGTCAACACCGCTTTCCTTGGCGCGCTCTCCGGTCTCGGCCTGATCCCGATAGATGACGAGCATCTATTGGCGGCATTGGCAGACAGCTTCTCCTCGAAGCCCCACCTTGTGGAGAAGAACGTCAAGGTGTTCGAAGAGGCCAGAAGGGTCGCGCTTAGCCGAGCTTAACTATTGATGATAATAGGAATGGAAAGCATATTAGCTACGATTTAGTTTCACCCAAAACCCTTCAGGTTGATCAGATGAACGCTTCAGACAAACTCGGGATCCGCATAACTAAGTACCGCGAGAAGCTGGGCCTATCCATCGAGGATCTAGCCAAGAACACCGGCATAGACCCTGCCCTGATAACCAACATAGAGGAGGGAAAGACCTATCCGTCCATTGGAGTCATGGTGAAACTATCGAGGGCACTGGGGCAGCGCCTGGGTACATTCACTGACGACCATTTCAAGGAGGACCCCCTCATCGTTCGCCAGGATGAGCGGAAGGAGGACGCCCTCCCCCACCGAGGGAAGAGCCCCAATGGTTATCACTACTATCTTCTGGGAAAGGGAAAGACGGACCGCCACATGGAACCGTTCTTCATCTGGATCGAGCCGACTGAGAAGGTCGAGCTATCTTCCCATGAGGGAGAGGAGTTCATCATCGTGGTCTCGGGCGAGGTCGTTCTGACCTATGGACAGAAGACCTACCACCTCAAGGAAGGAGACACCATGTACTACAACTCGGTGGTACCGCATCATGTAGGGGCGGCGAACGGCGCTCCGGCCTCCATCTACGCAGTGCTGTACATGCCCGCATGAGGTGCCTGACATGATGGATGGGCAGATAACACGTGATGTGACGCTAGGGCAGCTGCTGGATGAGGCTGTACGCAGATGTCCGGACAACGACGCGGTGGTATATCCCGATCGCGACTATCGAGAAACGTGGAAGGAGTTCTCCGATACGGTGGACAGGGTGGCCAAAGGCCTCATGGCCTTGGGCGTCCAGAAAGGAGAGAAGATAGCGATATGGGCGACCAACGTGCCGCACTGGATAACGATGCAGTTCGCGGCGGCGAGGATAGGGGCCATACTCGTTACGGTCAACATCAACTACAAGATCACCGAGGTCGAGTACATTCTGAAGCAGTCCGAGTCGGAGAACATCTTCATCATAGATGGATACCGGGACACGGACTACGTCAACACGATGTACGAGCTGGTGCCTGAACTGAAGACGCATCCTCGCGACCGACTGCGTTCCGAGAAGTTCCCACACCTGCGTCGTGTCGTATTCCTGGGGCCGGAGAAGCATCGCGGTATGTACTCCATGAACGAGGTCATGGCCATGGCCGTCCAGACCACTGACGAGGAATACATGGCGCGGCAGGCCACGTTATCCACACATGACGTGGTCATGATGCAATACACCTCCGGGACCACCGGTTTCCCCAAGGGTGTGATGCTGACCCATCACAACATCGGTAACAATGGATACTGGATAGGGGTCAACCAGAACTTCACCCCCAAGGATCGTGTATGCTTCCCCGTGCCGCTGTTCCACTGCTTCGGTTGCGTTCTGGCGGTCATGGCCTGTGTCAACCATGCTTCCACCATGGTGGTCCTCGAGAGGTTCGAACCTCTGAACGTCATGATGGCGGTGGAGATGGAGAAGGCGACCGCCCTCTACGGGGTCCCCACCATGTTCATCAGCATCCTGGAGCATCCCATGTTCAACAAGTTCGACTTCTCCAGCCTCCGCACCGGCATCATGGCCGGGTCCCCCTGCCCAGTGAAGACCATGCAGGAGTGCGTCGACCGCATGAACATGAGAGAGGTTACGATCGTGTACGGCCTCACTGAATCCTCCCCAGGAATGACGCAGACCCGCTATGACGAGCCATCCATCGCAAAGAAGTGCGGTACCGTCGGGAAAGCGCTGCCTGGCGTCGAGGTCGCGATAATCGACCCCGAGACGGGCGAACATCTCGGTCCGGGGAAGCATGGGGAGATCTGCTGCCGCGGTTACAACGTCATGAAGGGCTACTACAACATGCCGGAGGAGACCGCCAAGGCCATCGATAAGGACGGCTGGCTACACTCCGGGGACATCGGAATGATGGATGAGGACGGCTATTATATCATCACCGGCCGCCTTAAGGACATGATCATCCGAGGTGGGGAGAACATCTATCCCAAAGAGGTAGAGGACTTCATCCACCATATGGAAGGCATCAAGGACGTACAGGTCGTAGGCGTGCCATCGAAGAAGTATGGCGAGCAGCCAGGAGCGTTCATCATGCTCAAGCCGGGCTACAACATCACCGCGGAGGATGTCCAGGACTATTGCCGCGGTAAGATCGCCTGGTATAAGATACCGAAGTACATCGCCTTCGTCGACGAGTACCCACTGACGGCCAGCGGGAAGATCATGAAGTATAAGCTGAGGGAGATGGCGGCAAAGCTGTGGCCAGATGCCTAGGCGGGATGGGACCGTAATATATTTGATGTTCGTCGCCGTCAGAGTCGGATATGCCGTACATCAATGTGGGTGAGGTCCGCATCCATCATCACACGTACGGTGAGGGCGAACCGATAGTCCTCATACCCGGACTGTGTGGTGACCTGTACAACTGGAAGAAGATGGTCCCCCTGCTCAAGGACCATTTTCACGTGGTCCTCATGGACTGCCGGGGCTCCGGCCTCACGGAAGCACCGGACAGGCAGTTCACCATGTCCGAGCTGGCCGATGATGTCTCAGGCCTCATGAACGGCCTCGGGTTCAGCAGATATCACGTCCTGGGATGGTCCATGGGAGGCAACGTGGCACAGGAGGTCGCGCTACGCCATGCCGATGAGGTCGCATCCCTGATCCTGATGTCCACCTATACCAGGCGACCGGACCGCTCCAGCTATGCCATCGACGCCATGCTCAACTCCGTGAAGGAAGGTGCCAGCATCCAAAATTTCATGCAGATGATGAACACCTGGTGCTTGACCCAATCATATTACGCGGGGAAGAAGCTGGTCCCTCGACCTCGTGAAAACGTTAATGAAGGTAAGATACTCCAAGGATTCATTAGGCAGAAGGCCGCCCTTGACGCGTTCGACAGTGCCCGTCGCCTGCACAAGATCAAGTGCCC
>LFRW01000028.1:0-11372 GCA_001512965.1 Methanomicrobia archaeon DTU008
GTCCAAGATCCTTGCCCAGGCGGAGAAGGCCGATCTCCTCATCCTTGACGAGCCGACGAACCATCTGGACATCGACGCCGTGGAGTGGCTGGAGGACTATCTCCTGGACTTCAAGGGAGCGGTCGTCATAGTGTCGCACGACCGTTATTTCCTTGACAGGACCGTCACCCAGATATTCGATCTGGAAGATGGCAGGCTGCGTCGTTACGGCGGCAATTACTCCCAGTACGTGGACAAGAAGTCCATGGAGATGGAGCGGCAAAGGAAGGAGTACGAGAGGAACCTGAGGGAGAGGGAGCGCCACGCTCGAATAGCGGACGAGCAGCACCGGGCCCTATGGTTCTCCAGCACCCATAAGACCCGCCTGAAGATGCTCGAGAGGATGGAGGTCAAGGAGGCCCCGGACAAGAAGAAGGACCTGAGCATCGAGATATCCACCGCTCAGAAGGCCGGGAAGAACATGGTCATCGCCAAGAAGCTCAAGGTCAAGCGGGCTGGCCGAACCATCTTCGAGGACCTCGACATGGAGATAGACAGCGGGGACAAGCTGGGCATATTCGGTCCGAACGGCTCCGGGAAGACAACGCTGGTCAAGGCGTTGATCGGCGAGATACCGGCGAGGGGGGAGCTGTGGATAGCCCCCGGAGCCAGGATCGGGTACTTCGCCCAGGGACATGACGATCTCGAGCCGCATCTGACGGCATACGAGCAGATCGACAAGGTGCTGGTGGGCGAGGCAAGGGCGCGGGCGCGCTCCTACCTCTACCGATTCTATCTGACGAAGAAGGATGCGGAGCGTCCGATATCCACGCTGTCCGGCGGCGAGAGGGCTCGGGTGATGCTGTCCATCCTCCTCTCGTCGGACCTCAATTTCCTCATCCTTGACGAGCCGACGAACCATCTGGACATAATGTCGAAGCATGCCGTGGAGGTGGCCCTTGCCACCTATGCCGGGACCTTCCTGATAGTCACCCACGACCGTTATCTGCTTGACTCCGTCTGCTCCAGGGTGGCGGAGTTCCGGGACGGCGTCCTGACGATGTTCAACGGTTCGTATTCGCAGTACAAGGGGGCCCGCCCCGGAAGGGAGATGGTGGAGGAGGCCGAGATATACAAGGTGGTGTCGGGCTTCACCGATTGGACCAGTAGGAAGAAGTATTCCGCCGGGGAGAAGGTGCTCATCGCGCCGTCGGAGAAGGCGACCTTCCAATGGGCGTTGGACAATGGCAAGCTTCGCCGCATTCCGGGCAAGGAGAGAAAGATAATTAGGCGTTAGGACGCCGGCTCACGGCCGTTCCATCAGGGATGATGGTCGATGCTGGCGAGGCCGTCCCGCGCCGATGGTATGAGCGGCCGTCGACATTGATGGCAAGAGCCTGATGTTCATCGCTGGAAGGTGCCCACCAGTTCCGCCCTCACCGAACCTTTGGCGAACCTTGTCTCGACGACGCTCTCCCTGAGCTCCATCTCGACCAGTGGGGAAAGTAGCGCCCTGAGCTCGTCGGCCTCGAAATAATGATATATCAATCCATTTCCGCGGCGGAACGTGTTCCTCTCCACCTCCTCCCCCTTCCCGAATCGCATGTCCCTGACCGAGAACGTTCTGATCGACAGGGTGCCGCCCGGCCGCAGGACCCTTCGCACCTCGCCGATCGCAAGCTCCCGCTCGTCGGCATACAGATGCTGCAGAACATGGTGCAGCAGGACGGTATCGAAACGTTCGTCCTGGAAGGGTAGGCGGAGGATGTCCCCCCGTACGAGGGAGGGGCCCGGTGGGCATTGGTGGAGGGCGTTGATCGAGTGGTCCAGTCCGATGACCTCACCACTATGGCGGACGAGCGAGGAAAGCGTCTTCCCATTTCCGCATCCCAGCTCCAGCACCCTTCCTTCGCCAGGAACGGTATTCGGCGCGGGCCCTCTCCACAACGGGTCCGGTGACGCGTATTCCCTTTCCCATATCTCTCGCTGCCCTTTCACGCCGGTGCACTGCCATCGGACACATATATCGTTCACTATGTCGCCGACGACATTTCATCCAGCTTTCGCTGAACCATCGGCCAATGGCCATATACGTTGTAGGTCGACGTCGCCGGAGGAGAGGCCGATCATGAAAGCGGTGGTTTACAATGGAGCTCGCGACGTGCGAGTGGAGGACGTGCCTGAACCCAGGATCGAGGAACCTACCGATGCCATCGTCCGCATCACATCCAGTGGGATATGCGGCAGCGACCTGCACATGTACGATGGGCACACTCCTGCCGAGCCGGGGATCATCCTTGGCCATGAGCCCATGGGCGTGGTGGAAGAGGTCGGGGACGGAGTGTCCATCATAAAGGAAGGGGACCGCGTGGTCATGCCCTTCAACGTGGCATGCGGGACATGCTACAATTGCCTGCGCGGATACAGCAGCGCATGCCTGGTGATGAACCCACAGGGGGCAGGGGCCGCCTACGGCTACGTGACCATGGGACCTTACAGGGGCGCCCAGGCGGAGATGCTTCGAGTTCCAAGGGCCGACTGGGCATGCCTGAAGCTGCCGGGCAGACCTGGCGATGACAAGGAGGATGACTATGTCATGCTGGCGGACGTCTTTCCCACGGCGTTCCACGCCACCGAGATGGCCAAGGTGTCGTCCGGCAAGACGGTGGCCGTGTTCGGCGCCGGCCCGGTAGGCCTGCTGTCTGCCTATTGCTCGATGCTCAAGGGTGCCAGCGAGGTATACGTGGTGGACCGGTCCCCGTCAAGGCTGAGGCTGGCGGAACGCATCGGTGCGGTTCCAGTCAATTTCGAAGAGGGCGATCCGGCGCAGCAGATCGTCGAGTTGCGGAAACAGGGCGATGTGGCCGGGTCCAAGCTCCATCCGACCGAGAAGTGGGACGGGGTGGAGTGCGGCATCGATGCTGTCGGCTATCAGGCATATGACCGTGAGAAGCCTGACGACTACCGCCCAGACCAGGTGATCACGGACCTTGTCAACGTCGTCAATCCAGCGGGAAATCTCGGAATAATAGGGGCCTACATGCCCAACGATCCACGAGCCCGGAACGAACAAGAGGCCAATGGCCTTCTGACCATACCGTTCGGCCTGCTGTGGTCGAAGGGGCTGAGCATTGAGACGGGCCAGGCGCCTGTGAAGAACTCTCAATCGCTCCTCCGCGACCTCATCGTGGGCGGCAAGGCGAGGCCATCCTTCATCGTGAGCGACCGTATAGACATCGACGAGGCTCCCGATGCCTATGCCAGCTTTGACAAGAGGGACGATGTGACCAAGGCCATCATACGGCTCGAGTAGGCCCTCAGCATTCCATCGTGCGGAGGGCGAACCATGCCAGGACCGCGAGCGTGAGCGCGTTTTCGTCCTGTAGGTCCATCACCGCTCGCCCCTGGGAGGGGTCCTTGGGATCGCGCACGAACGTCATGACCAGGCCCCTCCGCGTGGAGCGGACCTCCCAGGGACCGTCGAGGGTACGGGTCAGTTCGTATGCCTCATCGCCTATGGAGATGGCCCCCGTCATCGCATGAGTGTGCTCCATCAACGCGATGTCGTCCGTCTGACCGGCCGCCCTCATCCTTGACCTAAGAGCGCGCTTTCCCCCTGTGGAGAGAACGAACACCTTGTCGTCCATGGTGGCCACGGCCTTTCGGCCGAAGCTCTTCGAGCCGGAGAGGACGGCGACGACCTTCTCCCCCTCCCGGAACTCGGTCCGCATCGACCACGCCCTGGGTCGAACGATGACATACTCCCTTACCATCAGTATCCCTCCTGGCTCAGCTGCAGGACGATCACATACCAGGCCAGCATGAGGAGCAGGGGCAGCGATCTATACCTCATCATCCTGGACGGGACCTCCACGTATCCCAACCTCTGCTTGGGGGCAGGGACCTTCAGCGAGATCTCCTCAGCACCGCCATCGTCCTTCATCGACCATGACCGTTTGAACACTCCCTCACGTACAAGGTCGAAGCGCCTTCCGTCGATGGTCTCCATCACCACCTTCTTCCGGGTGAACCTCAGGGTCGCCACCTCCTGGTCATATGGCGCCTGCGTCACCGTCACGATGGGGCGTAGGATGCCTCTCTTCTTGAAAACGTACGTCCGGCCATCGACGGAGCCCTCCGCCCTAGAGGACAATGCACTGGGGAATCGTAGGAAGGCATTGCCTTCAGCACCTCTCAGGACATAATCACGGTGGGCCGATCCGTTCCTTTCCCATCTCATCAGGAACGGTCCAGTGGGGGACTCGCGCATGAACGTGGCAACGTTCATTCGGTACTCGTACCTTTCGGAGGTATAATAATCCACAGAAATGGAATTACAATCATGAACGAATCCGATTTCAGGGTGGAGATCCCCTGCATAGGCGAGACGTTCCCCCGATTGGACGTCCGAACGACCATGGGTACGATGACGTTGCCGGACCATTTCAAGGGAAAATGGTTCATCCTGTTCAGCCATCCCGGCGATTTCACTCCCGTATGCACGACCGAGTTCGCGTCCTTCGCCCTGAACCACGAGAGGTTTCGCCGGCTGGAATGCGAGCTCATCGGCCTGTCGGTCGATCAGGTTCAATCCCACATCAAATGGATCGAGTGGATCGAGGAACACCTGGAGGTCAGGATCGACTTCCCCATAATCGCCGACGCACACGGCGATGTGTCAAGGATCCTGGGCGCCATACATCCCCCTACCTCGGACGCGACTATCAGGGCTGCATACATCGTCGACCCGGAGGCGGTCCTGCAGACCGTGATGTACTATCCTAAAGGGGTGGGGAGGAACATCGAGGAATTGCTTAGGATCCTGCAAGCGCTTCACGTGGTCAGGCGGCACAAGGTGGCGACGCCGGCCAATTGGCCTTCCAACGAGATCATAGGAGAGCAGGTGCTGCTCCCTCCTCCCAAGGATGTCCAGGGAGCGAAGGAGCGGCGTGGCAGGCAGGGCTGCCTGGACTGGTGGTTCTGCACCAAAAGGTTGTGATCACTGCCCCTGCCGTCGGATGCTGATCGAGCGAGCATGGGCGGTGAGCCCTTCGGCATTGGCCAGCGCTTCCACGGCGTCGCCTATGGCCTCAAGCCCCTGGCGCTTGATGACCTGGATGGAGGACCGCTTCATGAAATGCATGACGTCCAGGCCAGAGTATGCGGCGGCGTAGCCCGCGGTCGGGAGCACATGGTTCGTTCCAGAGGCATAGTCGCCGCATGCGACGGCGGCATACCTGCCGATGAATATCGAACCGGCGCTGTGTATGCCGCTCAGCACCGCCAGGGGATCGGACACCTGGATCGACAGGTGTTCGGGGGCGATCATGTCGACGACCGCGGCGGCCGACGGGAGGTCCTTGGCCAAGGTATAGCCGATGTTGTCCAACGATCGTCTCAACACATCCTGCCTGTCGGAACGTGCCACTTGCTTCTCGAGCTCCCTCCCCACCTTGTTGGCCAGAACCTGATCGGTGGTGATGAGGATGCATGCCGCATTGGGATCGTGCTCGGCCTGCGCCAGTATGTCGGCGGCGATGAAGGATGGGTCGGCGCTCTCGTCCGCCAGCACGGCTATCTCAGAGGGCCCTGCCGGGAAGTCGATGTCAACCTCGTCGCGAAGCAGCATCTTGGCCGCGGTCACGTACACATTTCCAGGACCGACTATCTTCTGGACCCTGTCGATGGATTCGGTCCCAAGGGCCATGGCGGCGATGGCCTGTGCCCCTCCCACCTTGTACACCTCGTCCACACCGGCGATGTCCGCCGCCACCAGCGTAAGGGGGTTCACCGGCGGAGGAGTGCACATGATGATCTCTCGCACACCGGCGACCTTGGCTGGTACAGCGCACATGAGAACGGTCGACGGATACGCGGCACGGCCGCCCGGCACATATGCACCTATCCTTCGCAGGGGGGAGTTCTTCACGCCAAGGGACAGGCCTGGCGACATCTCCCGCAACCACATGTCTGGAGGCCGCTGGAGCTGATGGAAGGAATTGATGTTGGCCTCGGCGGTGCGCAGCGCGTCCACCAGTTCGGAGGATACCTTCGCATAGGCCTCCTGAATCTCCGCCTCGGTCACACGCAGATCGTCCAGTTGGACCTTGTCGAATCTCTCGGTCAGTTCGCGCAGCGCGGCGTCCCCGCCGTCCCGGACCATGTTCACTATGTCCTGCACGGGGCCCATGACCTCGGAGAGGGAACCTTTCCTCCGAGCGTTCCATTCTTCCACATCCAGCCGCTTCCACATCGCAGAGGGGTATGAGGGGGAGGAAGTTAAGCTTTGCTCGATGACACCACCCGCGGCGACCGCACCATGGCATCGCTTCTGGAAGCGACCAGGGTTCATGGACGGATCCCGACAGATAGTCCCGGAAAAGCGTTTCGGAAGAGGTATATCCCATCGAACCCCATTCATCCATCATGCCTCTGAAGATCGAGGTGCTCGCCTTCGGCTGCTCCAAATGCCGCCTCATGGAGGTGGCGACACATGCTGCAATAGAAGAGCTAGGTATCGATGTGGACGTCGATAAGCTCCAGGACATCGAAGAGGCGAAACGACGCGGCGTGATGTCACAACCCGCCCTCTTCATAAACGGCAAGTTGATGGTCCAAGGGAGAGTGCCGTCGATCGATGAGATCAAGGAGATGATCGTCAACGCTCAAGGATACATCACCGACTACAGCGTTTTCTGACCGCATGGGCCAACATATATATCGGGCATCCATCCTGACCCGGTCCTATGGCTACCGAGGTGCGCGCCGCACACATTCTGGTTGACGACCAGGCCAAGGCATATGAGCTTCTGGCCAGGTTCAAGTCGGGCGAGAGTTTCGAGGCCATCGCCAAGCAGTACTCCAAGTGCCCATCCAAGAGCAAGGGGGGAGACCTGGGTTACTTCGGCAAGGGTCAGATGGTCAAGAGGTTCGAAGACGCTGCCTTCAAGGGCAAGAAAGGCGAGGTGGTGGGCCCGGTCAAGACCGAGTTTGGCTACATCTCATAAAGATCATCGACACCCGGTGATCCAGTCGTTCCTTCCATCGGGACTGCCGCCACCGGCCGTTCCGATATTTCTTTGATCATACTTAAATTCCAAAGCCGTCGCCCGTCCCAGGCAACGGAGATGAGCTTTTCGGGAGACCGCACCTGGCAGGATACGAAGGGACTTCCTCCGGGATTAAATATGAAAAAGACCGATTGGTGCGGCATGCCTTCCCCATGCGGCCTTGAGGACATCATCCGCGCCCGCGCCAGGCAAACGGCCAGGGAGTGCGGGGAGCTCTTCGGCGACCTCACCGTCAGGAGCGAGATGTTCGGAGACCGAGGCGTCGTGACCGTTCTGCAGGACGATCGGTACATCGTCAGCAAGGAGTTCGTGGAAAGCGACGAATCGTTGAATGGCCCGCTCCGCATGACGGAATATGCGCAGGTGATCCTGGGCAAGGCTCGGCTGGTGGTCGTGGTGCCCAAGGACAGAGCGGTGGACGTATGGCTCAAGATGCTGGAGCTGAACAGGCACTGGCTGTTCTACTACCAGTTGTTCTACTATGACGAAGAGGGGTACCTTCATCGACTGGACAGGGCGGCGTGGCGACGCCTGCGCGGTCTGCCTCCCGACGATGGTTGGCATCCCGAGGTGGCCTGATGCCCATGCCTGGAGTGGGCGAAGAGGCCCCGGACTTCGAGCTTCCGGAATCCTCGGAGGAGACCATCAGGCTAAGCGATGAGGCAAGGAAGGGGCCGGTAATAGTCGCATTCTACCCTACCGACTGGGGCATGATCTGCACCATGGAAATGAAGCGATTCATGAAGATGGTGGATGACATCGAACGCGCCAATGCGAGATTGATCGCCATAAGCGCCAACACCACCATATCCCACCGCATGTGGAAGATGCATCTGGGGATCACGTTCCCACTGCTGAGCGATCCAGATGGCGACGTGATCCGGCAATACGACCTCATGATCGGTGAGACGGACCTCCTGCGAGGGCGCTCCACCAGGGCGGTGCTGATCATCGACCAGCAGATGAAGGTGCGGTATTCCTGGAAGGCGCCAGACCCCTCCCGGCAACCCGACTATGATGAGATCCTATCCGTGGTCAAAGGCCTCTCGCCATGAGGGAGCGGAAAATACTATCTATCCCGGGGGCCAAGATGGTTCCCTAGGGTTGATGAATGAGCGAGGAAGTGCTGAAGCTTGACATGGGGCCCATCGAGGCGGTGATGTCCCTGCCCCCGTCGCCGGTCTTTCTGCTGGCCGTTGGGGAGGAAGAACCGAACGTGACGACCATCGGGATGTTCAACGTGTTCTCGATCGACCCTACGATCGTAGGGGTCGGTATCAGGACGTCGAGACATAGCTACAAGCTGCTCGAAGAGACGGGCGACTTCTCCCTGAACGTTCCCGGCAAGAACCTGGTGGACCAGGTCGTCAGATGCGGCTACAGCTCCGGCAGCCGCATGAACAAGTTCTCCGAGACAGGTATGACGCCTCAGCCAGGAAAAAGGATCAGGTCCCCCTCGATCGCCGAATGCCCTCTCAACATGGAGGTCAGGATAACCGAGGTCCAGGACCGGATGGACTGGGACCACATATGGATCGTCGGCAAGGTGGTGCACACCGACGTGATCGAGGGTTATGACCGTACGGACGTGCTGATCTATTGGGACGGGGAGTTCCGCACCCCCTCGCCCGTCCTTCGAGAGCTGTAGACGTCATGGGGAGGGCGGGGCCCTCCTCACCTCCTCCCATATATCCAGTCGAGCCGTTTCCGCCGAATGTCGTGCTGATCGGCCATGTGGTCCCTCAGGTCGTCCGAGAGGTCCTCCTCCGATGTGGACATGATGAGGGCGCTGCATATCGGACACTCCATCTGGGGCATGTCCCCTTGGTGGACCGCTTCGACCTCTCGCTCTCTGACGAGCGAAGGGGGTCCTCGCTCCAGGTACAGCATCGTTCCTCTTCGCGCCTCTCCGGGCCCGGATGGCACCGGCGGAGGTGTCCACATCCTCACCTCCTCCTTCCACGATACCCTGACCGGGCCTTCAGCCTCCCTGAGACGCATCGTATCCTCCGAATAATCGGTAGGCGGGATGTGCGTCCCTTCCTCACGGGCGCCCGATGGCGCCATATCATGCACGGAGGCCATGTGGTCCTTGAGACCGTTCGATAGCTGCTCACCGCTCTCGCCGCTCAGTCGCTCCTTGCAGATCGGACACTTGATCGTTGTCATGCTCACACCTCCTCATCGGCTGCGCGGCGCCTGCCTTATCGCGTCCATCCCACCCACCGAGACGAGATGCTGGCGAAGGCCTGCGCTAAGTTCATCCTCCTCCGACCCGTTGATGCGGAAGCCGCACAGCGGGCAATCGATGAAATCCCTCTCCTCCACGCGGTCGAGCCGCGGAGGCCCCTCCACGCCGTAGAGGTCTTCGCCCCGGAGCGTCAGGCCTGAACCATATATAGCAGGGGCTCCTCTCACCGCCTCCTCGCCTTCCGTTCCCTCGATCTCCGCCGTGGAGGACAGGTCTCCCTCCATACCTCCCCTCAGCAGCTTCGGGTCTGGAAGGGTCAAAGCGTGCTCCCGGACAAGGTGCACGGCGAAGGCCATGGACAGCATGTCGCCGTCATCGCCCTCGAGACGCCGGTCGCATGCCGGGCATCGCACGCTTATCAATCTTTCACCTTCCTTTTACCCTCTCCTTCGCCCTCTGCATGAAGCTCTCCTTTCCATGCACCTCTGTCATGTGCCTCTCCAACTGGGTGGAGAGCTCGTCACAGTCACAGCCTTCCAGCATCTCCATGCAGGTGGGGCAGCGCACCCTCTCCGTGGTGGCCTCCTTCCACGCGGTGCCCAGCTGTTCCACGGGCTCCCGGATGTCCGCTCCCGACACCGTGGGCCCACCGCCGATCTTCAGGCCTCCCACCGGCGATGCCTGGGCATATGTCATGGGAGACGTGCTCTCGATCCCACGAGGCCTCTCCATTCCGTGCTCCTCGCAGAAATGTTCCCGCACCCTGTGGCTTAGCTCCTCTTCGCTAATCCCCTCCAGCTTACACTCGCATACAGGACAATCAACCGTCTTCAGGTGATCACCGATACCACTTGACAGCGCCTGATATTCCTAATCTTTCATCTGCTACGTCGGCGAGGCCAGCTTTCTTCCGCTGTTCAAGCGATGAATTCGCGATCTGCGTGCTTCATAGCTTGCTCCTCAACCTCTCCATCAGGCGGGTCATGTACGGTTCATCTCCATGCTCGGCGGCCATATGCTCCTTGAACCTCTCGGAGGTCTCGCCCTCCGTGCGGCCTGAGACACGCTCCTTGCATCCTGGACATTCGACACCGAACGGCTCCGATGAGGACCTTGAGGATCCCTCCGCGGGCGATGATGACGCTTCCTCCCTTCTCTCCATCATCTCCTCGGTCCGCCTCGCGCCGGCCCTTCTCACCCCTTCCTGCATCCATAGTTCGGACGTCGAGCTTGACCCCTCTTCCGGGGTCTCCGCCCTTGTGCCTCCCCGCTCGATCCCACTGCCATAGCCGGTCTGCCCTCCGGCGATGACCTTGCTCTCCTCTCCGGGGGACGTGGTCCTCATGCCATGCTCCTCGCAGAAGTGTACGTGCACGCAGGAGGACAGTTCCCTCTCGTCCCTACCCTCGATCCTGCAACTGCACACCGGACATTCAATCGTTCTTACGCTCTCACCCTGTCTCATCGTTTCACCTCGTCCCGCCCTGTGAAGATAAGATATACCTAACATGCCCTCGAAATCGGCGGAAGAGGTCCGCTCCATTCAAACATCGGGCGTAGGGAATGCAGGGTTTTCCGGTGACCTATTTATATCAGCGACTTTGATTCCAACCAGGGGGCTGAGAATGACCAAGGAAGCTATGGCCAGAAAGAAACTGTGGAGGTGCAACGTTTGCAACGACATACATTATGGCATCAAGGGACCGGATGTATGCCCCACCTGCGGAGCTAGAAACGCGTTCGCCCTGATAGATTACCCTGAGGCGATGAAGGTCATCATTGACAGGGGGGAAAGGCTGGATAGCGTGGACAAGCTCCTCGACGTTTGGGAGGAGTTCGCCGAAGGCAAGCCGTTCAGGCTGAACCCGGACGAGGCTTTCGTCCGTCAACTGGCCAAGGGAGAGCTGGAGAACGAGAGGAACCACGGGCTGAAATACTGCCCTTGCCGCATCACCACAGGAGACTTCGAGGAGGACCTTGATCTGATCTGCCCCTGCAATTTCTTCATACAACCCGTCTACAAGGAGACTGGCGAATGCTGGTGCGGGCTGTTCGTGAAGAGGTGAACAAATGGCCGAAAATGACAGACTGATCTTCTTCTGGGGGCGTGAATGCCCGCATTGCGCCAAGCT
>LFRW01000028.1:11409-13858 GCA_001512965.1 Methanomicrobia archaeon DTU008
ATGCGCTCCTACGGCGACATCATCAAGAAGGCCTGCGGCGGCTCCCTTGGCGTTCCAGCCCTGTACAATGAGAGGACGAAGAAGGCCCTATGCGGGATGAGGGTGACCAAGGAAGACATTCTCAAATGGGCCCGGGAGTGAGAGAGGCGGAAAGGAAAGTGCCCG
The DNA here is from genome assembly GCA_001512965.1 of Methanomicrobia archaeon DTU008. Taxonomy (GTDB): domain Archaea; phylum Thermoplasmatota; class Thermoplasmata; order Methanomassiliicoccales; family Methanomassiliicoccaceae; genus DTU008. Next base: position 11,575 of record LFRW01000028.1, read on the forward strand.
GAGGCAAGCTGGTCCAGATGTCCATCGGAGATGATGGCGCGGTCCGGCTTACGGGCGATTTCTTCCTCCATCCCGAGGAGGCCTTGGCCGGCCTGGAGTCCTTCCTCTCCTCACTTAACGGGAAGGACCATGCGGCCACCGCGGCCGCGATCGAGACCTATGCGGAGAGGAGCGGCATGATGATGATCGGGGTCCGGCCAGTGGACCTGGCCGAACTCCTGGCAGAGGTCCGCAAATGAAATGGCGCTTGCTCCCCATGGTCCAAGAGCGCGGGGCCATGAACATGGCCATGGACGAGGCGGTGGCGGAGGCCGTCGGACGAGGCGCGGCCCCGCCTACCATAAGATTCTACACATGGTCGCCGGCGGCGGTGACCATCGGATGCTTCCAGTCCGCGGAGAGGGAGGTCGACGTGGAGGCCTGCGTCCGACTTGGCGTGGACATCGTCCGCCGACGAACCGGCGGCGGCGCCGTGTACCACGACCCGGAGGGTGAGGTGACGTACAGCCTCATAGCCCCCGAGCATCTGTACGGGAATGACATCCCCTCGTCGTATCGGGAGGTGTGCGGCCACATCATCGATGCCCTCCACATACTGGGCATAGAGGCGGAGTTCCGGCCGGTCAACGACGTCGTGGTTCGCGGCAAGAAGATATCAGGTTCCGCACAGACCCGCAGGGGAGGTGTGCTCCTGCAGCACGGCACGCTGCTATTGTCCCTCGATGCACCGGTGATGTTCTCCCTCCTTCGCCCTTCCCGGGTCAAGCTGTCGGACAGGGATCCCTTGGACGTCCTGACAAGCGTGAGCGCCTGGAGCGATTCGCGGAGGGAAGAGGTCCTGGAGGCCTTGCGAGAGTCCTTCCTCTCATCGAGGTCATGGGTAGAGTCACCGCTGACCCCGGAAGAGATGGAGAGGGCGAGAGAGCTCGCTGCCCGCTACGACGACCATGAATGGACGTTCGAGCGTTAGGGCTCCATCAATGCCAGTGCCGGATCCTCCAGGAAGCGGATGAGGTCGTTGAGGAACTTTGCCGCCTCCGCCCCATCCAGGACGCGATGGTCGAACGTCAGCGAGAGGTGCATCACCTTCCTTATGGCTATCTCCCCGTCGTGCACCATCGGTCGATCGCTTATCCGGCCGGTGCCCAATATCGCGACCTCCGGGTGGTTGGCTATCGGGGTGGCGAACGTGCCGCCGAAGACCCCGTAATTGGTGATGGTGAACGTCCCTCCCCTGAGGTCTCCCAGATCGATGCGTCGGGAGCGCGCCTGCTCGGACAGTTCCGCCATCTCCTTGGCCAGAGCGTACACGTCCTTCGCGTCGGCGGCCTTTATCACCGGGACCATGAGCCCGTCGTCGGTGGCTACGGCGACCCCGATGTTGTAGTACTTCTTCAGCAGGATCTCCTGCGTCTCCTCGTTAAGCTCGGCGTTGAGATATGGGTGCCTCTTCAATGCCGCAACTACCGCCTTGATGACGAATGGCAGGTATGTCAGCTTGACCCCCTTTTCCCTCATGGCATATTCCTTGACCCTTTCCCTGAACGCGACCAGATCGGTGACGTCGGCGACGTCCATGACCGTCACCTGGGCGGAAGCGGTCTGAGCCTCTATCATGTGCCGTGCCGTGCTTCTGCGGATCCCCTTGAGCGGCACCCTGTCCACCCATCCGTAGAGGTCGAACTTCGGCTGCATGGCCGGGGCCACCCTCTCCTCCTTGACGGGCGAGAAGGAGCGCACGTCATCCTCGGTGACGCGGCCGTCCGGCCCGGTCCCCTTGATCTTCGTGATGTCGATCTTCATCTCACGGGCCAGCCTGCGGACCGCCGGTGTTGCCAGCACCTTGTCGGTGGCCGGCCTTGCCGCCGCCAACTCCTCGCCGACCGGAAGTTCGCCCACCACGGAGACGGAGCCTTCCTCGGCCGGCATCTCCTCCAAGGGGGCCTTCTCCTCGGACGGTGCCTCCTCCTTAGGCCTCTCCTCGGACGGTTCCTCCTCTATCACTGCCAGCACCTCGCCGACCCTGACCGTTCCGCCCTCCTCGTGCAGCAGTTCCGCTATACGGCCGGCGACCGGCGAGGGCATCTCGACTATCGCCTTGTCGGTCTCCATCTCGGCGATCGACTGGTCCTTCTTCACGACATCGCCGACCTTCACGAGCCACTTCCTGAGCTCGCCCTCGGTCACCCCCTCTCCAAGGTCTGGGAACTTGAACTCCATCACGGCACCCCCTCAGAAGGACGCGGTCCTCCTTATCGCATGATAAATCCTGTCCGGACTTATA
>LFRW01000044.1 GCA_001512965.1 Methanomicrobia archaeon DTU008
AAGCTGGATGCCGTTGGCAACACCACCAAGGCCCTGACCAAGGGATATGCCATGGCCTCCGCCGCTCTGGCCGCCTTCCTGCTGTTCGCCGCCTACTTCGAAGAGGTCGCGCTGCTCCTGAACAAGACCGTGGAGGAAGTCTTCATCGTTGACCTCTCCGAGCCGCCAGTGTTCGTCGCTGCCCTGATCGGTGGAATGCTGGTCTTCCTGTTCACCTCGCTGACCATCAACGCGGTCGGCAAGGCTGCCTACGACATGATCAATGAGGTCCGCAGGCAGTTCAGGGAGAAGCCCGGCATCCTGAAGGGTACCGAGAAGCCAGACTACGCTCTTTGCGTGGACATTTCCACCAAGGGCGCCCTCAAGGCAATGGTCCTACCAGGCATCCTGCCCGTCATCGTGCCGATCATCGTTGGCGTAAGCATGAGGTTCTTGTACCCGGACAGCAACATCGCCGTCATGGCGGTGGGTGCCTTCCTGATGGTCGCCACCATCGCTGGTATCCTCATGGCCACCACGCTCAACAACGCCGGTGGCGCCTGGGACAATGCCAAGAAGTATGTGGAGAGCGGTCGCCACGGCGGCAAGAGGAGCCCCGCCCATGCGGCCGCGGTCGTGGGAGACACCGTCGGCGATCCCTTCAAGGACACCGCTGGTCCTTCCCTCCACGTGCTGGTGAAGCTGCTTTCCACCATCACCCTGGTGTTCGCAGCTCTGTTCGTGGTCGTCTAAGCGACCAAAAACCCTTTCCTATTTCCCTTTCTTTTTTGAGAACCTATCACATCTGGACTCCGTTCTAGGGTAACCTAGGGTATAAATAAGAGATGTCTTATCCACAATCATCGTTCAGAGGGCATGCTATGTATGTACTATCAAAGAAAGAGAAGGTCGTTCGCATCCCGCCGGAAAAACTGGGCGACGATCTCGAGAGCGTATTCAACCAGCTTAGCTGGGAGTCCTTCGAGGGCAAGATCGAGGACAACGATTCGCTCACCGTACTAGTCTCCAATGTCGAGCCTCTGGGACCTGGCCGAATAGTACATGGGGACGGCGCCGTCTATCAGAAGGTGAAATATGATGCCCTACTCTTCCGCCCCCAGCTACAAGAGGTCATCGAAGGTGTGGTGGTCGAGGTTCTAAAGTTCGGCGTCTTCGTAAGGTTCGGTCCGCTCGACGGACTTCTTCACATATCGCAGATCATGGATGACCGCTTCGACATCGATGCCGAGAACGGTCGTCTTGTTGGCAAGGACTCAAAGAGGGACCTTAAGATAGGAGACCGCGTACGTGCACGCATCGTCGCCCTAAGTCTGAACGAGAGGAACCCGCGAGAGTCCAAGATCGGCCTTACCATGAGGCAGCATGGCCTCGGAAAGTTGGAATGGATAGCGGAAGATCAGAAAAAGGTCTCAGGTGAGGTCGCATGAGAGCTGTCCAGAAGGCCTGCAAGAACTGCAGTTTCATAAGTGAAGCGGATACATGTCCTCTATGTTGCAACCCAACGACCAAAGATTGGCAGGGTTACGTTGTCATCATCGATCACACTCGTTCGGAGATCGCCCAGAGGATGGGCATTCATGTCAACGGAAAGTTCGCCCTCAAGGTCCGGTAAGCTCAACCGCATCAAGCGTGCATTGAGCTTGCCAGAGAGCATGAGGGAACAGCTCAGCACCGGCCTGGGAAGCGTCGTTAGCATCGATGAACTGTCAAAGGAGTTAAAAGGATGCGAGATGCTCATGGCCGTTGGAGATATGGTCTCCTTTACCCTGCTGGAACACGGATTTGCGCCCGACCTCATTGTGTATGACCTCAAGACCGAGCGCCGCGCCTACACCTCTCTCGCGGAAAGGCTCGATCTGTACGAGGGCGTGCATGTGAAGGTGAACAATCCCGCAGGCATGATAACGGCTGAGCTCGTTGGTGAGCTGGACGAGGCTTTGAAAAGAGACGTTCCAACAAAATTACAGGTCGAGGGAGAAGAAGACCTGGCTGCTCTGGCCTGCGCGGCGATGGCTCCCCTCGGTTCCTGCCTTATGTATGGCGTCCCTGGAAAGGGTATGGCTCTACTAAGGATAGATGAGAGATCGGCAGGCCTAGCAAGCGAATTCATCGAAAGGATGGAGGAATTAGATTGAAGGTCGATATCGTAAGCAAGTTCGAGAACAAGGTCCTGGACCGGATAGAGGTCAACTTCAAGGCTGACCATGATGGAGAGCCCACTCCTTCCCGGGACGCTATCCGCACCGCTCTGGCCAGCGCACTAGGCGTGCCAAAGGAGCGTGTGGTCGTCGATGAGATGGGATCCAAGTATGGGATCGGCTCCACCGAGGGATACGCCAAGGTGTACAATGACGTCGAGGTCGCCAAGAAGTATGAGAAGAACTACATCTTGGTAAGGAACGGTCTGGCCGAGAAGAAGGCTAAGAAGGCCTAAGACGTGAATCGTCAAGAAATCAAGAGGTATCACGATGGCAAAGGATCAGAAGTCCGGTGACAAGAAGGCCGCGAAGGGCGGCGAGAAGAAGGGTGCAACCGCCAAGAAGGACTACTATTCCGTCGAAGGCGGTAAGTTGGAGCGCACAAGGCGTAACTGCCCGAAGTGTGGCCCTGGAGTTTTCCTTTCCGAGCACAAGGACCGCAGCGCATGCGGACGGTGTGGCTACACCGAGTTCAAGGCCAAGAAGTAGTAAACCCCTTCCAATCCCTTCACACGGCACCGCGCCGTTTGACGCGGTTCGTTTTTCATTTCATATCTTACAAGTAAAGATGGTGGCGAGGTAATATGTCCATTCCATCATCATTACACCAGCCACGCGCATGGGGCGAAGACCTCATCGCATTGTGAATATCTGCAGACGTCAAGGATGCATCGGTCATGCAATGCAGACGATGAAAACGTTCATTCTGGAGTCACACCAAGATGTCGCACGGTCGTTCCAAACATGTTGCAGTAGGAAGTCCGTTCATGCCGCCATCTGGACGACGCTTCGACAATCTTTATCTAGTCCTTTTCCATCTGATGACTGGGACTCGTAGTGTAGCTTGGATATCACTGGGGCCTCCGGAGGATCCATGTCGATCCAGGGAAAGCCTCAAACGGGGGTTCAAATCCCCCCGGGTCCGCTTCCTTCACCATCGTTTTCAGCATTTGTGTTGACATCGCTTTCCGATACGACATCCTTCGGATGCTTGGCGCCATAGTATGAGCGTATCGTCATGGCTATCAAGACTACCGCCAGTGTGGCGATCCCGGCCCAGATCGATCCTGGCACACCGATGGTCTCTGCCAAGAACGGCAGGAACAGGAGGATGAGCAGGAGCAGGGCGGCGACCTCTCCAAGGTTCCTGAAAGTGAGATAGAGGTGCATCCTCCTCTTGGTCTGCATGCCGGTGGCAGACCCGTCCGCGAGAAGCCTGGCGATCCTCTTGATCCCCTGGAACATGTTGATAACGGCAGGGAGCATGAGCATCATGCTGATGCTGATGGTGATCAATGTGGCCATCATGTCCGAGCCATCGCCCATCCCGGGGAACGGGTCCATTGGCACCACGACGCTGTAGAACAGCGTCTGTATTACGACGATGGTCAGAAGATCTATGAAGACCAGCACAAGCTCCCATTTGATGCCCCTTCTCACTTCGGGGGTTGAGGTCGCCCGGTTTCCGATCTCGATCCGAAGGTTGTCGAAGCGGGACATGACAACCTTCAGGGGCTGAGGAGTCATCGCCGACATGGCGGAATATGCCCTGGCGGCCGCCTTTGATACGATCGGCATCAATAGCATGGTCACCAGTGCTGCGCCGATGACAGACGCATAGAACTGCTGGTCCACGACGCCAGCGTCAAGGGCGGTCTTGGCGATGATGAAGGCGAACTCCCCCATCGCGAGCAGGCTGGTGGCGATAAGGAAACTGTTACGGAGATTGCCTCTCAAGAGATAGCTGCCGAAGGTCACGCCGATGGTCTTGGCGACCATGAACACAAGGGCTATCGCGAAAACCAGGAACAGATTCTCGATGATGGCGAACGGGACGACCTGTATGCCGATGCTTATAAAGAAGACCGCCATGAAGACCTCTTTCATAGGTCCGACCTTCTCCATCACCTCATTGGCCCGAATGGCCTGTGACACGATGAGACCCATTATGAACGCCCCGATGGCGATTGACAGGCCGATCAGGCTAGAGAGAAGGGCCATGGCGAAGCATAGGCCTAGCGAGATGATCAGAAGGACCTCCGGGTCGTACTTCCTCCCTATCCAATTGAGCAAACGCGGGATGACCTTGCTACCCAGGACCAGGCTGGCGCCCATGAATATCACGATGCTGATGACCATCAAGGCGATGGAGCCCAGCGCAGGGGTGTCGCCCACCAGCAATGGCGCGGCCATGGTCAGTATCATGACCTGACCTAGGTCCTCCATGACGGTTATGGTGGTCGATGTCACCTTGACCTCGCTGTCGACATCAGCGCGGCCCTGAAGGACCATTACCACCACCGCGGTGCTGGTTCCCGAGATCACCGCGCCGAGAAAGATCGCGGCCACGCTGTCCAAGCCGAGAGCGAGGCCGGCGAGATAACCGGCCACCACCATGAACGGCATCTCCAGTGAGAGCAGGATCAGGATGTAGGAACCAAGCTGCTTGAGCTTCTCAAGATTGAGGTTCAGGCCGATCGAGAACATCAGCAGAACGATGCCCATGTTGGAGAGCAGGTTGATGGTGGTGGGATCTATCGATACATCTGTCAGGATCGTCGGGCCAAGGATGATGCCTGCGGCTAGATACCCGATTACGGGGGGCATCCTGATGCGGGAGAATATGATGGAACATGTTCCCGCGATCAGGAGCATCAATGTCAGGTCCAACAACAGTCTGCTGACGTAATCCAGTGCGTCCACCACGCTGTTCTGCCGTTCTTCGTTTGCGCCCGAGC
>LFRW01000022.1 GCA_001512965.1 Methanomicrobia archaeon DTU008
CAGGAATGATGAAGCGATCAGGGCGGGGGCGTACGAACGCTTTGTATGCATCCGCCTCTACGTTCATCATTGCCGAAGAACGCGAGGCATGTGGTCGAAGCGAGAGGCCTGGATCGACCCAGCGTATCAGGTCGGGGCCGTTCCACATCCTCTTTTCATTCAATAATGTGCTTGGACCTGATGCGTACATTCATCAAGTAAACTTATAGAGATATATTCTCAATCTCGTAAAAGGCCTTAAAAACGCATTCCCGAACTGGTGTGAGATGATGAGGGACAAACTGATAACGCTTCGAGATGAGCTCAACGCGAAGTTCAAAGAAAGGGAGGATGAGATCGCAGGCTCCCTGTTGGCCTTGATCTCCGGAGAGCATGTGCTCTTCATCGGTCCCCCTGGAACCGCCAAGAGCATGCTTGCGAAGGACATGTGCAGCTGCATTGATGAGGGTACCTTCTTCTATTACCTTCTGACAAGATTCACAACCCCTGACGAGATCTTCGGCCCCTTGTCTCTCAGCTCGTTGCAGTCGGATATCTTCAGCAGGAAGGTGGAGGGCTATCTGCCGACCGCCCACGTCTCCTTCCTGGATGAGATATTCAAATCCAACTCATCCATCCTGAACTCCCTGCTCACCATCCTGAACGAGCGCAAATATCACAACGGATCCGCCATACTTGATGTGCCATTGATCACCGTGTTCGGCGCATCCAACGAACTGCCGGAGGAGAACGAATCCCTGGAGGCGCTGTACGACCGCTTCCTGTTCCGCTACTTCGTTGAATATGTGCAGGATGAGTCGAACTTCGTCGACATCGTTACCAGCAATCCAGAGGAGTTCAAGCCGTCGGTCAGGTTGACCATAGACGAACTTTGCTGCATGAAGGAACGGTCCGCCGACCTGCCCATAGATGAAGAGGTGATCGAGGCCCTGGTCGCCCTTAGGAGGGAGTTCCGCAACACCGGCGTGATAGTCTCAGACCGCAGGTGGAAGAAGATCGCGCAGGTGCTACGCGTTGCCTCCTACGCACTGGAGCGGAAAAGTGTGGACCGTACGATGCTGATGCTGCTCCAACACATGATGTGGAAGCGGCCCGAGGAGCTTCCCACCCTGCGCAAGCTGCTACTGGATGTCGCCATCTCTGGAGGGGTGGACCTTGAGAGGAGCGAAAAGGACCTACGCGACCTCCATGCGTCCACAGTCCTGATCAAGGACTACGTTCTTCCCCAGCCGGTCACCTGCCCCATGTGCGAGAGGGTCTTCCACAAGTGGAAGGAGATGAAGGAACATGCCTCCCGCAATCCTGACCACTACTATGTATTGCCGGGCAGCGAGGAGCAGTACCAGCTGAGCTCCGTGCGCACATCTCCCCGCCATCTTCCCAACCTGATCGACAAGTTCGCCTCCATGGGAAAGCCGGTCAAGCTGACCATGCCCGCGGACCAGAAGGACCTCTACCTGAACGAGACGGATGAGTTCGAAGAGACCCTCAAGCTCCTCGAGAAGGACCTTCAGGCAGAAAGGGCGGCCCTGGTGAAGAGATTGGATGAAAATATCTGGCTGTCAACGAAGGATCGAGAGGACATGCTTTATCACTACGATGCCAAGACGAGGTCCATGAGCAACATGAAACGGCTGCTCCAGGAAACCAGGGAACTGATCGTGTCTGAAGAACTCCAGTCCACCTGAGGTCGCCATGGCGGGTAACGAGGTGAGGTGGAAGAAGATCGCCAACGATGATGCGGTTCGTCTTGTCGTTGGCAAGCCCAGACGCATACCGCGGCGGCGGCGCGAAGAGATCGCGGCGATACTGGCGCAGGAACTGGTGGGCTCCCGGCAGATAGTGGACGTAAGGAAGCACGCCGCGCGCCATGGTGCCTTCCACATCCTGCTCAAGGCCTTGAAGGAGATCCCTGAATGGGATCGCCTGAGAGAGATATCGCTCAAGAGCGACATACTTGCCATCCTGGCCCTGCGATACATCGCCGGAACGACCTTTGACATTCTGGACCGCACCTTCGAACTGCCGATCGAGACCGTCGCACAGCAGAGCTATGCGGGCCTGACCGAGCTGACGTTGAGCTCATGGCGACGCAAGGCCGACGACGATCTGCTGGTAAAAGGAGTGGACGAGGTCACGGCATCCGATGTCCGGGGGGAGGTCCCGGACATGCTGTCCAGGGCGTACCATGAGGGACTGTCCCGGGCAGTTGAGGAACTTGAGGTATATCAAGAGATGATCGCCCGGATGAAGGAGATGCTCCCCCAGGGCGGAGAGGAGGAGTCCATAGAGAGGGTCCTTCTTGAGTACTTGAGCAGGGTCAATCAGTTCTCCGAGCTCATGCGGAGGAGCAAAGAGCTGCAACGCATCATAGATCTGATGGGGAAGCTGGATGTTGAGTACGGAGGAGCGAGCAAGGAGACCCGCAGCTTCACGACCTCGGAAGCGTACGACATCGGACCGTCCAAGGACGTTCAGCATCTGGTGCCCGTGGAGTTGATCAAGCTCAAGGTGCCTATCTTGCGGACGTTGTTCCTGTCGCAGATGCTGGAAGGTCAGCTGCTCACCTACCGACTGAGAGGCCTGGATTGGACCCAGGAGCCAGAACCTGAGCGGCGTGGCCCGGTGATTGCCCTCATCGATGCCTCGGGATCCATGAGCGGGGAGCCTGAGCTCATCGCCAAAGCGTTCATACTCATGCTCGCCAGGCGCATGGAGCGAGAAGGGAGGGACATCAAGGTCATTCTATTCGCATCTGAGGACTGGAAGCTGGAGCTCAATCTTGCGGACAAGAAGAAGGCTGCCAAGAGCCTGCTGGACACGGTATGCCGTCACTTCGAAGGGAATACGGACTTCAACTCAGCCCTACGCACCGGCCTGGAGGTTCTGAGCAAGAAGGAGTACCGAGGAGCGGACGTTCTGTTCTTCACCGACGGGGAATCGAAGGTTACCGACCAGAACCTGGTCGATGAATGGAAGGCGCTCCGCAGGCGGACCGGTTCGAGAATACTCACCCTGATCGTCGGCTCCGACCAGGCTGGAGGCCTGGAGGACCTGTCCGATAAGACATGGATACTTCCCACCAGCACCTGGGATGTGGAGGGCAGTCCATCGAACCTTATCCGGATAATCGCCGAGGGATGAAGCTCGATCGTAACTCATCAAGTGCAGACCTTCGACTGCCAGATAGGGTTCGGCATGATGGGCGTGAGCGAACACCGACGTTTCATCGGTGGGCGGATGCGCGCCCTTCCATCCCCTAACCCCTGCATGCCGCCTGCACGCCCTCTATCATGTCGACCGCACCCGCCAGGCTCCTCTCCCAGGTTGGATGCGCCTCCCATCGTCTGCGGGCGGCACGGCCCATCTCCTCCCTCAAGTCGTCATCGGACAAGGCTTGAAGATATCTTGCCACTGCCGCGTGGTCTCCGGGCGGGACCAGAAAGCCCTCGCGGCCATTGGCGACCAGTTCCCTTGCTCCGCCCTCTTGTCCGGCGATCACGGGAACGCCGAAGCCCATGGCCTCGAGCAACGCGATGCCGAACCCCTCATAGCGGGAGGGCGTCGCCATCACGTCTGCCTGGCAATATCGCTCCCACATGTCCGCCATCGGAACTGGACCAAGGAAGCGCACCCTGTCTCGCATTGGGCCCCTCATTAGGCCTCCCAGGGAGCGGAAGAAGTCTTCGTCGACGATGGAGCCCACCACATCCAGTCGAAATGGGAAGGGCATGAGTTCGGAGAGGGCGGCCAATAGGACGTCCAGGCCCTTGACCGGATGGATGTTCCCAACATGAAGTATCCGCAGATCGCTTCCCCCCGGCAGACGCGGCCTTGGCAGGACATGGTCCCTTCCCGGATAAGCGACGGTCGCAGGCGGAAGGAGGGGATGCAGGGAACGGCAGGCGGCCAGGGTGGCATGGCTGGTGCATATCACTGCGTCGACGCCCTTCAGGAAGGATCGCTCCATCGCATGGACGGTTTCATTCGATGAGGCGAGGCAGGCGCTGAGATTGTGGACCAATGCGACCACTGACCGCTCCCTCGAAGCGTTCAGCCCAAGGAGCGATGGGTGGCACAGCTCATCCTGAACTACGATGTCCTGCTCGTTCATCCATGAACGTACCTTCCGGTCGGCATGTTCGTCCCTTTCCGTGCATGGGTCCCGATGCAGCGGGAACACGTTCACATGATGGCCCCGTCGGCGAAGTTCGCGCACCAGCATCCGGTCGTACAGATACCCGCCGCTCAGCTGTTCGAGATCGCCGTATACCATCAAGCCGACCTTCATCCGTCGGTCCTCATCCCGTACGATGCCCAGGCATCGTCGCTCTCCCATACCTTGACCGACACCCATTTCGCCGCGGGAAGCCGTGCGGCGGTCATGCCCCATATCACCCGGGCAAGGCTTTCCACCGAAGGAGGGGAGCCAGAGAACTCAGGCAGATCGTTGAGCACCTTACCTTCCAGTCGCCCCAGTGCGTCCTCGAGTGCGATCGCCATGGTGTCCAGGTCCACGAGATAGCCATTGTCATCGAGCTCCTCCCCGGTCGCCACCAGCTCCACGACGTAAGGGTGCGAGTGGACCTCCCCTTCAGGGCCATCGACATCGAAGAAATGCATGGCCGACAGCCTTCTGCGCAATCCTGTCCGATACATCATTCCCCTCCATACGATAGCAGGGCCTGCACAAGCCCATCGTCGCCTCTGTCGATAAGCTCGTACGCCTCCCCCGCATCCTCCACGTTGAATCGATGGGTGACCAGGCGGGACGGACGTATCTGCCGAACCATGTTCCAGCTCAGCCGAAGGCGGCGCCCCTTGTCCCATCTGCCAGTGAGGGAAGGGGCGATGTTGCTCACCTGGCTTCCGATGATGCGGAGCCTTCGCCGGTGGAACACCTCCCCGAAATGCGCCTGAGCGGCCTTGTTCCCATACCAGGAGCCGACCACCACCCGCCCTTCGAAGCCAGTGAGCCTCATGGCAGTGTCCAGAGCGTCGGGGTTGCCGGAGAGTTCGAAGGTCAGGTCGGCCCCTCGTGCGCCGAAGGGGCAGGCCTTGACCAGTTCTCCATAAGGCGCAATGTCCAGGCAGGCGTGGCACCCCATCTCCTTCGAGAGCCGCTTCCGCAAGGGGTGTTTCTCCACCGCGGTGAGAGAACCCAGCGGCATGAGGGCCAGAACGGCAGTGGTCAGCAGGCCTATCGCCCCCTGCCCAACCATCAGGACGTCCTCCCCGACCAGCGGTGCGCCGTCCATCACCAGGGAGACCGCCGTCTCCATGCTCGGAAGCATGACGGCGTCCTCGGCGCCCAGGTCCGTCGGGACGGGGATGAGCTGATCGGCGGGGGATGAGAAATAGCTCTCATGCGGGTGGAATGCGAACACAAGCCTGTCCTCCAGCTCCCTTGGGACGCCCGCACCTCGATCCACTACCTGGCCCACGGTCGCATAGCCATACTTGAACGGATACCTGGCCGATCCGCTCAGAGATGACAGGGTGGCGTCCAGCGGTATACCGTCATCAAGCTGATGTCGATAGAACAGCATCTCCGTCCCTGCACTTATGGCCGATACGATCGAGCGTACCAATACCTCGCCGGGGGCTGGAAGCGGAAGCCTCTCTTCCCTAACCTCAACCTGGCGTGGACCTATGAAGTATAGCGAACGGCGTTTCACCACATTACAATTCCAGCTTGCGGCACATCAATGTAACTATTGGGGGCTCGAGATCGTTCAGATCGGCCGCTCCTTCCGATCCAGTGCATCGTCATCGCTGCATCGCTCGCCGTCTAACTCTTAAATATTTGAGCATTGCTTCGCCAATCATGGCCTCAGGATGTCGGATCGAGATCTCCTACATCGACCCGGAGACATATGCCGCGATAGTGAATCATGATCTTCGCAAGAGCATATTGCGCACGCTATACGCCATGACGATCGACGGACCGACAACGAAGCAGGAGCTGGCCGACCGCCTTGAGGTCGGATACCATCAACTATCCTATCAGCTGACCCATCAGCTTCAAGAGTTCTGGAGGGTGAAGGAGGAGCGAAAGATCCGCGGTACGCGTCTTGAGCTCATCGAACCGAGCCATCCCAGCTCCGTGTTCATCACCCTGGGGCGAGACGGGAAGCTGTTCATGGTAGACCCGCTGGCGAACCTGTTCGGCCCGCTCTCCAATGTCGGAACGCGATGTGACGGGTGCTCTCCCCAGGAAGCGAAGCGTTGCCTACTCCATGTCGAGAAAAGCCCAAGCTTCACGGGCCATCCGACCGATGAGGAGAAGAGGGTGTTGAGCAACAACGAACGAAATGAGCCGCTGAGGGCCATGGACCTGGCGATCGTCTGCGCGCTGCGCGGCGTATCCACAGGAAACCGATGCGTGGTCTCGATACCGTGCGAGAGCTGTCCCTTTCTGCGCAGAGCCATCCGCATCGAGGATGAGGTTCCTGTCAGTGGCAAACCATAAAATTGCAGGTACCGTTTCACGAGGGATGAGTGGAAGCAGTGGGATCACTAGATTCGCGGTCATAGGCGGTTACCTAGGCGCAGGAAAGACCACCCTCACGGTGGCACTTGCCAAGAGGCTCAAGGCGATCGGGAAGAACGTGGCCATCATCACCAACGATCAAGGCCATGCGTTGGTGGACACCGAGTATGCCAGGGGATCCGGTTTCGATGTCAGAGAGGTCATGGGCTGCTTCTGCTCCACCTTCCCCGAGTTCGTCAAGAGCGCGCGTTCCCTGGTCCAGGTATCTAGACCAGATGTCATTCTGGCCGAGCCTATCGGGACGTCGACCAACATACTGTCGTCCGTCGTCGACCCTCTTCGATGCCAATACCCCGAGGAGTTCAGCGTCGCACCGTTCATGGTCGTGGTGGATGGCAGCCGAGCCTCTCAGCTCTCCGGAGACAAGTTGATCCCGGCGCATCAGGTAAGGGAGGCGGAGATAGTGCTCCTCTCCAAGATCGACCTTCTGGACAAGGATGCGTTGAAGAAGGCGGAGGAATCCGTAGCGGCCGTGGCCCCCGACGCTGTCATCGTTCCCTATTCCGCCAGGACCGGGGAGGGGCTGGACGATGTGCTCGGGATAATCCAGTCTACCGACCTCAGCCGGAAGAAGATGGAGGGCGAGGATTACCGTCTGTTCTCTGCGGAAAAGGAGTCGATGTCATGGTTCTCCTCCACCGCCACGATCGTGCCAAAGGGGCGGGTGGACGCTTACGGGATGACCACCTCCTTGCTTCGCGGGGTCGCGGATGCCTTCCCGACCGCAGAGGTCGCCCATGTCAAGGTAACGGTTCTGTCCGAACAGGCAGGGGCGAAGATGTCCCTGGTGGGTGATTCGGCCCAGGTCGACGGCTTGCGGGGCGGGCGCTACTTCAGCGACCCGGCTCGCCTGATAGTGAACGCCCGCATAACCGCACAGCCTCAACAGCTAGGCAGCACCATGCGGTCGATCATCTCCTCCCTCAAGGAAAAGTTCCCGATGGAGATAGATGACCTCACGGAGTCTTGCTACTCTCCCCGCCCGTCCGCCCCGACCTTCTTCACCGGCTTGTGATGCGGGGAAAAGGTCGTTGCCGCCGACCCTTCATCGCGGCGGGATCACCGTCATCTGTCCGCCGTGGCGACAAAGCTTAAATGCGTCCGACCGAAGTATCAACTGGCTGGACAAAGAGGGATCGCCATGGTAGCGGTAGATGACATGAATCAGCGCATCCTCAAGCTTCTCAAGATGGACGGGAAGATGACGTACCGCGAGATCGCCTCGAAGCTTCGCCGCTCTCCGTCCACGGTGAGGGACCGCATTAGGCGCATGGAGGATTACGGGGTCATTCTAGGTTACGCGACCATCGTCAACAACGAGCAGATGGGGGTGCATGCTGACGCCATCGTCTTTGCCAATCTCTCTGAAGGGATAACCACGAAGGAGCTGCGCAAGCTCCAGGAAGTGGAAGGGGTCATGGAGGTGCTGATGGTAAGCGGCACCAAGAGGGTGATCATACGGATACACGCGACCGACAATCGCGCCCTAGATTCCATCATAAACAACGAGATCATCCCGCTTGGCCTTGAAGAGGTGGATGTGCGCATCGTACTGGAGTCGCTGATGCGGTTCCCTGGCGTATAGGCCGGCTACCTGAAGTGTAGAAGTGAGGAGCTGAAACCGGCCTAGCGGGAATATTCCTGCGATTATTCTTAAATGAATTGAAAGTTCACATCCGTTCTGTGCACCCAGCATCGCGTTCGAAGCGCAGTCTCTACGATCCCATGCTAGTCTTAAGTATTATGAGAATATTTATAACGGCGACCGTAATGACCAGGTCTTCAGGTGCCCGGAGATGACCTCTTACAAGCTTACCCTGATCCCGCAATTGCCAGATCTGGACGAGATCCGGCAGATGAGAAAAAGGCTCGAACTCTCCCAGCGAGAGCTGGCATCCATGGCGGGAGTCTCGCAGTCCCTCATCGCCAAGATAGAAAAGGGCAGCATCGACCCCTCTTACAAGAACGTTCGCAAGATCTTCGAGGCGTTCGAGAAGGTGTTGAAGAACAGGGCACTTGAGGGAAAGTCGACAGGCGCTCGCCTGACCGTGGGCGACCTGGCCACCCGGGGAGTGGTCTCCATTTCGCCAGAGCAGACCCTGGCTGAAGCAGTGGATCTGATGGTGAAGGGGCGTTTCACCCAATTGCCAGTGATGGTGGGGGATCGCATCGTGGGCGGGATCACCGACGACCGCATACGCGATTACACCATAGAGGAAACGCGCAATCAGAGAAAGACATACGACGAGGTCATGCAGGTCAAGGTCGGGGACATCATGGATGCGCCATTCCCCATCCTCAGCGAGGACACCCCCATAGAGCTCGCATCCCTGCACCTGCAGAGGGACGAGGCGGTGCTGGTCACCAGAAGAGGGAACATCGAAGGAATCCTCACCTCTGCAGACTTCCTTGACCTGGGATTGCACTGAGGCGGCATGAAGAAGAAAGAGCTGGAGCGTGTTCTGCAGAACATTCCTCCGCATCGCTGCCCCCGGCCTTCCCTGGAGCAATATTGCACCCCGGCCAGCATCGCAGCTGATATCCTTTATACCGCCACTATGCTAGGGGATATCGAGGGATGCAGGGTGGTCGACCTAGGATGCGGCACCGGCATATTCGCCATCGGGGCTTCCCTGATGGGGGCCTCTTCGGCGATAGGCGTGGACATCGATCCTAAAGCGGTTGAGGACGCCAGAGAGGCTGCCGAGCGCCTCGGGGCCGATGTGGAGTTCATGGTCGGCGATGTCAAGGAATTTCGGCGAGATGCCGATACCGTGATAATGAACCCGCCATTCGGCGCCCAGCGAAGGAAGGCGGACCGACCGTTCCTGGAGGCCGCTATAAGCATGGCTCCCGTCGTATATTCGATACATAATGCCTCCACGACGCGATTCCTGGAGAGAATGATAGCTTCCCTTGACCGAAAGATAGCCTTCCAGAAAAGCTATAAGTTTCAGATACCTCACCTGTTCGAGTTCCACGAGAAAAGCAAAAAGGACATCGATGTGGTGTTGTTACGCATTTGCTGATAGGATGTGATTCAAGATGACCAAAAGGACCGTGGTGCCAGGCGAAGAGGTCGCCGTGGCCGAGGAATATATGCCCGACAGGGGCACATATGAATATGATGGAAAGATCTATTCCGCCCTAGCCGGAGAGCTGGAACTCGACAAGGAGAACATGGTCGCTCGTGTCCAGGCTGCAAACCCGATAAACTTGCTGAAGAGCGGCGATAGCGTGTTCTGCCGCGTGACCGACGTCCGGCCAGCCATGGCCATCTGTGAGATCATCGGGACCGAGGGCAAGGACAGGGCGATCACTGGAGAGACCTCCGCCACCATCCATATCTCTAAACTATCCTCGGAATATGTGCAGGAGGTCGGCAAGGAGATGCGGCCTGGCGACCTGGTGCGCGCCAAGGTCATACAGACCGTGCCATCAGTCCAGCTGTCCACTCAAGAGCCGCACTTCGGCGTGGTCAAGGCGCTGTGCAAGAAATGTCGCAGCCCTCTCGTCTGCCAAGGGAGGTCCCTACGCTGCGATCCCTGTGAGCGCGTGGAGAACCGAAAGCTCGCTGACGATTATGGGGACGTCCATTTCTGAACGCCCCTTGAGGCGCCTGAGAGGCTTCCGGACCGGCCGATGAAACAGCGGGAATAGCATTATAAGTAATATTGCGGATAGAGGCGGCAGGTGGAAGATGGCCAAGAGCAATGACGACCTTATCAAGGAGATCAATGAGCTCAAGAGCGAGATGAAACAGATGAGAGAGCTCTTGAATATGCTTTTCACCATCGTCGTCGAACAAGAGGAGGACGATGGTGATGATTATGGCTATCCCATGCTCAGCCAGGATTCCCCGAGGTTCAATACCTGAGATGTTTTCGGAGATTATCCTTCGCATCGCTCGGACCCGATGGAGGTAGGTGCATTGAGGATCGTGTGCCTGATCTCCGGGGGGATCGATTCTCCAGTTGCCGCATACACCTTGGCCCGAAACGGCGCCGAGGTGATCCTGTTGCACATGGACAACCGGCCTTATTCAGGGGAGCGGTCGGTGGATAAGGTCATCCGCCTGAGCGAAGCTCTCGAGGCGGCCATCGGGCAACCTCTGGAATTGTGGACGGCCCCCCATGGCATCAGTCAGCTTAGGATCTCTCAACATTGCCAGAGGAACCTGCATTGCGTACTATGCAAACGGACCATGCTCAAGGTGGCGCGGAACGTTGCCAGGAAGCTGGGGGCAGATGCCATCGCCACCGGCGATTCCCTAGGTCAGGTCGCATCACAGACGCTTTACAACATCAACGCTGAGCAGGCAGGGCTGGGGTTCCCTGTTCTCCGTCCGCTGATCGGCCTGGACAAACTGGAGATCGAACGCCTGGCCAAGGAGATAGGTACCTACGAGATATCCATCGAGAAAGGAGACGGTTGCTCGATAGTGCCGATCAGGCCGGCCACCATGGTCAGGCGAGGTCTGATAGCCGAGCAGGAAAGGCGTCTGGACCTCGAATCCCTCTCAGAGGAGATGGCGGAGGAGGCGTTTCCCCTTAAAATATCGAGCAAGCCTCGTACCTGGTCGGATCAAGCATGTCCACGGTAACGCGGCTGATGTATCTGGCCTGAACGCGGGAGATGTACAACGTGTTCTGGCCTATCTGAACCCTCAGGTCGGTCGCCTTGGGCTCCTTCATCTCGATCGGGACTATGACGGGGCCACCGCAAGATGTGGACACTCGGTAGTCACGCTTGTTCTGAAGGATGTAATCGATGACCGCTTTATCTACCTGGATATCATGCATGCCGGTTGAATCGACAGGGCGTATTTAGTGGTTGCGAAATATTATCTCGACCATCGACAATGGACATCCGTGAAGTACGTCCTTGACACCTCTGCCCTGTTCGCCATGCAGGACCTGCCGCCGGACCCAGTTACGACCCCTGGGGTGATATCCGAACTGAAGAAGTATGGAGATCAGCGTCTAAGATACTGGGAAGATAGGTTGCCCGTCTCCATGCCATCGTCGGGATCGATGAAGAAGGTGAAGGAGCTGGCTACCGAAACGGGGGATGATGCCCGCCTCTCTCCCGTCGATATGGAGGTTCTTGCCTTGGCCATCGACCTGAAAGGCATCATCCTCACCGATGATTACTCAATTCAAAATCTTGCGAGAGTGCTCGGGCTGAAATACAAGACCGTAGGGTTCAAGGGGATCAAAGAGGTCATACACTGGAAGTATCGCTGCCGCGGCTGTGGCAGGATCTTTGACAAGAATATGCCCGACTGCCCCATATGCGGAAGTCAACTTCGCTCGGTTCGCTCCGGGAAAGCATGATGAGGGCATATATCAGGGGAAGACCGGACGCAGGCGGATCATCTTTCCCATGCGTCTTGCCCCAACCACTCCCATCGCCCATTCGGTGCGCCGTGAGGTCCCGAAGAACAAGGTGGCGAGGCGTTTGGTGTTGACCGCTGTTTGAAGCGGCTTGCCCACTTGCTGCCTCCACTCTCGTTCATATTCCTTCAGCGGTGTGCCGTCGCGCACATAGGATGCTGCGGCCCTCCCAGCTATTCGCCCGCATATCATGGCGATCGGAATACCCCCGCCGTTGACGGCCATCACGTGCCCTGCCGCATCGCCCACAAGCAATGCGTTCTCCGATGCAGTCCGTGCGATCGGTCCATTGGACGGGACCATCTTTCCCACGGTGCGGGTGTTGACCTTAAGCCCCCTGTTCTTCAGGAAGTTATCGTAATATTCGATCAACCTACGCCCCGCCAGCTTAGGTGCATATCCGACACCTACATTGGCCCCATTCCCCTTCGGCAACACCCAGGCGTACGCTCCAGGGGCAACGCTTCCAAAGTGCATCTCCATGATCGGATCGAAATCCCCCTCCGCCTGGCCTGTAACGGCCGGATACATGTCCTTGTTGCGAGGGAAACCGAGAGAACGGGCGACGGTCGACAGTGGGCCATCGGCTCCGATCACCACCTTGGCGCTCAACCGGCCTTGGTCCGTGATCACTTCGTTGCCTTCCACCCCGGTAACCCTCACCGAGGTTCTGACCTCGGCCCCGGCCTTCCGGGCCTTCTCCGACAGGAACTTGTCGAAGCGGTCGCGATCTGTGGTGTATCCAGCGAACGGCACGTCCCAGTATCTCCCGCTTGGAGCGATCATCCGGAAGAGGTTCATCCGCCTGGACACCAATGTATCTGGCACTTCGAACAGCCCTTCCAGGTCTGGAACCTTTGGAAAGGTCGCCTTCATCTCCACGGTGTCGGGCATGAACTCTCCGCATGCGACCGGTTCGCCGATCACCTTCTTGCGCTCCAGGATCAGAACGCTTACGCCGTTGAGAGCAGCGTGCTCCGCCGTCGTGGAGCCGGCCGGTCCGCCGCCAACCACTATGACATCATAATCGTTCATCTGTCCCTCGACAATACCGTATCGGCTAGAGCTTTTAAGGCATCCTTGAACTCGCTCTCCGGGAGAACGTCCAGACTGGCGAGGGCCTTGATGCGCAGGTCTTCGGCATGCTTCCGCGCAACATCCACGGCGTCCGTGGCTTGCACAAGCCGGAGCGCTTCCTCAACCTCCTCCATGGTCTTTTCTTTCTTGCCGTATATCTCCCTCAGTCGTGCGGAGTTGGGATAGTGGCCCTGCATGGCGATCATCAACGGAAGGTTGGCCTTTCCGTCGAGGACGTCCATACCTCTCTTCTTGCCAAGATCGCTTTCATCCCCGATGATGTCCAGAATATCATCGACGATCTGGAAGGCGAGACCGATGTTGAGTCCATAAGTCCCCATGCCAGCTATCTGGTCTGGAGAGCCACCGCCGATGTACGCACCTACTTGGGCAGAGGCCTCTATCGGCTTGGCGGTCTTGCCCGTGATTATGCGAAAGTAGGTATCGAAAGGCAGGCCAGAATCGTTCTCGATGATCGTTTGTAACATTTCGCTCTCGGCCATCTGGGAGCAGGCATCGGCGACCAGCTCGACGATGTCCTCAGATTGCAGCAGCCCTCCAAGGCGGAAGCCCCGGACAAATAGAAAATCACCCGTTATCAATGCTCGCTGGGTACCATATTTGCGATATGCGGCGATAGAGCCTCTGCGGGTCTCTGCGCCATCGTTGATATCATCATGGACCAGAGTAGCGCTATGGATTAGCTCAAAGGCGGCGGCCGCCATGATGGTCTTTTTAAGGTCGGTGCCACCAACCGCCCTGAACGATAAGAGGGCGATTCCAGGCCTCATGCGCTTACCTCCGGAGCTGATCGCATGCGTGGCGATCTCGGTTAGCAGAGGTTCCTTAGATCGCGTGTTCCGCATGATCTCTTCTTCGACCATGCGGAGTTCCTCTTTAATAGGCTGGTCCCAGCTCAAGGGCATGTGCCGACCTAATACGAATGCCGTACTTAACCGTTGCTGGCCGATACAATTTGCCATGTCTGGCAAACTATATCTTCATCGTGCTGGAAGATAGTACCGATGTATACTCAGGCGGAAAAGGAAAGTGCAGGAACCCTCGAGGCGTACATTGACACAGGGATTGCTACCGTACCAGGGGACGCTTCCATCGGGGAAGCGTTAGACGTCATGATCGCCCACAACACCTCGGTCGTGATGGTCGTCGACGGCGATGAGGTCATCGGACTTCTGACCGCAGGCGATATGAGCTCGATGGTGGCGAGGGGGATCGACATCGAAACGAGGCGAGCAAGGGACTTTGCATCACTGTGTGAGATGAGCGGCAGTCGCCCTTGCACCCGCGTGAACCACGATGAGGACCCGATGAACGTCCTAAAGGTGATGCAGCACTGGGGGACCGACCGAGTTCTGGTTGTAAAAAATGAAAGGGTCGTCGGGACGGTGTCCGCCCTCGGAGCCTTAAAGAGTTGGAAGGAAAAGGTTTAGGCCATCGCCGGGAACAGCGTCCTCGCCGCTTCGGAGCAGAGGTCCAGCACAGGGTCGAAGAACAGACCCAGCACTATAGTGGCCACCATGCAGACGGCTATGGCAACGGTCAGGCTGACAGGTACCTTGATCTTTGCAGTGCTCTCTCCCTTCTCCACGTACATGTACTTGATGACACGCACATAGTAGTAAAGGGACAGGGCAGAGTTGAGGACAAGTGCCACGCCTAGCCACAGCATCCACTGGGTGATCTCGGCCGCTTGGACCGATGCCGAGAGCAGCACGACCTTGCTCATGAATCCAGACAGCGGAGGTATGCCAGCCAGCGCGAACATGAAGATGGCCATGGAGAACGCCATGAAGGGCGCCCTCTTCGCCAGTCCCTTGTAGTCCGCGACCGACTCCCCTATCGCCACATAGGCCAAGGCGGCAACCACGATGAAAGCCCCGCTCTTCATGAAAGCGTGGGTGATGATGTGGAATATGCCAGCAGTGATGGCGAAATCCCCCACCACGGTAGCGAGAGGTAGGGCCATCAGCATATAGCCCGCCTGGGCGATCGAGGAGTATGCAAGCATACGCTTGATGTTGGTCTGCGAGAGCGCGATCACGTTCCCGATGGTCATGGTCAATATGGCGACCACACCGACCACTATGTCCCAGTCAGCCTTGATGGCTATCAGGCCTACGATGAAGACCTTGAACATCACCACAAGGCCCATTTTCTTGGAGGCCGCGGCAAGGAAGGCCGATACTGGAGTGGGCGCTCCCTCATACACATCAGGGGCCCACATGTGGAAGGGTGCGATGGCTATCTTGAACCCGAATCCCGCGATGAGCAGGCCTACGGACAGGATGGTCGCCAGATCGATGCCTTGGGCAGCAAGGGCCTCGTTTATTCCGACAAGGGAAGTGGTGCCGGTCACGCCGAACAGCAGGGAAATACCGTACAGGGAGAGGGCAGAGGACAGGCCGCCTATGATGACGTACTTGACCGCTGCCTCCGAGCCACGCTTGTCCCTCTTTCGGAAGGCCACCAGGGCGTAGGTCGCCATGGATGCGATCTCGATGCCTATGTAGATCGTAAGCAGATCCTGGGCTGAGGCCACCAGCATCATGCCTGCCGTTGCCATCAGGATGAGGGTGAAATATTCGGCCAGATGCCGGTCATTCTCCACATATCTGGCGGATGCCAGGATGGCCACGAAGGCGACGCTCAGGAACACCAGCGAGAAGACCGCCGCCAGTGCGTCGAAGACTATCAGGGGCGAGTTCTCGCTGCCTATCATGCCCGGGTATCCGTTGAGCAAGTAGTATACTACCATCCCAGCGGATGCTGCTACGCCGACCAGCGAGATGCCGGCCAGGGCCCTGCTGGACTTAAGCAGCAGGTGCAGGGCGGGAATCGCCACCGCGAACAGGATCAGGATGATCTCTGGGTAAATTGCTCCGTAGTCAAACATTTTAGATCACCCCGTTGAGGGGCCACACCGACGGGATCGAAGGTGTGATAAGGTCTAGCGCAAAGGCTGGCCAGACACCGAACAGCACTATGAAGCCTAACAGCACCGCTAGTGGCAAGATCTCGAACCAGTAGGCATCGTGCATATGCTTGGTGTCGATCTTGGTGGTCAGCTCGCCGAAGATGCTCCTCTGCATCGCCCACAGGTAGTAGGCCGCGGTGAGAGCCACGGTGGCGATGGGCACAAGGACCCAAACACCCCAGGTATCAAAGGTCGAGGTGAACACCATGAACTCGGCCAGGAAGCCCACCATTCCGGGCAGACCAAGAGATGCCATGAAGCCCATCATCATGACCGTTGCCAAGATCGGGACCTTTGGAGCCAGTCCGCCAAGGAGGGGTATCTCCCTGGTTCCAGCCTTGTGCTGGAACATGCCACACACCATGAAGAGGACTGCGGTGATCAGGCCGTGTGCGAACATCTGGAACACTGCAGCGGCAATGCCAAGCTGGCTGAGCGTTGCGATGCCCAGCATGACTATGCCCATGTGGGAGATGGACGAATAAGCGACCATCTTCTTCAGGTCTGACTGGGCGAGACAGGCGAATGCACCATAGATGATGGAGACCACGCCGATCACGGCCATTATCAGCTGGAAGTCCACCGCTGCATCGGGCAGTGTGGGCAGGCATATCCTGATGATACCATAGGAACCCATCTTCAGCAGAAGACCGGCTAGCAGCACCGAACCAGCGGTAGGCGCCTGAACGTGAGCGTCAGGCAGCCAGGTGTGGAACGGTACCACAGGCATCTTCACGATGAATCCGAAGAACAGGGCTCCGAAGATCGCGATCTGCAGCATATGGCCAAGCCCATCTCCCGCCACCCGCGCGATCAGCTGCATGTCGAACGTCCCGATCGCATCAACGGGGATCAGTCCGTCTGCCTTCAGCAGAGGTGCGGTGGTGAAGTACAGGGCGAAGATACCAAGCAACATTGCCAGCGACGCCACGTGGGTGTATATGAAGAACTTTATCGAGGCATATGCCCTGTTCATTCCTCCCCATATCGCTATGAGGAAGTACATCGGGATCAGAACGACTTCCCAGAAGATGTAGAAGACGAAGTAGTCCAGGGCGGTGAAGACGCCTAGGATACCCACTTCAAGAAGCAGCATCAGACCCATGTACTGGTTCAGACGCTCCTCTACATCCCAGGAGAACAAGATGGCGAGGAACACCAACAGGGTGCTCAGGAAGACCATGGTGACGCTCACGCCATCTATCCCAAGGTGGAAGTTGATTCCCAGGAAGCTGATCCATTCATAGTTCTCGACGAATTGGAAGCCTCCGCTGAGGGAGAATTCCGTCAGCATGAGGGTCACAAGGGCCAACGGTATGGCCGAGAAGACCAGGGCCACATACTTGGCCGCCTTGGGCGACCGTCCCAGCATGAAGGCCGCTATGGCTCCCAATAGGGGGAAGAGGATTAGTAGCGAGAGTATTGGTATATTCTCAAACATTTTAGATCACGCCTCCCACGTAGAAGAGGAGGATGACGATTAGCGACACCCCCGCCACTATGACCGCCGCGTAGGACTGGACAAAGCCGGTCTGGCCCCTTCTGAGGAAGCCTCCAGCCCTTATCAAGCCAGCGCTTATGCCGTTGATCAGCCCATCTATGATCCTGCGGTCGATGAAGTCGACCACCTTGGAGATGCCATAGATGACCTTCAGGCCGAACCAGTCGTAGGCCTTGGTGAACCCATAGCGAGCCAGCAGGACATTTGACATGGCTTTGCGGGCCGGGGTAGCCGTGAACACGGCAGGGTTAATCGTTCCTTTGTAGTAGACCAGGTACGCGAGACCGATGCCCAGCACGGCTGCCAGGATGGATGCGTAGGTCAAGATGTTGGTGAACACGGCGACCAGTAGGTCTACGGCGCTCGCCTCGTGCGGGACGAAACCCTCGAGCCCTGGCACAAGCACGGATTCGAAGCCCATCAGGAATGCGAATCCGGAGCCGAATGCAAGAACCGCAAGGATAGCAAGCGGAACCCACATGACCTTTGGAGCCTCATGGGCATGATCGTAGGTATGCTGGTCCCTGGGCTTTCCTGCGAAGGTTAGGAACCACAGGCGGAACATGTAGAACGCCGTCAAGAACGCCGTGATCAGGCCAAAGGCGTACAGCAGGATGAACAATCCGTTATACTGGATGCCTTCGAACGCTGCCTCCAGCACCAGGTCCTTCGACCAGAAGCCGCTGAACGGAGGAATGCCGGCGATGGAGATACAGCCAATGAGCATGACCAGCGAGGTTATCTTCAACTTCTTTGACAGCCCGCCCATTAGCCGCATGTCCTCCGTATGCGCAGCGTGGATGACCGCGCCCGCGCTCAGGAAGAGCAGGGCCTTGAAGAAGGCATGGTTCATCAGGTGGAAGGTGCCAGCAGCGTAGCCGACGTTGAAGTCCGCATGGTAATAGTAGATATACCCGCCAGCGCCCAGAGCCAGGAACATGTAGCCAAGCTGGCTGACGGTGGAGTACGCCAGGACCCTCTTGATGTTAGTGTTGTTGAGGGCCATGGTTGCGGCGAACAGGGCCGTGAACCCACCGATGAAGGCGATGAACAGCATCGTGTCAGGGGTTTCAACCATTACAGGATAGGACCTTGCGACCAGGTATACACCGGCCTTGACCATCGTGGCAGCGTGAATGAGCGCCGATACTGTGGTCGGACCTTCCATGGCATCGGGAAGCCAGTCGTGCAGGGGGAATTGCGCGGACTTTCCTATGGCACCTCCAAAGATCATCAAAGTGCCGAAGGTGAGAAGCGCATCACCGCCTACGAAGGCGTCGACGTTGTTGAAGATGTGCGTGTAGTCAAGGTTGCCCTGGAAACCTATGAAGAAGACGAACAGCCCGATCATGAACATGATGTCGCCGATACGGGTCACAAGGAACGCCTTCTTGGCGGCGGAAGCAGCCGAGGGCCGGGTGTTCCAGAAGCCGATGAGCAGGTAGGAGCAAAGACCCACCAGTTCCCAGAAGATGAACATCTGTAGGAAGTTGGAGGCAAGCACCAGGCCTAGCATCACGCTGATGAACAGGGAGATGACGGCATAGTAGCGCCTCTTCTTCTCTCCCTCTTCATGCATGTAACCGAGCGAGTAGATCACCACAAGGGTCGAGATGAAGGCGACCACGATGAGCATCAGCGCGGATAGGTTGTCGATATAGATGCCCATGTTGAAGGTGAAGTTGAACTCACCGCTCTGCACAACCAGCCATTCCAAGGACTGTACGAATGGCGTCCCATCCCCTGTCGTCAAGGCCTCAAAGGCCACGGCAAGGGCGAGGACGAGGGAGATGGCCGTCATAAGGATGGCCACCGGGGCGCCGCCCTCCCATTTCTTGAACAGCCGGTTGCCCAAGAATCCTATCACCACGAAGGCGATCAAGGGGAATATCGGGATCAACCAGGCATACTCTGCAAATGCCATTTTTACCACCTCAGCAGATTGATCTTGTTAAGACTGATGGTGTCTCTGGTCTTGTACAGGTTCATGATGATGGCCAGACCGACCGCTACCTCCGCTGCAGCTATGGCGATTGATACCAGGGCGAAGATCGCTCCGTTCAAGCTGCCATAGAACGCGGAGAAGGCCACGAAATTGATGTTGGCCGCGTTCAGCATGACCTCGACGCTCATCAGGACCACTATGGCGTTCTTCTTGGTCAATACGCCAAGCGCTCCGATGACGAAGAGAATGCCCGAGAGGGCAAGGAAGTACTCTATCGGGATCATTTTTCTTCCTCCTCCTGGGCGATGAAAACGCCCCCAATCAGGGCTACGAACAGCACGAAGCTGACCATCAGGACGGCTATGCCATAGGTGTTGAACATCGTGACACCTAGCTGAAAGTTGTCAGTATCTGCAAGCTCGCCTGCGGGCCACTGCGTCATGAGCATGGAGCCCATCACGACTCCGATGAACAACACAGCTGCGACACCAGCGGCAAATTTGCCCCCTCTCCCGCGCTTATTCATAGCGATCGCCTCCTAGCAGACGGCGCTTGGTGAGCATGATACCGAACAGCATCAGCACCGACACCGCTCCTACGTAGATCAGGATCTGTATGATGCCCAGATACTCGGAGCCGAGAAGGATGTAGGTCGCCCCTACTCCCACGAACACCAACGACAGCCACATGACGCTGCGAACGATCTCCTTGCTCCAAATTACGGCAAGGGCAGCGATGATGGTTATGGCTGCGATGAGCAGGAACACCACAAGGTCCCATTCAACGGACCAGACAACAGCCATTACAATACCTCCTTCATGATCAGGGCATCCTTGGGGCATACCTCAAGGCACGTCTCGCAGGAAACGCACTTCTCGGAATCGAACACCGGCCTCTTGATGGGCCTGCCTTTCTCATTGACCCCGACCTCCACCATCTTGACGGCGTCGACGGGGCAATCCTTTGCGCACCTGGAGCAGCCAATGCACTTCTTGTCCTCAACCTCTGGGATGTCCTTGTGTTCGATCCTACGGCTGGGCGTGGTCTTCTTACCCACCTCGGAGGGTAGCACCTCTTCGATGTGAACCTCATAACCAGGCTTCCATTCATGCTGGAGCTTGTATGGATCAAAGATGGCTTCCTCACGAGTGTAGGTGGCCAGCTCATAGTCGGGAGTGACGATCATTGCATCGGTAGGGCAGTACTCGGCGCAATAGCCGCACATCATGCACCTGCCAACGTTCACACGAGGGCGTTTGACCTTCTTGACGGGCTCTCCCTCGTTCTTTTTAAGGTCATCCACCTCCACCAGGTCTATGCAACGGTTCGGACATATGCGCATGCATATCCCGCACCCGATGCACTTGTCGAAGATGAGCCCTGGGCGCCCTCTGAACGCGTCGGGAAGAACCAACTTCTCCCAGGGATACAATACGGTCTGGGGGCGATTGACGCAGGCCTTGATGAACTGCTTCATGGTTATGTACATCGGCCTGAGGATGAAACCGGACAGCCCCAGCTCTTTTTCCTTTCTTGTCTGTTGCTTATCTGCCATTAGAACCACCCCATCGACTTGAAGAAGACCGCGATGAAGAGGTTGATCGCTGCCAGTGGAAGCAATCTCTTCCAGCAGATGTTGAGGATCTGGTCGGTCCTGACACGGGGCAGTGCGGCCCTCGCCCAAATGAATATTGTGAATACTAACAGTACCTTGAGCAAGAACCACAATCCTGCAGGTATGAATTCTGGGAGCAGGCCGTCCCATCCACCAAGGAACAGAAGCGCTATCAGGGAGGAGCCCACGAATGCACGTGCATACTCGGACATCATGATCAGTCCGAATCTCATTCCACCGTACTCGGTTCCCCATCCCTCAACCAGCTCGGCCTCGGCTTCGGGAAGGTCGAAGGGGACCCTCTCGATCTCTGAGATCATTGAGATCAGGAAGACGAAGAAACCGATGATCAGCGGAATGATCAACCAGAGGTTCTCCTGCTGATATGTCACGATCTCCATTAGGCTCATGCTGCCGGTTAGCACGACGACGCTCGCCACGGACAGGAGCATGGGCACTTCATATGCGCAGGTCTGTGCGGCCGCCCTCATACCTCCGATGAGAGTGTACTTGTTGTTAGACGCCCAACCACCCAGCAGCACCGCGAAGGGTATAACCCCGAACAATGCCAGTGTAAGTATGAGGCTGAGGCTGGAGTTGGACATATAGAATCCCTGGCTGTACGGTATGGTCACGAACATGGCCATGGACACACCGATGATGAGGATTGGTGCCAGAGGATAGATGAGACGGTCCGCGGCATTCGGTACGATATACTCCTTGACCAAGACCTTGAACGCATCAGCAAAGTTCTGGAAGAGACCGAACGGCCCAACCTGGGTACCGACACGGTCCATGAACCTGCCGAGCATCTTTCGCTCTTGCCAAATGAGTGTGATCGATACCAACATGCCTACTATCAATATGATCAACGCCACCACGAGGATGGTGACGATGTTCAATACGCCTGGGCTGCCTAGCCATTCCGCCAGTGCATATATGTGGAGCCAATTCAGGATGGTCCCGATGACGTCCACCATCAGCCAGTGGACCAGGCCGCCCACTAATCCCCAAAGATCAAGATACATGGTGATCACCGATCCGTTTCGCCCATGCAGACGTCAAGCATCCCCAAGATCGAAGGGACATCAGCGATCTTGGAGCCCTTAAGGAGCTGAGGCGTAGCAGAAAGTATCACGAACAGTGGGCTCCTGACCGACAGACGATAGGGCTTGTCGGTGCCATCCCCCACCAAATACATCAGACTCTCTCCTCTCGGGTCCTCCATCCTCGCAATTGCTGTTCCAACCGGTGCAGCACGCGGCGGCTTGACTCTTATCGGTCCCGACTTGGGCATCTTCTTCAGGATGTCCCTCACTATGTTGACTGATTCCTGCATCTCCATCATGCGTACCCTGTAACGTGCCCAAGTATCGCAGGCATCGTGGGTGCACATTTGCCAATCGAGTTCGTCGTAGACCTCGTAAGGATCGTTGTGGCGTATGTCATACTTCACGCCGCTCGCCCTCAGGACAGGGCCAGTGATACCAGCGTTGATGGCGTCCTTAGCAGACATGTAGCCAAGGCCTTCCATCCTCATGCGGAACAACTTGCTCTTGTCGATCAGCATGTCGTATTCCTTAAGCCGCTTCTCGAAGTAATCGAGGGTCCTTTCGAGGTCCCTTACCCAATTCTCCGGAGCATCGTTCCTGACCCCGCCTATACGGCAGTAGTTATAGGTCATCCTGGCTCCGCAGAGGGATGTGAACAGATCCAGGAACAGCTCCCTATCCCTCGTGGCGTAGAGGAAGACCGTAAGGTTACCAAGGTCAGTGCCTATGGCAGCAAGCCACATCAGATGGCTGCCTATTCTCTGGAGCTCATCGGACATGGCCCGGATGTACTTGGCCCTTTCCGGCACCTCGATATCCATGAGCTTCTCCACGGTCATACAATAAACATGGCTCCACGTGAACGAGGAACCGTAGCAAAGCCGGTCGGCCATGGGGATGATCTGAGGGTAAGTACGGTTCTCGACCATCTTCTCCCAGCCGCGGTGCAGGTACCCGATGACGGGCTCAGAATCCACGATGGTCTCGCCATCGACCTTGACCCTCATATTCCACAACCCGTGGGTCATGGGGTGCTGAGGGCCCATGTTGATCCACATCTCTGCCATTTCAAAGCCCTCCTTCGGAGCAGTCCTTCCTCATCGGGAAGAACTTGTAATCCTCTGGAAGCAAGAGTCTCTTCAGATTGGGATGACCTTTGAAGATGATACCGAACATGTCATAGGTCTCCCTCTCATGCCAGTTGGCTCCTCCCCAGAGCGGGGTCACCGAGTCAACAACAGGCTCGTCGTGAGGCAGGTCGACAACGATTTCCAGAGTGATATTGCTCTCGTACGATGTAATATGATAAACCGTTTGGAACTTGTCGCATCTGTCCACACCGCTAACCAGGCTGCAGTGGCAAAATCCTAGCTCATCTTTCAAGAGCTTGCACAGATTGAACAGGATCGACCGGTCAGCAGTCATGTAGAGGCGGCGAGCTTCCATCCTTGCGTCATCGAAGACGACATCGGGGAAGGCCTGCGAGACTTTGTCCCGTACCTGTTCAACAGAATAAGTGACGTTTTCCACTTTCCCACCTCAGTCCTGAAGGAACTCGCCTACCTTGGAGTTCTTTAGTTTCTGGTGCAGTTTCAAGAAGCCGTCGATCATGGCCTCTGGGCGAGGTGGGCATCCAGGAATGTAGACGTCCACCGGGATGAAGGTGTCGACGCCCTGAACGACATTATAAGAGTCATACCAGGGACCACCGGTCATTGCGCATTCGCCCATGGCTATGACCCACTTGGGGTCGGGCATCTCCTCGTAGAGCCTGCGCAGGGACGGCCGCAGCTTCTTGGAGACCCAGCCGTTCACCAGCAGGACATCGCACTGACGGGGAGAAGAACGGAAGACCATTCCTAGCCTCTCATTGTCAAAACGTGGGCTTGAACACGCTGCCATCTCAAGGGCGCAACAGGCGATGCCAAAGTGGAGCGGATATATCGAGTTCCTGACTCCGTAGTTGAAGAAGGGCTGTGCCACCTTGTCAACAGCCTTCTTCACACCAGTTGCCTTTGTGAGTTCACGGATGACACCCTTGGACCAGTCCATGAATTCCTGAGCACTCATGGCGACCGCATGAGGTTGCAAGCTTAGATCCATATCTTATCCTCCTTCTTCAAGGCATAGAAGGCGCCGACCAACATGAGGCTGAAGAACGCGAGCATGATTATCTTTGCTTCCTCGGCAAGAGCATCGAAGTTGAGGGCCCAGATCAATAAAAACACGGTGATGACGTCAAAGACTACGAAAATAATGGCGTACATATAGAATTGGAAATGGAATTGGACCTGTGCCTCTCCGATCGGTACCTCGCCGCACTCGTAGGTCTCCCCCTTCAACGCTGTGTGCCTGGTTGGCCTGAAAAGATCGTTGAGCCAGAAAGCGATGACGGGGATCGCAAGTGCAATCACGATGTAGATTGCTATTGGCAAATAGTCGTCCAAGAGCATTGGAGGGAGAATAGTTGGCCTCTATAAATACGTTGTCTCAATAATTGTTCACTGGCTCCTATGGCCAATATCTTGAAAAGAGCCATGCTAAAGATAAATTATTCTCAATTTTTATAGGTCGCTACCATGTGTCATTTTATGGATCGGAGGACCATTCCGCTTTAGAAACGGAGAACGTTAATATCTTCGGAAAGGAGAAAGAGGGGGATGACAAGAGGGGAGGTCATGAGGATCGCCGTTTTCACCGAAGACCTGTATGAAGATGTGGAGTTCTGGTATCCGTTCTATCGATTGATGGAAGCGGGCCACCAGCCCGTGGTGATCGGTTCCGGAAAGAAGGATGGGCACTCAGGAAAGCATGGGACCCTGAACAAGGTGGACATGGGCATCGCAGAGGCCCGCGCAGGCTCCTTCGACGGCGTCATAGTCCCAGGAGGTTATGCGCCAGATCGCATGCGGCTCCATCCAGGGTTCTCGACGTTCGTGAAGGACATCCATGACAGCGACAAGTTGGTCGCGTCACTCTGCCATGGCCCGTGGATCCTTGCATCGGCTGGCATCCTGAAAGGCAAACGCGTAACCTGCTGGCCATCCCTGAAGGACGACATGATCAATGCAGGAGCCGAATACACGGACCAGGAAGTGGTGGTGGATGGGAACATCATAACCTCTCGATGCCCAGACGACCTTCCCGCGTTCATGCGCGAAGTGATAAGGTATTTAGAAGGTAAGTCGTAAGAGCCGCCTCACGACCAGAGAAGAGGACAACTGATTTATCATAACGTGCATTACTGCCATTGTTCAGCGATCACCGCTCTACATTTGGTGGTACAATGGTCAAGAAGATCGGATTCATAGGCGCGGGCAATATGGCGGAAGCCCTGATGAGGGGAATCATCGAATCCGGTGAGGCGACCCCTCCCGAGATCATTGCCAGTGAGGTCGTGGACGCACGGCGCGATTATGTCACCAAGACGCTGGAGATCTCCGCGGTTCCTGACAACACCATCGTGGCCAGGGAATCGAATGTGATCGTCCTCGCCGTCAAGCCCAATGTGGTCGCAGCCGTCCTTGACGAGCTCAGGCCATTTCTTACTGCCGATCACTTGTTGATCTCGATCGCAGCCGGGGTCAAGATATCCTATATCGAGTCGCATCTGAACTGGGGTGTAAGGGTCATCCGCGTCATGCCGAACCAGCCTTGCCTGGTCGGCGCATCCGCATCCGGTTATGCCCTGGGAAAATCGGCGCGAAAGGAGGATCAGGAACTTGTTCAGAGGATCCTCGAATCGGTTGGTGTGGCCTTCGTCATGGAGGAGAAGCTTCTTGATGCGGTCACAGGCCTTAGCGGGAGCGGACCCGCCTACGTGTACATGATGATAGAGGCGCTCGCTGACGGCGGAGTATTGTGCGGACTGCCTCGCGACGTCGCCGTCACGCTGGCTGCCCAGACCGTGTTCGGCGCGGCCAAGACGGTACTGGAGACCAAGATGCACCCCGCCTCCCTGAAGGACACCGTGGCCTCCCCCGGCGGAACCACCATCGAGGGATTGAGGGTGCTGGAAGAGGGCGGTCTGCGTGGCATCGTGATCGATGCTGTCGAAGCGGCCGCCAAGAAATCCCAGGAGCTGGGGAAGAGCTGATCAAGCTCGCTTCATGCGGGATCGGCCCCTGAGTATCCCCATCGCTGCCCTTGGTATCGAGCGTAGGATGGTGGGGCTGTCCCAAACCAGATCCCTCTTTTGGCAGATGGTCGATTCCATAAGCTCCTCACCCCGCCGCTTGAGATCGGCCATGACCTCCTTTCTTTCGCCTTCCGGCAGCTTCATCGCGGCGTCGACCTCCACCAATAGCTTCCTGGCCTCCTTGGACCGTTGCGACCTGAGGAGGTGCTCTTCTTCGGTCATCAAGCCTACGTCCCTTCGCACGTCGTTGAGCCTATCGGCCGCATCGTAAGAGGTCTCTGCGATCATGTCCCGGGTCATCCATATCGTCTCATAGGACAGCACATCCTTCCAGTTGGGAGACGGAAGCCGAGCGCGGTGCTCTTCCAAGGTGCGGGCGAACAGCCGGTAGCCAAATCTTTCCGGGTTCTCGAAGGCGATGCTCCCTGGATCGAGGAAGGGTGCCAGGGGGGACGTGAAAACTGCCAGGCGCGGATCGTTTCCATTCTGCTGATAGAGCCGCAGCGTGTAATCGGCAGAGCCGATGGCGGATTCCCTCGTCTGCTCCGGCAGGCCGATCATGAAGAAGATGTCGAATCGCTGACATCCGTTCTTCAGTGCTGCGGAGATGCTGTTCTCCAGGCCAGCATTGTCGAATCTCCTCCCCAAGGCATATCGCACCTTCTCGTCGTGAGAGTCGGGAGAGAACTGGATGCTATATCGGGAGAACGTCCGTTCGGCCTCCTTGAAGAAGGACTCAGGAGCCGGAGTGAACAGTTCCAGCACCACATGGCTGTCCAGGTCCAGACGGCGGCATTCCGCGAAGAACCTTTCCGCGTAATCGCCCCCATTCTGCCGGACGTCGCCGACCACGAACACGGGTGCGTTTATGTAGCTCTCTATGTTGGCGATGTCCTGGGCCACCTTCTCGGGGCTGCGGAAGGCTGGCTTGCTACGGCCGAGAACGCGGCGCATCGCGCCGCAGCTCCCCCCACATACCGCGCAGGCCAGCGAGCAGCCGCGGACCGTGAACGCAGAGGTTATGGGGAAACGGTCCCAGTCCTTGAACGGCTTTGCGCCCTCCAGGTCACGGTGCCTTATCACAGACCGCACGATCCAGCCATAGTCGATGTCGAGGGCGTCCATGCTGTCAGGGACGTAGCTGAGCTCGTTGACATGCGTTCCCGATGCGTCCTTCCATGTCAGATTGGGGACCTTGGAGAGATCGCCGCCCTTATCCAGGGCGTCCATCAGATGAAGGAGCGGGACCTCCGTGGAATCGCCTCGCAGCACGAGATCGACCTGCGGATACCTGATAAGCTCCTCATGGAAATAGGAGGATGAGAAGCCGCCGAACAGGATCTTCGAGCTAGGATGCAGGCGACGCAATATCTCTGCGATCGCCAGAGAGCCATGGGCGTGAGGGAGCCAATGCAGGTCTATGCCGAACACCGCCGAGTCCAGACGGTCAAGGAACCGCTCT
The DNA here is from genome assembly GCA_001512965.1 of Methanomicrobia archaeon DTU008. Lineage (GTDB taxonomy): Archaea > Thermoplasmatota > Thermoplasmata > Methanomassiliicoccales > Methanomassiliicoccaceae > DTU008. Next base: position 27,735 of record LFRW01000022.1, read on the forward strand.
ACGTCCAGGTTGCGGTCGTTGAGCATCATGGATGCCAGATTGATTATCCTGACCCGATAGCCGGCCTTGGACAGTTGTACCGCCATGGTGGTGAAACCGAACGGGTACATCTCGAAGACGGGCGTTGAGGGCACCAGATCGCTGACCGGGCCATAGAACATGGATTCCTTGCGGAAATCATAGACGCTTGGAGCGTGGATCAGTATGAGGTCTTCCTTCGGCATTCGTTCACCTTGGAGCGGCCACCCAACGGGGAAGGTTCACAAAAACCTTGTCATTTTCCAAACCGGCGTTGACGCAGTTGATAGGACCGGATCGCTCTCAAGAAATCGATCTTCCTGAACCCAGGCCAGTATACATCAGTGAAGTACAGCTCGGAGTAAGCCAGCTGCCATAGCAGGAAGTTGGATATGCGCTCCTCTCCCGAGGTCCTCAGGATGAGGTCGGGATCTGGAAGGTCGGCGGTATAAAGGAAGTTGGAGAATGTGCGTTCATCGATGTCCTCGACATCGAGATTGCCGTCCTTCACCTCCTGGGCTATCCTCTTTATCGCATGGATTATCTCTTGGCGAGACCCATAGGCGGTGGCGAGATTATAGTAGAAGTTGGAATAATCGGCAGTGGCGTTCTCTGCGAACTCTATGGCCTTGATGACCCCCTCCGGCAGAAGGTCCCTCTGCCCTAAAACCCTGACCTTGATGCCATGGCGGTGCACCCGCTCATCCTTTCCCAGACGATAGAAGTTTTCTTCGAACATCTGCATCAAGGAATCGACCTCCCCCTCGTCGCGCTCGAAGTTCTCGGTGCTGAAAGCGTAGACGGTCAGCACCTTCACTCCAAGCTCCATGCACCAATCCAGCACCTCCTCGAGCTTGTCCTTCCCTTTGAGATGCCCTTCAGTGGGCGTTAGACCGAACCCTTTGGCGAAGCGCCGGTTCCCGTCCATGATTACGGCCACGTGGTGCGGCACCTCGTGCTCCTTGACCTCTTTGAGGAGGCGCTTCTCGTAGGTCTGGTAAGCCGTATTGGCTATCACCCGCGAGATCTCGCTCTTTATGGCGTTTGCTTCCTTGAGAGGTTCCATGACTCCCCCATCTAGGTGTCAAAGTCGCCAAGCAGTCCGGCGGCGGCTATGCCCATGTCGAAGCAGCCGATGCCCGCGACCGCCCCGATGCTTCCCCGTTTTCCGGTCACTTCGATCAAGCGAATGCCGTTGGCCTCCGCTGCCTTCACGGCATCCTCCACCTTCATGATCTCCTTCTTTGCCCTGAGCCCGTATTCCTTGGCCCCTTCTGGTATCACCAGGCCTTGATAGACCGCGATCGTGGTGTTCTCCGAAAAGGTGTTCTCCCGGACGAAGTTTACGACATATTCGGTCAATGCGTCCAGGTCCTTCGGTTCGACGGCGAAGGATATTCCGACGGCCACGCAGTTGGTGGTCTTCTCCGGCACATCTGGGTTGAGCTGTATGATCTTGTGCTCCAAATAGTGTCCCAGCGGAGCGGAGTTGGCCAATTTGAGCATGAGGACCCATGATGCGCCCTTTTCCTTGGTGTCAGTGTCATCCACCGCATATATGACTCTAACCATCTTAGGGGTCACTACCGATACCTCGATGCGATGAGCGCCCCCTATCTTTGCATCGTCCGGATATACCGCCTCGATGACGCCGGGCCCCTGAGGCATGCATGCCCCTATGCCAACGCTGGCGCCGGCCAGACCTACCCATGTGGTGCGGACGCGATCGCCCTCCACCTTCAAGGACCTGAGGCCCTGTCCGCCTAGGTCCTTGGAGGCTGGCCCGAACCTGACCTCCCTCTCGCCTATGATGGCGTCCATGATCAGTGTGGTGCCCTCCACCCTGACGTCTGTTAGGGCGCCGCCCGCTCGCCGGCGGTTGGCGGCATCCCACTCCACGGGCCCCTTGGCGGAGCATTCCTCTATGATCATGGCCTTGCCGTTATCCTCATCCACCAGAGTGTAGATGCCCCGGCAGAACATCTTACCATATTTCTTGGCGATATCGTCCGGTCTGAGTATCTGGCTCATATGGTCAACTCCAAAATTGGGCGGCCTTCAATAAGGGTGCCCATAAATATGATTTTGGTTTCAAGTTTGGCCATCGTGGCACCGTCCAGCATGGTCGCCTATGTTGGCCTGATGGCGGTAGCGGCCTTTTCGTCGAGAACGTCCAGCTGCCTCTGCTCATAACGCCTAGCCGCGCGCTCCATCCCTGGAGGTGCATCGTCGACATGGTTCATGACAACGGTCCGTGAAGGCAGGTCGCTTAGATCGAGCAGGCGGCTATCCCTCCCTGGCCTTCGGTAGATCATGAATCTGCCCTTTATCCCAAGGACGTCCCCGGCATGATGGCCGGAAGTGCGGGCCAGGGCGGGAGGCGTCCGCGGGTATGACCTCATCGGATATCCGTCGAGATGCATTATATCCTCGTCCATGATCTCGCGCCACGCTGCGACGCGGCGGAGATGAGTGGCTATGGCGTTCTCGATGATGTCTCGAGAGGGAGGGTGGGTCCACTGGGCTGCGATCCTAGAGATCCTGATCTCCTGGGGCAGCCTGAATCGCGCCGAGGTCTCCTTCTCGAGGCGCCTGGCCTCCTGGCGATCGCGGCACATCAGGACCGGGACTATGGCGTCCGCCCCCTGCTCTATGCCTCGCCGGCGAAGTCGGGCGGCCGATGTCATTCCGACCTTGACCAACGTGCCGAAGGCGGCGAGGTACACGACATGGCGCCGCCCGCAGAAATCGTTGTGCTCACATCCGTCCCCGATGCACTGTGGCTCGAAGACGCATCTCTGCACATCGGCCCAGCTCCCCATGCATTCCCGGCACTGATGGAAACGGCCGACTGGCCTCCGGGTCGGGCAGGGGCGATAATCGCCATCGAAGCTCCCGATGCATCGGCGGTCTTCCGATACGTCCATGTTCAATCGATCGAGCGGCAGCAGGACCACCTCGCCAATGTCGACATCATAGGCCTCTAGGCGGGGAGTGAAGTCCTCCCATGAAAAGTCCAACATATGGTATGCCGGCCTATCGGCTTGTCCTGCGTCGATCGGAACGTGCACGCTCGTACTAAGTGGGAGAGCTATTTAGCCTATCGCAATAGCCTCACTCGTCGCCCGGCCCTTCGTCGAGGACCTCATGCTCCTCGGCCTTGCTGAGGAATTGTGCAGGGACCTCGCCGATGAGGTAGACCGTCCGAGCGGCCCGCTGTATCTCCATACCGCTTTCCATTGCCCTCTTGGCATCTATTTCCAGTATGACCGGGGTATCGGTCCTGACCCGTCCCGCGTTGTATGCGTCGGCATAGGTCTTGGAAAGATGGACCATCTTGCGATCGGAGGGTTTGAGGCCCGTCTCCAATATGATGTCCGCCTCCTCCTCGGTGGTGGGATAATACAGGCGATCGGGTATGTTGTCGGTAGGAAGGCGAAGGTCCAGATCGATCGTATGGCCATACGTCGCCCTGATCAGGTCCGTGCTGCTCTGATACCGTCCCTTGGGGTCGGTCTCGATGAGCGCGATGATGTGATGCGGCCTCAGCCAGTGATACCGCGGATTGTTCTTCTTTACGGCATATATGAACTCACGCATGGGGACGAATCCTTGCTCGTCCATGTGCAATCCGAACTTTTCGGGGAAGTGGCGCAGCGCTCCTGCCATCGTACGGCCTATCCTCTCCAGCTCCTGGTCGCTCATGAGGAACTTGCCTGGCTCGCCACACACCGGGCAGGCATCCCCTCTGAAATAACCATGGACGGTACACTCACGCAGCATTCGGCAGGGATTATGGGATGGTGTGCTTAAATGTTTTCATCGTCAGCGGATAGATGGCGGGCCTCGCGTTACGGCTGCATCAACGGGTTTCTGACATTAGGCGCCGACCGTCGAGGCCGATCTAGGTCGTAGGACATCGGACCGTCCGATGTATGCCTTGCCGGCAAGGCGATCGTTCATGAACGAGACGGACGCCTCTCCCGATCGTCCATGACATTGTATGTGCAGCCCCTCCGGGCAGTGGAACCGCTCCGTCCGTCTCGGGTTGCCGCCTTCAATCGGCCTCTAGAGCCCTGGAGGCCGATAGGACGGTGTTCTTCATCAGCATGACGATGGTCATCGGACCCACGCCCCCTGGGACCGGGGTTATGGCCGATGCCTTCTCCTTTACCGCTTCAAAGTCCACGTCCCCGACCCAGCGATATCCCCTTTTAGCCGAAGGGTCATCGATGCGGTTCGAACCCACGTCGATCACCACCGCGCCCTCCCTCACCATGTCCGCCTTGATGAACTGGGGCGAGCCCATCGCAGCGACGAGGATGTCCGCCGACCGGGTGATGGATGCCAGGTCTCGGGTGCGGGAATGAGCTATGGTGACCGTTGCGTTGGCCCCCTTCCTCTTCTGGACGAGGATCGCGGCAACTGGCTTTCCGACGATGTTGCTCCGCCCCACCACGACCACATGCTTTCCCTCGGGGTCCACTCCAGAGCGTATCAGCATTTCCTGGATGCCATGAGGGGTGCACGGAAGGAAACCAGGCTCTCCGATGAGCATCTTGCCGACGTTGATGGGGTGGAATCCGTCCACATCCTTGTTCGGATCGATCCGGAGTATGACCTTGTTCTCATCGATGTGCTTCGGCAGAGGCAGTTGGACCAGTATGCCATGGATGCGTGGATCGGCGTTCAGTGAATCGATCAGGGCGAGAAGTTCCTCCTCCGAGGTGTCGGCCGGTTTCACTATAGTCTGCGAGAACAGTCCAAGCTCTTCGCATGCCTTCCCCTTCATGCGCACATACGATTGGGAAGCGGGGTCCTCTCCCACCAGCACCACGGCGAGGCCAGGCGTGACTCCCTTCTCCTTGAGGCTGGCTATATCTTTCCTAAGCTCCTGCCTGATCTGTTCGGCTATCTCGGCTCCACTGATTATCTTCGCAGACATTGAACGACCCGTTCTCGGTTAGACCTTGTTCTCTAATTAATATTGCGAATATTGCGCTCAGCCTTGACCCAGGTGGCTGGCCGCTGAACGGATGACCCGTCGACGTTCAAAGCTCGATGAAGGCATGGGTCCCTTGTTCGCTGAAGGAGCGGCAGGCGCACCGGACATGAGGACACATCGTCGATGGATGAGCGGTTCGCGGACACCTGACGGCGGCACTCTGAACGACCGCTTCGACCGCCCCCGTTCGTCCTATGACCTTTTTTAATTGAACCGTCGATACCTGGAAGGCCAATGAAGACCGACGTAGACATCTCCCAGGACATAGTCGCACAGCCCATCGAAAGCATCGCCGCATCGTTGGGCCTGGGAAGGGACGACCTGCACCTGTACGGACGCTACATGGCAAAGGTGCCCCTTGACGTACTGCGGCGGTTCGACGACCGGCCGGACGGAAAGCTTGTGCTGGTGACCGCGATAACCGCCACCAAGGCAGGAGAGGGCAAGACCGTCACCTCCATCGGACTGATGCAGGCCTTGGGAAAACTAGGCGTGAAAGTCATGGGAGCGTTGAGGGAGCCGTCCATGGGGCCCGTGTTCGGTATAAAGGGCGGTGCCACCGGAGGGGGCATGTCCCAGGTGTATCCCATGTGGGACATCAACCTCCATTTCACCGGAGACATTCACGCCGTGTCGGCCGCGCACAATCTGCTGTCGGCCATGGTGGAGAACCACATCACCAAGGGAAACGAGCTGAACATAGATGTGACGAGAGTTGTGTGGAAAAAGGCCATCGACACAAACTGCAGGGAGCTGAGAAACATCGTGGTGGGGTTGGGCGGCCGCGCTCAGGGCGGGGTGCCTCATGAGAGCGGCTTCATCATCACGGCCGCATCGGAGATCAGTGCCGTTCTCGCCCTGGCGACCTCCGTCGCTGACCTCCGGGCCCGTCTGGAGGATATGGTGGTCGCGTACAACATGGACGGGGAGCCCGTCAGGGCCCGTCAGTTGAAATGCGTCGGAGCCATGGTGCTCCTCCTGAAGGATGCCATAAACCCCAACCTCGTGCAGACCCTGGAGGGGCAGCCGGTGTTCGTCCACGGCTTTCCGTTCGCAAACGTGGCCCATGGCAACAATTCCCTGCTAGCCACAAAATATGCGCTCAAGCTTGCCGACGTCGTTGTGACCGAGGGCGGCTTCGCCACCGATCTGGGAGCGGAGAAGTTCTTCGACATCGTCTGCCGCCAGGGGGGCTTCAGGCCGGACTGCGCGGTCATCGTGGCGTCCATAAGGGCGCTGAAGATGCATGGCGGCGCCTGCCTGGAGGATGTCCTGGAGTGTGACGAGCCCAACCTGGATGCCCTTGAGAAGGGGTTTGCCAACCTGGATAAACATATCGACAACATCCGCCGATACGGGGTGCCTGCGGTCGTGGCGATAAATCAATTCCCTTCCGACGCGCAGGAAGAGATCGATCTTGTCCAGGCTCACTGCGCCAGCCTCGGAGTCCCCTGCGCGCTGTCCAATGTGTTCACCGAAGGCGGAGAAGGGGGCAGGAAGCTGGCCGAGACCGTCATGGAGGTGCTGAGAACGCAGAGTAGCGACTTCCGGTTCCTCTACGATGTGGAGATGCCCATCCGGGACAAGATCAAGAAGATCGCCACCGAGATCTATGGAGCCGATGATGTCCGGTACATCGGAACCGCGGCAAGGGACATCAGGGCCATAGAGCTGGCGGGAGGAGAGCATCTGCCGATATGCATGGCCAAGACCCAAATGTCCCTCTCCGACGACCCGCGCCTCAAAGGCGCTCCCCGAGGATGGGTCCTGACCGTGAGGGAGGTTTTGCTGTCAGCGGGTGCTCGCTTCATAGTCCCATTGTGCGGAAGCATGATGCTCATCCCCGGCCTGCCTAGTCGACCGGCCGCGGAGCACATAGACTATACTGACGAGGGGCGCATCATCGGGCTTAGTTAGACAGGGCTTCGACGGCGCGGGACAGCATGTCCAGGACTAGAGTTCCGATCTCGGCTAGATCCTCCACCGGTAAATGAAGAGGCGCGCTTCTATCGAACAATACGTTGGCCGATCCATCCATCTCATCGTCGCCCGCCCATACCACCACTGCTACCGGCACCTTGGGAAACACATCGAGCCTGACCGAAGTATCCCCCATGGACAGTCTCTTCCCGCCGAGGCGCATGGCGGCCGCCAACAGCGATCCAGGCCGATGCTGGAAGAGAGATGCGACCTCATCGATGATGCGTCGCTTGAACGCGCCGTAATATGCGTGGCCACCGGGCAACTGGAGGAAGGAGGTCCATTCGCTCGACGGGACTGCCGCACCGACGCCGGCAAGATAGTGCAGCACCAGCATGGTTTCCATGGTCGCGGCGCCCTTTCCGCCGACCGAGACCGTTCGGGACCGGGCGTCGACGACCGCTTCGCGACCTAGGAACGATAACGTCAGGCGGCCGTCGTCAAGGTGGGCGGGAGCGTTCCTCGCGGCCTCCTCAAGGCCTCTGCACGTCAACCCTTTCCAGGCAAGTTCAAGGGCATATCGATAGCCGTCCCCCTTCATCTCGATCGCTCCGGTCGGCCTTGATGCTTGCCGGCCTCGACATGTTCTTCCAGCGTGGCGAACTCGATCCCCAAGTCAAGAGCACCTTCCAGAACCGCCCTTACATCGTCCAGGTTCGCCCTCACCTCTCGCTCGCCCAGCCGCCTGGCGAAGGTCTCCACCACATGCCAGCTATGAGTTGCGATGACCATCAGGCCGTCATCATACTGGTCGAGAAGGTGGAGGTAGTCCTCAGGCCGCCGCTTGCCCTCGTGCATGGGCCATAGGTAGGAGTGGATCGGCTTTCCCCGGGCGTCGACCCCCCTGGCCAAGGGCGCCTCGGTCAGTCCGCAGGGGAGGGCGCGGAGCCCGATCTTTCCCCCCTCGATATCATCGGTGGCGCTTGAATCGTATAGATACCCGCGCTCGGCCAAAAGCTTATGGAGGGACCCGTCGGCGTGCTGATATGGGGCGCGGAACCCTCTGGGGATGCGTCCCGTGAGGGCCAGTATCCCCTCTGCCGCCCTGTCGAGGATGTCTCCCTTCCCCTCATAGGCATACCCCTCCCAGGTAAGGTCCTCATGGGAGAGGCCGTGCGATGCCACCTCATGACCTCGGAGCAGGTCCCGCAGGTCGAGGTCCATGGCGATGTGTTGAGCGGTCTCGGCCTCCAAGAAGAAAGTGCCCTTGATGTCCAGATTGTCGAGCAGTTCCACCAGAAGGGCCAGTCCCCGAGCGGATGATGAGAAGCGCGGAGAGGCGTCGCCGTCCCGGGGCGACGACCCGGCGGCCGTCCTCCCCGGCATTGGGACGTTCACGTCCCGGTCCACATCCACTGTGAAGGCCGCCCTGCGCATGACCCGTGTACCGGGCAATAGTGTATATCATTATGTTCCCTTCGCATCGTCCCGACGCGGCGCGAGAAGCGTTAAATATTGCAATATTTTTGGAAGCCGGGAGGCCGGTCGGTGAAGAGCAGCGGCGATGGAGTTCTGATAATTGGTGGAGGGGCGGCAGGCTGTGCAGCCGCCGCGGAGCTGTCCCGCCACGGGATTCCATCCACGATCGTGGAGGCATCGGAGAGGCTGGGAGGTCTGGCAGGGTCCCATTGCTGCAAGAGCACCGATCGCTGCGAGCGCTGCGACGCCTGCGCTCCCATAGATGTCCGAAGGGAGGTCCTGAACTCTGCGAACGTGACCGTGCTGACGTCGTCCAGGGTCTTCGCCGCTGAGGAGGATGGAGCGGGGCTGCTCGTTCGAATCTCGAGGCCGGAGGGCGTGGCCGAGATGCGATTCGATTCCGTCATCGTGGCGATCGGCGCCACTCCCTTCGACCCCGCCCTCGATTCCCGACTAGGACATGGTTCGGTGCCCGGAGTGCTATCCTCCCTGGAGGTGGATCGAGCGGTTCGCGAGGGCTCGTTCCATATCCCAGACGGGTCCAGCCTTGCGGTGGTATTGTGCGTCGGGTCTCGGGACGTCGTTCGCGGTGCGCCATACTGCTCCAAGGCCTGCTGCAAGTATGCGTACCACCTGACCAGACACCTGCAGTCCGCGAACGACGGTCTGGCCGTCACGTTCTTCTACATGGACTGGCGGCCTCTGGACGGGGACCTGTCCGCGCTCTGCCGATGGGGCATGGCCGGAACGAGGACCGTCCGCTCCCGGCCCGCCGAGATCGTGGAGAGGGATGGCCGTCCTGTCGTGCGCTATGCCGACCCGATGGAATGCCTGCGAGAGGATGCGTTCGATATGGTGATGCTCGCGGTAGGCATGCTGCCGCCACGGGACAACGAGGAGCTGGCCGCGATCCTGGGGGTCCCCCTGGACGACCTTGGCTTCTTCCTTCCTGACAACGGCAGGGTGCTGGCGGCGGGGTGCTGCACCGGACCCAAGGACATCGATGAGAGCGTCAAGGAAGGCATCGCCGCCGCCGGCAGGGCGATGGCGATCATGGAGGGGCCATGAGGACCGTGGTGATCGCGGGGTGCGGAACCGAGGCGCGGACCGTGGCAGACGAGGTGGTCCGGCAGGGAGGGAGGGCAGTCCTGCTGTGCAAGGAGCCATCCGGCATCGCCGACCGGCCGAACGGCCGCATGGAGGTGAAGGCGTCGAGCCTGATCGCGGTCCGAGGAGCGCCAGGAAGGATGACCGCCGTGACTGAGGATGGAGATGTGGAGTGTTCCTCTGTGATCGTCGCGGACGAACCGGCGTCAGTGGCCCTCATGCCGTGGACGACGCCCCTTCGAAGCCTGCCAGAAGGCAGGGGGCCGAGAGGAACTGTCGTCTTGGACCTTCGCGGAGGGCCCGACCGCCGGGGGAGGGCCCATGCGCTGGAGGCAGCGATCGAAATGCTGGCCGATGGAACGAAGGTCGTCGTCCTGGTCGATGAAGTATTGGCGTATGGGCACGACGAGCTGCTGTATCGCCAGGCCCAGCAGGCCGGAGCGCTGTTCATACGCCCCCTAGCGGTCGAGCGGGAGGGGCAGCGCATGGATGTCATGGACAGCATCAGCGGCGCCATCATCTCCATCTTCCCCGACATGGTCGTGTCCGAGACCGCTGTGAACCAACCCTGCACAGACCGGGGATCGGTCAGCATGGGGCCGCTGTCCACCTATCGCCGGGGCGTCCTGAGGCTGCGTGCGAACCTGCTCGAGGACGAGCTAAGGACGGAGGCCCGGGCCGCCGCTGCGATCGCCCTTCGTCCTCCTGCGGAGATGCCTCGTCCGGCAATGGTGGATGAGGGGAAATGTTCAGCTTGCCTGACCTGCGTGCGTATCTGCCCGTTCCGCGCGGCCTACATGAACGCCGATGGGAAGGCCCGCATAGACGGCGACAGGTGCATGGCCTGCGGCAAGTGCGCAGCGGCCTGCGCCGGCAAGGCCATCGCATTGCCCGGTAGCACCGATACGGATCTTGACGCCCGCATCGTGGCTGCCATGGAGGGAGAATGAACAAGGTAGTGACACTGATATGCTCCGCTGCACTGGGTGCTCTGGAGCTTGCCAAGGAGAACGATATCGTCATCACAGACACGGCAGTGGTGGAGGTCCCCTGCTCTGGCCGAGTGGACGAGGCGACCATATTGAGAACGTTGAGGCAGGGCGCGCAGGCGGTCCTGGTGGTCGGGTGCCTCGCAAGCAATTGCCGCTTCAGCACCGGGAACTTCGAGGCCCACCGAAACGTCGACGAGGCAAAGCGGATCCTGGAGGAGATAGGCCTGTCGCCTTCCAGGGTAGAGATGGTCGAAGTGTCCTCGGCCCAGTACATGAAGCTGGTCGAAGCGATGGAGATGATGGCGGACAGGGCCGGAGAGCTGGGGCCGATAAGACTGCTGGAAGGAGACCCATGATAATCGCCGAGAGGAAGGGGCTCGATCGGATCATCGAGATGCTTGATGGTCGCCGTTCCATACTGGTGGCAGGATGCCGCTCATGCGTTTCCGTGTGCCAAGCGGGAGGGGAGAGAGAGGTCGTCGCGCTGGCCGAGGCGCTGCGATTGCATGCCGCCTCTAAGGGGATGGACCGGAGCATCGATACAGTCACGATAGAGAGGCAATGCGAGAAGGAATGGGTCATGGAGATCGCGCCGCTCATCGAGGGGAAGGACGCGATACTGTCGATGGCGTGCGGCGTCGGAGCCCAGATCATGCAGCAGGCCTTTACCGATGTCCAGGTGTTCCCTGGATTGAACACGGAAGGCATGGGGGCCCCCGAGGTGCAGGGAGTCTACGAGGAGAGATGCGGCGGCTGTGGCGATTGCGTGCTCCACCTGACGGGCGGCATATGCCCTGTCGCCCGTTGCTCGAAATCCCTCCTCAACGGACCCTGCGGAGGCTCCCAGGATGGAAGATGCGAGATCGATCCGGAGAAGCCCTGCGCATGGGACATGATATATCGATCGCTTGTCCGCCTCGGACGGCCAGACCTGCTGGAGATCAACATACCGCCCAAGGACTGGTCGCATTCGCATCATGGGGGGCCACGCCGCGTGGTCAGGAAGAGGGCCGTGCTGAGCGAGGAGGAAGTCGCATGACGGATTGCCGCAGCAATCTGCAGCGAGTTCTGGATTCTGGTAATTTCGCCGTGACTGCCGAGATAGGGCCCCCGAAATCGGCCAGCGGCGAAGCCGTCCAGCGTCGCGCCCGGTTGCTGAAAGGTCATGCCGATGCGTTCAACCTGACAGACAACCAGACCGCGACGGTCCGCCTCAGCAGCATGGCATCGGCCGTTCTGTGCATGCAAGAGGGCGTAGAACCGGTCTTGCAGATGACCTGCCGGGACCGAAACCGCATCGCCCTGCAATCCGATCTGCTCGGCGCCGCGTCGCTGGGCATACGCAATATACTATGCCTGTCCGGAGACCATCCGAGGTTCGGCAACCAGAAAGGAGCGAAGGGCGTTTACGATCTGGACCCGGTGCAGGAACTTATGGTGTTCCGCATGATGAGGGACGAGGGCAAGGTATGGGGAGGGGACACCCTCGAGCAAGCGCCACAGGTGTTCCTGGGGGCGGTCGCCAATCCTTTCGCCGACCCTCTCGATCTTCGCGCCGTGCGTCTGGCGAAGAAGGTCGATGCTGGCGCTGAGTTCGTGCAGACCCAGGCGGTGTTCGACCTTGACCGGTTCGAGAGGTTCATGAAGCAGGTCAGGGAAAGGCATCTGGATGAAAGGGCGCACATCCTGGCAGGAGTCATACCATTGCGCTCCGCCGGAGCTGCGCGTTACATGAGGGACCGGGTTCCGGGCATGTCCGTACCCGATGAGGTCGTCGATCGTATGAGCAAGGCTGCGGATCAAAGGGATGAGGGCATCGAAATATGCCTGGAGACCATAGAACGTCTGCGGTCGATCGAGGGAGTGCATGGCATACATATCATGGCAATAGGATGGGAAGATATCGTGCCAGAGATAGTGGATAGATCCGGCCTGTCGCAACGCCCCTGAAGGGATGTCCCGAACATCAGAATAAAAAGTTGGCCATGAGGCCAGCTATGGATTGTGCTCCCCCTGGAGAGCGGCCCTACATCCAGTAGAACCGTCTTCAACCGTTGATCGGGAAGCCCCAGTTGATCGCGATGTAGGTGAACGCTATCACCGCGAACGCCTTCAGATAGGTAAAGCTGAACATTCCTTTTCACCTCCTTTTTCACTTTCCCCACCGGGGTTGCTCCTATCTTGGGAGATAATAGTATTTATGGTTATCTAATTAGATACTTAGGATATACCTCTCCTGATTGATGCCTTGACGATAAAAATACCAAGGACGCCGTCAGGGGAGAGGAACTACGAAGAGAAAATGTATAGAAAAAATCAAAAAAGGATTTCGATCCCTTTGGCGGCTCAGGTCACAAAGTTCGGGAATCCCCAGTTGATCGCGATGTATGTGATCGCGATCACTGCAAATACCTTCAGATAGGTAAAGCTGAACATTCCTTTTCACCTCCTTTTCGTTTTTCCCACGATTTTTTCCTACCGGGAGTGATGATTCCTTGGAACGTCTGCTATTTATCCCTATCTCTAATGATAACTATATTTAATCAAACGCCGATTATCGCGCTTTCCCACATGATCGGCGGACTATGCATGGCCGTTATCATCTCAGGCGAGGCGGTGTTGGTTGAAAAAGAAGGGGAAAGGGTTTAGTGACGTTTCCGAGCCTTGGTGGCCGTGTCCGGTTAGCACGTCTCGAACTCTAGCAGCACCCCTCCGATGGCCAGCTTCCCCTCACCGAAGACGAAGGAGCTGTCGTCAAGGTACAGTTCCTGTCCCTCGAGGTAGATGAGGAATGCGTCGATGTGTACCACGACCTCCTCGCAGCCGAAGCAGAAGTACAGGTCGTCATGGTCGAAGGCGCTGTCAGCAGACTCGAGGGTCATCTCCCTGACCTCTCCCTGTGCGCACTTGGAGGTGTCGACATGGATGGCCAGATCGAAGTACTCGGCGTCGCAGAAGCAGTCGTTGGACCAGACCATTCCGCTGAAGTGCAGGTCGGTGTACACATCAATGGTGCTCCTCTCAGCCGTGTTGGTCACAACGACCGTCTGGCAGTAGGAGAACGCGGTCTCGACGTAGAGGGTGGAGCACTCACCGAACGGGAGCTCATCGCAGCTCTCCATCTCAGCGACGGTCTCGATCGTGATCACGTCGGGATAGAGAGGCAGGAAGAGGGGGGCGTATGCATAGACGCCGTCGACTCCCGCATCGTCGTCATAGTTGCAGATCTCGACGTAGGCCTGGTTGCGGAACATGAAGTTGGCAAGGCCAGCGAGCTCTAGGTCGTCGATGGTGAAGGTCACCTCATACGGGTAGTAGAAGCACTCTCCAGGGAAGAGCATGGGCTTGCAGGAGGTGTCGACCTCGACGCAGGCGATGTCCACCCAGTTGTCACCATCGAAGGCAGCCATGGACACATCGGGTTCGATGCAGAGCATCTGTATGGTGTCGATGATCCTCAGCCCGTCAGTGGGGTAGCAACCGGTGTTGGTGACCTTGATGGCCCCAGCCACGGTCAGGGTGTGCACGTCGTCGGTGCACTCGACCTCTATGATCCTGGGCTCGATGCTGTTCTCATCGATGGGTCCCTCGCCGATGTATACAAGCTCCTCAGGGTCTGCCTCGTATCTGATGTACTCGGTCCAGTAGGTCACAGCAGCGGTCTTGTCGACGCAGAGGGTGGTCTCATCATCGCCAGTGTAGACGATCAATGGGGCCTCAGCGAACAGGCACTGCATGGTGTCGAGCGGCATCAGAGTGACCTGGTTGGCGATGCAGAAGGTGCAGAGCCTTGGTGCCTCGCGGTTCTCCAGGAGGAACTTGACGCAGATGTCCCACTCATTGCACTCGTTTCCACCGAGCACCCATGGGCCGACATCGGTCAGCGGTGTGGCGGCGAACCCAGCTGGAATGCTGAAGTAGTCTTCGATCTCAGCGCACTCGTCGACGAATATGCAGTCCATCTTGCACGGCAGGTCAAACTCGGCGCACGCCTGGACTCCGCAAGCGGATCCGACGTTCCCCTCGAGGTTGGTGATGGTCACGTCAGCGACGTTGCGAAGCTCGCACTCGATCCACTCGCTGCCGAACAGGACCTCGTAGCAGTAGGTGTAGCACTCGCCGGCCTGCAGGACAGGCTTCGCGCTGACGTCCACGCAGACGGTAGCGATGTCAACGAAGCAGCAGCCGTTCCATGCCTGGACGGTGTCGGTGATGGCAAGGCCCTCAGTGGGGCTGGACCCAGTGTTGGTGACGGTGATGTAACCACGGACGCCGAACACCTCATCAACACAGACATACCTGTCGACATGTATGTTGTAGGACAGTTCGACACATTCACCGGGCTCGATCTGCATCTCACAGACGTCCTCTTCAAGGCACTTCTCGATCTCCCAGCTGTATACAGTTCTCTTCTCCCAGAATCCAGTAGCGGTCTTGGTGGCCGTTATCGTGGTTGCTGATGGTACAGGGTTGTTGGGTGTTTCATCTATAGGGTCCTCCCCCCCTGTCTGGGGGTCGTTCACCCCTGGAAGATTGTTCTTATCCCCCTCATCCGCACTCCCTGTGGAGAGCGGGCCCTGATCCAATGCCACCACGAAGGCGGTCATTACGATCGCTAGAGCTACCGCTAGGGCAGCTATCTTGCTTGCTTTCTTCATTCAAACCCCCCTTGAAAGTGTTTGCGATGTTTGTTGGGAGCAATTATCTAAAAAAGGTTTCTATGAAAAAGAGATAATAATATCAATTAAGATAACAGTTCCGCCCAGGTCCATATCCAGAGCCAGATCGTTCTACGAACCCTTGTGGGCAAGAAAAAACAGTGGGATGGTGATATCTAGCACATGCCCGAGTACTCGCACCAACGGCAAAGGGGCCCCTTCCGCCGGGGAAAGCGGTTGCATCCTTCGATGCTCTCGATGAGGGCCGAGGTTTCCGATTCGAGAATCTCCAGCTCTCCCTTGGTACGTTCGCTGCGGAGTTCCCGGTCGTGCGCTAGATGGTGCCATACCAGTTGAACCTCCTTCACATCAGGGAGGGAGCGTCGCAGGCCTATCTCGTACAGTGCCAGCTGCCGGTCCCTTCGAAGATCGGCTGGCGAGGGTAGCCTCTGTCCAGTCTTGTAGTCATGGATCTCATATACGCCGTCCCCGAGACAGGTGATCCGGTCGACATATCCGATCATGTCATGCTCCCTGGTGCCAAATATGGAAAACCTGAGCTCATGCTCCAGACCAACCGTCGTCCCTTCCCTGAAGGGGTGGTGCCTGCGATAATACGCCAGAAGCATCGCCTCCGCCTTGAGCTCATATTCGGCCGCCGAAGCGTTCCTCCTGGCAATGAAGATGGAATCTCTGAAGAGCTCGTCCCATAGGCCTCTCATGTACGCCACCAGCTCCTCCGGCTCCATCGATCGCCCCCCGCCCGTCCTGGAGTACAGGTGCTCGAGGGCCCCGTGAACCACTGAACCGGTGAAAGCCTCTATGCTCATCGCATCCATCTCGATCCCGTCGATATAGCGCAACCTGTAACGATGAGGGCATTGCTCGTAGATGCTCAGTCGAGAATGGGAATAAGGTTCCATGTGACGCGATGGGCTGACGTCCCTTTTGCTATAAGTGAACATCAGTGTGAAACGCTTTGGAAGAGACTGTGGGAGCTCATCATCTGCGATGGAGGGAGGCGAGCGGATATGCTGATGGGCATGCGTGGGGGGCGGTTCCGGCAGAACCGCCGCTGGCCGACACCCCGTTCCTTCGGAGCCTCACGCCCGCAGGAAGTCGTCGCAGTACAGCTGCTCGTTAAGCAGGATCTGCCCTGTCTTCAACACCTTCATTAGTTCCTCATCCTCAGGGTCTAGGATGGCGGCGGAGAGTCCAGCGCCCATGAGCATGGCGAGGAACGTCCTGTTCAGGAGGCTGCGCTGCTTGGTGCCGTTCGATATGTTGCTCAGACCGACCACGGTTCGAGGTGCCGGCTCGTTCAGCGACTGGAACATCTGCAACGCCTGTATGACCTTGCGGCCCTGGTCCTGGGCAGCGCCGACCGGCAGGACCAATGGGTCGAGAAGCAGACGCTCCGGCATGATGTCCATCTCCATGGCCTTGGTCATCATCAACATGGCCATCTCCGCCCTGGCATCCGCGGAGTTCGGGACACCTTTCTCATCCATGCAGAGGCAGATTATCTCCGCATCATATTCCCGGCACAGGGGGAAGAACCCATCCATCTTCTTCTCCTCTGCAGTGGTGGAGTTCATGATCACCTTGTCGCGGGCGGCCTTCAACCCGGCCTCCATCGTCTTTATCCCGGAGGTGTCGATGCACAGGGGCACTGACACCGCGTCCTGGACCGTGCGCACGAGCCACTCCATCGCAGCAGGGGCGTCATCCCTCCCCGGGCCGACGTTGACGTCAAGGGCCTGAGCTCCATGCTCCACTTGCCGCACGGCCAGGTCCTGTATGAACTTCGCATCTCGCTTATCGATGGCCTTCCCAACCGAGGTGAAGAGGCCGTTGATCCTCTCGCTGATGATGAGCATGGTCTCACGACCAGAGCGGGGCCATGGTTAAAAGATTTTTTTCACGATTGATGAGTGGCGACCTGTTGGTGGGGAGAGACGAGCGTCGAGCGTCCTCGACAAGGCACCACGCATCTTCTGGATCCGGTCAAGGGCTCCAACGGTTCGCTCCTGGGCGGGAAAGCCATCGGTTCGCAGGTCCGGTATCGCACATGGCGAAAGGGTCCACGGCCAGTGGAGCGTGGAGGCGAGCCTTGGTGGGGAAAGGGCACCAGACGGTGGAGCCCTCGCCCAGCTCAAGAATGTTTTTATTCAGGCCGGCATTATAGCGATGGCAATCCTTATGAGATTGGCCCCATTCACCTTGGAGGCATCCAATTGGTCAAGATCGAACGCGCGCTCATCAGCGTCTCGGACAAGAGCGGGGTCGTGGAATTCGCTCGCGATCTCAGCGACATGGGAGTTGAAATCGTATCCACCGGCGGCACCGCCACCCTCTTGGAGAACAACGGACTGAAGACCATCGGCATCTCCGACGTGACCGGGTTCCCCGAGATGTTGGATGGAAGGGTAAAGACCCTACACCCCAACATCCATGCTGGCCTTCTGGCCCGACGAGACGTCCCGGAGCACATGTCCAAGCTTGCAGAGATGGGGATCCGCCCCATCGACATGGTCGTGGTGAACCTTTACCCGTTCAGGGACACCGTCCTCAAACCCGGCGTTTCCCTTGAGGAGATCATCGAGAACATCGACATAGGGGGGCCGTCCATGATAAGGGCGGCGGCAAAGAACTACCGCTCCGTCGCTGTCGTAACCAACCCTGGAAGGTATGGCAGCATCGTGGAAGAGATGAGGAGCACCGGGGAGGTGAGCGAAGCGACGCTGCGATCCCTGATGCTGGAGGCCTTCCAATGCACCGCCCAGTATGATGCCCTTATCGCGCAGCATCTCGGGGGAGCGTTCGACGGCCCACAGTTCCCGGACCGCCTCACCCTGGGGTTCGAGAAGGTGCAGGACCTACGCTATGGCGAAAACCCGTCCCAGGCTGCGGCGTTCTACGCGAACCCGTTCGCTGCCGGGGTGGACGCCAGCCGCATGACACAGCTTCACGGCAAGGAGCTGTCGTTCAACAACATTCTGGACATGGAGTCTGCCCTGAACCTGTTGAGGGAGTTCGAGGACCGCCCTACCGCAGTGGTCATCAAGCACACCAATCCCTGCGGGATCGCCTCGGCCGATGATATCTACGACGCGTTCATGGTGGCATATAACGTCGATCCGCTGGCAGCCTTCGGATGCGTCATCGGCCTGAACCGTAAGTGCGACGTGCGCACCGCGGAGGAGATCGGCAAGCACTTCGTGGAGATCGTCTTCGCCCCAGAGTTCGAGCCGGAAGCGCTGGAGATCCTCAAGAGGAAGAAGAACATACGTCTCATGCTGACCGGGGGCCCCATAGTCCACGATGATGTTCCCAGGTTCAAGTACAAGTTCGTGAAGGGCGGACTGCTGGTACAGACCGTGGACAACACGGTGCTCGACCCTGCGACCCTCAAGGTCGCGACGGAGCGTTCACCGACCGATGAAGAGATACGCACCATGATGTTCGCGTGGAAGGTGGTCAAGCACGTCTGGTCCAACAGCGTGATCCTGGCCAAGGGGGAACAGGTCGTGGGCATCGGTGCTGGGCAGATGTCCCGTGTGGATTCCTCGTTCATCGCGGCCCACAAGGCCGGCGACAAGGCCAAGGGTTCCGTGATCGCATCGGACGCCTTCTTCCCGTTCCGGGACGGAGTTGACGAGGCCGCAAAGGCAGGCGCCACCGCGATCATCCAGCCAGGCGGGTCCATCCGCGACGCAGAGGTCATCCAGGCGGCGAACGAGCACGGGATGGCCATGGTGTTCACCGGATCAAGGGTCTTCCGGCACTGAACAACCCCTTCCAAACGATTTCCCATTTCCCTATTTCTGATATGAGAAAGGCTATCAGAATTCACGCACGGTCATAAATTATATCTACATCCAAGAACGGGTATGGAAGGTCATGCGCGCAGCCTGGTCCCGATGAACTTATCTGCAGCCGGATCGATGCTGGCGTGTTCGTACGAAGAAAAGGCGGCCAAGATATGGAACGGAAGATACCGAGATGCATGAGCACACAGCATCCTGACAACGTGCACCTCCCATTCTTTGCAGAATCCGCCGAACTGGGCGGGGAGGATGAGATACAGGAGGCGTACTATGCGTTCTCTCACCTGGGATGCGATGAACAGATGTGGGATTGCGAGGGCAAGGAGGTGGACAACTTCGTTGTGAAGAAGCTCCTCTCCAAGTACGAGTGGTACTTCCGCCAGAACCAGCTTGGCAAGGACGTGTTCCTCACGCTCAGGGTGCCGAATCCCTCGATTGAAAAGGACGAAGCCAAGATCCTGCTGGAGACGCTGGAATCGATACCAAGGTCCTTCGACACCGCTAGGCTGTTCTATCAGGACGATGTGCCGCCCATCTTCGAGGTCATCCTGCCGATGACGTCCTCCGCGGCCTCCTTGGACCGCATCTACCGCTACTATCACGACTTCGTGGTCGGCAAGCAGAACCTATCATTCCGCGAAGGTGACATCACCATCGCCGAGTGGATCGGCACGTTCGAGCCGGCCAGCATCAACGTGATCCCGCTTTTCGAGGACCTCAAGAACATGCAACGGTCCGACGCCATAACCCGTGAGTACCTGAAGGACAAGGATGTGGAATACCAGCGGGTGTTCCTGGCAAGATCGGACCCGGCGATGAACTATGGTCAGGTGTCCGCGATACTCATGAACAAGATGGCGCTGCACCGCCTTCAGCTGCTGGAGGAGGAGCTGTCCATTCCGATATGCCCGATTATCGGGGTCGGCTCAGCACCGTTCCGGGGCAACTTGAGGCCAGACAATGTCGACCATATCATGAGCGAATATCCATCGGTTCAGACCTTCACCGTGCAGTCTGCGTTCAAGTTCGATTACCCCCATGAGCAGGTAATGGAGGGCATACATGCCCTAAACGAGGGTTCCCGGAGCAAGGCCAAAGAGGTCGATGAGGAGAGGTGTCAGCAGGTCATCGAGCGCTGCACCGAAGCCTATAGGGAGTCTCTCATCAAGGTCGCCCCCCTCATAAACGAGGTCTCGGCGTTCGTCCCCCGCAGACGGAAGAGGAAGCTGCACATAGGCCTGTTCGGATACTCCCGAAGCTTGGAGGGTGTGAAGCTGCCCCGGGCCATCGGATTCTGCTGTTCCTTCTACTCCCTGGGTATTCCTCCCGAGGTCCTAGGACTTGACGGATTATCGGAAAGGGATATCGATTTCATCAGGGAGGTGTCTCCTCACTTCGACGGAAATATGCGCGACGCCCTGCGATTCATGAACCCAGAGTCCATGAGGCTCCTTCCGGAGAAGGTGACCCGGGCAGTGGAGGCGCTGGACCTGGACTATCAGATCGATGAGGAGCACCATGCCCTCACCACCCATATCATGAAGGCCCTGCGCTCCGATGGAGGCAAGGGGATCGAGGAGGCCGTCCTCAGGGCGGCGAACCTGAGAGGCTTCCTAGGTTGAGATGATTCCATCGAGGCGCCATTTATTCCGATATTAATGTTTATCGCCCAGGCTTTATCTATCTGTCAGACGATTAGCCGACGATCGTATGGATGGGAGAGCCGAAATCGGGGGATACGGTCCAAGGCACATGATCTACTTGCGGCGTCGTGCCGACTGGGAGTACCTCGTTGAAGATTACGAGTCCATGGAAGAAGACGACGATTGGAGCTAAGCATCACGCCCAGGTACATGAGCGTTATATAACGCTCATGTCATTGTTCGGTGCATGGCTCATAGGGTGACCTTCTTTCCAGGCAATGTTACAACAGAGGTGGAGGAAGGTGAGACCGTCCTCGACGCTGCCGTGGCCGCGGGAGTTCACATCGACGCATCGTGCGGAGGAGCAGGCACCTGCGGCAAATGCCGCGTCCTGGTGGAGGGCCCCCATCGCCCGGTCGAGACGGGGGCGGACGGCCACGTCCTTGCATGTCAGGTCATCCCTGAGGGAGAGTTGTACGTCTTCGTTCCTGCCGGTAGAGAAGTGCGCAAGGGGAAGATCCATGCCATATACTCCAATGCCGCGTTCGAGGTGCGGGAGCCCCTGGCGGAGAGCATCCTGGTCGAGATGGAGAGGCCGTCACTGGACGACAACCTTGCAGACCTGGAGAGGCTGAAGTGCGCCCTGGGGCGCCCAGATGCCCGGATCGCACTGACGGCGCTGCGGAGATTGCCCCAGACATTGAGAGGGTCCGATTGGCGCGCCGTTGCCACTTTGGCCCGCGACGGGAGCGCGGAGGAGATCATAGAGGTCAGGCCATCCGGGGATGTCAAGGACCTCGGCCTGGCCGTCGACATAGGGACCACGACGGTGGCCATAGAGCTCGTGGACCTGCGCTCCGGCAAGGTGCTCGCCCAGGCATCGGATTACAATCGCCAGATGGTGGCTGGGGAAGACGTCCTGGCCCGCATAGCGTATGCCGAGGAGAAGGGGCAGGAGCGGCTGCAGGACCTCATCGTCGGAACGCTCAATGGCCTGATCGAGAGGCTGTGCTCCCCGACGGATTGTGGCGCCTCGGACGGCCATGGGCATCGAGCCGAGGACATCATCGCACTATCGATCGGAGCCAATCCCGCGATGGTGCATCTGCTTCTCGGTCTTGAGCCAAGGAGCATCAGATATGAGCCATACATCCCGGTTGTGCACGTTCCTCCGATCTCCAGGGCGATGGACATAGGGTTGCGCGCCCATCCTCATGCCCCGGTATACTGCATTCCTGGCCGTGCCGCCTATGTAGGCGGGGACGTGACGGCCGACGTCCTACTGTCCGGCATGCATCTCAAGGATGAGCTGGCCCTGTTGATCGATGTCGGGACGAACGGCGAGGTGGTGCTCGGCAACCGCGAATGGATGCTCACGTGTTCGACCTCCGCCGGCCCCGCCTTTGAAGGGGGAGAGGTGTCCTGTGGCATGCGGGCCATGAGCGGGGCGATAGATGCCGTGAGGATGACCGGCGGCGACCTGGAATTCAGCACGATCGACTCGGGCGAACCGGTCGGCATCTGCGGCTCTGGCCTCATCGACCTTGTGGCCCAGATGCTTCTGGGAGGCTGGATAGACCGCAAGGGCCGCATCGTGGCCGACGCCTCGGGGAGGCGCCGCGATGTGGACGGCGTTCCGTCGATCGTTCTCCATTCCGGGGAGGAGGAGATATCGATCAACGAGGATGACATCGCCAACATCCTCCGCACCAAGGCGGCGATATATGCTGGCTGCTCGGTCCTGTTGGACAGCGTAGCCCTAGACTTCGGCGACGTGGAGAGGGTCTACATCGCGGGAGGGTTCGGAAGCCATATCGATGTGGAGAACGCGCAGACCATAGGCCTTCTGCCCGACCTTCCAAGGGAGAGGTTCGAGTTCATCGGAAACGGCTCCCTGGGCGGGGCAAGGATGTGCCTCCTATCATCGAAAGCGCGGGAGAGCGCGCATTCGATCTTCGAGTCATTGACCTATGTTGACCTATCGTCCTCGTCGAAGTTCTTCGACCAGTATTCGTCCGCGCTGTTCCTGCCCCACACCGACCTGGATCAATTCCCATCGGTAAGGGAGCGATTGGAACGATGAGCTTGGGGACCGCTAGCGACCCTGGAAGGGTTAAATATCGCTGCTGGCTTGTTCCCGAGCATGGAACCGCAGCTGGTGGTCGTGGGGGCTGGCCCTGCCGGCTCCACCGTGGCGGCGAACGCCTCTGGATTGGATACCGTCATCGTGGAGGAGCATCCCGAGGTCGGGTCGCCCGTCCAGTGCACTGGTCTCGTTCATCCCCGCGTAGTGGACATGGCCTCAGCGTCTGAAACTGTCATAAATACGATCACCGGGCTCAAACTGTTCTTTCCGGGAGGAAGGATGCTGGAGATCCCGACGGATGAGCCCAAGGCCATGGTGATCGATCGCCGTCGGTTCGACGAGTTGCTATCCTCCAGGGCCGTCGACCGAGGGGCTAGACTCATGACCGGACATCGGTTCAAGGGTTTCGAGCGCATCCCCGGCGGCCTCAAGGTCACGCTTGAAGGGCCGGAAGGCCTAGCATGCGTGGAAACGCCACTGCTGGTCGGGGCCGACGGTTGCAGATCGAGCGTGGCCAGGGAGGCGGGCCTGGGACCATGCATGGAGGTCGTCAGAGGCATACAGGTGGAACTGGATGTTCGGCTTGAGGACCAGGGGAAGGTCGAGGTATACCTTGGCAACAAAGTTGCCCCAGGGTTCTTCGCCTGGGTGCTGCCCTGCGGCGATACCGCCCGCATTGGCCTTGGCGTATCGAACGGTCATGGCGCTCCCAGCGGATATCTCTCCGCCCTGCTCAAGAGACGCGGGTTGGACGGTACGAGGAGGACCGCCCTGGTGTCCGGAGCCATCCCCATCGGGCCGCCCAAGAGGACCGTCGCGGACAATGTCCTCCTGGTCGGCGATGCTGCCGCCCAGGTCAAACCCCTGTCGGGTGGGGGGATCCTCCTAGGGATGAGGTCTGCGAAGGTTGCCGCTGCCGTCGCTGAGGCATCGGTCGCCAATGGCGACCTCTCGGCGCGCTCCCTCTCCGCATATGAGGAGGGATGGAGAGCCGATGTCGGGAAGGAGGTGGAACGCGGAATGCTCATCCGCAAGATATTCGTCGGCATGACCGATAAGAAGCTGGACGAGATCGGTCGGATGATGGACCGGGAAGACGTCAGGTCGATCCTTGCCACCGGAGACATCGATTACCCGTCTCGATTGGCGGCGCCGATGATCAAGGCCCTTCCTTCTCTCCTCAAGTTCTCTCCTTTCGCCATCGGAAGGCTGTTGCGGGGCTAGCAAAGGATATAACCCCTAGCGGCAGTGGGCGTGGCGTGCTTCTAGCCAAGATACCGCGCGGCGAGGCGGAGGCGTTCCGCAAGAAGTTGGCCCGGAGAGGCATCGTGAGAAAGGACCGCCGCATCTTCGAACGCGACGGTTTTGTACTGATACCGTTGAAGGATGACGTCGACGTCGCAGAGGTCGTTCACCTGGGGGGCGAGATCGAGGAAGGCGACGCCGAGGAGAGGGATTGCTACCGCTCGCCGTTCGACGTGGCGTGCGAGGTGCTCTCCCGCCCGGAACTGGTAGGCATGCTGCCGAGGAAGTGGGAGAAGGTGGGGGACGTTCTCATCCTGAGGCTCCCTGAGGAGTTGTTGCCGTTCCGAAGGGAGGTCGCGTCCGCCTATGCGCAGGCGGTGGGCGCCCGGACCGTCCTCCGCGAGGCGGGATGCATCGACGGCATATACCGCCAGCCCAAGATGGAGGTGCTGTTCGGGAAGGACACCGAGACCGTGCACTTCGAGAACGGCCTGAGGTACAAGCTGGATACCGCGCAGCTGATGTTCTCGTCCGGCAACATCGATGAGAAGCTCCGCATCGCCTCCCTTGACTGCAGGGGGGAGACCGTTGTGGACATGTTCGCCGGCATTGGCTACTGGACCTTACCGTTCGCATGCCATGCACATGCAGAAAGGGTAATCGCCTGCGAGATCAATCCTGTGGCCTTCGACTATCTGAAGGAGAATGTGGCGCTGAACGGCGTCGAGCATATCGTCCAGCCTGTGCTGGGCGACAACAGGGACCTTCAAGGGGAAGGCTTCGCGGACAGGGTGATGATGGGGTACGTCCGGACCACGCATAGGTTCCTGGACAAGGCGTTCTCTCTCGTGCGGCCCGGGGGTATCATACATTATCAGGATACGTTCCCTCTCGTCGTCTACCCAGATCAGGCCATGGATCGCCTGGAACGGGCTGCCGGAGGAAGGCGGATAAGGATACTGTTCTCCCGGGAGGTCAAGTCATACTCCCCGGGCGTATCGCACATGGTCCTGGACGTCCAGGTTCTGGACTAGGCGCGCGTGACCTTCTCGCCGCTTCCCGCCGCCTCGAGGAGGAGATGGAGCGCCTCGTGATACTCATCGCCGGTGGATGACATCAACCTTTGAACGAACGGAGAAAGGTAGTTCCCGAAGTCAATCTCCTCGCGGGTGAACTGCCATGACAGGGAGGAATCCTCCCCCATTGCCACCAGGAAAGCGTAAGATACGGAGCGCAGGTCATGACTAGAGCCCCTGGACTTCGTGATAAGTCGGATCACGGCCGCCTTTCCCTCAGTGAGATAAACCCTGGCGAGCCTATCGGCGTGCGAGGCCGCCGGACCAAGGCCTGCAAATCGGGGGAGCTGGGCCGTGATGCCCCTTGACCGCTCCATGCGCTTGGCCTCTGCCACCGCCTGGGCGGGGGTAAGCTCACGGCCTTCCTTGGCCAGCTGCTCGAGGGTTTCGGGTGAGGCCACCTGTGCCAGGAGTTCCCTGCTATGATCGGCCCAAAGGTCGGCCAGCAGATTGGCCGCCTGATCGGAACGCGTTACCACCGCCATGGGATGATCGGCCAGGAATCCGGACACCGCTTCGATCTCCGCTTCGCCGCCCCGCAGTCTCGAGAGGAACGCCGATCGGTCGCTGCCGAGGCAGGTCTCCCCTATTATGTAGATCTCCTTTCCAGATTCACGTATCCTCTTGAGACGCTCGGCAGCGTTCTCCTTCAAGAAAGCAGCATCGGTCATCTCTCCCCGCCTATACCTGGCGGCCAGATCGGCGCTCACCCGGGATTCGTGGGTCAGATCGCAGCCTTCCCCGTGAAGCTCGAAAGGAACATCGAACTCGAAATCGTCGGTGGGGTCCGCGGCCGCGATGCGGCTGGCGAGAACGTGAAGCGTATTCACATCTCCGGCGCAGTCAGGGCAGATCTCCAGAGCGACGTTGGCACTCTTCCATCGAACCCTCAATCGTTCCACGGCATCACGGTGAGGGCAGCGATGCTCATCATCCATTTCGTAAGGCAGAAGGGAGATCGCTTCTTCCACGTACTGTGCTGGCGGATCAGGGCCGTCAGGCGAGCAGAATATGTGGTCCTCCATGGAATACATGTGCAGGCGATCGTGCTCCGCGATCTTCCAGAACGCCATCAGCCTCAGTTCGGGATGGTCGAAGTTCTGCACTCCTATCAGCTTGTCCCTCTCGACCTTGCCTCGGACAGCGTAGCTGACGTCTCCCATTGGAGTCTTGGCCGCAGCGAGGTAGGGCACCTTGCCAGCCTCGGCCAGGGAGATCGTTGCCGCGTATGCGCGAACCAACTGATCGCCCCAGTTCATTGCGAACTCGAGCTTCTTAGGGTCATCCTTCTTGGCCGCGACCTTGTGCATCTTGTCCACGGACTTTCGGATGGTGCATCGTCTGCAGTTACGGGCACATTCCGGCATGAGCAGTTCAGGGTCCTCGGCCAGACGGCGGGACCTTTCCAGAATGTCCTTCTCCAGGGTCTTGGGGGTCTTCTTCACGCCCCGGAACCGTGCCCTCCTTCCCATGGTCCACCCCTAGGAGGAAAGAGCGGTTAAAACATTCGGTCCCATGATCTCTCCTGAACGCCACTGGGCATTGTCCACATGTAGGCGGGCGTCATGGGAAAGGCCTGCCTCGGCTCCGTGCTGCTCCGCGGGACCATGCAGGTCATGCATCATGGGCATGTGGATGGCCCCTGAAGAGGATCGTCGTCCGACCGGTGCCGAGGACTGCGGATGGAGCGGTGACTTCTCGCCTGCAATGGCCCTGTCAAAGAATATTTATGAACGCATCCCATTGCAGCGCCGGGATGCATTGACAGAGGGGCGGGATTACTATCGGGGCCTTATCAAGGGCTACGAGGAAGGCCTGAACCGCGCCTGGGATGAACTTATCGGATTGACGACGAAGGGATACTCCTCGCGCGAGATTCAGGTAATGGCGAAGAGCAAACGGCAGTCCATCGGTCAGATCGTTCGGGAGCGAAAGATCAGGGTGCGGAACGAGACTGGCGTGGACCTGTTCATGCAGACATCCAATGCGATGACGTCGGAGGTCCTCCCTGGAAGAGCCTTCCTCATAGAATCCGGGATGGGCAACGCATTGAAGGTCTTCGACGAGCTTCTTGCATCAGGATATGACGGCCTGATAATATCGAGGAAGTATCCCGGCGACATAAGGAACCATATCTCGGGTGACCCGCAGATGATGTGGCTGACGCGACAGGAGAGGGGGATGGGGGTCGATTACCCATGCCTATCTCCATCCGACCAGGGGGTCATAAGCAGCACCGTGATTAGGTTCATGAGGGAAGGAGAGCGCCGCGTGGTGATGTTCGAAGGGGTCGACTACATGCTATTGCAAGGCAACGACTTCCAGGCCGTGGCCAAGTTCCTGCATGGGCTGATAGACCATGCGATATCCACTCGCAGCATCCTGTTGATACCAATAAACCCGGTCGCTTTCGAGGAGAAAGACCTGCGAAAGTTAGAGAACATCGCCTATGTGCTCTCATCCTGAGCATGGGCGAGGACGATCGTGATGGACGATACCTTCATCATCCGTCCATCGTCAGCGGCCACTTCCTCGGTGCCGATCGATACGTCCGCCTTGACGTTCTTCACGTATCGGCGGCGCACTATCTCCGCAACGTCCACGGCTTTGCTGATGGCTTTCCCGCGAGCCTTGATGATGACCTCAGAGGAGCCTTCCTTGAACTGCGAGGTCACGGCCAAGATGTAGCTGGAGACAGGCTTGTTCCCCACGAACACTATGTTATCGTCGCCGTTCAGCATGATCGCCCCTGCTTGCGCTCAGTACTGCCGGTGCTCTTCAAAGTACCGCTGCATTATACGCCGCTGCCCCTTTCGAAGTATCTCCGACAGCGTCGAGATGGATATGCCGAACTGATCGGCCAATTCCTTCAAGCCTATGCGTCTAGGGTGATCGAAATAGCCCCTCTCGAAGGCCATGCGGGTGATCTGTTCCTGCCTCATGGTCAGATCGTCATTGTCGGCGATCTCCGTCAGCCTCACAAGCTTGGGATCTGCGTTAAGCTTCTCCAGGGACTCTATCAGTTCCTTGAACGCGGACTTCTTTGTCACCAGCATCGTCCATTGCATCCGCCCATCCGAGGTGGTGGTGGACCGGGTGAGGAAGCACTCGGTCCCGGCGAGCACCCGGCATACCATGCACTGATTCGTGGAGAACGCCGCCAGCACCTTCGCTTTGTTTATCGCGCTGACGTCCACGTTGAATATGTTGGGGTTCTTGCGAACCGACTCGATGACCTTTGGGAGGTCCTCGGCGTTCTGTACCTCTATCTGGACAAGATCGCGGACCTCGGCATCGACCAATTTCGAATTGATCAGCTTCACCACGGACGGGTATTGATTCACCACCTCCGTGATCCAATTGTCTGGCATGGCCAGTGTTATACTGCCCTCCATCATGCATTAACACCTATCAACACCTTCAGGGATAGATCCCTCTCAACTTGGTCGCCTGAACGACCTCTCCCACCGCCAGGAGGTACGCCGCGGTCCTCATGTCCACCTCCCTTGCCCCAGCAGTGGCATAGACTCGGGCGAAGGCGTAGGTCATGATGTCGTTCAGACGGTTCTTGATCTCAGCATTGGACCAGAAGAGGAATTGCAGATCCTGCACCCATTCGAAGTAGGATACCGTCACCCCCCCAGCATTGCACAGAATGTCCGGTATCAGCAGTATTCCCTTTTCATAGAGGATCTGGTCCGCCTCGGGCGTGGTCGGCCCGTTGGCGCCCTCGGCCACGATGCGTGCCCCAATACGGTCGGCGTTCGCCGAGGTGATCACGTTCTCCAAGGCGGCAGGCACCAGAACTGTGCAATCTAGCTCCAACAGTTCATCATTGGTTATGCTCGTCGCCCCTGGATAGCCCATCACCGAACCGGTGAGCCGCTTGTGCTCGTGCACGCTCACGGGGTCGAGCCCGGCTGGATCGTATATGCCGCCAGAGGAGTCGGAGAGGGCGACTATCTTCAGACCGAGCTCGTCCCTCAAGAGGCGGGCGGCGTTCCATCCGACATTGCCGAAGCCTTGCACCACGGCGGTGGCCTCGCTGGACCTCAGACCTGCCATGGCCATCGCCTCCCTGACACAGTAGGTCAGCCCTCGTGATGTCGCCTCTTCCCTTCCCTCGGAGCCGCCGAGCGACAAGGGTTTCCCGGTGACCACGCCGGGAACCGAGTACCCGACGTTCATGGAATATGTGTCCATGATCCATGCCATCACCTGGGAGTCGGTGTACATGTCCGGCGCTGGTATGTCGACGTGCGGCCCTATGATGGGCATGATCTCTGACGCGTACCGCCGCGTCATTCTCTCCAGCTCTCCCCTGCTCATCTTCTTGGGATCGCATATCACGCCGCCCTTGGAACCGCCGTATGGAAGTCCGACCGTGGCACATTTCCATGTCATCCACATGGCCAATGCGCGAACCTCATCAAGTGTTACCGCGGGATGATACCGCACCCCTCCCTTGCACGGCCCCCTGGCGAAGTTGTGCTGGACACGAAAACCCGTGAAGACCTTGATGGTGCCGTCGTCCATCGTTACCGGGAAGTTCACCGTGAACTCCCGCTTGGGCCGGGTCATGAGGTCGATCATTCCTTGATCTAGGCCAAGCAGTTCCCCCACCCGCTGCACCTGACTGATCGCCACCTGATATGGACCGGCCTGATCGCCCACAGCTATACCTCCCCAACCCATTCGACCTTAACGGGCGTAAGTCCGAGATGCGTTCATCAAATTTATAGACGAGCTTTGTTGATTATAATGTTCGTTGAGCAACGCCGAGATCGCTCAGATGCTCCATGAGTTCGCAGACCTGATGGAGCTGCAGGGAGATGTGTTCAAGCAGAACGCCTATCGTCGGGCCGCGCGTGGAGTGGAAGCTCTGGAGGAGGACATCCGCCAGGTCATCGAGGAAGGAAGGCTGGAGCAGATCCCGGGCGTCGGCAAGGGCATCGCATTGAGGATCCGGGAGATGGTGGAGACCGGCGGCTCCAAGGAGCTCGAGAAGCTAAGGCTCTCCTTCCCTCCGGGCCTGTCAGAGGTCATGATGGTCCCAGAGGTCGGACCGCGCACCGCGGCAAGGCTGTACCGCGAGCTTGGCGTGACGAACCTTGAGCAACTGAAGAGAGCGGCCATGGAACATAGGATACGCGAGCTTCCTGGCTTCGGGGAGCGTTCGGAAGAGAACATCCTGAAGGGGATCGATCTGGTGGAGCGACATGGTCGCCGCATGCTGCTGTCCGACGCTCTAGCGAAAGGTGAGGCGCTGGCAGAGCATGTTCGCTCTTCGGGCTTCCCCCTTGTCTCGGTGGCGGGTTCCATGCGACGTATGAGGGAGACCGTGGGGGACGTGGACATCCTCGTGGGGACCGACCGGCCCGATGAGGCCATGAAGGTGTTCGTGTCGTACCCGCATGTCGAAAGTACGATCGTCCGGGGAGGTAGGAAGACGAGCGTACGGCTTGCCGACGGTACCCAGGCGGACATGCGCGTCGTTCCTGAAGCCAGCTACGGCGCCGCGCTGCAATATTTCACCGGCTCGAAGGAGCATAACATCAAATTGCGCAGGTTGGCCATCCGCAAGGGGCTCCGGCTCAACGAATACGGCCTGTTCGATGCCAGCGGCAACAACCTGGTCGCCGGCAAGCCGGAGGAGGAGATATATCGGTTGCTCGGCCTGCAGCCCATGCCTCCCGAGCTCCGAGAGGACCGGGGGGAGATCGAAGCGGCGGCCGAAGGGCGCCTTCCCGTGCTGGTCGAGCAAGGCGACATACGGGGCGACCTTCACATCCACACCGTGATGAGCGACGGCCACGGGACCATGAGGGAGATGGTCATGGCGGCGATGAAGCGCGGGTACGAATATGTCGGGCTCACCGATCATTCCGCATCGCTGCATGTCGCCCACGGCCTCGATGACGACGAGCTACTGGCCTCCATCGAGCAGGCCCATCGGCTCGGCGATGAACTGGGATTTCCGATATTGCGGGGCGCCGAGGTGGACATACTGGAGGATGGCACGCTCGATTATCCCAAAGAAGTGCTGGACCAGCTTGACTACGTGATAGGCTCGGTGCATACCCGTTTCAAGATGGGGGTCGATGAGATGACCGAACGGGTGGTCCGGGCCATCCGCAGCGGCCGCATGAACATTCTCGGCCACCCCACGGGGAGGCTGCTGGGACGAAGGGAGGCGTACTCCATAGATCTGGACACGGTCATGGACGAGGCAAGGGAGAACAGGGTGGCGCTGGAGGTGAACGGCTTCCCCGACCGGCTGGACCTTAACGACGTCAACTGCCGAAAGGCGAAGGAGAAGGGCGTGATGGTGGTCCTGAACACCGATGCGCACCGGGAAGCGAACCTGTCCAACATGCGACTTGCGGTAGGGACGGCTCGGAGAGGATGGCTGGAGCCTGAGAACGTGCTCAACTGTCTTCCCTATTCGCAGCTCAAGGCCGTGCTGTCGCGCAAAACGGACGAAAGTATTTGACCCGGCCAAGTGCTTAATGCCTCTGGTCTTAGCATGAACGTTGATGAGGTGGCGAGTTCCATCAAGAGGATGGAGATAAGGGGCGCCGGGCTGATCGCCCGCTCGGCGGCGGAAGCGCTAAAGCACGCCGCCCAGGAATACCGGGGGGACGATGTGGCGGCCTTACGTCAGAAGCTGGAGAAGAGCAGGAGGACCCTCGTGGAATCCCGCCCCACCGCCATATCGTTATGGAACGCCGTGCAGGCCACGATGCGTGGGGCGCAAGACGCGGCATCGGTGGAGGAGTTGCGGGACATCGTGTCGTCCAACGCCGATCGTTTCATCGAACGCTCGTCCCGTGCGGTGGAGACCATAGGGAAGTTCGGGGCGAAAAGACTGAAAGATGGCATGAGGGTGATGACCCATTGCAACAGCAAGGCGGCCCTCAGCGTGATCAAGACCGCTCACGCCAATGGCCTGGACATCGAGGTGTATGCCACCGAATCCCGACCGTGGAGGCAGGGCCTTCTAACGGTGAAGGACCTGAGCGACGCGGGAGTGCCTTGCACCCTGATAATCGATTCAGCGATGCGCTGGGCCATGAAGGACGTCGATGCGGTCTTCGTAGGCGCCGACACCATATGTTCGAACGGCGCGCTGATAAACAAGATCGGTACGTCACAGATGGCCATGGCCGCCAGTGATTCGCGCGTTCCCTTCATGGTATGCGCCGAGACGTACAAGTTCTCGCCCCGCACCTTGAGCGGGGAGATGGTCGAGATCGAGGAGAGGGATGCTTCGGAGGTCGTCGATCCAAACCTTCTGCCTCCAGGGGTGAGGATCAGGAACCCCGTGTTCGATGCCACTCCTCCCGAGTACATCGATTCGCTGATAACCGAGGTAGGGGTCATCTCTCCCTATGCCGCATACGAGGTCATAGTCAGGGAGTTCGGGCAGACGAGCATATTCGAGGATATGGAGGACTGAGTATGGAATATTCGGACCGCTACCTGCATCTGGGCGAGAGCGTCGACCCGGACGAGTACGTCATATGCAAGTACAAGATGAAGACCGAGCTGGACCCAAGGAAGGCCGCCGTGGCTATAGCCACGGAGCAGTCCACCGGCACATGGACCGGGATATCCACCCTGAACGACACCATCCTCGAACGATACGGCGCCAAGGTGACGGACATCTCTGGCAACGTGGCCACGATCGCCTTCCCGGCCGATGATTTCTCCATCGACATCGGAGGCATCCCCCAGGTGCTCAGCGTCATCGCGGGCAACCTCTTCGGCCTGGAAGCCCTTAAGGGTGTGAGGCTGGAGGACGTGTTCTTTCCCCGCTCCATATTGGAGCAGTTCAAGGGACCCAAGTTCGGCATCCAGGGAATGAGGGACATCCTGAAACGTCCGAAGAAGCCGCTTGTCGGCACAATAGTCAAACCGAAGATCGGGTTGCCGCCCCAGGGCTATGCCGACTACATCTACGAGTCAGGGATGGGGGGCCTGACCAATGGCAAGGACGACGAGACGCTGTCCAATCAAAGGTTCTGCCCCCTGGAGGACCGTGTGGTCGCCGTAGCGGAGGCCATCGACCGCGTCAAGGACGAGACGGGGCACACCATGATGCATGCGATCAACGTCTCCACCAACGGACATCAGATCCTGGAGGTCGCTGAGAGGGCCCAGGAACTTGGGGCGTCGGAGCTCATGGTCGATGTGATAACCTGCGGTTTCGCAGCGGTGCAGGCGCTCGCCGAAGACCCGTCCATAAAGGTGCCCATCCATGTACACCGGACGATGCATGGGGCCATCACCCGCAACCCGGACCTAGGCATCGCAATGGTGGTGTTCTCCAAGCTGGTGCGCATGTGCGGCGGCGACGCCCTTCACGTTGGCACGTTCGGAGTGGGGAAGATGAGCGGGGCGGCTGATGAGGACCTTGCCAATCAGAAGGCATGCGTCGATACCGGCGTGCCATACAAGCCCGTGATGCCTGTATGTTCTGGAGGCATGCATCCCGCCCTCGTCGAGCCGCTGGTGAAGATAACCGGCCTGGACGTTCAGATCCAGGCGGGCGGTGGAGTGGCTGGCCATCC
Source organism: Methanomicrobia archaeon DTU008 (assembly GCA_001512965.1). GTDB lineage: Archaea > Thermoplasmatota > Thermoplasmata > Methanomassiliicoccales > Methanomassiliicoccaceae > DTU008. The sequence goes on from LFRW01000022.1 coordinate 61,367, forward strand.
TGGAGGGGTCCGCGGTGGCGCAATGGCCATGTCCCAGGCGGTGGACGCCGCCTCGGCCGGCATCGCCCTGAAGGACTATGCGGCAGATCACAAGGAACTGAGGGAAGCGATCGAGAAGTGGGGATGAACATGCAACTGAAAGCGAAGTATATCGACATGGAATCGGCCGAATACACCTGCGTTCTGCATGTGGATGACGCCAGGGAGATGGGGGTAAGAGAGCAGGACCGCGTCAGGGTCAAGCACGAACGCAGTTCCGTGGTCACATTGGTCCACACCACCGATACGGTGGTCCAGCCTGGTGAAGTGGGCATCCTTGGACGTGCGTACGTCGAGCTTGGACCGGAGGCCGACGAGGTCATCGAAGTGGTCGCGACGTCCAGGCCCGCCTCGGTGGAGTTCATCAAGAAGAAGATGGCTGGAAAGGAGCTTTCGACCTCCGAGATACGTACGATCGTCAACGACATCGCCGAGCACAATCTGAGCAACATCGAGCTTACCGCATACGTCACCTCGTTGGAGATCAACGGTATGAACATCAGAGAGACCGCAGACCTCACCATGGCCATGGTGGAGACGGGTGAGGTCGTCGAGTTCGACCGGTCCCCCGTGTTCGACTTCCACTCCATAGGAGGATGTCCCGGCAACAAGATCACGCTTCTGGTCGTTCCCATAGTGGCAGCGGCCGGCCTGCTGATACCCAAGACCTCGTCCCGGGCGATAAGTTCAGCGGCGGGAACTTNNCCGCCGACATCGTGGAGGTCTTCGCCGACGTGAACTTCAACTCCAACAAGCTGCGCTCCATCGCCGAATCCACCGGCGGCGTGCTCGCCTGGGGAGGCTCCATGAACCTGGCCCCTGCCGATGATGTGATCATCCGAGTGGAATACCCTCTGGGCATCGACCCTCACGCACAGTTATTGGCATCGGTGATGAGCAAGAAGAAGGCCGTCGGGGCCGACTTCCTGGCGATCGACATCCCGGTCGGAGAGGGCACGAAGGTCCCTACGATGGAGAAGGCGCAGGCGTTCGCCAAGGACTTCGTCGAACTGGGAGAGCGCCTTGGCATGCATGTCGAGGTCGCCATCACATACGGCGACCAGCCCGTGGGAAGGGCCATCGGGCCTGCGCTGGAAGCCAGGGAGGCGATCCGCATCCTGGAGGGCGACGCCCACCCGTCCAGCGTCATAGAGAAGGCCGCAGGCATGGCCGGCATCGTGCTGGAGATGGGCGGCATACAGAGGGGAGAGGCCGTGGCCAGGGACATACTGTCCTCGGGAAGGGCGCTGGATAAGTTCCGCGAGATAGTGGCCGCGCAGGGAGGCAACCCGGATATCAGCTCCGACGATGTCCAGGTGGGCAAATACACCTATGACGTCACGGCCAAGATGTGCGGTTACGTCAATTCGATAAAGAACAAGCAGCTCGTGAGACTGGCCCGCGCCGCCGGGGCACCGAAGGACAAGGGAGCGGGCATTCTGCTCCACAAGAAGAAAGGTAACCGCGTTGGCGACGGAGAGCCCCTGTTCACCATCTATGCGGACAACAAGGCGAAGCTGGACATGGCCATCGAGCTGTCGAGGAAGCTCGAGCCCATGACCGTGGAGGGCATGATACTGGCAAAGCTGCCGTACATATCCAAGAGCACCGTCATCGAGAGGACCTTCTGTCCTGTGCCCTCAGAGCGTCAGGAAGAGTGAGGTCCCCGCGGGCCACGGCCTTGGCCAGGTCGGCGGAGATGGTGACCCGCCCTCCGCTCTCGATACGGCTCTGCCGCTGGATGTCCCTCACCTCTCCAGCGGTCGGCTCAACATTCGGCGGGAAGGGCAGCCTGCGTCCTGCTGACAGTGCGATGGTCACCGCGGCGTCGGCGTCGGGCTCGTCCGTTCGGCGGGTGGTGCCCCGCTCATCCACCACCTCTACATCGTCGACAAGGTTCCAGATGGAGCGTATGACCCTATCCCTATTGGTGGGGTCGCCATGGCCTACCCTCGCCAGGAGACGGTCATGGCCCACGCCTCGACCGAACCGTTCCACCTCACCGGCGACCGCCTCCGGCGAACCTACCGTCTCGGCGAACAGCACCCTGCCGTCCCCGATTATGGCCAGCCCAGGCCTTCTGCCGGGATCGACCCCGACGACTATGGTGGAGAACCTCTCCCTGCCCTTCAGTCGACTGTGGGCAAGCTTGTAGGCCATGGCCGGGGAGTCCTCCGTCACCACCCTGGAGAACCGAACCTTTGGTTTCTCCTCCTTGGTTGTGACGACCACCCCCACATTGGCAGGCACGTCCTCTCCGAAATCCAATGTTACGAACGGTTCATGATGGTCCTTCAAAATCTGTACGAGTTCGTAGAAGAAACGGAAATTTGCGGTCATTATGCCGATGACCTTCATTCAATATCGCATGAGCGTGATAGGTATAACAGTTTTCCATGGGAAATCAGGTGACGGTGGCCTGGCAGAGATGCCATGCCTTCGTCCGCGATGGTTCAACACGGCGTATGGAGCGACGATGGCATGATGTGGACACCAGGCCTGTCCTGACAGGCCAGGCGGCGGGATTATTGTTCCCCCCATCTGTTCGAAGGCCGGCTGGACAAGGATGTGCCGGGGATGCGCGTATGGTCCATCGCGCCGTGTGGGCCCATATGGCATGGACATTGTCCGGCCAGATCATGATGGGACCCGTTCATGATCGGTGCGATCCAACTTGCATCGACACCATATGCATATGGAAAAAAGAGAAAGTAGGTTGGTGGCGAGGGCCCATGGTCGTGCAGCGGCCGAGGCATCATGTTCGCATATCCCCTCGGCATGAGATGCGGAACATCGGCATGAGGGCGCGATGGAGCCACACCATGCCGTTGTGACCTCATCGCTTCTTCTTGAGCTTGGAGAACGGGCCGTTGAACTGATGCCCCTCGATCTCGGCGAGGCGCTTCAGCAGGTTCCTCTGTTCGTTGCTGAGCTTCTCCGGCACTCTGAGCTTGAGGCGCACATACAGGTCGCCACGCATGTCACCGCGCATCGGCATGCCTCGGCCCTTGAGCCTGAAGACCGTATCAGGCTGCGTTCCTGGAGGCACCTTCACCTTTGCGACACCGTCCAGCGAATTGACGTCGATCTCCCCGCCCAGCGCTGCCGTGGGGTAGGTCATCTCGGCATCCATCATCAGATCGGCGCCGTCGCGTTGGTACACGGGGTGATCTTGGACGTTTATGACCACATATAGGTCCCCGGGCTGCTGCCCGGGTGCGCCCATCTCCCCCGCCCCCGCGATGCGAAGGCGGTTGCCAGTGTCCACTCCCTTGGGGATGTCCAGCTCTATCTGTGATGTGCGCTGATTGATCCCTTGTCCATCACACTCTGGGCATGACGACCCGGGATCCCTGCCTGTACCGCGGCATGATGGGCAAGGGCCGACCGATACGAACTGTGCGAAGCCGCGGGTCTGTGCACGACGGGTCTGGCCAGTGCCGCCGCATTGGGAGCACGTGACGACCTTTCCTTCTTTGGCCCCGGTGCCCTTACAGGCATCGCACCGTTCGAACTTGGGCACGGTGATGCGCTTCCGGGTGCCTGAGAACGCCTCTTCGAGAGTGATGTCCACGTCCATCCGCATGTCGCGGCCGCCAGTGCGCTGTTGCCGGCCACCGCCGCCGAAGAACATGTCGAAGATGCTGCCAAAGCCGCCTAGGTCTCCGAAGATGTCCCGTATATCTCCGAAATGGGAGAAGTCGTTCCAGTTGAAGTTGCCGTTCTGGAACTGGGAACTTACTCCGGCATGACCATACTGGTCGTACAGGCTCCGCTTCTTCTCGTCGGCTAGGACCTCGTATGCTTCCGAGATCTCCTTGAAGCGCTCTTCCGCCACCTTAGGGTCTTCCTTGGTCACATCGGGATGGTACTGACGGGCCAGCTTGCGATACGCCTTCCGGATCTCGTCAGCCGATGCGCCGCGTTGTACCCCTAGGACCTCGTAATAGTCTCGCTTTTCCATTGACTTTCCTTCAGTCCACTATGCGATAGTCGGCATCGGTGTAGTCGCCCTTGTCCTTGGAGCCGCTTTGAGACTGCGAAGGACCGGTCGACTGCCCGCCCTGGGGAGGCTCCTGGGCCGCGGCCTCTTGATAGATGCGGGTGGACACGGCGGCTAGCTCCTTGGTGAGGGCCTCCACCTTGCCCTTTACCGCATCGATATCTTCCGCCTTCATGGCCTCGCGCAGCTCCTCTGCGGCCTTGTTGATCTTGTCCTTCTCCTCGGCCGTGACCTTGTCTCCCAGGTCCTCAAGCGTCTTGGTGGAGGTGTAAAGCAGGGTGTCGGCCTGATTCATCAGCTCGACCTTCTCCTTCTTCTTCTTGTCCTCCTCGGCGAACTGTTCGGCCTCCTTGACCATCTTGTCGATCTCTTCCTGGGACAGTTTCGTGGAGGCGGTGATGGTGATCTTCGTCTCCTTTCCTGTGCCCAGGTCCTTGGCCGAGACATTTATGATCCCGTTGGCGTCGATATCGAACGTGACCTCGATCTTCGGGACGCCCCTTGGAGCAGGAGGTATGCCTGTCAGCTGGAAGCGGCCGAGCGAGGTGTTGTCAGCGGCCATCTCCCTCTCTCCCTGGACCACATGGATCTCCACACTGTCCTGGTTGTCGGCCGCGGTGGAGAACACCTGGCTCTTGCGCGTAGGGATCGTGGTGTTGCGCTCGATGAGCTTGGTCGCCACACCGCCCAGGGTCTCGATGCCCAGCGACAGTGGCGTGACGTCCAGAAGGAGGATGTCCTTGACCTCGCCCGCCAGGACGGCGCCCTGGATGGCCGCGCCCATGGACACGCATTCCATGGGGTCTATCCCACGCTGGACCTTCTTGCCCACCACCGACTCCACGAACCGCTGGATGATGGGCATCCGGGTTGGACCACCGACAAGGATTATGGCATCCACCTGGTCAGGGCTGAGGCCGGCATCCTTCAGGGCGGTCATGATGGGGCCCCTGCAGCGCTCCACGGTGGGAGTGACCAGTTCTTCGAGCTTCGCCCTGGTGATGGACATCGTCAGATGCTTCGGCCCGCTCTGGTCAGCGGTGATGAACGGCAGGTTGATCTCGGTGTTCATGGTAGAGGACAGTTCGATCTTGGCCTTCTCGCAGGCCTCCCGGACGCGCCACATGGCCATCTTGTCAGTGGTCAGGTCGATGCCGGTCTCGTTCTTGAACTGTTTAACGGCATGATCGATCAGCGCCTGGTCCATGTCGGTGCCGCCGAGCTGGGTGTCGCCCGAGGTGGATAGGACCTCGAACACTCCTTCGGAGTACTCCATGATGGTTACATCAAGGGTACCGCCGCCAAGGTCGAAGACCATGATCTTCTGGTCCTTTCCCTGGTTGTCCAGGCCATACGCGAGTGCCGCGGCGGTGGGCTCGTTGATGATCCTGACGACCTCCAGGCCGGCGATGGTGCCGGCATCCTTGGTCGCCTGACGCTGGTTGTCGTTGAAGTACGCAGGAACTGTGATGACCGCCTTATCGATGGTCTCGCCCAAGAACGCCTCGGCGTCCCTCTTTATCTTCTGCAGGATGAAGGCGGATATCTGCTGAGGAGTGTAGTCCTTCCCATTGACGTGGAACTTGTGGTCGGTGCCCATCTTGCGTTTGGCAGCCGCGATGGTGCCTTCCGGATTTGTGATGGCCTGGCGCCTTGCCGGCTCTCCGACCAGCAGCTCGCCTTCCTTGGTGAATGCCACATACGACGGAAATGACTTCCCGCCGACGCTCGTTCCCTCCGCGCTAGGGATTACGGTCGGTCGGCCGCCTTCCATGACCGCAGCTGCGGAGTTGCTTGTGCCCAGATCTATTCCGATGATCTTAGCCATTGTGATCACTTGCTCCTTGCTACTTTCACTTTAGATGTCCTCAGCACCTTGTTGCCGAGGTAGTATCCTTTCTGATAAACCTCGAGGATGGTGCCATCCTCCCCCTCTCCCATGGCTAGAGCCTCATGGCAGCTGGGATCGAACTTGCCATCCACGGGTATCTCGCGAACGCCGTTTTCCTTGAGGAAGTTGGCTAGGTTAGTGTGAATCTTGGAGATGCCGTTCCGCAGCTCATCGGCCTCACATTCGGCCTCCAAGGCCCGCTGCAGATCGTCATATATGATGAGGATGTCGCAGAGCAGACGTTCGTTGGCACAGCTGACGATCTGCTCCCTCTCCTTGGCCATCCTCTTCTTGTAGTTCTCGAACTCCGCCTGTACGCGGCGAGCAGTATCGAGGTAGTCCTGAGCCAGGGCGGTTTGCCTGGACAGTTCCTCATTAACCGATTCTAGCTGCATCTTCAGCGATTCGATCTCGGAGAGTTCGGTGGCCTCTCCACTTTCTGAACTGTTCTCTGATATATCCATCTCGGCATCTTTGCCCATGGTAGGGACCGTCCTAGTTAGAAATGATAAGGGGTTTGGGGGAGAACCCCCGNNGGGGGAGAACCCCCGTCACGTTTAGTCCTCTTCGCCCATGTCGGGGGCGCCGGCTCCAGGGCCTCCGTTCCCGCCAGCGCGGGCCGCGATGACGTCGTCGATACGAAGGATCATGACAGCGGCGTCGGTGGCGGAGTTGATGGCCTGGCGGCCAACCCTGATCGGCTCCACTACGTTCTCGGCCTTCATGTCGACGATCTTGCCCGTGTAGACGTTGAGCCCGGCGTTGACCTTGCCGTCCTTGTGGGACTTCCTCATGTTGATGAGGATGTCAATGGGGTCAAGACCAGCGTTCTCGGCGAGAGCGGTGGGGATGACCTCCATGGCGCTGGCGTAGGCGTCGATGGCGATCTGTTCGCGGCCGCCCACGGTTGCAGCGTACTCACGCAGACGGAGGGCGATCTCCGCAGCGGTGGAACCTCCACCGGTAACCATCCTGCCGTCCTCGATGGCGACGGCCACGACGGACATGGCGTCGTCGAGGGAGCGCTCGACCTCATCGATCACATGCTCGGTGCCTCCCCTGAGCAGCAGGGAGACGGCCTTGGGGTTCTGGCAGCCGGTGATGAAGGTGAGTTCGTCCTCGCCCAGCTTGCGGACCTCGAGCAGGCGTGCGGTGCCCAGCTCATCGGCGGTGAGCTCCTCGATCTTGGTCACCACGGTGGAACCGGTGGCCTTTGCGAGCTTTTCCATGTCAGACTTCTTGACGCGGCGGACGGCGAAGATGCCTTCCTTGGCAAGGAAGTGCTGGGCCAGGTCGTCGATGCCCTTCTGCACGAACACCACATTGGCACCGCTGGCCTTGATGGTCTCGACCATCTTGCGCAGCATGTTCTCCTCCTCGGCGAGGAAGGCGGCCATCTGGGATGGGTCGGTGATCTCGATCTTGGCGTCGATCTCGGTCTTCTGGACCTCGATGGCGGCGTCGAGCAGGGCGATCTTCGCGTTCTCGACCTTCTTGGGCATTGCCGGGTGGACAGGCTCCTTGTCGATGATGACGCCCTGGATGAACTCGGTGTCGTCCATGGAGCCGCCGGTCTTCTTGACGATCTGGATGTTGTCCATATCGACGGTCCACTTGTCACCGTCCTTCTCGGCGATGGCGGTGACGGCGTTCACGGTCAATTCCGCAAGAGCCTCGCGGGAACCGCTGACGGACTTGGAGATCATGGAGGTTTCAGCGATGAGCTTGAGAGCCTCCTTGTCGTCTATGCTCACGGGGGTGGAGACGGAGTCCAGTACCTCCTGCGCCTTGGCGGCTGCGAGTCTGTAACCACCCGCGATAATAGTGGGGTGAATGTTCGAGTCAATGAGGTCGACGGCCTTCTTCAGAAGCTCTCCGGCCAGGATCACCGCGGTGGTGGTCCCGTCCCCGGCCTGCTCGTCCTGGGTCTTGGCGACCTCTACCAGCATCTTGGCAGCAGGGTGGTCGACATCGATCTCCTTCAAGATGGTCACGCCATCGTTGGTAATGACGACATCCCCAAGGGTGTCAACAAGCATCTTGTCCATTCCACGGGGCCCAAGGGTGCTGCGGACCGCATCGGCGATGGCCTTGGCGGCCATGATGTTGTTGTACTGCGCGTCCTTTCCTCTATCCCTCTTGGTACCTTCTTTCAGGATGAGTATAGGTGTATTTCCCATTCCCATTTATCTACCTCCAATGTCAGATCATAACCAGCTAGTTTGTTTCCTAGCTAAGCTTCCGTTGAATGTTTGTTCTTCTATATAAGCATAGTGAACCTATACCCTCTCCCAGGAATTCCCATCGCAGAAAAAGGAACGGCCGAGCGGCCCGTCCGATGGTGTGAGCGCTTCCTCTTCATGATCAGGGCGACCGACAGGGGGATATTGAAATATTGAATGAAGTGTTCAGAGGGGCGACATGGGAGAGCTAGAGACTTGCTTGGCAGTCCTTTACAAACGTAAGGGGAAGAACGTCCTAACCGAGGCGGAGTTTCAGTTCGCGGTCTCACTTGACTTCAGGTGGTTCACCCCGCAGGAGGCCCAGAGGCTGATGGACCTGGCGATAAAACGCGGCCTGCTCGTCCGCAACGACATGTATCTCAGCCCCTCGTTCGACTACAAGGACATAGATGCACCGCTCTCCTTCAGGCCAAGCCATGACGTCCTGTCGGAAGAGAAGGAAGAGCCCAATCTGTTCGCCCGCCTGGTGGGGCTGATAGCCTCCAAGGGAGGCTTGAAGAAGAGGGAGGCCGTGGCCCGCATCAACAAGATGCAGGAACGCCTGGGCGTGGATGTTGAAGTCGCCGCCCTGGTCATTGCCAGCGACCTCGGGGAAGATGTTTCCGACCTGGTCGGCCCGGTCAGGGAGGAGATACTCTCCCGATGATCACTTCTTCTTGATCAGGTCCCCTAGGGTCAGCACGTCCCTGCTGCTCTTGGTCGACGCAGGCTTAACCAGAGCCACCTTCTCGGTGAGCTTGATATTGAGCTCCTTCTCCAGCTTCTTTATCATTTGATCGCTGGGCCTCATCGAACCGTTTTCGAGCTGGGCGATGACGCTGCTCTTCTCGTTGACCTTGGAAGCAAGTTCGTCCTGCTTGAGGTTTCGGGCCATCCTGGCCTCGCGTATCACTTTGTTGTAATCGGGCACCAGATCGATCACGGTCTCCTCTTTGAATACGTCCCGAGAGCGCATCCTCCGCTCACGTGCCTGCAGCCTTTCCTCGACCACCGCCCGGGAGGGTGCCACCCCTTTGCCCTTCTTGGATGGTCCCTTTCCTTCAGGACCTTCCCCGAAGCGTGAGCATTCCTTGCATACCTTGAGTTGGGCGCCCTCTAGAAATATGGTCCGAATGTAATCGGACTCCTTGCCGCACATCTCGCAGATCATTTCTCGTCGGCTGACTAATTTCATTCCACGATTTAATGACATTGCTTTTGCATCGCTGTTCGTTGCGTAAGCTTTCGACCTCTCGCGATGCGGAGAGATGAGGCGCAGGAATAATTAATGGTGTCGTCATATATCAACTAGTTAGGAGAAGGGTGAAGCGTCCAGCGCCGTGGGGAATGGATGTCTGGCCAATGCCGTTCCAGTCGATCATCCTGCGAAACGGTCTTATAGCTCAGCCCTTATTGTAATCGTCGCCGAGGTGAGCCATTGAAAGAACCCCAGTTGGAAGAGCTCGTATCCGAGATGAAGGACAAGGTCGAGGTCCTGGAAAGGCGCAACGGAGAGCTCCTGGAAGAGATAAGAAGAGTGGAGGGGGAGAAGCGCTACGTGGAAAGCGAGCTCTTCCGTCTGCAGAAGGAGCTCAAGCGTATGCGGGCTGAGATGGAGCGGCTGAAGTCCCCTCCATTGATCATCGGCGCAATAAAGGATGTCTTGGCCGACGGCCGGGTCATCGTAAAGTCTTCCACTGGTCCCGATTTCATAGTGTCCACCTCCGAGTATGTTCCGGTCGAAGACCTGGTCGTTGGATCGAGAGTGGCTCTGAACAAGCAGACCCTTGCAGTCATGGGCGTGCTGCCTCCGTCTCTCGACCCCATCGTCGTGGGGGCCGAGATAATCGAGAAGCCTGCCATCTCTTACGATATGATCGGAGGACTTGACGAACAGATACTGGAGGTCAGGGAGGCCGTGGAGGATCCGCTGCTCAAGCCCGATCTCTACAAGAAGGTTGGCATCGAGCCGCCCAAGGGAGTGTTGCTGGTCGGTCCCCCAGGGACCGGAAAGACCCTGCTGGCCAAAGCAGTGGCGCACCAGACCAATGCAACCTTCATCCGCTTCGTCGGCTCCGAGCTGGTCCAGAAGTACATCGGGGAGGGCGCTCGCCTGGTCCGTGAACTGTTCGAACTGGCGAAGGAGAAGGCTCCCAGCATCGTGTTCATCGACGAACTCGACTCCATCGGAGCGAAGAGGCTGGAGGTCGCCACCTCAGGAGACCGTGAGGTCCAGAGGACTCTGATGCAGCTGCTGTCAGAGCTTGACGGTTTCAACCCGATAGGTGAGGTCAAGATCATCGGCGCAACGAACCGCCCTGACATACTGGACGACGCGCTGCTCCGGCCTGGAAGGTTCGACCGGATAATCGAGATACCCGTTCCGGGCTACGAGGGCCGGCTGGAGATCTTCAAGATCCACACCAAGAAGATGAGCATCGAAGATGGCATCTCCCTGGCAGATCTGGCAATGAAGGCAGAAGGCGCTACCGGAGCAGACATCAAGGCCATATGCACCGAAGCTGGGATGTTCGCCATCCGCGACAACCGCGACAAGGTATCCATGCTCGACTTCGAGAGGGCCATAGTCAAGGTCCTGGACAACGAGGCAAACAAGATCGTGGAAAGCGGCGTGATGTTCGCTTAAAACCCCTTCACTCCATCCTTTTCATATATCAGTCGCAATAATCAAACAACGCCATTATTACATAATATATTATATATAAGACGTTCATTCATAAGCATATGAGATTGAAGGGTGTGTTTCCCACCCACATCGACGATGCTTCCGCACGTATAGTCCAGGCGACCATGTTTCGCCCTCGAACGGCCGTTCAGATAGCCAACGCCACAGGCGTTCCCGTGGCCCAGGTGTTCCATAGGATCCGACGGCTGAAGGCCGTCGGCTTTCTACGCGAGGAGGTTAGGGTGATGAGCTCCGCAGGCAGAGAAGTGCCTTTCTTCGTCAGCACGCTCGGTTCCAGCCAGCTCTTCATGGAGGGCGAGCGCTCCCGCATCAGACTATCGGCGAGCACGGACCGACAGGGACCGGACCTGGGAAAGCTGCTCTAGGGATTATTGCCGATATCCTCGCCACCTTCGAAGTACATCTGCACCATGGAATAGATGTCCTCCATCCCCGTGCCCTCTTCGGATGAGACGGGGTACATCTCCTTGTACATTCCCACGTTCTCCATCGCCTTGAACAGTTCGATGCTCATGATGGACTGGGCATTGATCTGCTTCTCCGTCAGAGAGTTGTAGAGGGCATAGGGGTCGCGGGACCATCCCTTCATCTCCTCCAACTCCTCCTCGGACAAGATGTCTGCCTTGGATATCACGTTCATTATCGGCAGATCGAAGCGGAACTGGGTTATCCCGCAGAGCATGAGATCGGAAACGAAGCCATTGGGGGTCCTCGCCAGGGTGGGATCGGAGAGGAACACGAGGAAGCCGTCCTCCTTTCCCAGCTCCTCGATTATGGCATTGCTTGATTGACGGAATGCGAACAGTTCCATCTGCCCGGGCGTATCGATGAGGCAGTAGTCCGCGCGGAACTCCTTGACCACCGTGGTCCATTCCCTATTGTTCAATGCCATCAGGTCAGCGGCCACCACCTGTGCGCCATTGGGGCCGAGGGAGTAGTCCTTCATCACATCGGCGATATTGACCCAGTCCCGGATATCCACGTCAGGCTGATAGGGCACGTAGTCCGCTCCCGGGTCGAGATTGACCATGACGGCATCGATGCCCTGAAAGTCAAGCCATTCCTTGAACGCCTGGACGAGGGTGCTCTTGCCGCTTCCCGCTGTGCCTATGAAATAGAGATATCTCAAATCATGCCTCCTTGGACCATCCGATGAACGATGGGAGCATCAGCCGAGAGAAAAAGATTTTGGAACGCAGCTTCTCGGACTATGTTTTCGAAAGGGCGATCGAGCGTCACGACCTAGCTCCACGGGACCGAAGCGTTCGTCCCTCCTCGCAGCCCACCATGGTTGAACGCCCCCGGGCGTTTCTGCGTCCATGCCTCAGCAGAGATGCAGGGGCCGCGACCTTCGATACATCTGCTTACGCCTTCACACCCATGGGTCGCATGAGGGCATCGATCGGAGAGTCTAACGGAACTATTGATGGAAAAGGAGCGGGCCCGGAGGGATTCGAACCCTCGACCCATCGGTTAAGAGCCGATTGCTCTACCTAGCTGAGCTACGGGCCCCTTTCAGGCGCCTAAAGAAAGTTGATGTACATAAGTCTTTCGCGACCTATCTCTCTTGCCCCAGTTCTTGGGCGGGAACGATTATTACCGGACGGAGACAAAAAGAGAGACATGACGCTAGCAAGAGAGATCATGACGTCTCCCGTGGTGACCTTCGATGAGAGCATGACGCTGCGGGAGGCGACCGTCATCATGGCCAACAAGAAGGTGTCCGGGGGTCCGGTGCTGGACAGGGAAGGCAGGCTCATCGGCATATTGTCGGAGAGGGACATCCTGGAGGAGGCGATGAGAAAGGTTGGCCTGGAGATGGCCTGCCCGTCGCTGTCGTTCATCTCTCTCCCCTATGAGCGCATCATTAGGAACGAGGAGGTGTGTCGGCAGTTCGACGAGGTGGGCGACGTCGAGGTGGGAGCCGTCATGAACGACGAGGTCATCGCCGTGAAGGGGGACGACACGGCGGAGAAGGCGCTGGAGACGATGATGAGGTTCGACATCAACCGTCTACCCGTCGTTGACGACGACGGCAAGCTGATCGGCATCGTTGCCAGGCAGGACATCATGTGGTCCATGTGCCGCACACTCCAGTCCAGATGCACCTAGGCATTTTCCGCTTCAGTGCAGAGTGAGGCGCTAGTTATTTCAATGGAATGGGGATTGTGTAAGCGGGATGCCATCTGAGCGATCTTGAAGTTCACGTGCTTGCCAGCGGCAGTGACGGGAACTGCACCGTCGTTCGCTGCGACGACACCGCCATAATGCTAGACGCAGGACTATCCGGTCGGCGCATAACGAAGCTGATGGAGTGCGCCGACCTCGGGCCAGATGAGCTTTCAGGCATACTCCTCACGCATGAGCATTCCGATCACGTCAAGGGAGCGGGCATCCTCTCCAGGCGATACAAGTTGCCCATATACGCCAACGAAAACACCTTGATATGCTCCAACATCGGTGCGGTCAGCAGCAGTGTCATATTCAAGACGCTGCAACCGTTCTCCATCGGCCCGCTCACCATCAGACCGTTGCCGATATCACACAATGCCGCGGAGCCGAACGCCTTCCATATAGTATGCGAAGGTCGCAGCATGCTGCTGGCCACCGACCTGGGTGTGGTGAACGGCGAAGTGTTCTCCGCCCTTCGAGAGGTGGATCTTGCAATGATCGAATCGAACCACGACCTCAACATGCTCATCCACGGCCCGTATCCCCCCATGCTAAAGAACGAGATACGTTCCGACCGAGGGCACCTGAGCAACATCGACTGTGCCAGGGCGCTGTGGAGCACGTCCCGAGAGGGTCGCAAGGTCTTCTTGGCCCACATAAGCAAGAACAACAACACGCCTGAGCTGGCCAGGCGCACGGTGGCAAGGACGCTTTGTTGTTGCGAGGATGAAGTGGACTGCATGATGGGCCCCGAGGACGTCCGCTCGATCATCGTCTAGAACCTGCGATGCGGATCGTCACGGCCTTATTTCGTGCCACCAACGCCTTTGCTATCGGTGGAGGAAGACAGACCACATCCTCCTTCTTGAGATGGTAATCCCTCCCTGGACCCGCGAACGGGGGGAGGTCCTCGAGAATGCGAAGGACTTCCGCATCTAACGTTGCCGGCGGAGTATAGGCATGGGTCTCTTCATCGCCGGGAACGTCTTCCGGCTCCATGGCGGCCTGCTCCAGCTCCTCGATGCCCTCATCATCCATTGGAGGAACCGGCTCCTCCATCTCCTCCTGTTCACATGCTGGAGGTTCGATGGGCGGAACGGGCGGAAGCCGAGGGGGCGGGACCTCCTCTCCCGCCTCCATGTCCAGCAGGGCTTTGTGGCGCTCCCTTATCAAGGAAGAGACGCTTTCGAAGATCCTTATCTCCTCGGGGGTGAGGCGGCCGGTGTCCACACGGTTGCCCTGGGCGGCCCGAAGGGCCATGGCCAGGATCTTCTCCATGCGGAACTCGAAGACCTGGTCCGCCTTCTCCTGGAACTTGGTCAGCTGGTTGGCGGCGAGCTTTGCCCGGGTGGAGAACTGATCCATCGCGAACTCCCTCTCGCTGTCCCTGCGCAGCTCGGCCAGCTTCTTCCTGATGACCTCGTACAGGTCCTTCCTTACCTCGGTTATGTTCTTGGTCCTCTGCTCCTTCCGGTAGACCTCGGTAAGATCATCGTACTCGAAGGCCATCTCGGGAGGGGACATGATTGAGGGAATCCGGAGATGCGTATTTGAGAATATCCCGGCGGACGTCTGGAATGGAACGTCATAACGATGGGGTAAGATATTCATTCCCCGGACGGAATGGGGGAGCGTGGACCTGTCAACGGTGTTGCGCGGCGTCCGGGATGGGACGGAGATCGACATCATGGTGACCCCGAACGCCAAGGTCCCCTCCATAGGTGAGGTGGACGAATGGAGGCGTCGGCTGGTCGTCAAGGTACGGGCGGTCCCCTCCGAGGGAAGGGCCAACCGCGCGGTGTGCGAACTGTTCCAGAGCGTTCTTGGCGAGAAGGTGGAGATATTGCACGGCGCCACGGACCGTCATAAAACGCTGCTGGTCCCGCTCGAGGTGAAGGAAGTCCAGCAGAGATTGGAGGCTGCCCTTGCGCGACATCGATGAGATGCTGGAGGAGTTCGAGGAGATCATCGAGGAGCTTAGGGAGCTCGCTCGCCAGAGCGTGATACTGGTCGAGGGGAGGAAGGACCGCCATGCCCTCGACGTGCTTGGCGTCCACGGCGACATAGTCCAGGTTCAGGACGCCCGGGGCATATTCGGAGTCGCGGAGGAGCTCGCCGCCAAGAGGCGGAGCGCCGTCATACTCACCGATTGGGACCGCAAGGGTGGTCAGCTGGCCGAACTTCTGCGGAACGCTCTACGATCATGCGGCGTCCCCTACGACGACAGCATCCGGATGAAGATAGCCGTGCTGAGCAAGAAGGAGATCAAGGACGTGGAATCGATCCCGGCGTTCGTCTCCCTGCTAGATGAGAGGCGGCGGACGATGCGATGATTTGCCGCCCTTCCTCCGTTAGAATAAATATCGTCATCGCACTGTACTGAACGAGAACCATGACGGACGAGAGGATGCTGAGTAAACTGGGGATTGACAGCGTGGAGGAACTCTTCTCGGACATACCGGTCTCGGTCAGGACCGATGGGGTCCCGATCCCGCCCGGGATGTCGGAGATGGAGGTTATCCGCGAAGTGACCAGCATGCTGTCCGCCAACATCACCGCGTATGATCATCCATGCTTCATGGGGGGCGGCGTGTATCATCGCTTCATTCCCTCGGCGGTGAAGGCGATCATATCTCGCTCCGAGTTCGTCACCTCGTACACTCCTTACCAGGCGGAGATAAGTCAGGGCATGCTGCAGGCCTTGTTCGAATACCAGAGCTACGTGGCCGAACTGACGGGCATGGAAGCGGTGAACTCGTCGAACTATGATGCCGCTACCGCCCTGGGAGAAGCGGCCACCATGTGCCATCGCGTGAACGGGCGCAGGAAGTTCCTCATTCCGCAGCTGATCAGCTGCGATAAGAGGGGCGTGCTGCGCAACTATGTCAAGGGCGTGGGCATGGAGATCGTGGATTATGCGTACGACCCTTCGACCGGAGAGGCTGACATGGACGATCTGAAGGAAAAGATCGATGGCGATGTGGGAGGGGTGTATGTCGAGGTTCCCAACTTCCTTGGAGTGATGGACCGGCATGCCGCGGAGATGAAGGAGGTGATCGGCGATGCGCTTCTCGTCGTGGGGGTGGACCCCATCTCCCTCGGCCTGCTGAAGGCCCCGGGAGACTATGGCGCGGACATAGTCATCGGCGAAGGGCAATCGCTCGGCTCGCCGATGAACTTTGGCGGCCCTCTGCTCGGACTGTTCGGCTGCCGGCAGGAGCTGGTCCGGAAGATGCCTGGCAGGGTCATAGGGATGACGAAGGACGCTGAAGGCAAGAGGGCCTTCTGCATGACCCTGCAGACCAGGGAGCAGCACATAAGACGGTCCAAGGCCACCTCTAACATATGCACCAACGAGGCGTTGATGGCCGTGGCCGCCGCGGCATACCTGGCCATCGTCGGCCGCGATGGCCTCCGGGCCGTGGCCAAGAGCAACATGGCGAACGCTAGGAAGCTGCGCGACGCCCTATCATCGGTCAAGGGCGTGGAGTGCCCCGTGCTTGACGCTCCGTTCTTCAACGAACTGCCCGCCCGCCTCCCCATCAAGCCGGAGAAGATGTCGAAGGTGCTGCTGCGAAAGGGCATCATCGGCGGAATTCCGCTGATAAAACACGTACCGGAGATGGGCGATTGCATGCTGTTCGCCGCCACGGAAATGACGACCGACAACGACATCGAAAGACTTGTCGAGGCCATGGAGGTGGTGGTATGAGCTATCATCAGGCCGATTACGACCTCAGGCTCATCCATGAGATGAAGGGGAGGACGGACTTCACCCTTCCGCCGGTGGAGGACGGGGAGATCCCTGAACAGTTGCTCCGCACCACCCTTGACATACCGAACCTTGAAGAGAACGAGGTGGTGCGCCACTACACCAATCTGTCCCAGATGAACTTCGGAGTGGACAACGGGTTCTATCCCCTGGGCAGCTGCACCATGAAATACAATCCCAAGTACGCAGACGTCTTGGCATCCCTTCCGACCGTCACCGACGTGCACCCGGCTCAGGATGAGGATGGGGTGCAGGGCAGCCTCCGCCTGATGTACGAGCTGGAAAGGGCGCTGGCGGCCATCGCGGGCATGGACGCGGTGAGCCTGCAGCCCGCGGCCGGTGCCCACGGGGAGTTCACCGGCATGCTGATAGTGAAGGCATACCACGACAGCATGGGCGAGGAGCGTACGGAGGTCATCGTGCCCGACAGTGCCCACGGCACCAACCCCGCATCGGCCGCCATGGCCGGCTTCGATGTCATCGAGATACCGTCATCGCCCGAGGGGCGCGTAGACCTGAAGGCTCTGGAGGCCGCGGTGTCGAACCGCACGGCGGCGCTGATGCTCACCAACCCCAACACCCTGGGGATCTTCGAGCAAGACATCCTCAAGATAGCAGAGACCGTTCATGGCGTCGGAGGCCTGCTTTACTATGACGGGGCCAACCTCAACGCCGTGATGGGCCGCACCAACCCCGGCATCATGGACTTCGACATAATGCATTTCAACCTGCACAAGACGTTCGCAACACCCCATGGAGGCGGAGGTCCAGGGGCCGGACCGGTTGCCGTCAAGGCGTTCCTTGAACCGTTCCTACCGTCCCCACGCATCGTTATGGAGGATGGTTCGTATCGTTTGGTCGAAAGTCCCCAGAGCATAGGCAAGGTGAGGTCGTTCCATGGCAACTTCGCCGTCCTGGTACGCGCCTACGCCTACATACTCAGATGCGGTTCGGATGGTCTCAAGGCAGCCTCGGAACGGGCGGTGCTCAACTCCAACTATCTTCTCAAGCGCTTAGCTCCCGCCTATGACATGCCATTTGGGGAGCTGCGCAAGCATGAGTTCGTGGTGTCGGCGAAGCGTCTCAAGGAGGAGAAGGGGATCACGGCCCTGGACATATCCAAGCGGCTACTGGACCACGGCACCATGGCACCCACGATATACTTCCCCTCCCTGGTGGAAGAAGCGCTGATGATCGAGCCCACCGAGACCGAGAGCATGGAAACGCTGGACCGCTTCGCCGAAGCCATGCTCTTCGTGGCCAAGGAGGATGTGTCGGTGGTGAAGGAGGCGCCGCATAACACCTCGGTCCGCAGGGTCGATGAGGTTCGCGCCGCCAAGGACCTGGTGCTCAGCTACTTGAGGCTCAAGCGGCGCTTGAAAGAAGGCCTGGCCGGCATGAAGGCGGACGGCGATGCCAAACAATGCTCGTTCTGCGCCACCTTGATCGGCACGGAGAAGCGATAGGCATGGCAGCGGACACGCCTGCGATGACCATGGCCTCCGTCGGCACTGCATCCTATCGTAGCAGGTTCATGGTGTTCGAGGGCATCGATGGCTCAGGAAAGACGACGATCGCCAGACTGATGCATGAGCGCATCACGGCGTTGGGGAGGCCATCCGTGCTGACCGCCGAACCGACCGATAGTTGGACAGGATACATGGTGAAGGAAGGGAACGAGAAGGCGGCGAGCCCGTTCACCGAGACCTTGCTCTACATGGCGGATCGGGCGGAACATACCGCCCGCATCAAGCAATGGCTGACCGATGGGAAGGACGTCGTATGCGACCGTTATGTCGGGAGCACCCTGGCCTATCAGGGGGTGACGCTGCGCCCGCTCCTTGGGGATTCAGCGTCGGAATGGCTGCGGACGATGAACGAGCCGTTCACCATCCGCCCGGACATAACGATACTGCTGCTGCTGGACCCCGAGATGGCCATGGAGCGTATGAACGGTCGTCCTGGCAAGGAGAAGTTCGAGAAGCTGGAGTTCCTGCAGGGCGTCGATGAGCAATACCGCAGACTGGCCAAGGAGGACGACAGCTATGTGGTCATCGATGCCTCCTTACCGCTCGAGGAAGTGGCGGAGACCGTCTGGAACATCATTGCCAGGATATGAGCGATGACGGCGTAAGGGTGAACGATCCCCGACCTGACCCGAAGGGTCGAGGTCAAGCAGGGACGTAGGGATTCTTTATTCATCCGCCCACCCTGTGTTCGTTGGCAATGATCGACTTAGGGGAAGGATGTCCACGGCATGGATTCGGACGGTTCCCGTCCGATCGCTTCAACGCCCCATCGATGACGTTCTTTGCGACATTTCAGCAGTGCATGCTCTGCGCATGCTGACCTTGGTTCGTTCCCACCTCACCTTAAGGGTCCAGGATGGAGCTTCCTGAGAGATATTGTTAAAAATCAGAGGGGGGATGCGCCATCATGCATCCCTCGGAGGGCATACGCTCGGCCAAGAGCAGGCTCCTTGAAGGAAAACGCATAGTGTTGGGCATCACTGGCAGCATCGCCGCGGTGGAATGTTTCAACCTGGCTCGCGAACTCATTCGCCATGGGGCCGATGTGCAGGCCGTCATGTCTCCAGAGGCCTTGAAGCTCGTAACGCCGGACGCGATGCGTTTCGCAACGGGCAATGAGGTGATCACCGAACTGGACGGCAGGACCCAGCATGTAGACCTGTTGGGGAGCTACGACGACCATGCCGACCTATTGCTCATCTTCCCCTGCACGGCCAACACGCTGTCCAAGATGGCATTGGGCATCGACGACACTGCCGTGACGACCATGTCGACCATTGCCATAGGCGGCGGCGTCCCGGTCATCGTGGCCCCGGCCATGCACGCGTCCATGCTGGAGCACCCCGCAGTGAAGAAGAACATGAACACCCTGCGTGAGATGGGCGTGGAGTTCGTCGGCCCAAGGATGGAAGAGAAGAAGGCCAAGGTCGCTACGGTCGAGGAGATCGCCGCCGCGGTGGCAAGGAGGCTCGGACCCATGGACCTGGCCGGTAGAAAGGTGTTCGTCATCGGCGGCGCCTCCGAGGAGCCGATCGACGATGTCAGGGTGATCACCAATCGCTCCACCGGCGAGACCGCGGTCCAGCTGGCCATGGCGGCCTGGCTGCGTGGCGCCGACGTGGAGCTATGGGCTGGACGCATGTCTCATCCAGTGCCGTCTTACATTGAAAGGCGTGACTTCCAGAGTGTAAGAGACCTGCTGGACATGGTGAACGGAGAGGCAAAGGACATCGTGATCGTTCCCGCTGCCCTCTCCGACTACGCCGCCAGACCGTCTCGAGGCAAGATACCTTCCAACCTTGACTCGCTCAGGATCGATCTCGAACCCCTTCCGAAGGTGCTCCCGGCACTGCGACATAGCGCAAGGGTTCTGGTAGGCTTCAAGGCGGAGGTCGGTCCATCCGACGATGAGCTGCTGCGACGGGCACGGGCAAGGATGGAGGAATACGGCCTCGACCTCATCGTGGCGAACGATCTCGGCAAGGTATCGAAGGGAGAGACCTCGTCCTTCCTCCTTCGATCGGATGGAACGGTCGAAAGGTACGAAGGGAGCAAGGAAGGGCTTGCCCACCGCATACTGGACGAGGTGCGTTGAGGGGATGAAGGCCGTCGGCTTCTGCCCGGGGCACATCACCGGACTGTTCTACCCCTGCCCGCACGAGGACGTGCTATCGTCAGGCTCGAGAGGGGCAGGGATGTGCGTGCACCTCGGCGCCAGGAGCGAGGTGTCCCTGAACGAGTCGGGCGAGGTGCACATAACGATAAATGGAAAGAGTGGTACGGCGGCGGTCACCAGAGCTGCGGTGAAGGAGATGCTGCCCCCCGGCACCGGTGTGACCGTCGATACGATGCTCGAGCTGCCCATGGGCAGCGGCTTCGGGATGAGCGCGGCCGGGGCCCTCTCTGCAACCATCGCTCTTGCCGACCTGCTCGACCTTTCGCGGCAGGAGGCGTTCGAGGCGGCGCATCGGGCGGAGATATCCAGCCATAGCGGCCTGGGGGACGTGGCCGGCCTGATGGCTGGGGGGATCGAGCTGAGGAAACGCGAAGGGATCCCCCCTGTCGGGGAGGTCGTCAGACTGGCCGACCATCTGGACATCGTCGCCTGCGTCGTGGGTCCTCGCATGTCCACCGCTGCGGTGCTGGGTTCCGGTTCGGACCTGCTGCCCCGCACCGGCAGGGAATGCCATCGCCTTCTGATGGAGGAACCCACCTTGGAACGGTTCCTTCAGCTATGCCGTGGATTCGCGGAGAGGAGCGGGATAATCACCGAGCCTGTGCGCAGGGCATTGAACAAGATCGACGGCTTGGGCCCATGCTCCATGGTCATGCTCGGCAACTCGGTGTTCGCCGCAGGGGACCTGGATAGGCAGGAGGCCATACTGAAGGAGTTCGGTCCGACCTACAGGCTGCATCTCGACCTGGAAGGGCCAAGGGTCATTCGTAGAGAGTGAAGAGCCTGTCATCTCCGCCAACATCGAACAGGCCGATGCGGGCACCGCAGTCCAGCCATCCATGCGCGTAGTTCACCGCGGCGAAGGCGTTGACCAGGTCCCCGCTCTCTCGGAAATGCATGGCGTCCTCGTAATATGAGGTGGCCATGTTCAGGAAGTCTTCGGCCAGTCGACGGTTAAACGATCGCTCCGGCGCGGCGATGACCAGCTTCTCGAGCGCCCGTCGGGTGGTGTCGAGGTACTTCAGCACCTTGTCCTCGCTGATCACCTGGTTCATAGCTCCTCTTCCTCCATCTCGACATCGTCCCCGGGGGCATCGTCATCGGATACTATCTGGACCGATTCGCCGCCATGGCGGCTTTCCCTCGGGCGCACTTCCACGAAGAGGGGCATCTGCACGTTCCCTCCCACCACCAGGGCGACGCCTATCGGTAGCCGCTGTATCTCATCGGCCATGCCGGCCGTGAGACCCTCCACTGAGGCGGTGATCGCCTTGAGATCGTTGGGATTGGTGACCTTCAGTATCATCTGCGTGTTGCATTGGGAAAGCACGCTCTTATCCACCTTGGCAGCCCGTTGACTGATGATCGTCAAGCCAAGGCCGAACTTTCTCCCCTCCGCAGCTATGGTGCGGAATATCTTCGACGATGCGGCGGTGCCGACCTGGGGGCAGAAGTTATGCGCCTCCTCCACCACCAACATCATGGGGGGTATGCGGTCCAGCTTGCGCAGCTCGAAGAGCGCCGAGCATATGCGTTCCACTACCAGTTCCGCTATGTCGGGCGGCGTCCCCTTGAGGTTGACTATGGTCATCTTGCCCTTGAGCACAAGCTCATCTATCCTGGTGCCCGATTCAGCGAAGATGTTGATCTCGTCCAGATATTCGAGCTCGCTTATGAGGGCGGCGTTGCCGCCTTCCTCCTCCGCCTCCAGCACCTTGATGATGTCCCTGAGCGAGTAGTCCCTCTTCACGTTCTTGATCAGGTCCACCGCCTTTCGCAGCGGCGTGAGGTATGCCCTGCCGTTCTTGATGCTCGTAAGGGCGAGAAGGTCGCGGGGCTCGATGTTGGCCAGGGTGAACTTCAGCGGGCGGGCGAGAGGGTTTGCGGAAGTATCGGTGGCGAACTCGATGATCTTATCGGCATAGCCGCGGGGTTCGACGCCGAAGTCCCTGCCGCCCGGAGGGATGCGTCCCTTCTCCCTCATGGAGCCATACTCGCCATGCGGATCGATGACCATTATGGTGACGTCATGCTTCATCAGCTCCTCGATGAGGTCGCCGCACATGAACGACTTGCCGCCCCCGGTCTTGGCAAGGATGCATACGTGCTTCTGAACCATGGAGTTGATGTCGACCTCGACACGGATGTTGTGCCCGGCCAGCAGGCCGATGTATGCTCCGGTCGAGGTATGCTCCTTCAGCCCGATGACCTCCTTTATCAGCTCGTCCGTAGCCCTGAAGACCATCTGGCCGGCTCGAAAGGGAGTTCGGGGCGACTGAAGCAGCCCGCGGTCGTCACGATACCCCACTATGTTTACGGACGCCGTGACCTTCTCCTCGATATCCAGGTCCTCCCCGTTGAGGACCCTCTTTGCCTTCTCGATGGAGAGGTCGGTCCTTCGCTCCATCTCCATTATCTGTCCCAGCACCCAGCCTGAGCTGTCATGCTCCACCTGGATGTAGTCCATCTTCTCCAATGAGCCGGTGACCCACACATTGAACGAACTGGTGCCGACATTCCCGTAGATCATCCCCATGGGTTCGGAGGCGGGAAGGTCGAGCGCCTCGACCGCCGCCTGCTGAGACTCGTCAGTCCCAGGAGGTTGCGGCTCCAGCCTGGCCTCCTCGCCCGGGGCGGGAACGTCCGCCTCGGTATCCATATTATGCATCCCGCCTGGTTATTAGAGGGTGCAGATATATACTTTTCAACCCAGAAAGAGACCGCGGGCCTCCGTCCACTCCCTTGCCGGGCTACGAGATATCCTTAAAAAACGTTCCACCAATGACCCCATCATGATTGTTATCGGTGGAACCTCCTCCAGGAGTCTCGCACAGGACCTGGCCCAAGAGCTCGACGCGAAGTTCGTCAAGGCCAACGTGGTCCGCTTCCCCGATGGAGAGTGTTACGTACGCATCGAGGAGGAGGAGCTCGATGACGATGTCATCGTCGTCCAGAACACCCACCCCGACCACAACCTGGTGGAGGCGCTGCTTCTGCAGGACGCCGCTGCTGGCCTGGGAGCCATGAAAATAATCACCGTTGTGCCGTACTTCGGGTATGCAAGGCAAGACCAACGGTTCAAGAAGGGCGAGGCGCTGAGCGCCAAGGTCATGGTGAAGACCCTGGGTATCTGCTCCGATCACCTGGTGACCGTGGACGTGCACAAGCCCATCATCCTCGACTGGTTCAAAGGAAAGACTGACGATGTTCATGCGGCGCCCTGTGTGGGAGAGTTCTTCAATGGCCACGGGATCGACCTGGTCCTTGCTCCGGACGAGGGAGCGCTGCAGCGTGCCATGGAGGTTGCCAAGGTGATCGGCGCTGACGTCGACTATCTGGAGAAGACCCGCCTATCCGGCGAGGTCGTGAGGATGGCCCCCAAGAACGTCGATGCCAAGGACAAGAACGCTCTTATCGTTGACGACATCATCTCAACCGGCGGGACCATAGAAGCGGCGGCGAACCAGCTAAAGATCTTCGGGGCCAAGAGCGTGACCGCGGTGTGCACGCACGGGCTGTTCACCAAGAACGCCCTGGACAGGCTCAGAAAGTGTTGCAATGCCGTGTACTCGACCAATACGATAGAGAACGAGGTGTCGGTCATCTCGGTGGCGCCGCAGATTGCGAGCGTGCTGAGCGGCCAGCTATGAATAGCTGATGAGCCATGACCGTTCGACTCCGTGGTGATGAACATGAGGAAAGAAGAAAACTTCAGTGAGTGGTACAATGACCTGGTCGAGCAGGCCGGCCTGACCGATAAACGCTACCCGATCAAGGGAATGAACGTCTGGCCCGCATATGGCTGGAAGGTCATGCGTCAGATCGACACGTTCATAAGACAGGAGCTGGACGCCACTGGCCATGATGAGGTGTGCTTTCCCCTGCTCATCCCCGAGACGGAATTCAAGAAGGAGAAGGACCACATCAAGGGCTTCGACTCCGAGGTATATTGGGTCACGCATGCCGGCTTGAACGAGCTGGACGTTCGCCTGCTGCTCCGCCCGACCTCCGAGACCGCGATGTATCCTATGTTCTCGATCTGGGTACGCTCGCACGGCGACCTTCCTTTGAAGATATACCAGCTGGTCAACACCTTCCGCTATGAGACCAAGCAGACCAGGGCGTTCATACGCGTAAGGGAGATACATTTCTTCGAGTCGCACACGTGTCACGTGGACGAGGAGGATGCGCAGAGGCAGGTGGAGGAGGACTTCATCATCCTTGAGAAGTTGATGGAACGCCTGGCACTTCCCTACCTACTATTGCGCCGCACGGAATGGGACAAGTTCCCCGGCGCACATTACACGGTCGGTATCGACACGTACATGCCATCAGGGCGCAGCTTGCAGCTCGGCTCCATCCATCATTATCGAGAAAACTTCTCCAAGCCGTTCGACATCAAGTATGAGGATGTCGATGGTAACCAGAAGTACGTGCACCAGACCACGTTCGGCATGAGCGAACGGTTGCTGGGGGCGGTGGTTGGCGTCCACGGGGACGACAAGGGGTTGGTGCTCCCGCCCGACATCGCACCGGTGCAGGCCGTCATCATCCCCATCATCGCCAAGGGCAACCTGGAGGGGGTCACGGCCGAGGCGCGCCGCCTTGCGGATGAGCTGAACGCTGCCGGCATCCGGACCCATTTGGATGACGGCGATGAGCGGCCTGGGGCCAAGTTCTACAAATGGGAGCTGAAGGGGGTCCCGCTGCGTCTCGAGCTCGGTGGCAGGGACATCGCCAACGGAGTGGTGTCATATGCCCGTCGGGACACCGGTGAAAAGGGGACCTTCCTGCGCAAGAGCGCGGGCGAGGACGTGGAAGCCCTTCTGCTCAAGATCTCGAAGGAAATGAGGGACCGGGCACGGCAGCGCATGGAGTCATCGATCACGACGATCGATTCGCTCGACGATCTCCCGGAAAAGTGGCTGCGTTTCGGCTGGTGCGGCGAGGAGGAGTGCGGAAAGAAGATAGAGGAGACCGCCAACATCAAGATCCTCGGTTCGCCGTACGAAAAGGAAGAATATCATGGCAAGTGTCTTGCATGCGGAAGGGAGACCGACACCGTGGTATATGCCGCTCGGGCGATGTGATCGCCCAACCTTTTCCTACTTCCAGAGTGTTGGGCGGGGTGCAACGGCCACGTCGGGCCCGCACCCCGTTTCCATCGGCCGGAACCGATGCTTCACAGCATCGAGGCCTTTTTACGGCAAGAACAGGGATTGGTCAGGTGGGTTCGTTCAGTCCCTGAGGCGGGTCAGCGCCAGGCCTAGCAGACCGAACAGGACCATGACGACCGTTAGGCCATAGATAGGTATGTACTTGGGCTCGAAGAAGTTCCAGCTTCCATAGGCGATGCCCCAGCCGATGTATACGGCAAGGCCTCCGATGATGAGGAGTATGGACAGAACCTTTATGGTGGTGTTGACAGAGCTGTCTGCCATTGGGGTCGTTCAATGCCATGTCCGTATTAAATCCTTTTTCCCAGCAGGCATCGGTCAATTGGGGGCTGGAGCCTTTGCCGATATCGCCCTCGAGCGCCAGGCGTACGGCGAACCGCAGACCGGCCAGGTGGCGCTCGTGCACATGGATGCATGGCATCATCGACCGAACCTTGAACCTCTGACCCCTCCCTGCGGTACGATGGCGGACCTTTGCACTTCAAGGACGTTGCGTTCACCCTAGCCCCAACATACAAAACCTTTTCATCCGTTCCAGATATGTGAGCGTCATGCTTGGCGAGGGCGACCTGGTCTACCTGTTGGACGATAGAAGAAAACGACATTGGCTGACCATCAGGAACGACATGGTGAACGTTCAAGGTCTTGGCGTGGTGGACGCCGGTCGCCTCATCGGGACCGAAGATGGCTCTTCGATAAAGATCGCCGGTCGCGAGTTCTTCGTCTTCAAGGGCGGTATAATAGAGCAGATGAGCTCATTGGACCGGGGCCCTCAGATCATAACGGCCAAGGATGCGGCGACCATCGTGTTCCACCTGGACCTTGGCGCTGGAGATGCGGTCCTGGAGGCTGGCGTCGGCTCCGGTGCCCTGACCCTCGCCCTTCTCCATGCCGTCGCACCTTCCGGCAAGGTCATCACCGTCGAGCTGAGGGAAGAGTTCGCCCAGAAGGCCCGCAAGAACATTGAACGGTCGGGGCTCGCATCGATCTGGGACCTCCGATTCGGCGACGTGAAGGAGGTAGATATCGGATCCACGGTCGACGCCGTCGTTCTGGACATGCCGGACCCCTGGCTTGCCCTTGATAACATAGGCCGGTTCCTCCGTCCAGGCGGCCGCTTCGCCGGCTATGTGCCGAACGCCAACCAGGTCGCGGACCTTATGAACGGATTGAGGGACAGGGGTTATCAGGAATTGGTCGCTCTGGAGAACATACAGCGCACCATCGAGGTACATGCCGGAGGCGTGCGGCCATCCTTTGAGAACCTGGGCCATACCGGCTACATGGTGTTCGGCCGGCGTGGCATCAGGCGCTGACATCCACCTGTACCCCGGTGATCGCCGCTGAGGTCCCGTCACGGACCATGTATGAACAGCGAGGGCACCATGGCGTTCGCTGTCGACTAGCGCGAAGCCATGGGATTCTCGAAACCTCTTCTACCTGAACTCCAGCCCTGAGATGGGTGATGAATTCCCCGCGCCCATCATCTCGTGTCGGCCACATCGCCATTGCCTTGACCCGGCCAGGAGTTCGCAGAACCGGTCCTGACCAGGCTTCCTGACCTGATGCCCAGGAATGCCAGGGCATTAGCGTTTTATTCCATTGATTATAAGTATTACAATATTATAAATGTATATTATACATTGATGGGACGTGAACGCGCCTCTCAATCGCCAAATCCTCGCCTTCTCCGTATTGCTGGTGCTGATCGTCTCGTCCGTCGGCATCGCGCTGTTCATGAATCCTTCGCAGAATGAAGATAGCGGGAAGGACCTCTATCTGGCCGGGATGCGGGAGTTCGAAAATTCGAACTACAATGCCGCCTCCGACCTTTTCAACCGCTCCTATCAGGCGTACAAGAGCGCCGGAGAGCAGGAACTCGCCCGGCAATCGCTCGAATGGAAATTCCGGGCAGACCGCATCCTGCTGGAATACTGTTTGAACCGCGAGCAGGCCGAGGTGCTCCTGGCAGAGGTGTACCACTGGGTCCCTAGCGAGGTTCGTTCCTCCTGGCTTGACGATGAGAGAGTGGAGCGCATAGTGTCAGACGGGGGAGAGCGGTTCTTCTACGGCATCGCTGAAAATCTTGCCTTCCGTAATCTCACTTTGTATCATGAGTTGCATGACGGGCGCGGAACCGACATTTATGCGGCCGTTATGAAGGAGATCATCGAAGCGGATGCGAAACGCGAGGATAAGACCTACTTCAACCAAACGAGATTCATCGCAAACGGCGCCCTGGCAATTCCCAGGGGCGCTCTGCCCGCAACAGGAACCCTCTCGATATGGATCCCCGTACCGATAGAGACAGCGAGCCAGGAGATCACGGGATACCCGATGGTGACAATCCAGGACATGAGATGGGTGAAGGCGATGAGCCTGCCCACCGCTGACATAGGCTACGTCTACCTTGAGGTTCCCTTGGACGGGCTACAGGAGGACGTGACCGTTTCCGTCTCATATTCATTCACTGCATACCAGATGCACTTCGATATCGACCCCTCCGCAGTAGGAGAGTATGACCGCTCCTCGCCTGAGTACTTGAAATACACCGCATCTCACGGCAACATCCTGGTGACGGAAGAGGTCATGGAAGAAGCGCGAGCAGTGGTCGGCGATGAGACCGACCCATACGTCCAGGCCAAGCTGCTGTACGACTACGTGATCGGTAATATCAGCTACAGCTACACCCCTCACACATCGCTGGAAGCTCTGGGGATCGCCGAGTCGGAATATGTACGCGAGAATCGCCGCGGCGATTGCGGGGCGCAGAGCATGTACTATTGCGCCCTGCTCCGCTCCCTCGGCATCCCTGCCCGCTCCACCGGTGGCTACCAGATGCTTGGCGGTGGCACCGGCACGCACTTCTGGGCGGAATTCTACCTCCCCAACTATGGGTGGGTTCCGGTCGATGTCACCGGGGCCGAGGGGATGGACTGGATCTGGCTGGATAGCGTGACCCCAGAGGAGAGGGAACGCTACAAGGAATACTACTTCGGAAATCTTGACAACTGCAGGTACGTCATCCAGAAAGATGTGGACGAGTCGCTATGGCCCGAGCCGGACACCTTCCCGCTGCTCTCTTTGGCCTTTCAGTACCCAATGGCCTCCTGCACGACCTCCGACCTGGACATGCCAGTAGTGGCGTTGGACTACTGGGAGTTCGTCATCACGCCGGATGCGCCGAAACCTTGACGGCTCGCAACCGAAACCTCCGGATAAACTGTTAAGTAAGCGAGGGTATTCCAGAAGTGGTGCTGACCATGGTCAAGGCAGATATCCGTATCGAACTCAAGCACGGCGTTGCCGACCCCGAAGGAGAGAACACCCGAAAAGCCCTGGAACTGCTGGGGTTCAAAGGGATCAAGAGCGTCAAGACTGTCAAGCTCTTCGAGGTGGAGATGGATGCGGAACCCGAGGAGGCCAAGGAGGCTGCCGAGGAGATGTGCCGCAGGCTGCTGGCCAACCCAGTCATCCAGACCTTCCGAGTCGACCTGAAGTGATGGACATGGCCGAACTCACAAGGAAGAGGGACCTGCCGTTCCCGTTGTACGAGGTGGACATCTTCTCCGCCTCAGACAGGGACCTGATGAACATCTCGGCATCGATGGGTCTGAACCTTAGCCTGGACGAGATGCATGAGGTCCGGAAGTACTTCGATGCGAAAGGGCGTCTGCCGACCGACATCGAGCTGCAATCGATCGCACAGGCTTGGTCCGAGCACTGCTGCTACAAATCGTCCAAGGTGATCCTGCGGGAGCATATCTTCACCATCAAGCACCCTGACGTGCTGGCCAAGGGCGATGCGGGGGTGATGGTGTTCGACGATGAATACGCCTATGCGCTGCGCGTGGAGAGCCATAACCACCCGTCGGCCATCGAGCCATATGGCGGCGCCGCCACCGGGATCGGCGGCATCGTCCGTGACATATTGGCGATGGGCGCGCAACCCGTCGCCCTTGTCGACCCGCTGTTCTTCGGCCCCCTGGATCTCAAGGAGACGCCTCCGGGGGTGAAGTTGCCCAAGTACCTGGTCAGAGGGGTGGTCTCAGGCATCCGCGACTATGGCAACCGTATCGGCATCCCCACCGTCGCGGGAGGCGTTTTCTTCGACCCGTCGTACACTGGTAACTGCCTTGTGAACGTGGGCTGCGTTGGCTTCATGCGCCGCGACAGGTTGCTGAACAACGCCGTCAAGGGCGTCGGGGACGTGCTCATCCTGGCAGGCGGTCGCACCGGCAGGGATGGCATACATGGGGTGAACTTCGCGTCGGCCGAACTGACGGAGACGTCAGAAGAGGAATCCCGCGGTTCGGTCCAGCTAGGCGACCCGATAACCAAGGAGCCGCTCATCCACGCCTGCCTGGAGGTGAACGAGCGCGGCCTGATATCCGGGATCAAGGACCTGGGAGGCGGAGGACTATCCTGCGTGGTCGGGGAGATATCGCTCGCCGGAGGGTGCGGAGCGGACGTGGAGCTGGACCGCGTTCCCCTTAAGGAGGAAGGGTTGGCACCCTGGGAGATATGGGTGTCCGAGTCGCAGGAGCGCATGATGCTTGCCACCCCCGAGGAGAACGTCGATGCCGTGCTCGAGGTGTTCGCCCTGTGGGACGTTACTGCCACGGTCATCGGGCGAGTGGTGAGTGACCAGAGGGTTCGGATCACCTATGATGGCGAGCTCATCTATGAGCTCGACCTCGACTTCCTGACCAAGGGGCCAGAGTACTGCCGCCCGTGGGCCCCGCCATCCTCTGCTTCGAAGGAGAGCTTCCTCGCCCCTAACCTGCCAGAGGATGTCAACGCGATCATACTGTCCACATTGGCGGACCCCAATATAGCGTCCAAGGAATGGATGGTCCTGCAGTACGACCACGAGGTTCGAGCCTCCACCGTCGTGAAGCCGCTGCAAGGCAAGACAGGATTCCGCGGGCCTGGCGACGGGGTGGTCATAAAGCCCCTCATGGACTCATATCGTGGCCTTGCCATAGCCATCGGGGTGAATCCATGGTTCACCTCTCAGGACCCATACAACGGCGGAAGGAGTTCCGTTGACGAGATGTGCCGCAACATCGCCGCGGTGGGCGGCAGGCCTCATTCGCTGACCGATTGCATGAACTTCGGCAACCCCGAGAAGCCCGAGAGGCTGTACGAGTTCCGTGAGGCGGTCAGGGGCGTCGGAGAGATGGCCAGGGCGATGAACCTGGCAGTGCCGTCCGGCAACGTGTCGTTCTACAACGAGACCGCGCTAGGGCCTACGCTCCCTACGCCTACCTGCATGGGCGTTGGCATAGTCGAGGACATACGCAAGTGCGTCACCACGGACCTGAAGCGCGCTCAGAACCCAGTATATCTGATCGGAGAAACGAAAGATGAGATGGGTGCGTCCATCCTGTATCGCCGCTATGGCGGAAAGGGCGGGAAGGTGCCGGAGGTGGACGCGACGGCGCTGTCAAGGAACATCGACACCGTCCTGGCCGCTGGCCAGGCCGGAATGTTGAGAAGCTGCCATGATTGCGCCGACGGTGGTCTCGCCATAACCCTGGCGGAAATGTGCATAGGTGGCGACCTGGGCCTACAGCTGGACATCTCTGGAATGGGAGATCTTAGCTTCGAAACGAAGCTGTTCTCGGAGTCCAACTCTCGCTTCGTGGTCGAGGTGGACGCGGTCAAACGCTCGGACTTCGAGCGCCTTGCAAAGGACGCGATATATCTGGGCGTCGTGGATCAAGACAAGAGGATGGTCATCCGGGATGGTCATAGGAAGGTGGACCTCAAGGTCGCGGCCATGAGAAAGGCATGGTCCGACACGCTATGGAGGCTGGTCTGATGAACATACAGGATATCAGGGTATGCGTGCTTCGCATAGAAGGCACCAACTGTGAAGAGGAGGCCTACAACGCGTTCAAGCTGCTCGGTGCCGACCCTGAGAAGGTGCACCTGAAGCAACTGACCGGGGACTGCCCTCCGTCCATGAGGCGGGACCTTGACGATTACCAGATACTAATGTTTCCCGGCGGGTTCTCCGCCGGGGACTACGTCCGGGCGGGCGCCATCTTCGCCGCCCGCATCAAGAGCCGCCTGGCACCGGATGTGGAGAACTTCGTCTCCTCAGGCAGACCCGTGCTGGGCATATGCAACGGTTTCCAGATCCTCGTCGAGCTGGGTCTCCTCCCTTCGTTCGATGAGATCTTGAGCGAGGAGCCGCAGGCAGCCCTGTACACCAACGATTCAGGACGTTTCGAGTGCCGCCCCACCTACCTCAAGCATGAGAACCATGGCAAGTGCGTGTTCACCTCGCAGTTGCCGAGAGGGGAGGTCGTGCTGTTCCCGAGTGCCCATGCCGAAGGGAACCTGAGATTCCCGACAGATCGAGAAATGGAGATCGTGAGAAGGCTGGAGGAGAACGATCAGATCGTGTTCCGGTACGTGGACGCGGATGGCAACTATGCAGGATACCCATGGTGTCCGAGCGGCACCGTGGCAAACATCGGCGGGATATGCAATCCGGAAGGAAACGTCCTAGGCCTCATGCCTCATCCAGAGAGAGTGATGTTCAGATACCAGCACCCGGATTGGACAAGGGACCAGGACCCGAACGCTCCAGGTGACGGGAGGGTGATATTCTCTTCCGCCCTAGAGTACGTGTCCAGAAGGTATTGATCACTCGTCGGTGTCGATCCGGACCTCCACGGTGTCACCGTCCTTCAGGCCCAGGGTCCGGCGCAGGCTGTACTTGCACAGGACCTCCATCACCTCGGAATAGTGGGAGCGAGATGGCATTATCACTGCACAATCCAGGTTGTGCATGGTGGCGGGATACGCCTTCACCTCTCCGAAGGTGCGGCCGTTTCGCTGGAACCCGCTAATGGTCAAACCTTCGCTGCGGCGTAACATCTCCATCTTCGATTGGTCGGACGGTATGACCTTCAGATTGAGCGTGCCCTCGAACGGTGTGAAGCCCAGCTTCTCCTTGAACTGCTCTTGATATCCTGGCTGGTTCACGTAGTATTGCCCTTCGCCCATCCCAGTGGTCACCACGCCCTTGATGACCAGGTGGTCCTTCATCTCGAATATCCTTTGATACTCGGAATACTCTGCCCGGAGGGCGTCCAATCCCTTCTTGGTTATCTTGATGCGCTGCTTTCTGGCTCCGAGGTCCCTCTGGATGTACCCCTCCTCCAGAAGTTCCAGTATCCTCTTTGACGCCGACTGCTGGCTTATGTCCAGCTTTTCACCCAGCTCCCGAGAGGAGATGACTATGTAGTCGTTGATGCCTCCGAGCAGGGCGATCTGCTTCAAGGCTGTTGAGAATTTTTCGTTGATGTCCATCCCTCCATGATTTTCCCGTAGCTACCAATATAGCATGGTTCCATCCCTGACACGCTATTTAAGGATTTCATGAGCTAGATTCATGGACAGGTCGATAGCTATTCATGAATGTGAAAGAGAAAGGCTTGATTTAGGAGATGAGGATTCTTATTCGATGGCCATGGATCGGCATGTGATAGAGGCTCTCGGATGCACGAGAATCGTCATAGAGAACGGTAAGATCGTCGAAATAGGGGAGCCGCGGGTGAGAACTTGTCCATTGTTCCTTAAAGCCAGAGGGATGACGGAGCTGAACGTGGACAGCATCCGCGAGAACATCGAGTTCCGAATTCAGGACTTCGGCATGTGCACCCCTGCTAGATCGATGCGCATGCGAGACTTCCTCTCATATGGCATATCAGAGCTTATCGGCATGGCGCTGGATAAAGGGATGATAGACGCCGCCGTGATGGTATGCGATGGCACGGGCACCGTGGTGGTGACCGATCCCGAGCTGGCTCAGGGCATCGGAGGCCGCGTGTCCGGCATCATCGAGACATCGCCCATCGAAGAGCTGATCGAGGTCGTGGGGCGAGATAACGTGGTGGATCCTGAAACGGCCGCCATAGACCAGGTGAGGGGTGCGGAACTTGCCTTCTCATTGGGGCACAAGCGAGTGGCGGTCACCGTGGTCCAGGCGGAAGACGCGGCCGAGATCCGCCGACGGTTCGGGCAAAGGGTGGCGATCTTCGCAGTGCATACCAGCGGCATAACGGAAGAGGATGCCGAAACCTTATTCGAGGTGAGCGATATCGTCACCGCCTGCGCCTCGAGATGTGTTCGGGCGGTCGCAAGGAGGAAAGCGTTGTACCAGGCGGGCAGAAAGGTGCCTGTATACGCCGCCTCGTTGTGGGGGGAGTCCCTGCTCAAGACGAGGGTGGAAAAGCTGGGAAAGCCGAACGTGACCTACCCCGAGGAGCCGCCACAACCGCTGATCTAGAAGTCCATTCCCAGGTGGCTTCCGCCTCGCAGCAATATGACCTTGATCCTCTTCTCCCGCAGGCGGGCGATGAGGGCCCGGTCGTTCGTAACCACATAGGCATCGTGACGTTCGGCGAGCTCGATCACCGCTTGATCGCCGGTGGCCTCGGTGTCGACCACCTTGTAGCGGAAGGCCAGTTCGATGGCGGCGCGAGCATGCTTGTTGGAAGAGCGCCTCAGCTCGCCGATCAATGGTCCAGGAACAAGTATTTCGCAGTTCCCCAACAATGAGCGCAACTGGGAATCGATGTTCACAGAGCGCTCAAAAGGGAGGAGGAGGGCATTGGTATCCAGTACGACGACCGGCATGCCCACCTACTCGATGATCCCATAACCTATGAGGCGCCACTTGCCCGATATGCGACGGGAAATGGCCACTCTCTGACCGACATCGGCGCAGACTGGGATCTTCAGCACGACCTCGGATTCGTTTCCGCGAGCCGAGGTCACAATGCCGACCGTGGTAGCGGTTCCGATGCTGAGCATCAGCGGCTCGTTGGTCTTGATGTTCTCCACCATAAGGTCCTCTGCGGTTCCCACCACCCTTTCCAGCAGGTGAGTGGTCATGGTGAACTTGTGCAGCACCGGAGGTAGTGTCCCAGGCTTCCCGAGCACCCTTCCAGTGACCCCATCCGACTTCGTCAGCGACGGGTCCAGCTTTGTCCCGATGGCGATCAGGCCGCCGGGCAATGCCTTTTCCAGCGACAGGCTCCCGCTGTGCAGCGATGAGATCGTGGTGGTGATGCGCTCATATGTCGTCTTACCCCCCACCTCTACCTTTCGACCAGGGAGGATCTCGATCTCGTCCCCTACTTCCAGGACACCTTGGGTTAAAGAACCTCCAAGCACTCCGCCCCTGAGGGACTTCGGGTCAGAGCCTGGCACGTTGATGTCGAAAGAACGGGCCACGAACATGCGCGGGTCCTTATCGATGTTGGCACGGTTGGTAGGTATGTGCTTCTCTATCGCCTCGATGAGCTTGTCGATGTTCACATCATGATGTGCCGATACTGGTATGATAGGGGCATCTTCGGCGATCGTGCCCTTGACGAACCTCTTGATGGCCCGGTAGTTCTCCAACGCCTCCTCCTTGGTGACGATGTCGACCTTGTTCTGCACGATTATGATCTTCTCCACACCGATGATGGATAGAGCCATCAGATGCTCCTCGGTCTGGGGTTGGGGGCAGGGCTCATTGGCAGCGATCAGCAATAGGGCACCTTGCATCATGGCCGCGCCCGACAGCATCGTGGCCATCAGCGTCTCGTGTCCCGGGGCATCGACCAGTGATATCGCTCGAAGGAACTTGGCGTCCCCTCCGCACTCGGGGCAGGTCGGAGAATTGGTGTACTTGTCGCAATCGTTGCATTTGTAGAATGCGGCGTCAGCATAGCCCAGCCTGATGGAGATGCCTCTCTTGATCTCCTCGGAATGGCGGTCCGTCCACTCTCCGCTCAGCGCTTTGGTGAGCGTTGTCTTGCCATGGTCGACGTGACCGATCATGCCAATGTTTATCTCAGGCTGCTGGCTGACTTTCATTACTTCTTCTCCTCTTTCGCGGGAAGCAGTTCCTCTATCGGCTTGGAGCCTTCCTGGGAGATGACCATGTTTATCTGAACGGTCTCAGGGCCTATGGTGTTACCGCGAACGCCCTTCCGGCGCCTAAGGCCGGGCTCCGAGGAATTGAATCCTACGCCATCTGTCAGAAGTATCCTCTTGCGCCTGGAGCCAGGGAGGTCTTCGCGCATGGGGATCCCATCCTTGTCGCTTCCGCCTCTAATGGTAAGCTTGTAGCTGGGAAGACCCACGAATATGCCGTCGACGACGTCTCCTATCTTCTTTCCAATCAAGGAGTTGGCATGATATCCGGAGACCGGTACCTGGTAGGATTTGCCGGTCTTCACATCATTGATGACCGCTTTGAACTCAACCATCATTTCACCTGCTGTGGATGAACGCCTTAAGGTAGCCTTAAATAAATAACTATTGGCTGTCTGACGGGCTGAAGAAACCGACCCTTTCCCCCGGATGGGCCTGACTGAAAAGAGCAAAGCCTGAACACCCTCCTCCGCCTTTCTTCCCATAGAATCCCGAGCTACAGCACTATGCCAAAGCTAGTCAGTTAACTTGGATTTTCCATCAATCGAAGTTGTACTAAGGCAATGAACAGATGTTGAACCCTCTGAAGCGTCCCTAGCCGACGCTGCAGTCAACTTTGGGGCTGGAGTCCCGACCGATTCTCCATGGCGAGAGCCTCTTGAGGATTCACTACCTACTCGATGGAGGAGTATGCCGATTCAATGTAACTAAGCCTGCTTCGACCGTCAAGATTTCTAAAAATTCGCCCTTCGTCCTCGATCAGGCCGGAACCCTCTTTCACCCATACTTGAGGTGGGCTTTCGAGAATAGGAGACGCCGCGTGGCGTGGTCTCGCGGGGAGCTTACGATGGCCCAAACAATATTGATATCGATCTGGAAATGAAACTTTGACCAAATCAGGCCAACAGGAGGCGCGTATGGGCGGCCCACCTTCTCGACAGCATGTCGATGCATTAGCGATAGATCGAGTACATCCGTTCGAACCATTGTCGACCGATTTCGACCGGATTTAGTCAAGGGGATTGAGCAAGCCAGTGATGAAGTACACCCCTCATCCCCTGAAGACTATCATCTGGACATGGATGGGGGGGAGGCGACGCTGGCTTGTACAAATCTAAAAATGAAGTTGATGAACTGCTCGCCCCGAAAGTCTCGAAGTCATGTTAATGGCTTGAGGCAGGAAGACACATCGAACGCTCCGTTGAGCAGGGCAAGCCGACTATTTCAGGACGACAATGGATCGAACCAAAATTGACATGTCGATGTACCATATGTAGCCGCGAACGATGGGCGTGTCAACCTGGATGCTAATAATCGGAAGAAAGTGTATGTGCAGATAGTCGCGCCCATATCAATGGTTGTGTGATATTCTCCTGTTGCGAAGGTCGGTGGCCTGCATCGAACCGATACATGCTGTTCGGATGGCCAGAGCTGGATCACGCCACCATTTGGCAAGGATCGACCTATCTCAAAGGCGCACTCAGATATAGCGGTGAGGCCCACACGTTGGGCATGTAGCGAGGTTGGTTTTTAATGCGGGAATCGAATAGAAGTTGTTGGTCTGGCTCCAGAGCGTGTGATGGTACCAGATCAATTCGCTGATGCTTGTGTATTATCATCAATTGGGTCAGGAATCCATCGGCATCATGGAGAGCTTCAGCGGATGGGGACTGGGCGAGCCGTCCTGAGAATGGTATCGTTCAGTTCGCATCCTCGGAGAAAGGTTACTCGATCTAGTACTTGAGAGAAGTCCTGACCCTGTGTGTTAGGTCGACTAACGCCACAGAGGAAGATCGAGGTTGAACAGGCAGACCTCCAATCAGCCAAGACCGTCTTGACTTCCCCGAAGCGAGGATGGGTCTCAAGGAGGCAGACAGAACCGCACAAGGAGAAGCTAGCAGTATAGAGCCACAGATGGGACTGTGTTCGGACCCATTGAGTAGCATGGTCAAGCTCTTGGGCGGATAGCGACCGGGCATATACATGACCCGTCCTGTGAAGATGAGACGCACATGATGGCTTCAGAAACAGACCTTTGTTCCATTCGCCATTAGGCCTCGCCATTCGAGGCTCGCTTCAATTTTTAATATTTATTTACCTTTACTGAAAGAAGGAGCGGAGAGCCACTTGGATCTGTTTGAGATAAGGGACCCATTGTATGGCTTCGTTGAGGTCAATGAATGGGAGAGGACCATCATCGATCATCCTGCATTCCAGAGATTGAGACATATCAAACAACTTGGTCTCACCGAGTACATATACCCAAGCGCGACCCACTCGAGGTTTGAGCATTCAATAGGCACGATGAGTCTAGCAAGTCAGATGTACGATTGCATCGTTGGAAAAGAAAAGAACATCCAGATCCTCAAAGATAATCTCAGCTTCAATGAGTCAGGAATCGAGCGTGATAGGCAGCTCATCCGTCTTGCCGCCCTCGTCCATGACATCGGGCACTCGCCATTCTCTCACGCGCCCGAGGATTTGATGCCAATCAACCCACAAACGGGTAAGCCTTACAGGCATGAAGACTATACCGTAGCGGTTATCAAAGGGCCACTGAAGGCAGTCATAGAAGAACACCCCATCAACGGTAACTATCATATCCAAGCTGACGAGGTGGCAGCTGTCATCGAGGGTAATGCTGCCGTCCTGAAAGACAGGGTGTTCTGGAAGGTCCTCATCTCCGGCCAGTTGGATGCCGACCGGGGCGACTATCTCCTTAGAGACTCGCATCATATAGGCGTCAAGTACGGAGTCTACGACTACTCAAGGATGGTGAAATCCCTAGTCCTTGGGACCGATCCCGAGTCCGGCGAGGTGATATTAGGTATAAGTCATGGTAGCAGGCAGGTCGCAGAGGCGGTCATACTAGCAAGATATCAGATGTTCACACAGGTATACTTCCACAAGACACGTAGGGCTTACGACTTCCATCTGAACGGCGCGATGAGAGAGGTCTTGCCAAACGGTCTTCTTCCGCCCCCAGATAAGATTGAAGAATACATCAGTTATGATGACTCGAAGATCTAGACCATGATCAAGCAGGCCTCCGAAAAGCCTGACTGTAAGGCGGTGGTGAATTGGAGCCATATTCGCCTACTCCATAATACGTCAGAAACACCAGATGAGAAGGAGATGGATTACTTCGAAGGATTGGTCAAGGCGCTCGATAAGAAGGAGATATGGAACCATGTAGATCTAGCTGAAACCACCTGGTACAGACTAAATGACCAAGAGAGCAAGGAGATAAGCATCATCGATAAGTGGGGAAAGGTTGATCCACTTTCAAGCTTCTCGAAGATAGTTAAAAATATGGGAGCAGTAAAACGATCATCAGTATACGTCAAAATGGCTGATAGAGAGATGGCAGAACAGATAAAGAAAGGGATGTAAGAGGGATGGATGTGGCGAGGGCCAAAATCTCGTTCAACAATGTGGCAATGATCGGGTACCTGGTAAAGGAGCTTAATGAAAAATATCCAGACGCGCAGGTGGGCAAGACAGTGGTTCAGAAGATGATGTTTCTCCTGAACAGGATGAAGATCTGCGACTTTAACTACACCCTTTACCACTACGGTCCATTCTCATCCGAGGTGGCAAATGAGCTGGACTACGCCAGCGATCTAGGGATTGTAGAGATCGAGTGGGAAGAGGATAAGGGTTACTTCATCAGGCCATTGGAGAAGAATGGGACGTATAACATCGAACTCTCCAGCGACAGTAAAAAAGCCATAGACTATCTAGTGAGCACATATGGCAGGTTTAACGCCGCCGAACTCTCAATAATAGCAACTGGTTACTATTTGATGGACAATTTCGGAATCCAAGATTGTGGCCTGCCTCAGGCAGTACATGAGATAAAACCCAAGTTCGGCATTGAGAAAATAAGGAATGTCTTAGCAGAAGGGCTTGTTACGAGAAAGGAGTAATATCATATCCCAGACTTTGGCCATCGTAACATCGACCGTCATGGTTGGAAGATGCTAGGACTTCCCGTTTCCATTCTACGCCTTCCACCATGGATATTGATTGCTATTGTCCCATGAGCGAGCAGGACAATTCCGATGACTGTATCGGAACGAAGAGTGGAGAAAATATGGATGAGAGTGTGCTCGAGCTTCGCCATCGAGCTTAATAACTGACCAATTCCATTGAAATGGAGTGATGGATGCACCTTCAGAGAGTATTGTATTTACATCTGCCTATGCAAGCATACCATATTCAAATTTAAATTGATAGAAGCAATGGAAAAAACCGAAGCAGGCCTGAGAGCTATCGACAATACTGAGAAATCTCGGTAATTTTTGTCCCACACCATATATTAATACGAGATAGACACACCAGTTAGCAAGGCGACATTATCCCCATAAAGCTCTACGGAACGATGCGCTCAGACACGAAGATCCATTTCCTTTACTATATATGTTAATTGGTTTTTCATCCTGTTCGAGTTGCTAGTTATGCCTTACGGCAATTACTGCTGGACCGTGTCGAGGACAGGTAATGGCCAATTTCTTAGCCATTCTCAAAGGGGATGTGCAACACTGTGCAACACTTGAGCTAAACAGACGTGTGTAAGAAGGACTATGAGCTGGATGTCGATCGTTACTTTGATGGTTTGACAGATATTCGATTAATAGAACTCATTCGATTAAAGATCCTCAGCATGCCTGAATTCCAAGACCGCAGACCAGTGCAGCAGAATGCCATCATTGCATCCTAGGGTTTTAACATGGTTTTCTTAACCTATAGGGCAAATTGCTATTCTCCCATAGTCGACAAATTGGACGAAATCGAGTTTTCCCGTCAGCTATCCGCAGCCATTGGAGGATCTCAGCATGACGCTTGCGGCCAGGATGTCAATTATAATGCAATAAAATGCTATACTGCCGTGAGAACATGGACGATTATGAGCTGATCGACACAAAGGAGCAGTTGTCCGCGGCCATGAGGGAGAGGGTGGGGTACAATGAGATCGCATCGGCCGTCGGCAGGATGTATGGGTTGCTGTGGGACTTCATCATGCGCCGCGGCCTGCGCGTGGTTGGCCCTCCATTCATATATTATCATTCCTGGTCCGACGAGAGCGCCGACCTGGAGTGCGGGTTTCCGGTATCAGAGCCGTTCGAGGGGGAGGGGAGCATCAGGCCGTTCACGCTTCCGTCGTTGAGAGCGGCCAGGGGGACGCATGTCGGCCCCTATGACCGCCTCGTGGAGACCTATGGATCCATGGAACGGTGGATCCGCTCCCAGGGGTACGAGCCAGCGGACCACATGTGGGAGGCCTATCTCAACGATCCGGAAAAGGTCCCTGATGAAGAGTTGATGACCGAAGTGATCTGGCCGATAAAATAGGAAAGGGTTTGAAGCGGGCTCAACCCCTTCTTCCTGGAAGGATGAGCCCCAGGGCGATGAGCGTCAGGGCCAGCATGGAAAGGCCCACCACCAGCATCATGGTGGTCGTGGGACCCCTCTCCACGGGCGTCAGGCCGACCATCGCCATCTCCCCTGGCCCCAGTCTGAGAGGCGTCATAACGCTCTGATAGCCGTCCCTTGAGACCGTGACCTCATAGGTTCCGGGTTCGACATCCAATGCGAAGACGCCATCGCCGTCCGTTACGGCCTGTTGGCCGTCGCTGAGAGCGACGACCGCGCCGGCCACGGGGCGGCCGACGCTGTCCGTGACCATCCCCTTGGCAGGCGGAACCTCCACGATGGTGAAGGTCCACTGCGAGATCGCCATGTTCCCAGCCAGGTCAGTGGCGTTGACCATCACGGCATATGTCTTCCCGCGGACCAGCTCCGAGGAGGGTACGAACACTATGCTGGCTCCGTCCAATGAAACCTCTCCTTCGATGTCCTCGAGCATAATGGTCGCGTGCGCCACGGTCTCCGAGAAGGTGGCCGTGATGACGTTAGGCCTCTGCTGGACCTCACCCTGCGGGGATGCCGCCTCCACGACCGGCGGAACGGTGTCGATACGGACGATGATGCCATCCGTGTCCGTCCAGCCATTGGCGAACGTTCCCCTGACGCTGACCCGGTGGTCGCCGTCCGACAAGGCCGTCAGCGTCATTGCCGACGACGGTCCATCATGTGCTGTCCAGGGTCCGTCGTCCACTCTCACTTCCACCTTCACCAGCGACGCCGGGTCGTCTGTCCCCCACTCCACCACCACGGTCGCCTCGTTCGTCGTCCATCCATCGGACGGCGAGAGTATCCTGATCGCTGGTGCGGTCGTGTCGATGGTGAAGGGAAGGGACGCGATGAAGGAGTTGTCTAGCATGTCCCTCGCCTCCACCTCCACGAGATGCTCACCGTCGGACAGGTCCGAGAACAGCACCGATGTGGTCCCGGTCCAGACGGACCAGGGGCCGCCGTCGATACGGTATCGGAACTGGGACACCCCTGACGGGTCCGAGGCGGACCAGGTCACATGCACGGACGGTACGTCCAGACGCTCCCCCGATGCGGGCGATGTGAACGTGACAGCCGGACCTGACCGGTCCACGGTGAAGCGGACGCTTGCGACTCCGGTGTTGCCCGCCTGATCCATGGCGGAGACTTCGAAGACATGCTCGCCTTCGGAGAGACCGCCCATCGTGACATGTGTGGAGCTGGAGAGGGAGGACCATGGACCACCGTCCATCCGGTAACGGTATCCATCTATGCCTGAAGGATCGGAGCCGCTCCACCTGAACGTCACCGACGACTCGCTGGTGAGAAGCCCGTTGGCCGGCGATGTGATTGAGACGGTGGGCGGCGCGCTGTCCATGGGGCCGCGATGGTCGTCCACCAGGGAACCTCCCCGATATGGATAGCCAGGCGTACCTGTCAATACCATCGATGCGATGGCCTGCCCGCCGGCGTCCCATATGGCCTGCTCGGCGAAGTCGTACCTGACGAGAGGGTACGCGCCGTTGTAGGCGAGCTCGCCCCAGAACAGCGGCTTCCCGTTCTGGCGGGCCCAGCCCTCGGGCAGCTCGAAATTGATGGCGTCTCGGTTGGAGCCATAGTAATGGACCTGCAATACCTCCACGCCGATGCTGCCGACCGCCAGGTCGAAATCGGCCTTGTTCCACTTGAAAAGCGTCCCCAGGGCCGCAACCCCCATCGTACGCAGATGGGAGGACGCGCCATCCGTTGCCGACACCGCTGCCCTGGCCCAGGTGTTGAAACGAACCTTGTCCCCTTTCCAGTAGGATTGTGACACCTTATCGTGGTCAGGCTCATTGAACAGATCGTACCAGCAGATGGCGTTCTCATCCTCCAGCTCCGACATGACATCTCGACAGTATGCGGCATAGCGGGCAAAGGCCGAGGAGGACGGATCGAATACAGAGCCTGACCCTCCGAACTGGAAGGTGGGATATTCCTGAGAACCGGCCAGAACCAGAGTGACCCATACTCCATGGGCCTCGGCCTGCTTGCACATGGTGCGGAGCAGGGAGATGTACTCGTCATGATGGTTCAGCCATGCATTGTACTGTAGAGAGGTGCCCCAGGCGTCTCCGCACCCTATGCGCACGAGATTGCAGCCATAGTACTGAAGCAGGGCGAAATACTGGTGCCAGAAACGGTCCGGAGTATCGTTGGGATTGACAGGGCTCCGATCGTAATCGTTGGTGTCGGGAGTGTTGAACACCGATGTCCAGCCCCTCACCCCCGCATCTCCATTGATGTAGGCCATGATGGCGAACTGCAGCGCAGTGGTGTCGACAACGCCGAAGAATCTCTCATCGGGCATCTCGCCGTCGACGAGTATGTTCGTCCCCGACACCGTCACCCTGCCAATGGGTGACGAGGCAGATGCTGCGGGGGCCTCGCACATGATCAAGGCCCCTGGAAGAAGAAGCCCGAGCATGATCAGTACCGCCATCGTCCTGTTCGTTGACTGTCGCATGGTGCATCCCTATTGACGGGCGCACACCTTGGAGCGGGATATATCGGACTTTTCAGCTGATTATCAACTATAGCTACTTCTAGGAAAACATCGCTCGAAAACCACCCGCATGATGGCGAGATCGACGGGCAAGGAAACGTTCAGAGCCCCTGCCGGAGATGCATGATTCTGGAGCATGAGGACCTCCGGCTAACCATCAGAACGTGGAATGAGAGGTTCAACCCCGGTCTGACTACTATAAACCTACGAAATGTAGTTAAATGACATGTGATTTTCGCACATGCATCCATAGAATGCCTTCGTCTCGTTAGTGCTGTAGCATAGATAGGTATTTCTATAACCTGCTCATGCGACGTGCCGTTCCGAAGGGAACAGGTGATGCAAGATGACGAACGAAGACGGCGAGATGACTAAGGAGATGATCGAAGCCCTCGCTCTCGTGGACGACGCGATCAAGCTCGACAAGGACAAGTTCCTGGACCTGACGCGTCAAGTCACTTCCCTGATCGAATATCTTCAGCGTTCAAAGGCAAATCCCGTTACCATATACTACGTGACGAGGGCGCTAGACGGCTACGCCTCGGAAAGGATCATGTCTTTCGGCCAGGCAGTGGAAAGGAGCAGGCCAGAAGGCTCGACCATGAGCGCCGAACACCTGAAGGCGGCGGCGGATAAACTGTTCGAGATCGCTCTTGAGGACGCGTCCAAGATGACCAAGGAGGAGCAGCAGGCGCTAGTGGAGCAGGCACTGGCACGCAAGAGGGCCGCTGAGATAGGTTATGTGTGAACGTGGTATCGCTCCGGCCGCGTCAATATTACCGCGCCGGACCGATATGATTTTTATTAAATATCTTGAAGCCACCTGACCGTCCAGGGAATGCGGGCATGTCAAGGCCCGCCCTGGATGGGAAAGATGAGCGAGCTTGACGGGAATGGTCCGGATATCAACGTGACCGATATCGGGGACTACGTCGACAAGAACTGTTGCGAGCGCGACCTGAAGCTTCGACTGATCAGTCGTAAGGATCCTGACGCATTGAACCGGATGTTCCCCTATCGTCAAACGATCAGGGGGACCCTCGATCCGGTCCTATCCATGTCTGGACGAAATAGAGAGGCGGAGGTCGAAGCGGCCCTCTCCCAGCGCATGCGCTGCCTGAACCCATCCATCGAGGGCGAGGAGAACAACATGCGATGGAGCGGCCTACTTTCC
Organism: Methanomicrobia archaeon DTU008; assembly: GCA_001512965.1. Lineage (GTDB taxonomy): Archaea > Thermoplasmatota > Thermoplasmata > Methanomassiliicoccales > Methanomassiliicoccaceae > DTU008. The sequence continues at coordinate 106,119 of LFRW01000022.1, forward strand.
GCCCTCCGTACGCTGGAGCAAGGGGAGGAATGCTTCGCCCGGGAGGTGGAGATCGATCGCAGGATCGGCAAGTATCTGATCACGGGCAGGATGGACTTCGTCATACTGACGTGGAAGGAGCAGAGGCCGGTCCTGCGCATCGTCGAATGCAAGGCCAGCAGGAAGGAGAAGACCTATCACCGCATCCAACTGGCCGCCTATCGCCTGATGGTCGAGGAGGAGCTTCGCGAAACGCCCCCGGTGATCGCCGGAAGGGTCCACGACGATGTCGAGGTGGAAGCGGTGGTGGTCCGCATCGATGAGGGGTCGCGCCGTGCGCAGGACGCCATTGACATGCCATCGCTCGAACTGCGGGAAGAGATGGATGACGTGAGGCGCCTGCTCGCCCCAGGAGGGCCGGTGGATGTCATCGACGCCACCCCCCTGGATGAACTGAGCTATCGATTGGACGAGAAGTGCGACAGTTGCTTCCACGATACCATATGCATGCCGGAGAGTGAAAGGCAGGCCAGGCTGGAACTGCTGGGACTCGACCCGGTCACTGTGAGGGCTCTTCGCAAGGGAGGTGTCGGAGACCTTCTGGCCCTGGCCGATCTCGATCTCTCGTCCCCCCAGGCATCGGCCTTGCGCAACACGCCAGGCTTCGGCGCGGACCTGGACGATCTGGTGAGGCGCGCCAAGGCGCGCCGTTCCACCCTCCCCGGCCGCCACGAGAACGATTTCCAGGTGATGTCGCTGGTCCATCACGGCATCAGCCTTCTGCCAGCGCACCGGAACGAGGCGGGATTCCAAACCATACGGGTATATCTCAGCGTCGAGTACGATAACGTGGAGGACCGTGTCGTCGGCCTGTGCGCTCACATCACCGACAGCAAGGACATGATATTCACAGTCTGGAACGACGATGCCCCTGATGCCGTTCCCCAGGAGGGGGCGGAGGAGGGTGTGGCCGGTCCCTTGCAGGGCGCATACGTCATCAGGATGATGGAGAGCGGGTGGAGCGGCGTCGTCGAGGATGACGACCGGACCGAGGGGGAAATGGTCTCCTCCTTCTTCGAAGGGCTGGGGAGGGCGATATCGGCCATCGCGGGGAAGGACGAGTTTCGCCCGATACACTTCTATGTATGGTCATCGAGGGAGATGACCGCCCTGGTCGAGTCATGCTCCCGGGCGGGAGGACCATTGCTGCGCAGCCTCACCGAGCTACTGGGCTGCCGGGAGAAATGCCGCGGAGACCTGGAGCAGCTGATCTTCACCTCCATCTCCGATGAGATCTCAAGAAGCAGGGCGCTGGGCCATACATCCTTCAGCCTTCCCCTGGCGGCAAGCGTTCGATGGTATGGGAAGTCGTTCCACTGGCATCGCATCGTGGGCGAGGAGCCTGTGGACCTCGCGTATGCGTTCAAGCGGGACCTGTTCGATAATCGCGCATATCTCTACCTCACCGAGGACGGGAGATGGGCGCCCGAGGGTCGAAGGTCTCCCGGCGCCCAGCGCCGGTACATGGAGGTGCGCACCAGGTTCCGTTCCAGCATACCGATCCCATACTGGCATGCCATGTGGGGAACTCTCCCGGACAAGGATGAATGGAAGGACCCCATGCTGCGCAGGGCCCTCGTCGACTACCGTCGGGGCGGCAGGCCTGAACTGATCAGGGCGTTCCTGATGGCCAAATGCGAAGCCCTCCGATGGCTGGAGGAGCGGCTCGACGCCAAGAACAGCAGGGTGGAGAAGCCCATGGTCCCTGTCAAGGAGCTGGGCGATTTGGAGCGATACTTCACCGACCGCTATGACCTTGTCAGGGCCTGCCAGGACTTTCTCCGCCTTGACCATCATCGAGACAAGACCGAGTGGCTGGCCGAACTGGCCAGATCGCCGGCGGCCATGGTGGCGGAGGGGACCTGCATGCCCCTCCGCAACGTCCGCTTCCAAAGGGAGGGAAGGAGGACCGTGTTCGAGGCCTACATGGACATCGAGAGGTACGGCATGGACCTCTCCTCGTTCCTGTCGTCCTGCGGCCTGGACACCGGAATGATGCGCATAACGCCGTACGATGGGAGCATCGAACGCGGACCCAGCGCATACCAGGCATTATATGGCGGCGTCACGGCGTCGGTCACCTTGATGGATATGGAGAAAGGCATCGTCCAGGGAGATGTCATACCCTACTCGGATAGGGGCCTGGGCTCTGACTACATCCTCACTTCCACCCCTCCAAAGGAAGGCAGGATGGACTTCGCCCTGGCTGGGGAGTCCAAGTCGGCCTATGTCCGAAATAAGGTGGACCGATGGCTCGAGGAGAACCGCCATGCTCCTTCGATCGAATGGTTCGACCCCATCGCGCCCGCCGTCCCTGTCCGCGAGGCGCCTGCTGCAGAGCGGTTGGATTCGTACCGTACAGTGCTGAGCGAGATGCGGCTGAGACGATCTCCCCTGGACGACGTACAGATCCAGGCCTGCCTTGAAGGGCTGTGCTCCACAGTGCAATTGATCCTCGGGCCTCCCGGCACCGGGAAGACGAACACCGCCTCGGCGGCCATAATGATCAGGCTGGCCACTCGGCCAGGCAACAAGCTGTTCCTCCTATCCGCCACCACCCACACGGCCGTGGACGAACTGTCAGGTAGGCTCAGAGAGGCGGTGCCGGAGTTCCACAGGGCAGCCGAGATGGCGGGGATCGATGTCGGTCCTGTGACCGTCCTGAACATAAGGAAGGAACCGTCAGGATGCGATGAGATAACCTACGAGGATGTCGCCGTCATCAAGGAGCGCCTGCTTGATGGCGACGTGGTGGTGTGCGGCACCGTCAACGACCTTCTGAGACTAGGCGAGAACTTCGAGAGGCAACGATGGCCCCGGGTGACGGCTCGCGCGGACGGCTTGGTGGTGGACGAGGCGTCCATGATGCTCTTCCCTGAATTCCTGGCCCTCTCGACCCTTGTGGCCGAGGACGGGGAGATCATGCTGGCCGGCGATCACATGCAGCTGTCGCCGATCACCGCCCATGATTGGGGACGGGAGACCAGGGAGCAGGTCATGAAGTTGTACCCCCACGAGTCCGCATATAATGCGATGAGGCGCTTGGCCAGGGCCTGCCCCGAAGGTGCCATGAAACAATCGGCCCTGTCCATAACCTATCGCCTGACGCCCGAGATCACCTACCTCATATCCTCGGTGTACCGAAAGGAGGGTGTGGAGCTGGTGTCCAACAAGGTGCATGTCAGGAAGCAAGGGACCTTTACGTGCCTGGCGGACGTCTGGAGATCGCCGGGAGTATATCTGGTGGTCCACGGCGAGTCGTCATCACGGAAGAGCAATCCGTTCGAGGCCACGCTCATACGGGACATCATACTGGCCAGGGGAGCGAGCGAGGCGGACGTGCCGCCTGGGACGATATCGATAATCACCCCGCATCGAGCTCAGAGGGGGCTCCTGAAGGAGAGGCTTAGCGACCTGGAATACCATATAAGACTGATCGACACCGTCGAGCGCCTTCAGGGAGGAGAGTGCCAGACCATCATAGTGTCTGGAACGCAGAGCGACGCCATGGCCATCAGCAGCAACGCCGAGTTCATCCTGGACCTCAACCGCACGAACGTCATATTCTCCCGCGCGCAGGAACGGCTGGTGGTCGTGTGCTCCAAGAACCTCCTTGACAGCATGCCATCCGACTTCGATGACTACTCATCGTCCGTTCTATGGAAGCATCTTCGCGCAGTGTGTGACCGCACCATGCTCCATCTGGACGGGTACGAACATGTCGTGGAGGTCAGGGTCCCGGGCCGATTCTGGGATGGAGGTGTGGAATGACCGCATATCTTTGGATGCCCTATGTCATCATAAACGTTGTCGCTTTCATGATGTACGGCGTCGACAAGCTGCGCTCGAAAGGGAGGAGAAGGACGAGGGAGCGCACCCTGCTGGCCGCCGCCCTGGTCGGCCCCTTTGGAGCCTTGGCGGCCATGCGGCTGTTCAGGCACAAGACCCGCAAGCCCAAGTTCTTCCTGGTGCCTATCTTCCTGGCGCTTCATCTTGTCGTCGTCGTTCTCCTGATCCTATAGGTGCTTTGAAGTACCTCCAGAGGACAAGACCAGGTCATGAGTGGCAAGATCGAGGTCGGTGACCGGGCCCCCACCTTTCGACTTCCGGACCAGGAGGGCAAAGAGGTGGACCTGGCCGATCGCATAGGGAGAGGGTCGCTGGTCCTGTATTTCTATCCAAAGGACTTCACCATCGGGCTGTACGTTGGAGGCTCGTGAGTTCCGGGACATGTACAAGGAGTTTCAGCGGCGGGGCGCCGATGTCATCGGCATCTCTGGCGACGATGTGGAAACGCATCGTCGTTTCGCCGAGGAGCATGACCTGCCGTTCACGTTGTTGAGCGATGTCGGCGATAAGGTGAGAGACATGTACGGAGCATGGAGCATCGTCGGCACGCCCGATCGCATGACGTTCCTGATCGACAGGCAGGGCATCGTGCGAATGGTGTTCTCGTCCAACATACAGCCGAAGAAGCACATCTCGGAGGCGCTCAAGGAACTGGAGGCCATGATGGCGGAGGGGACGGCGAGGTTAGCGCAATCATCATGAACCCCGGGCGACAAAGTAACGTCCGGTGGACGAAATGGAGCACTACAATCTGTTGGTGACCTACCATCCCACGAGGGCTGGTCTCGCAGAGAAGGAGGTACGGAAGAGAGTCGAAGAGGCAGGCGAGAGAGTGGAAGAACTGGTCAACTCTTGCATAAGCGGTGTGTTCTGCGTCGAGGTGTCAGGGGACGTGAAGCAGCTCGTGTCCGATATCCGCGAGGAGTTCTGGGAAGATCCTGGAATGCTCACGCACACATTTCACTGGATGCCAGTAGATCGCTGGGTCAAGGCCAATGTGGAGGACATGACCGACGCGGCAAGGGAGCTTGCCGAGGGCATCGAGGAGACCGAGCGATGGATGATGCACATGCATAAACGCCGCCATGACATGACATCGGAGGAGCTCGTACTGGCCTTGACGGAGCCCATCAGCAAGGGGAAGGTCGACCTGAGGAATCCTGATAAGATCATCGCCGTAGAGGTGCTCGGCGGAATGGCCGGCATGTCCCTGGTGACACGGGATCAGGTCATCGACGCCAACCGCATGAGGCAAGAGATCGGCATACCGATAGTCTACTGATCCCCCATGGTGGACTCCAGTTCGGCCATGAATGCCTTTGCCTGCTCGATCCCCTTGAGCCAGAACTCTGGATCTTCGATATCCATGCCAAGACCCGCCGCAAGTTCGGCGGCCGAGCGGCTCGAGCCAGATGCCAGCAGCTCCTTGAAGGCCGGAACGAAGTCCGGCCCCTGCTCCTTGTACATCCGATACAAGGAGAAGACGAAGAGCTGAGCGAAAGTGTAAGGATAATTGTAGAACCTGGTGCCCGCGAAGTAATGGTGAGGGAACCTGGCCCAGTCCCATTCAGAGTCCTCCAGCCATTCCACTGCATCGCCATAGAACCTGTCCTGGGCAGCCCGCCACAGCTTGGATATCTTCTCGCCGTCAAGTTCCACGCCCGCTTCCATCTCCTCGTACAGGCTAGACTCGAAGAGGAATCGGAACCCTTCCTGGAACACGGATAGGGTGAAACCGTCCAGAACCTTCACCAGGATGTGCTGCCGCTCCTCCCTGGACGCTGCCTCGTCCTTCAACCTTTCTGCCAGGAGGAGCTCCCCCATCAAGCTGCCGCACTCCGCTATGCAGAGAGAGACGTGGCAGTTGCTGTAGTTCTGCGCTCTGGTATACAGGTAGGCATGAACGGCATGACCCATCTCATGGGCGAGAGTGTTCACATCGTTAAGACGTCCGTTGTACGACTGCAGGATGAAGGCCGAACGGCCGTTCACCCATGTAGAGCAGAATGCGCCGGTCCTCTTGCCCCTGCGCACCTGTGCGTCTATGCGTCCCCGTTCGAACATGTCGCCGGCCCACTCGCCGAACTGTCCGTCGAAGTCGCGAAATGTGGACAGCACGATGTCCTTCGCCTCATCCCATGAATATTTACGATCGGGAACGCTGGGGAGCGGCGCCCGAAGGTCCCAGCTTCCAAGACGCTCAAGTCCTAGCAATCGGGCCTTGATGCGGAAATACCTCTGGCAAAGACCGACGTGGTCCTGGACGACGCGCATGAGGGCCTCCACCGCTCCCGAGCTTATGTCATTGGCCAGCAATGTAGGCTCTAGAGGAGAGCTGTAACCGCGCAGCTTGCACATCGCCGCGTGATCCGCCACGATGGTGCGGAGGATGTCGGACCATAGCAGCTCATCCCGCTTGAGAGTGGAGCCGATCGATTCGTAGACTGCCCGCCTGGTCGCCCTCTCGGGGTCATACATGTAAGCATATAGCTCTCCGATGCCAAGGGATCGCTTCTGGCCGGCGATCTCGACCTCGAACGTTCTGGTGCTGAGCCATTTGCCCTGCAGCTTGGACAGCATCTGGATGCCGTTCTGGTCCTTGGTCATGATGATCTTCTCTTCGGCCTCTGACAGCAGGTAGGGGGCGGCACGTGAGCGCCTCTCCAGATAGTGTCGGTAATCGGACAGGGCCGGATCGTCCATGAGCTCAGGTCGAGACAGCAGGAGCTGTCCGAGCTCGATGCCGATGGCGGCCATGGCCTTACTCGCCTCCGTGCCGGCCTTCATGTACGCGCTGTTGAGCTCGTTCGCGACCGGATCGGTCATGTTCGATGCGAAGAGCAAGGAGCAGTATTCTTGAACTCCCTCGTATCGTAGCGCCAGTTCATCTTTCCGTTCCAGCATGTTTCGCAGCCCCTCGGCGTCCAAGGCTGCGATGCGTCCGCGATAGTCGTCGGCGAACTCCCTATGGTCTTTCACCATTGCCTCGAGATCGGTCTTGATGCTCTGCGGATCGGTCGATGACACCAGCTCGGACAGGTTCCATTGAGGGACGGACATGATGACTCCTTTCATACTTCATGCCGGGCGACTTATTTGGTTCTATTTCCAGCTGCGAGTGCGGATAGATGCGTAGACCTGCACGACAATCCGGCCAAAATCTACAGGGTACCGTATTTGTATATACTACCTAGAATTTTTATTTCTTTTCCAGTAGAATAGGCTTCCTACTCCAATGAGCAAGATTGTGATGAAACCAACAGGAAGATACCAACCGTGTTCCATAGGAGGGAGAGCCGACTCAGATTTTGCTGCCTCAGTGTCGAATGCATAGACAATGCCCGCGCTCGTTGCTATGAATAGGCATCCATCAGTAAAAACGGGTGAGCAGTGAGCATAGCTCGCAGGAATGATGACAATCTCTTCAATCAGATTACCACTCAAGTCTACAGCTAATAAACGGCTATTTTCCTCATTAGTCACGGCGAAAATCAAATCATTAACCACAATCGGTGCTCCGCCGACAAACGTCTCACCTAGAGAATAATTCCAGAGCTCATTACCGACAAAATCTAACATAATGATGTCAGTTTCCGTTGTGATCGGGTAACGTCTCAGATCTT
>LFRW01000036.1 GCA_001512965.1 Methanomicrobia archaeon DTU008
TATTAATATCAACTGGAGCATGCCTCAAAATTGGTAGAACATGGGCAAGAAGATCGTGGTTGTGGGCTCGGGCGCGGCGGGCATGACCGCCGCATCGGCAGCCAGGGAAACGGACCCCAAGGCCGAGGTGACGGTATTCACCGAAGAGGAGCACATCGCATACTCGCCGTGTGCCATACCTTTCGTGCTGGAGGGAAAGATAACGGACTTCGCCTCCATCGTGATGCACGATCCAGAGTTCTACCAGAGGGAGCGGAACATCACCGTTCGGACGAAGACCTCCGTGACATCGCTCAACGATCAGGACAAGACGCTGACGCTGTCCACCGGCGAGACGGTGGCGTACGATTCCCTGATCCTCGCGACCGGCGGAAAGGTGTTCGTACCTCCCGTGGAGGGAGCCGATCTGCCTGGAGTGTACAAGGTTCGCACCATCGCCGACGGCATGGAGATACAGAAGGCGATGAAGGACGCCAGGAGCGTGGTGGTGGCAGGCGCGGGCGTCATCGGGCTGGAGATGGCCGTCGCCCTCAGGCATGTCGGGCTGGACGTCACCGTCGTTGAGATGTTCCCACAGGTGATCCCCCGCATATGCGACCAAGACATCGCGCAGATGGTCCAGTCATACTGCGAGAGCCTGGGCATCAAGTTCGTGCTGGGCACTCCGATCGGCTCCATAAAGGGGGAGGGCAAGGTCTCGTCGGTCATGGCCGGTCTTACGGAGATCCCCTGCGACATGGTCATAATGGCCACGGGGGTCCGGGCGAACCTGGACCTGCCAAGGATGATCGGGCTTGAGATCAGCCCCCTGGGCGCGGTCCGCGTATCGGCGACCTTGCAGCCGTACAAGCGCGGGCGCCTGGTCCCGTCGATATATCTCGCCGGTGACGTGATAACCTGCGAGAGCGCCGTTGCCCCCGGGCCGACGATGAGCCAGCTGGGCTCCACCGCCGTAAGGCAAGGCCGGGTCGCGGGCATCAACGCCGCCGGCGGCTATGCCACGTTCCCTGCCGTCGTCAGCCCATGGATCTCCAAGGTCGGCGACATGCAGATCGCCGGTGTTGGCATGTCCTCCGGCCTCGCAGCCTACTACGGGCTAGACGTGGTGGTCGGCCGAGCCTCCGGCCTGACCAGGGCCAGATACTATCCCGGAGGGACGCGCCTGGAGGTCAAGTTGATCGCCGACCGGGAGAGCCATCGCATCATCGGGGCCCAGATGGCGGGCGGCGAGGAGCTCAATGGAAGGATCAACTGGATGTCGGCCGCCATCCTCAGGAACGTCACCGCAGAGGAGTTCGTGACCGCGTTCGAGAACGCCTATTGCCCCCCGACCTCGATGGTCAAGGACGTGGTGAACATGGCGGCCGAGGACCTGGTCAAGAGGTGGATGGCTTGACGAGGGTGCTGTTCCGCACCTTCGGACCCCCTGCAGCCGTCATCGGCATCAATCAGATGGAGATGGCCTTCGAGGGGAGCACGGCAAGGGACCTCCTGAGGGAGCTGGAGGCAAGGTATGAAGGATTAGGCAAGTTGCTCCATCCACGGGGCGAGGAGTTCTCCGACCTTCTGTACCTTTTGATAAACGGCAAGAACATGCTAAGCCTCGACGGGCTCGACACCGCCGTGAGCGATGGCGATGTGGTCTCCCTCCTGCCGGTCACGGCGGGCGGATGAGGCGACATCTAGAACGAGCGGTCTTGCATGATGAGGAGAGGACGCAATCCCTTGAGCGGGCCCGCCCACCATCCTCTTCGGCATGATCGCGTGAATTCTCGATAAGGATCACCAGCCCCGCCGGCAGGGGCCCCAGAAGGTGAAGTTCTTTATAAGTCCGGCAGTATGTTGGAGCGGTTCACATGGACGTCGAAGAGAGGTACCGCCTAGTATCCAGGAACGCCGAGGAGATCGTGACAGAGGAAGGGCTGAAGAAGCTTCTGGCCGAGAAGGAGTCTCCCCGTGCATATATCGGATTCGAACCATCCGGACTGGTGCATCTCGGCTGGGCCCTGGTGGCCTCAAAGATCAAGGACCTGATCGACGCCGATTTTGACGTCATCATCTTCATGGCCGACTGGCATGCGTACATCAACGATAAGCTGGGTGGCGACATAGAACGCATTCAGCTATGCGCAAGGTACATGCAGGACGCCTTCGAAAGCCTTGGAGTTCCAAGGGACAAGGTCACCTATGTCCTTGCCTCCGAGATAATGGACTCCACCGAATACTGGAGCAAGCTCATGAAGGTGGGCAAGGTCACATCACTGTCGCGGGTCAAGAGGGCCATGACCATCATGGGGCGGAAGGAGGACGATGCCGAGCTGGACTCCTCCAAGTTCCTGTACCCCCTCATGCAGGCCACCGATATCTTCCACATGGACATCGATCTTGCCTACGCCGGTCTGGACCAGCGCAGGGCGCACATGCTCGCCAGGGAGGCGGCTGAGAAGCTGCATTGGAAGGTACCGGTCGCACTCCACACACCCCTGCTTCCTGGCCTCCAGGGCGGCAACCGCATGGACCCCATCGCCAACAAGATGTCGAAGAGCCACCCTGACAGTGGCATCCTCATCCATGATTCCCCTGCGGACATCGAGCGGAAGATCAAGAAGGCGTTCTGCCCTCCAGAGGTCGAGGGCAACCCTGTCCTGGCCCTTGCCAACCTCATCCTCTTCCCGAGGCTTCAGCAGTTGATCATCGACCGCCCGGAGAAGTTCGGAGGCAGGCTGGTGTTCAATAGCTACGAGGAACTGGAGTCGACCTACCTTGCGGGAGGCTTGCACCCGATGGACCTGAAGAACGGAGTGGCCAGGGCGCTGAGCGACGTATTGGCACCATCTCGCAAGTACTTCGAGGATCACCCTGAGAACTTCGAGGCCCTCAAAGCCTCCTTCGGGAAGAGCTAAGCGGGTTCATTCCCCGCTTCAGCGCGTGACGCGTCCCTGAGCTCCCGGAGGAAGTCCAGGGCACGGGACATGCACATGTTGAGCACCGCTTCGACGTCGCCTACGCCTGTCAGGCCAGCGGCTCCGGCGTGCCCTCCCCCGCTGTTGTCCGTCTCACCGCCGACCTCATCGAGCAACCTTCCGAGGTGCAGGCCTTTTCGGACGATGTCCTGCTTGGCCCTGGCGCTTATCCGGAATCTTTCATCGCGCTGGGAGCCGACGAAGGCTACATCGGCGCCGGCCATGATTATCGCCCGGCATACCGCGCTCTCGTGGGCGCTCCCTTGCGATATCGCGGCTATGCGTTCCCCTATCCTTTCGAACCTGAGCCGCTGGGCGCCCTTCAGCTGGGAGACCCTTTCAGACACGTCCGATTCCATCTCGGTGAGGTCCATGACCTCGTCCATGCTGATGCCTGCCTCCCGCAGCACCATTGACATGCTGTCCAGCAAGGCGGGGTTGGCGAAGCGGAAGTGGCCGCTGTCGGTCAACATGCCGGCGGCCAAGGCCAGCCCGGTGTTGCGACCCACGACATGACCCGCGGCGTGCAGAATATCGAGAACGATCTCGGCGCAGCTTCGTCTGCTCTCGTCGATATATTGAAGTGGAACCTTCCACTGGCCCGTAGGTGCGTGATGATCTATGACCACGGACACGCTGGCGCCATCCACACCCACCTGTTCTGGCGAGGAGGAGTCCACGGCGATCACGAGGTCGAATCCCTCCAGGTCCACCGATTCCTCGATGACGATGGATAATTTTGTCGCCACCATCTTGGAGACCCGGTCCATCCCCCCGGGCGCTGCGATGGTGACCTCTCCGAACGCCTGCTGTATGGCGAACGCGCTCCCCAGGGCGTCCGGGTCGGCATTACTGTGCAGTAGGACGACCTTATGTCCTGGGGCCTGTAATGCCTGAACTATCTTTAGAATCATCCCTGGAGCGTATGGGTATAGCATATTTGGCAGTTTCTAGAAAATCGTTGGTTGGGGTTTGGAAGGGAAATGGTTTCAGAAGGCCTGTCCGCCCTGCATGGCTGGACCGAACGCCTTGCTGATCTGTTCCTGGAGTTGCTGGTAGCGCTCCCGGAGACCTTTTTCCTGGCGATCCAGAGCCTTCACCCTTATGTCCATGGTCTCCTTGCCTTCCTCCATCTCCTTGAGCAGTTCATCCTTGCTCTTGGCCTTGATGAGGAGGGAACCGACGCTCTTGTACACCGTGACATCGGCAGGAGCCTTGTTCAGCTCTTCGATGGTTCGCTGCATCTCCTTGAGCCGGATGTCCATCTGGTACTTTTGACTGACGAGCGCCTGAAGTTGCTGCTGCAACTGCTGGAACTGGGCGATCTGATTCTGGACCTTGGGGCTCAATTCATTCATCCTGTTCACCTACCATGTTGGAGATCTGCTCGGAGATCTCAATCCATCTTAGATATGAGTTGAGGGCGGCCCGAAGCGCTCCGAGGTCTGATGCCTCCACGTTCAGGGCAATGTCTCCGTCATCGCGGGACAGTTCGACCCGCGTTCGGGGGATCTCCCTCCCCACCTCGGGGGAGAGCGCGCCCATTAAGGCTGTTGCGTGCGGGGTGGCCAGCCTAAGGGTTGCTCGTGGCATCCCTCACCTTGGCTTCACGATCTTCTTGATGTTGGGCCTTTCCTTGTAGAAGATCTTTGAGCCACACTTCTCGCATTGTTTGCCGACAGTGTTGATGTTCGACCTTATGCGTTCATCGCACTTCCCGCACTTGTACATGTTCACTCACCTTGTTCGGTCTCTTCAACGCCAGTCCCGGCGGATATGGATGCCGGGGCCTTCTTGGACACCGGGCTGTAGGCACCTGCTGCGAACTTGGCGTCACAGGTCCTGCACTGCCAGATGCCGCTGCTGACTCTCTTGACCCCTTCGCGGTGGCAACGGGGGCACTCGTGGTTGGCGGTCCGCATGCTGTCGATGTGGCGGACCCTGTTGCGTACCACGACGCCGTAGCGGGTACCGAAACGGCCGGAGCTTCCTACTTTCTCGGTTGACTTGGACATGTTTATCACCCAATGATCTCTCTTAGGCCCTTGCTCAGACGCAGTGAAGTGTCTATTATGCTCTTGACCTCATCCAGCGTCAGAGCGCCGGCGAGCCCCTTCTGCATTGCCCTCAGGTCACCGTTCTCATCGGTGGTGACGCTCAGGCGAGCATCTGCGACCTTTTCTTCGTCCAGAGTCGGGTCGAATAATATAGAGTTTTCTATCTTCACGGCGGTGGTCTGAATGGGGAAGTGGCTCAATGGCATGGGATAGTTCTCCCCCTTGCCGTGCTCCTCTGCCGGAACGATGGTGTTCTTCAGAGCGGCGACCGCACCGTAGAAGCAGGCGTCGAACAGGTTGCCATCGTAGTCGAGGACATAGATGTCCACGAAGTTGATCCATACCTCTTCGCCCTCCACGATGCACAGCTTCTGAAGGTCTATCATCTCCGACTCCCGAATGCCGCGGTCGATGACTCGAGCGAGTTCGATGGCGGAGGGGTCTGGAGGTCCCGACTCGAACGTGGGGGATGCAAGCGGTATGAGCTCGGCATTGGTGGTAAGAACGCCACGGTCAGGGGTGTCGGCGAACGGTGAGCCGATGTCCATCTTGACGCCGACGACCACGTCGGTCCCTCCGACCTTCACCCTGGCAGAGCCCTGGGCGCTCTCGATGATCCCTGTTTCAACAATGATGGGCCTGTATTCGTCCGCAGCCCGGCCATCCATCCTCCTGCCCATGCTGAGCAGCTTGTGGATATGTCCTTTCTTGATCTGAGATATCACATCTTCTGACATTTTCAGGCCTCCTCGTCGGACGAATCATCCTCGCCGGCGTCCCCGCCGCTCATGGCATAGCGCCGGCGAAGGGCATCCTTCTGCACCTCATAGATCTCCTGGCAGGCCTTCTTCGCATATCCCAGTGCCTTGTCGACCTCTTCCATGGTCATGTGGCCGTCCATCTGCATGAGCAGGACCTCTCCAGTCCTTGGTATCATGGCGATGGGAAGGTCCGCACTGCCATAGTTGTCCTCCTCCTTGTTCAGGTCCAGGACGATCTGCCCATCGGCCTTCCCGACCGCTACGGCGGGAACCAGGTCCTTCATCGGGATGCCGGCATCGGCCAGCGCGACCGATGCGGCAGTCAGGCCGGCTACCCTGGTGCCTGCGTTCGCCTGCAGCACCTCGATGTAGACGTCTATCGAGGTTCTGGGGAAGTTTTCGGTGAATACGACATACTCGAGGGCCTCGGAGATGATCTTGGATATCTCTATGGACCTGCGGTCCGGACCAGGCCTCTTCCTGTCGCTGACCGAGAATGACATCATGTTGTACTTGCACTGGACGATGGCCTTTGCAGGGTTCTGCATGTGGCGGGGGTGGCACTCCCTCGGTCCGTACACCGCGGCAATGATCTTGTTCTTTCCCCATTCCAGGTAGGCGGAGCCATCCGCCCTCTTCAACACTCCCGCCTCGATCTTGAGAGGTCGCATCTCGTCCGCTTTGCGACCGTCGATCCTTATTCCGTTCTCGTAGATAAGTTTGATATCACTAGGTGTTCCTGACATATGATCAACCTCATTCTGAACCGGGGGATGTCTGCTGCGTCACGCCCTCCAGGTATTCCTTCACCCTCTCGGTGAGCCCGAACGAGTGAGCATCCTCTTCGATCATCTGTATGGCCTTTATGGCATGCATTATGTTGTCGACCTCGCCATCCAGCCATATCCTTCCGTTCTGGCCCACGAATATGCGGCAGTTCGTATACCCCTTTATCATCTGGATCATGGAGCCGCTCTTTCCGATCACCCTCGGGACCTTGGATGGCGATATCTCCACGATCTGCCCATCCTGGAGCTTCCTCAGCCCCTGGTCCTTCATGGTGACCTGAAACCTCATCGTCTCGTCGACCATGAGGATCTTGGCGAGGATGACATCACCCACGTTCATGTACCGCGCCGTGTCCCCGAACTCCACCCTCCAGGGGACCTCATTGACATGCAAGGGGGCGGGGTGGGGAGCGTTGATATCGATAAGCCAGTTCGATGGACCGATGTCCTCCACCTTTCCGATCACACTGTCCCCGACACAAGGGATGTACCTCCCCCCCATGGGGATGATGTTGACGTAGTTCGACTTGATCGTCTTGATGCCGAGGATCGCCGCGTATATCTTCCCATCCTCTACATAAGTCCCGGCGCCCGGTCTTAACTTATCACCATCCAGGAGATCCCCTGGCATAACGATCTCCCGTTCTTGTCTTGAATTGTCATTGTTCATATGTTATCTCCATCTACAAATGTCTGGATCGGACTACTGTGGTTTTTATATTTCAATGGGTCTTGTCGCGGAAACATGTTTTAAGACTTAATATTATCTAGATTGCCCCCTTCAGGATCTTGGTCTCCACTTCGCCTTTTGTGAGCTCGTTGAGCCTGCCAAGAAAATCATCGCGAAGGCCCGCAGGCAGCTCTATGACACCGATCCACGAACCACTTGAATGCCATTCCTCCTTGGTGACCTTTCCCGACTTGTTGATGAAATCATAGCATCTGCCGTACTGGTCACCGCTGAGGCGCACCGCGATGCGCACTTTGTCGAACCTTATTGGCATCAGGGGGCGGAGGACCTTGAGAACGCCCTCCACCTGTGATTCCGCCGATTTGAATGGGTCGATATGCACCCTCGCTTCCTCCATGGCGGCTTCGATGCGAGATGGAGGGTGAGGGGCACCCGTCTGGGGATTGATGGCGTTTCGAGCTATGATGTTCACCACCCTGAGCCTCTTGCTCTCCTGCATCTCCTTGCGCTGTTGGGTGGTGAGCTGTACCTCGCCCTTGAGGATGATCTGCCGGGCGACCGACAGGGGATCGATCGTCCCGAAGACCTCCTTTATCTTCTTATCTTCAGGCCTGGTACCTTTCTTGGCATCCCGGAAGATCTCTTCGATCACCATATGATCGGACAGGTCGACCTCCTTGCCATCTCGGACGAGGTTGACGACCCGAGGATCGATCAAGATCTCGAAAGTCTCGCCGTGCGACTCCAGCCTTGCGATTATGGCGTCGTCGACGTCGACCATCTCTGCTCAGGCCCCGCTCATTCTTTGTTGGCCTTCGTGACCAGGTCCTCGACCTCCGAATCGTCGAGGCGGCGGAAGTTTGATCCCATCCTTACCACGCCTATCTCGACGGATTTGGGGTTGAGGTTCTCTTCCTCGGTGGCCTTCTTCAAGGCCTGGAGCCCTAGGACGATGGCATCTTCCATCTCCATGCCTTCCTGGTAATGCTCCTCGAAGACTTCCATGACCACGTTGCGGCCGGCTCCGATGCTGCCCGCCTTGTAAGAGACGAGGGCTCCGGAGGGGTCGGTCTCGAAAAGATGCACACCCTGGTCGTCCACGCCGGCCACGAGGAGGGCGGTCCCGAACGGTCTGACGCCGCCATACTGTGTGTAGTTCTGCTTGTAATCGCAGATCCTCTTGACCAGCATCTCAACGCTGATCCTCTCATCATAAGTGATCTTGCTTATCTGGGCGGTCACCCGGGCGTTGTCCACCAGGACCCTGGCGTCAGCGACCAAGCCAGAGGTGGCACAACCTATGTGTTCGTCGATCTGGAATATCTTCTCGATGGATTTGGGCTCCATGAGCCTGCTGGCTATCCTCTTGTCCACTATGAGGACCGCTCCATCCTTGAACTTCAGCCCGACGGTGGTCGTGCCCCTTTTGACCGCTTCCCTTGCATATTCTACCTGGAAGAGTCTTCCGTCTGGCGAGAACACGGTGATGGCCCGATCATATGCCATTTGTCCTGGTTGCATTACATCACTCCTAGCACGCGAATTTCTCTTAAAGCTCTACTCCGATATATAGCTTATATCTTCTGGAGGCAAAAAAACCATTGGTCGCGGGCCTAATATTATATCATGATTATGGCCGTCGCGTGCGTACATGAGGGGCGGGACCGACCGCTCTGCCCGCAAAGGCCTCGCATGCGTCGATGCCTATGGCGGCCGACGGATCATCGCCGTCGACCCGTCCCTCGAGAGCACGGACCCTGATCCTGCTTGAAGAACCGCTCGCGCAGGGTGCGCAAGGTCCCCGATGCAGCCAAGGTATTGACCTGCAACCCTTCCCTTGGGGCCCTCAAGGCCTCCACGGCCGCCTTCTGATGCTCCCCTCTGACCCGAAATATCCCCTTCGTCCCATCGTACTGTATCAACTTGAACGATGTGATGCCTGCCCCCCTCAAGGCGGAGCTGAGGGAATGCAGCAGCTCCTCATCGGTGGACGGCTCGGTGATGAAGGCGATATACCTCCTGCGCCCCCTCTTGGCCTTCACGACCATGGCTAACGCACCTTCTGTGGGGGATACGGGGATGTCACGCCGGTGATGACGACCATGACGTTCATCTTCCCCTCCAGTTCCGGTTCGACGGAGCAGCCCCATATCATCCTTGCGCGAGGGTTGATGCGATCGCTCACCATCTTCGCGGCGCTCTCCGCCTCGGAGATGGACATATCGGGGCCTCCTTGCACCCTCACCAGCGCGCCGCGGGCGCTGCTCAGGTCGGTATCTCCCAACAGGGGTGAGGCAAGAGCGTCCTCGACCGCCTTGTAGGCGCGGTCCTTGCGCTCCTCGCTCTCCCCCATCCCGATGGTGGCCATCCCTCCGTTGCGCATTATGCTCGATATGTCATTGAAGTCCACATTGACCAGGCCGGGTCGGGATACGATGTCGTTGATGCCCTTGATGCTCTGCATCAGCACCTCATCGGCAACCTTGAACGCGACCTCCAGGGGAAGCCTGGGCACCAGCTTGAGAAGTTGGTCGTTATAGATGGTGATAGTGGTGTCGCAGTGTCTCTTCAGCTCCTCCAGCCCTCTCATCGCATTGTCCATGCGGACCTTGCCTTCCGACCTGAACGGAAGTGTGACCACTCCGATCACGAGTGAGCCGTTCCTACGCGCCATCTCCGCCACGTAAGGTGCTGCGCCTGTCCCGGTTCCCCCGCCCATGCCTGCGGTTACGAAGACTATCTTGCAGCCTTCGATATATCGCCTGATCTCATCGCGCGCCTCCTCCGCGGCACGCCTTCCCACCTGGGGGATGGAGCCCGCCCCCAGCCCTCTCGTGGTCTCCTTTCCCAGGATCAAGCGGATCGGTGCGCGTATGCTGAGAAGATGCCGGGCATCGCTGTTCGCAGCCACTAGGGTGGCCTCCCCGACACCCACCTGGGAGAGCCTGCTGACGGTGTTCGAACCGCCGCCACCGCAGCCTATGATGGCCGTACGTATCTCCATCTCCTCGATCAGTCGGCGAAGCTCATCATCGACAACGGAAGACTGCGGGAGCGTCTCCCCCCTCCCGCCGTCCACTTCCAACGGTTCTCTCATCTGTGCATCCCTTCGATCGTCGAATCACGATGAGATTATTTTAACCTATTTAAGTGCCAGTTCGCCTCTGTGAGCCGATGGTTCCTCGGCGGGCGGCTGCCTGAGGCGGCGTCCCATCGGCCTTCATATCGGGCATTGACCCTATGGAACGAGCAGTAGCGGAACGTTACACGTTTCAAGGGGACGTCATCGCGCCACTACGGCGCTCTGATCCGCCCAGGATCTGCAACCGGCATGTTCGACCATGGTCGGGCATCCTACGGCCGTGTCGGAACGATCGACGCATCGCATGAAAAAAGGCGATCGGGAGGCGTATGTCAAGGTTTGAACCATCGACCACTTCGAAGAGTTAAAACAACAATGACGTTCTTTTACGAACGTTCGTCTTTTAGGGGCTCAGAAGCCGAAAACTTTAATTACTATGATGCTAAAATTGGCACAAAAATACCCAAGAACAGGAGCAATGTACGATATGTTAATATATGAACATCCCTTTCTCCCGGAAAAGCACCCATGCCAGAGCCATCATTCTTCATTGGATGATGCTTTGGTAGATGTCAGCTGCTGGTCCAGGCTGCGGGTCTTTGAATCGGACGATCGGTGCCCTCATGCGCCCCGATCGCAAACTGGAGGAAGAATGTTCGTGTACGAAACAGTGGAGATTCCGATGAACGGAGTCAGACTGAACAAAGAACATTCGAATGAGAGCTATTGTACTTGTGGAGTGAGAACCATATTGCACGGAGGAGCCTGAAATGTCGGATAATATGGGTGCAGTGATGGTCGTCGGTGGAGGTATCTCCGGCGTCCAGGCCGCTCTTGATCTCGCAGAGTCGGGATTCAAGGTTTATGTTGTAGAAAAGAAGCCAAGCATCGGCGGGGTCATGTCCCAATTGGATAAGACGTTCCCTACGAACGATTGTTCGATGTGCATTCTCTCCCCGAAGCTCGTGGAGATGGCGAGGCACCCTCTTGTCGATCTCATGACCCTCACCGAGGTCGTGGAGGTCGCTGGTGAGGCCCCCAACTTCAAGGTGAAGGTCCGCCGCAACCCTCGGTATGTGGACTGGGACAAGTGTGTCGGGTGCGGCATCTGCGCCGAGAAGTGCCCTGTAAAGGTGCCGAACGAGTACGACTCTGGTCTGATCAACCGCAAGGCGATCTACATTCCCTTTGCCCAGGCCGTTCCTCTGAAGTACTCCATCGACGAGACCAAGTGTCTGAAGCTGACCAAGGGACGCTGCGGGCTGTGCGAGAAGAACTGCCCGGCCGGTGCGGTCAACTACGAGGACAAGCCGGTCGAGGAGGTTCTCGATGTCGGTGCAATCATCCTCGCTCCTGGCTTCGACGTGTTCGACGCCAGGCTGAAGAAGGAGTACGGCTACGGCGAGTACAAGAACGTGGTCACCTCCCTGGAGTTCGAGAGGTTCCTGTCCGCCACTGGCCCCTATGGAGGCCATGTGCTCAGGCCTAGCGATCAGCAGACGCCCAAGAAGGTAGCGTTCCTGCAGTGTGTCGGATCAAGGGACACCAGGACCAATGAGTACTGCTCTTCCGTTTGCTGCATGTACGCCATGAAGCAGGCCATCATCGCCGGGGAACACACCGCTGGACTCAAGCCCACCATCTTCTTCATGGACATCAGGGCGTTCGGTAAGGAGTTCGAGGACTATCGGGCCCGTGCGGAGAAGGAGTATGGCATCGAGATGCACCGTGCGACCCGCGTGGCAAGCATCCAGGAAGATCCGGTCACCAAGAACCTGCTGCTCCGCTACACCAGCAACGGCGAGGTGAAGGAGGAGGAGTTCGACCTGGTGGTCCTGTCTGTCGGCCTCGAGCCGCCAAAGGGCGCTAGCGCGCTGTCCGAGATATTCAACGTCGACCTGAACAGGTTCGGCTTCGCCGGCACCAACGTGTTCAGCCCGCTGAGCACCTCCAAGCCTGGCATATTCGTGACCGGTGCCTTCGCTTCCCCCAAGGACATTCCGACCTCTGTCGCCGAAGCCTCCGGTGCTGCAGCCAAGGCCGGAGCGTTCATCGCCGAGAAGAGAGGGACCGTCAAGGAACTCGACATCGAGGAGATCGATGTCGCTGGACAGGAGCCCCGCATCGGCGTGTTCGTCTGCGACTGCGGTATCAACATCAAGGGAACGGTCGACTGCGCTGCCGTCACCGAATACGCGAAGACTCTCCCCAACGTCGTATACACCGAGGAGAGCAAGTACACCTGCTCTGCTGACACCCAGCAGAAGATGAAGGAGATCATCAAGAGCGAGAACCTCAACCGTGTGGTCGTCGCGTCCTGCACGCCCCGTACTCACGAGGCTCTCTTCCAGAGCACCCTCAAGGAGGCTGGCCTGAACCCGTACCTGTTCGAGATGGCCAACATCCGTGACCAGTGCTCCTGGATCCACATGAACGAGCCGGAGAAGGCCACCAAGAAGGCCATGGACCTCGTGAGGATGGCCGTCGCCAAGGCTAGGCTGCTGGAGCCTCTTACCGAGAGCAAGCTTCCGGTCACCCATGCTGGCGTGGTCATCGGCGGAGGCATATCCGGAATGACCGCCGCTCTGGACATGGCCGCCCAGGGATTCAAGGTCGACCTCATCGAGAAGACCAGCGAGCTGGGAGGTAACGCCGTCAAGATCTTCCACGAGGAGGACAACCGCAAGCTGCGCGACTTCGCAAAGGAGCTCATCGAGAGGGTGAACAGTACCAGCAACATCACCGTGCACCTGAACACCAAGGTCGAGGACGTTGCCGGCTTCGTTGGTAACTTCAAGGTGAAGACCAACCAGGGCGAGATCGAGACCGGCGCCATCGTGGTGGCCGTCGGTGCCAAGGAGTACGTCCCGAAGGAGTTCCTCTACGGAGACGACAAGAGGGTGGTCACCCAGCTCGAGCTCGAGAGCAAGATGGAGCAGGGCGCCGTGGACGCCAAGACCGTCGCCATGATACAGTGCGTCGGTTCCAGGAACTCCGAGGCCCCCTACTGCAGCAGGGTGTGCTGTGCCAACGCCCTGAAGAACGCCATCTCTCTCAAGAAGGCGAACCCGCAGTCCAATGTGTACGTGTTCCACAAGGACATCAGGACATACGGCTTCAGGGAGGACCTCTACAAGGAGGCCGGCGAGCTAGGTATCAATTTCGTCCGTGTGCCTGAGGACCAGCCTCCGGTGGTAAGCAAGGAAGGCGACGCCCTCAAGCTCGTGGCCAAGGACACCATCCTGGGCGACGAGATCATGATAAAGCCTGATATGGTCGTGCTGAGCACTGGTATCAGGCCGAACGAGGACAATGAAGAGCTCGCCAAGATGCTCAAGGTGCCTCTCAGCAAGGACAAGTACTTCCTGGAGGCCCACATGAAGCTCCGCCCGGTCGACTTCGCCACCAACGGCGTATATCTGGCCGGACTGGCCCACTGGCCCAAGTTCACCGATGAGGCGATCGCTCAGGCTTCCGGTGCTGCATCCAGGGCCATGACCGTCATCTCCAAGCCGGAGCTGAAGAGCGAAGGTGTGATCGCCGCTGTCAACGAGGACCTCTGCGACGGTTGCGGCATCTGCGAGCCAGTGTGCGAATACAAGGCCATCACCATCGTTGAAGACTCCAAGAATCCCGAGAAGAAGAGAGCCATCGTCAACGAGGGCCTTTGCAAGGGCTGTGGAGGTTGCGTGGCAGCTTGCCCGTCAGGTGCCATGGAACAGAGGGGCTTCAAGAACGATCAGATCATCGCTGCTATCGACGCGGCCCTTGAGGAGAGTGAGTGAACAATGTCTTCGACCCAACAAGAGACCCAGGCCGCTGTGTCGGCCACTGAGGGGCAGTTCGAACCGAGGATCCTCGCGTTCTGCTGCAACTGGTGCTCCTATGCCGGGGCTGACCTGGCAGGGGTCTCCAGACTACAAATGCCCACCAACTTCCTGGTGCTCAGAACCATGTGCTCCGCCAGGGTGGACCCTGAGCACGTGCTCAGGGCTTTCGCCAAGGGCGCCGACGGCGTCCTGGTCCTTGGGTGCCACCCCGCGGACTGCCACTACATCGGTGGGAACTACCGCACTCGCAGGAGGATCGCCCTCCTGAAGATATTGCTGGAGCAGTATGGGCTAGATCCGGAACGCCTCAAGCTGGAATGGGTCTCTGCCTCTGAGGGTGTGAAGTTCCAGTCCACCATAACTGAGTTCGTGGATAAGATAAGGGAACTGGGCCCCAACCCGCTCATCGAGGCGGAGAAGGAGGAGGAGGCCGCGAGGGCCGAGAACGCACACTGAGGTGTAACCAATGGCAAAAGGAGTATCAATTGCACAATATTGGGGCGCCGGATGCGGTGGCTGCGACGTAGCTCTCCTTGACATCGACGAGAGGATCCTCGGTGTGGCCGAGATGGCGGACATCGCTTTTTGGCCTATCGCCGTGGACACCAAGCTCAAGGATGTCGAGGCGATGCCGGACAAGAGCATCACCGTAACCCTTTACAATGGCGCCATAAGGAACAGCGAGAACGAACACGTCGCCAAGCTGCTCAGGCAGAAGTCCCAGATCCTGGTATCCTTCGGTTCCTGCGCCTGCTACGGCGGCATACCCGGGCTGGCCAACGTGTCCAACAAGAAGGAGATCATGGATTACGTCTACAACAAGACGTTCTCCAGCATCAACCCCGAGGGAACACTCCCTCAGCCCAGGTATGAGGCCCCCGAGGGCGAGCTGGAGCTCCCCGTCATGTACGACACCGTCCTCACCCTGGACGATGTGGTGGACGTGGACTACTACATGCCCGGCTGCCCGCCCACGACCGACCTGATCAACGCGTTCCTGGACGTCGTGGAGAAGCATGTCAAGGAGGGCGCCGAGCTGCCTCCGAAGGGAACCTTCTTCGCTTCCCAGAAGACCCTCTGCGACGAGTGCGGCAGGACCAAGACCGTGAAGAGCGTCGACCGCGTCTATCTGCCTCACGAGATCGACATCGACCCGGAGAAGTGCATGCTCGAGCAGGGCGTCATATGCCTTGGACCGGCGACCCGCGCCGGCTGCGGGGCCCAGTGCCTGAACGCCAACCAACCCTGCCGCGGATGCATGGGACCCACTGCCGCGGTCGAGGACCAGGGAGGCTCCATGCTGAGCGCTCTGGCATCCATCTTCAGGACCGCGGACAACGAGACCCAGCTCTCCGAGGACGACATCCTCAAGCTGATGACGGAGATCAAGGACCCCCTGGGAACCTTCTATGCGTTCACCATGCCTAAGTCCATCATCAAGAGGAAGGTCACCGAGAAGAAGGCGGAGGTATCAGAATGAGCCCGGAGATAACCGATCAGACACACAAGTCGGAGTCAAAGAGGATAACCATTGACCCCGTCACCCGTCTGGAAGGCCACGGCAAGGTCGAGATCTTCCTGAACGACGAGGGCAATGTCGAACAGACCTACTGGCAGATCCCCGAACTTCGCGGTTTCGAGAAGTTCTGCATCGGCCGGTCGGTCGACGAACTGAACAAGATCACGCCCCGTCTGTGCGGAGTGTGCCCTGGCGCTCACCACCTGTGCTCCACCAAGGCGCTGGACAAGGTCTACAAGGTCGAGCCCCCGCCGGCTGCCGTGAGGCTCCGTGAGCTGTTCTACGCCGCTCACTACGTCCACAGCCACATAGCGCACTTCTACGCCCTGGCGTCCGCGGACTTCGTCATGGGCCCTGCCGCCCCCGCTGCCAAGAGGAACATCCTCGGCGTGGTGGACACCGTCGGTCTGGAGATCGGCGGACAGGTCCTGAAGAACAGGTCCATGGCCCAGAAGGTCCAGGAGATCATCGGCGGGAAGGCCACTCACCCCGTGTGCGGCATCCCCGGCGGCATGTCCAAGCCCCTGGCCGAAGAGGACCGCGCCAAGATCGAGGGCTGGGCCAAGGAGATCGTCGAGTTCGCCAAGTTCACCGTCGGCCTTCTTGACGACGTCGTCCTGAAGAACGAGGCCTACCTGAACCTGATCAAGGACCCTGGCATCTACTACCATGAGACCTATTACATGGGCATGGTCGACAAGAACAACAAGGTCAACCTCTACGACGGTGACATCAGGGTCGTCGACCCATCGGGCAAGGAGTTCATCAAGTTCAAGCCCGACGACTACCTGGAGCACCTCGGCGAGCACACCGAGCCCTGGTCCTATGAGAAGTTCCCCTTCCTGAAGAAGATCGGCTGGAAGGGATTCGTCGACGGGCCCGAGAGCGGCTTATACCGCGCTGCACCCCTCGCCCGCCTCAACGCGTCCAGCGGCTTCACCACCCCGCTCGCACAGGCGGAGTACGAGAGGCTCAAGGGCTTCTTCAAGGACCTGGGAGTGGACGGACCCATACACCACACCCTGGTGTACCACTGGGCAAGGGTCATCGAGCTCGTGCACGCCGCCGAGCTGCTGCTGGAATGCGCTCAGGACCCCATCATCACCAGCAAGGACATCAAGAACAAGCCGGGAATTCCTGGAGAAGGTGTCGGTGTCCTGGAAGCGCCTCGCGGAACTCTCTACCACCACTATGTGGCGGATGAGAACGGCATCGTGCAGGACGTCAACATGATCGTGGGTACCACCAACAACAACGGGCCTATCAACATGTCCATCAACAAGGCTGCCAAGGCCCTCATCAAGAACTGGCAGATCTCCCCTGGTATCCTCAACCAGGTCGAGATGGCGTTCCGTGCCTACGACCCCTGCAACTCCTGCGCCACCCACACCCTGCCTGGCAAGATGCCCATCAGGGCTGTGGTCAGGAACGCAGACGGATCCATCTACCAGACGTTCCAGAACTTCTAAACCCTTTTCACAAACCTTTCCCTTTTTCACATTTTTCCCTCATCAGGTTCGTCGCTGACATCATGCTATAATATTCCTCAGAGCTATGTACGGGCATGGCAAGGTCAGACCCGGACAAGCGAATGAAGGACCTGTATGATGCTAAAAGGGAACCGACGCTCGTCGATGTACCGGCGATGAACTTCCTCATGATCGACGGCATGGGGGATCCCAACACCTCCCGCGACTATCGTGAGGCTGTAGAAGCGCTTTATTCGCTCTCATACAAACTGAAGTTCGCGGTGAAGAAGGCCGGGGGGCCAGACTATCGTGTGTCACCCCTGGAGGCCCTGTGGTGGGCCGATGATCCCTCCACCTTCCTTCATGGCAAGAAGGATGAATGGAGATGGACCGTGATGATCATGCAGCCTGAGCCGGTGACCGAAGAGATGGTCGCACACATCAAGGAGGAACTGGGGAAGAAGAAGGACCTTCCAGCTCTCTCCAGGATCAGGTTCGAGCGCTTCGAGGAAGGCCTTTCGGTCCAGGTCCTGCACATCGGCCCCTATTCGGAAGAAGGGCCGACGATCCAGAAGATGCATGCCTATGCGGCCGACAACGGATATGTGCTTCGCGACAAGCACCATGAGATCTACATCGGCGATCCTCGCCGGGCCGCGCCCGAAAAGCTCAAGACGATACTCCGGCAGCCAGTGACGTCTGCTCAATGATCTTGCCGATCTCGTCGGGGAAGCGTCCTCACCCTAGTGGTGCTGCGCACCATAAGGTCCTCTATGGTGCCGAGGTATATCCCGTCGGTAAGATACACCTTCCCTTTTCCTACATCGAGCATACCGTCCGAGAACATGGGCCCCAGCAGCTTCCCTCCCTTGATGTTCACTGGCGATCCCCCCAGGCTTCGGTTGAATGCGGGCAGGAGTATCACTTCTTCCGGCACCTCGACATAGCGTTTCACCATGTTCTTGTTGATCGGGAACCGTACCCAGCACGGCTCCTTGCTGATGTTGCCGAGGGAATCCTCCAATGCCACCGTGGGGTGGTTGTGTGCCATGACCAGATATCGGCATGACATGACCTCTGGCGAGGGCCATGTATGTCCGTGGGTGAATCCCACGTCTCCCAACGCGAAGCCGCTGGCAGGATGTACGTGCACGCCCTCGGGCATGAACTCCTCGATATTGGTGTCGTGATTCCCCCTCACAACATCCACCTGGCCATAGTGGCGCTGCAACGCCTTTATGAAACGAGGTATCTCCGCGTATTCTTGCCTGGAACTGCCAGGCACCTTGTTCTTGATATCGCCGAGAAGGATGACGCGCTCTCGCCCATGGCTGAGACGGATCAGCTCCCGCTCCATCTGATAGGTCTGTGATGGGACATGCACCCCCTTGGATCGCAGCTCCGACTCAAGCCCGATATGCAGGTCCCCGATGCACACAGCCTTGGCGTCCTCTATCTCCAAGGCCAACTTGTCCGGGATGGGGCAAGGAACGCTCATGCTCGTCAATGAACAAGGGTCGAGGAATAATCTTTTCCCTCAGATGCCATTATTGAGGCGATCCAATAGCCAGCGGGGGAGGCTCGTACCCTCGAAACGGCGGGCCATCGCATCCAGGTCATACTCCACCCGGTGGTTCTCCACCACCCCCTCCTCGGTGTCCACGATGGAATAGCTTGCCCTGGGGTCGCCGTCCCTTGGTTGGCCGACCGATCCTGGGTTCACTATCAGGCCGCTGGGAAACCTTCTCACATATGGTATATGGGTGTGTCCCATGACCAGCATCGAACATCGAGCCATGAGCAGCAGCCCTTCCGTGACATCGTCCTCGTAGACATATTCGATGGGGTCTCGCGGGGAACCGTGGAACACTCTTATGAACTCCTTGCCAGAGCGCACGGCTGTGTTGGGAGGCAAGGATGCCAGATATCGCCTGCTTCTATCGCTTATCTGGCTGGCCGTCCACATCACGGCATCCGATGCCTCCGGGTTCATCATGGATGGGTCGACGTTCAGCACGGCCCGGTCATGATTGCCCTGTATGCTTATCGCGCGCCTCTTCACCATGATGTCTATGGTCTCGTTCGGGAAGGGATAGTAGCCGACCACGTCCCCCGCGCAAAGCACACGATCGACATTATGCCTATCGAGATCCTCCAGTACAGCTCGCAACGCTGGAGCATTGGCATGTATATCGGATATGAGCCCCCATCTCATCACAGCATGGATGAACGAAACGATATAAGCCAATTCTTAGCTCAATTTCCTCAGGGTTCGACGCAATACTTCCGGTATCTGTTCGATGACATCGGTGGCCATGATCGAATATCCGAGACGCTGGAATGCTAGATCGCCAGCCGTTCCGTTGAGGAAGGCGGCCATTCGAGCGGCATTGAACGGCGTGACGCGCTTGGACAAGAGCGCCGCCACCTCTCCTGCCAGAACATCTCCGGTGCCGGCCACGGACATGCCTGCATTGCCTGTGCGGTTGAGCTTCGTATTGATGCCGTCCGAGATGATGTCGATGCGCCTCTTCGCCAGTATGGTGAATCCCAATCGGGCGGCCGCTTCTTTCACCGCGATCTCACGCTCCTCATGGTCCTTGGGCAGGGGCTCGCCCGTCAGCGCCTCGAACTCCGCTGCATGGGGGGTGATGACGCCGGTCTTTCCCTTGAGCACCGACACATCCTCCCCCACGGCAGGGATGGCGTCGGCATCGATGACCATGGGGAGGTCGCATCTGCTCACGAAGCTGCGAACCGCCTGCAAGGTGCTTGGATCGTTTCCCAGCCCCGGGCCGATGAGCACAGCGTCCACCTTGCTTACCAGGCGCATGCAGTGATCGACATCCTCATCCGTCAGGAACTCGCCGTGAAGCTTGTGCGTCACTATGTTTGGCGAATATCCCGCCACGACGGAGAACGCACTATCCGGGACGGCCACGCTGACCATGTCCACGCCTGTTCGATAGGCCGCAAGGGCGGATAGGACGGGCGCACCGGTGAAGGGTCCACCTCCGATTATCAACACCTTGCCGTTCTCCCCTTTGTGAGATTCCTGTCCCCGGATGGGGTAATAGGTGAACTCGCCCGGGCCCACATAGCGACTGGCCTCGAACGGGATCCCGATGTCCTTGACGATGATCTTCCCCGAGTTCTCTGGCGTCATGCCCTGCTTGACGTCGGTGAACGTGACGGTCATGTCAGGGCGGACCGATATGTCGGTATGTAGTCCGGACGGAACGTCTATCGACACGATGTAGGCGCCGGAGCTGTTGAGCCGACCGATGATCGTGCGGTACGGCTCGCGCACCTCTTTCAAAGTGCCAGTGCCTAGAAGGGCGTCGACCACGATGTCATACTTGCCGTATTCGACCCCTACTGAGGAAGAGGCGATGTGCTTGACGCGTTCATACGCCCGTCGGGCCGGTTCTGTGCGGATCTCCGCAGGTGGGCTGGCGAGCACTACGGTCACCCGATTGCTGCGCATCAGGTTGCGGGCGGCCACGAAGCCGTCCCCTGCATTGTTACCCACGCCGCAGACCACCGCGATGCTCTTCCCGGTGCCCATCTCTTCAACAATGGCGTCGGCCGCTGCCTCGCCGGCGTTCTCCATCAGCGCATCGATCGGTACCCCTAGGTACTCGGAGTTGATATCGAGAACCTTCACCTCTTGGAAGGGGAGCATGGGATGGAGTATGGAGAGTAAGAGATTAACCTTTTGGCCAAATGCATGCCCTCGGCGATGCTGGCCAAACGGCATCCTGGCCTAAAAACGCTCATTATTTTATACGTGCAAGTTATTGGAAGCGTAAGGATAAGTGAATGTCTGTGTCAGACATAAAGAGAATAGTCCTTGACGTCCTGAAGCCCCATCACCCGGGTATCGTGGAGTTGTCACAGCACCTAAGCGTGCTTGAAGGCGTATCTGGCGTGAACATAACCATCATAGAAGTGGATCAGGACACCGAGACTGTGAAAATAACCGTGGAGGGGAACGCCATAGTCTTCGAAGATGTGGAGAACAGCATCACCGAGGCTGGAGCGGTCATCCACTCCGTCGACAGCGTGTCCGCAGGCAAGCGCCTTGTGGAAGAGGTGGAGACATCTCAGGACCGCTGAGCCCACAGATCGCGGCCGGATTCTTTACCACGATCGCCGCCTTTCATCCATGAACAGGCGGCCATTTTTCTTTATCCATCGAACCGCTTGTCCCATGGATCCCTGGACTCACTGGCCCTGGATGCGCTGCAGTTCCTGTGCGACCTTGACGAGAAGGGCTGACTTTGGCATGTTGTTCTCGACCAGAAGAAGGCCTTGCTTGTTCCACCATGCACCAGGATAGCTCTTCCCCTCTTCCAGCTTCCATCCGAGGCCCAGCTTCTCCACCGCCTTGATGATGTTCACCATCTGGGGCTCTGGCACTGCCAGGCTCTTCTTGACGCGTCGGCCCTGATCCCGGGTGCGCCTCGCGTCAAAATATTCCGGCCATAGCACCCATGCCTTGTCCGCGTCGAACTCCTTAGCCATGTGAGGAAGAACATGCTGGTGATATTAAATTGTTCCATCATGCCCTGGTATCGATACCATCCGCAGACCAGGAACGAATGGATGATGAAGAAAAGGTAAAACGGTAGGGAAATGATTGGTCGAGTGGGCGTTTCGCTCACTCGGGGATCAGGACGGCATTCACGGTGCCATCCTGTCCAGGGCGGGAGGTGATACGGGCCATCCCGGCATCGGTCTGGATGGTGGCACCCTTGGTGATGATGTTCCTCTGAACATAGTTGGGGTCGGCAGGGTTCTGCACCACCTTGACGATCCTGACCCTGGTGATCTTGTTGGTAGAGGGATCGACGACATTGGCATAGGCAGCGCTGAGCATTCTGTTCTTCGAGTTACCACCCATGGTGCGGTATTTCCTCAGGCTTTCAGGCCCCAGATTGGTGAACAGGGGCTCTCTCCCAACCTCGAAACGCCGCTTCTTTCTGCTCTGTACCAGGCGTCCACCGCTAGGTTTCCGCTTGGACTTTCCATGCCATAGTGCCATACTAATCCTCAGCCACTAATTTGACAGTGATATAAAAGGTTTACTTCGTTTCGCCGCGGACGGAGAGCCGTCCGGGCGTCCCGAACGCTTCCCAGGGGGAGTTTCATTCAACGACCCTTTCCAGCAGGGTCCCTTTTATGACCTCTCCGATGTCCAGCAAGGCCGAGTATCCGTCCTTGGCGGCTCCGGGGTTCATGAACAGCGTACCATCCTTCTCGATGACCCCGCGGTCTTCGTGGACATGGCCCGAGAGGACGACCTTCGGACGGTATCTCTTTACCAGGTCCAGGATGGCCGTGCTCCCTACGCTCTTGTCCCCCATGACCTTGTCTAGGAAGCCATATGGCGGACAGTGCAGCACCATGACGGCACCCTCTTCCATGAGGGGCCCCAGCTTCTCCTTGATCTCTTCCTCCTCCAGCTCGAACGGCGTATCGAATATCGTCGGGTTGGACCCTCCCAATCCGATGAACGTCATGCCCCCGACCTCCGCCTTCCTCATATGGAGCGAGGTGGCGGCCCGATCGATGTAGGTGACCACCGATGGCGGATCGCAATTGCCCGGGACGGCGTATGCTGGCAGTTCCAGGGACCTGAGGAATTCCTCAGCCCAGTCAGGGGGGCTGAAGTTGACGATGTCCCCAAGGACGATGAACGCATCCGCGCCGTGCTCTTTGGCCAGTCGGTTCGCCCATGCCGAAGTGCGGCCGCTGCTATGCACATCCGATAGGACCAGGAATCTCATGGTCAGGACTATGTCGTCACGGGATATTACTCTTTATCATAGTCCGATGGCGCTCAGCCCTATGCTCTGATACACGATCACGTAGGCGATGAGATATCCAAGGATGGCACCGCCATTGAGGAAGGGCAGGCCGGCCTGAGGCTTGCCCCTCATTACGTACCTCAGCAGCAGGAGATAGCCGAGGAGGCCGCCGATGATGGTCCCCACGGCCACCCACAGATTGGCGGTGAGGAGGAAGGAGGCGGTATCTGGCAGATATATCGACGCCGAGACGGCAAGGATGCCGGGGATGACGGTGTCTCCAACGCCCATGAAGAAAGCCTCCCGCTCCTGCCCTTCCCGCTGGGTCAGGCCCTTGTCCTTCAGGTCGTCCATGGAAAAATCCCGGCGATTGGGGATGACGAACATCACCGGCAGGCGCATGGGCACGACTCCCTCTGCCAGGGCCACCATGTGTTTCGTCTTATATACGGCGATGGCATCGTACACGGCCATGATGATCAGCAAGATCATCACGGGCAATATGCCCAAGGACATGCCAAGTATCGCCGTGATGCCCACCGCGAGTATCAGCCCTATCATGTTTATGACGTACCATTCCCCGCTCTTGACAAGGGCGAACAGGAGGACGGCCGATATCGCGATGGCAAAGATGAGGGATGCCCATCCGAAGGAATCAGGCGCGATGCTGAGCTCCACCTCAAGCAGTAGAGGGGTGAAGACATACAGCAGCGTGACGAAGACGGCTACGTAGAACAATGTACGCAGTACCTTCTGCCGGCCGATCTTGATCAGGACCAGCAAGAGCCCTGTCATCAACAGGATCATCACGATGTAGATCAAGGGGTTGACAGGGTCATTGGGATCCGGAAACGGCCCCATCTGGGGCAGGAATATCGGTGCCAGAAGAATGGCTCCCACCTGCACGACCGCATAGAATATGGCCATCGTCAGGACGGGGTGAGGCCTCATTGGGCGAATTATGCAGTTACGAGTTATTAATCATGCCGAACGATCTGGGCATAACATTATTAATCATCCTGATGTAGAAAAGAACGTGAAAAGCGTCAATGAACGGCCCATCTACAGGGAACGGCTGGAGAAGGCCAAGGATCTTGTGGATATCTTCGAGATAGTGAAGGATGCGGTGAGCGCGAGATTGGGCATCTCACGCGGTGGTTTGATGCTCGGGCTTGCTGAACTAGGTGGTAGTCCGAACGGGTGGATCGGTGGCCTCTACCCTGTCGCGACCAATGTCATAGTGATGAACAAGGGGCCGATGGACAGGATCCTGGAGAACTCTCCCGAACTGTATAAGCCATACTGCTTCCACATATTGCTGCATGAATACATCCACGCCCTCGGCTACATGGATGAGGCTCTTACTCGGCGGAAGACATTGGAGATAACCGAGGCATTGTTTGGCAAAGACCATCTCGCAACGATGATGGCAGCCGACATCATGCAGTTCTTCCCCGCGCTAACGTATCCGGTGCCGATGCCGGCCCCGGAGGGGATGAATGTTGAGCTGGTGAAGGGATTCGATCGCTCGAGCGCTAGCTACATATGCTGATCGCCGGCGGAGGGATGACCTTGGCGGATGTCAAGCGGTCGTCCTTCATCTGCCATGACCTCCCAATCCTTTCCGCCCCGTCCGGGGCCGGTCGATCCCTTCGATATATTTATTTCTCATACATGCGGTGTGTAGGGCGCCGCCGCTCCAAGGGTCAAAAACTTCTCGCGGAAGAAAAAACGGGAAGAGAGATACCAACAACAAATCTTATATACTAGTTGAGGTTTCGTGGATATTGCAAGGATGTGGCAGAACATCAAGAACACATCCTTCTGGAACGCGGCTTTCGCTGGTTCGAAAGCCTTATATACCTGGCTTGCATAGCTGGGAAAGCTCACCGGGAGACCGAGAAACATGATCTCCCGGGTTGAATGCGCAACCCCTGATGCGAGGTATTAAATACTACCTCTGTATTTGTGGGAAAGCTGCAAAACACAGCAACCGATGCTGCGAAACGGTCCTGAGCGACGGTCGAAAGGCCGGCTATGATGTGATCGTATCCAAAGCTTCGGACAAAGACAATGGAGAACTAAGATCTCCGCCTGATCATCAAGGCGTGCCCTCTTGGTTCTGACGCTCGATGCAATGATACCATCCCAATAATATCAGCGTGGTATCGCTGGTGAAACTTATAGATCCTGCCGATTCAATAAAGTGTGTAGTCCTTAGGCAACTTCGGTTGCTAACGGAATTGATTCCGGTTGATCCTGCCGGCGGCCACCGCTATTGGAATACGATTAAGACATGCGAGTCGAGAGACATCTGGTCTCGGCGAACCGCTCAGTAACACGTGGATAACATGCCCTAAGGTGGGGGATAATCTCGGGAAACTGAGGATAATACCCCATAGGTCTTCTCTGCTGGAATGCTTGAAGGCCGAAAACTCCGGTGCCTTAGGATTGGTCTGCGGCCTATCAGGTTGTAGTGGGTGTAATGGACCCACTAGCCCGTGACGGGTATGGGCCTTGAGAGAGGGAGCCCAGAGATGGACTCTGAGACATGAGTCCAGGCCCTACGGGGCGCAGCAGTCGCGAAAACTTCGCAATGGGGGCAACCCCGACGAGGGAATTCCAAGTGCCAGCACTTTGTGTTGGCTGTTCTCCTGTCTAAAAAACAGGAGGAGTAAGGGGCGGGTAAGACGGGTGCCAGCCGCCGCGGTAATACCCGCGCCCCTAGTGGTGGTCGATATTATTGAGCCTAAAACGTCCGTAGCCGGTCTTTTAAATCTTTGGGCAAATCGGGCAGCTTAACTGTCCGACTTCCGAGGAGACTGGAAGACTTGGGACCGGGAGAGGTCAGAGGTACTTCTGGGGTAGGGGTAAAATCCTGTAATCCTGGAAGGACCACCGGTGGCGAAGGCGTCTGACTAGAACGGATCCGACGGTGAGGGACGAAGCCCTGGGGCGCAAACGGGATTAGATACCCCGGTAGTCCAGGGTGTAAACGCTGCGGGCTTGGTGTTGGGGGTCCTTCGTGGGCGCCCAGTGCCGGAGAGAAGTTGTTAAGCCTGCTGCTTGGGGAGTATGTCCGCAAGGATGAAACTTAAAGGAATTGGCGGGGGAGCACCGCAACGGGAGGAGCGTGCGGTTCAATTGGATTCAACGCCGAAAAACTCACCAGGAGCGACGGATATATGAAGGTCAAGCTGATGACTTTACCTGATTTTCCGAGAGGTGGTGCATGGCCGTCGTCAGTTCGTACCGTAAGGCGTTCTCTTAAGTGAGATAACGAACGAGACCCTCACCTTTAATTGCTAGTCTCTTCTCCGGAGGAGGCGCACATTAAAGGGACCGCTGGCGCTAAGCCAGAGGAAGGTGAGGTCAACGGTAGGTCCGTATGCCCCGAATCTCCTGGGCAACACGCGCGCTACAAAGGACGGGACAATGGGCTTCCACACCGAAAGGTGGAGACAATCCCGAAACCCGCCCATAGTTCGGATTGTGGGCTGTAACTCGCCCACATGAAGCTGGATTCCGTAGTAATCGCCTGTCAACATCAGGCGGTGAATATGCCCCTGCTCCTTGCACACACCGCCCGTCAAACCACCCGAGTTGGGTTTCAGTAAGGATATCTCTCATTGGGGTCTTCGAACTGAGATTCAGCAAGGAGGGTTAAGTCGTAACAAGGTATCTGTAGGGGAACCTGCAGATGGATCACCTCCTACGTAATATACGTAAATTGCAAGGAATGGCATCGTTGCCTTCCTGCCCAATTCCCGGTAGGACTATAAGCACCAAAAATGCATCGAGCGTCATTGTCAGTCTTCTTTTGATCATTGATTCATCAGATAGCGTAAGTGTTCTCTATCAAGGATCAAGGACCTTCTATTCAGGATCTCTAACCAACATTGCATTTTCTCGTCACATATGACCCTCCGTTCAATCCCATCTACATCAATGGGTCGCAATGAGCGATCGAGATGACGATCGTTCCTCGATAGAACATGACCGAACGTTCATTGTGGCCATTAGTATTCCGCCAAGTAGATGCATCTGACACGAACGCGAAGGGGTCATGGAGTTTCTTATTGAGAAAGGATAAATATTGACCCGGATTATGGGATGCTCCCATGGAGACGATGAAATACATTTTCGTCACCGGTGGAGTTATTTCTGGCCTAGGAAAAGGTATCACCGCATCATCCATTGGACGTTTGCTGAAATCCCGCGGCTTTGAAGTTACCGCCGTGAAGATCGATCCCTATCTCAACATCGACGCTGGGACCATGAATCCCTTCGAACATGGGGAGGTCTACGTGCTGGACGATGGCGCAGAGGCCGACCTCGACCTCGGCAATTACGAGAGGTATCTAGACATCAGTCTGTCCGCAGATCACAACATCACCACTGGCAAGGTCTATCGCGCGGTCATCGAGAAGGAGAGGGCGGGGGAGTATCTGGGAAAGACGGTCCAGATAATCCCTCATATAACCAACGAGATCAAGCGTAGGATAAAGACGGTCGCCGAGGCCTCCGGGGCCGACGTATGCGTAGTTGAGCTCGGCGGGACGGTAGGTGACATCGAGTCGATGCCCTTCCTTGAAGCGGTCCGTCAGATGAACACCGAGATGGGCAAGGGCCAGAACTGCCTTTTCGTTCATACGACCCTGGTGCCGGTCATGGGCACGGTGGGAGAGCCGAAGACGAAGCCCACCCAGCATTCGGTGAAGGAACTTCGTGCCATCGGTATTCAGCCGGACATAATCGTGGCAAGGTCCAACAAGCCGCTGGATTACCCGATAAGGCGAAAGATCGCCCTGTTCTGCGACGTTGCATTGGAGGCCGTCGTCTCCACTCCAGATGCCAAGTCGATCTACGAGGTGCCGATAATCCTAGAGGAGCAAGGCCTCACGGACTACATCCTTCGACGGTTGGGGATGGACGCTTCCGAGAAGGATCTGAAGGAATGGCGCGAGTTCCTCGACCGCATCCTCTATTCCCATGAGACCGTCCGCATCGCCCTGGTCGGCAAGTATACGGACCTGGCCGATGCCTACCTGTCCCACCTCGAGGCCTTCCACCATGCCGGGGCCGAGCTCAAGACTAAGGTCGACATCCAGTACTTCGATTCCGAACTGGTAGAGAAAAATGGCATCCCTCAGGAAATGGCATGCTGCAATGGCATCCTGATCCCAGGCGGTTTCGGTTCACGCGGCATCGAGGGAAAGATAATGACGGCCAAGTTCGCCCGGGAGAAGGGCATTCCATTCCTTGGAGTTTGCCTTGGCTTCCAGATCGCGACGATCGAGATCGCCCGCAACCTCCTTGGACTGTCCGGGGCCAATAGCACGGAGATCGAGCCTGATTGCACCAGCCCGGTGATCGACATCCTGCCTGAGCAGATCGGCGTTCTAAAGAAGGGAGGCACTATGCGGCTGGGGGCCCAAAAGGTCCTGGTGAAGGAAGGCTCGATAGCCCACCAATTGTATGGGGCAACGGAGGTCATGGAGCGCCACCGCCACCGCTACGAGGTCAATCCTGAATACATCGCGACCTTGGAGGAGGTCGGGTGGAAGTTCACCGGCAGGTCCGATGACGGCATCAAGATGGAGATTGGCGAACTGGAGGGGCATCCCTTCTTCGTAGCATCTCAGTTCCATCCCGAGTTCAAGTCCCGACCTAGAAAACCATCGCCGTTGCACCTGGGGCTGGTGAAGGCGGCTCTCGATCATAAGAAGGCTCAAGAGAACCGCCTCTCCGAACTATGATGGCATGGGGCTCTATCCTGCCGGTTAATGGACTGGGCAGCAACCCCTGCGACAAGATGTCCAGGGGCAAGGGTCGACGTTCAACGCATCAGGGCAAGCCCTGAAAGGGCATTACGGCTCCGAGGGGTCGATCCAGCGTAGATGTGGGAAACTGTCTTGGAACGGCCGGCAGAAGATGTGAGGATGCCTGCCCTGAAAACCTCTTCTCATACGAACGCCCGTCTTGAGCGATGCATGGCGACGCCATCTGCGCTCTCAAGGCCCTAGAGTTGAGTCAGGGATCAGAGGGCACCATCTCTGTCGCCATGCATCGCCGGTCGGCGCCCGCCACGGCGGTGGTGGCCATAGCTATATTTATATGAAATGATTAGCTTGAGAGGTCGATAACCATGGCAGATGACGATTACCTATCACTACTGGGAAGGGCGAAGGAGAAACTTCCCGAGACCATCGAGAAGCATGAGAGGTTCACCGTCCCTGAGCCCGATGTGCTCCAGGAGGGAAAGATCACCGTCGTCCGCAACTTCGGGGCCATCATAGATGCTCTGCGCAGGGACCCGGAACACCTCCTTCACTACCTGTTGAGGGAACTGGGAACGCCTGGGCAGATCGAAGGGCAGAGACTCGTCCTGAAGGCCAAGATCTCCCCGGCGCAGATCAACGATCGCATCACCACCTACACCGAGACCTTCGTTCTGTGCTCGGAGTGTGGAAGGCCTGACACCCACATAGTCAAGGAAGGCCGCACCCTGGTCCTAGAATGCGAGGCTTGCGGCGCCCACCGTCCAGTGAGGGTCCGCCGCACAGTGCGCTCCGATGAGAAGGAAGGGATCAAGGAGGGCGGCGTCTACGAGGTGACGGTGGAGGACGTAGGCCGCAAGGGCGATGGCGTGGCCAAGCTGGACAAGTACATCATCTACGTGCCCGGCGCCGCAAAGGGGGCTCAGGTGAAGGTACGGATCCAGAAGATCTCGGGCAACGTGGCCTTCTCCGTGCTGGACAACTCCTGAGACCGCTCAAACCCCTTTCCTCAATATTCGGCTGAAGTGCGCTCGATCGCACTCATCCGGCCGCTCGTCACTTCTCATGCCAGCACGTTCAGGCGGGCAAGAAAAGATTTAAGAATGTTCTCACCATCTTGTGGCCCAAGCGGAGGTGGCCCAGCCTGGCAAGGCGCAGGATTGCTAATCCTGTGTCCGCAAGGACTCGGGGGTTCAAATCCCCCCCTCCGCGCCACTTTCCAATCCATCGACCTGCTTTTTCATCGTTCGGTGCAGCCTCCTATCGTCACGAATTGCTCAAGGTCCAAGGGGTGATGAAGAGTTCCGCGGGAAGGGAAAGAAGAATATGCCATGGGGTGAAAGGGCAACCCCCTCGCAATGATATATGTTGCTAACGCGGCCCCCTCATCCGAGACATCATCGAACATCCGCGAGGCAAGGGGGGATGAACACCTCACCTCCCCCGGCGGAGCATGAAGGTGACCACGATGGCCGCCGTCAATACAATGCCCGCACTGGCTACCAGCAATGCGGCGTCATCGGGAATATCTCCATCGATCGACATCACCGGGATGGGCCCGAGGTCGAGCTGCATGCCGTCGACGGTGACGTTCTCCTCCGCATACTCGATGTCGCCGGCACTGAACGTCAGCGTATGGCTGCCCTGTCCCGCCATGATGACGAAACCACCGCCTTCGCCGGTCATCACCGACGTGCCGTCCTCCAACGACACCTTGATGCCAGCTATGCCATTCCCTGCGGCATCCACCATGTTGCCGCGTATGGGCACCATGGCAGGCAAGGGAATGACCGAGACCGATTCGCTCTTGTCCCCGATCCCTGCAACGTTCCTTGCCGCCACTTGGAACCTGTACTCCTTACCATTGGTCAGGCCGGTGACGAGGTAAGTGGTCTCGGACGTACGAGCGAGTTCAGCACCATCAAGATAGATCACATACTCCATCACGGCGCTGCCGCTACCGGATGGAACGTTCCAAGAGAGTTCGACCTGGCCATCGCCGGCCGTGGCAGAGACCGTTGGTGCTTCAGAGGCCGAAGGGGACATGAGGTACGTCGTCGAGAGACTGGACGTCCCGGCGATGTTCACAGCCTTCACGCCAAAGCGATATGTGGTTCCCTCGTCTAGGCCAGTGATGGTCGATGTGAGGCCGTCCACGGTCTCGAACAGCATCCATACGCTGTCTCCCTCGCCGGCAGCGTACCAGACCTCGTATTCCATCGGCTCGCCAAGATTTGGCGGCGCATTCCATCTAAGGGTCACCTCTCCCACCCCAGCGATCTCCTCGAGACCGATCGGCGCTTCCGGCCTTGTCAGGGCGATCGTCTCAACCCCGCTCCATGATGGTGAATCGAAACCATAAGCACCGTCTACATAGTACACCTTGGTACGTTGATCGAGGTAGCTCCACCCCATGAAGTGATCTGGCGAATTCCCCTTGAATTGCAATGTCTTCATTTTGAAGCAGTAGTCGAACGCACCGCGTCCGATGCTGGTGACGCTGGCAGGTATGGTGACCGAGGTCAGGGAGTTGCAAGCGAAGAATGCAAAGGTGCCTATCCTGGTGACGCCCTCAGGGATGGTGATGTGGGTCAGAGAGGCGCAGCCCATGAACGCGTATTCACCAATGTAGGTGACGCCTTCAGGGATATCGATGCTTTTGAGGAAGCTGCAGTAATAGAACGCGTAATCTCCAATGCGTGTGACGCTGTCGGGGATGATGACGCTCGTCAGGAAGGAATACTCGAACGCATTTTCACCGATGAACCTGACAGGAATACCACCGATCTCCGATGGGATGATGACATCCCTCTGGGAGCCGATGTACTTCGTGATAATGATGTACTTCCCCCCAATGGCTGTGTACTCGAAACCTCCCTGTACCGCACCCAGCATGAACTCTGATGACCGAGATATCATGGAGGTTGGATCGGATCCAGCATCTGTCCGTTCCAGTTCATTGATGGTGGCCAGGGGTGCAAGAACAGATAGCGATATCAGCGTTATCAATGCGATGCAGAGGAGCCTATACATGTTGCCTTCGAGGGCGAACACATTTTATGATTATAATACGATTTATTCAATCCCATAATGTTATGGGCTATCGCTGGCCGGGCAAACAACGCTCAGGATGCACCTTGCCCTCTCACCTTTCAAGCCTTCGCCCACTGGACCCGGTCTCGCCAATGTGGTCGTGAAGCACCTTTCCAGCTTCAAGGAAGGGCCTGGTGTGCATGCTCCGACAATCCTCTATCTTGACGAGTCCGGACGAAGCATTCTTGTCCCTCTCGCTAATGATACATCACGGACCGATCTCTTCGATCACAGGTGCATCGGTCCCAACATGGCATCGGACAAGGATGTCCAGCGGCATTAGATGGGGAGTTGGATCAAAAGGGAAACATCATCGGCGGTCAGCCCTATGTTCTTCCTGTCATCCTCCTTCCTACGAGTGGCATGCTGATCGCGAAGGCCGCAACGATGACGACCGCGACGATGACGGCCGCCGCGACCATCGTGGGATTGGAGCCCTGGTTGACCGCGATGCCTGCCAGCGCCCATATTATCACTGCACCATATGCCACGTCCTTCCGCCTGAAGGCCATGACCACGGTGATGGCCAATATCAGGAGGAGCACCACGATCGCCCATATCTCCGGCCCTATGCCGAACCCGTCCCAGTCGACGGATACAAGCGTAGCCGAGATGTTGGCCACCGTGGCGACGGTTATCCACCCTAGATATACGCTGAACGGCAGATGGACGGCCAGCCTTTCCACCGCATCGACCCTTTCCGTCCCGATCCCCAGGCGGAGATATATCGCTATCAGGGTGCCGAGGAGAAAGAGCATTATGACGACAGAGATGACCAGCGCTTCATACTGCCAGGCGAACAGCCAGAGGATGTTGAGGGCGCTGCTCAGAACGAAGAGCCATCCGATCCGGCCGTGAGGTGCCGATAGCCCCGGACGAACGATCAGCTGATATGCGATGAAGATGGCGAGCAAGAGGTATATGATGCCCCAGATGGCAAACGTGAACCCTGCTGGCGTCACCAGCGTGGGGTTCATGTCCGAGATCTCCGACGTTACCTTTCCGCCGATCAGGGACGTACTCCCCGCCAGACCGTTGACGATCAACATCATGACGTATGCGATCGCGTTGGATACTGTCAACAAGGTGATGTTGCCTGGCCTCATGGACGCACATGATGACATTCTGAGCAAATGGGATATAAATGGACCCGCCGGGGGTCGGCCGAACGAGCGTGTCTCGTCACATGGCCCGATGACTGTTCAAAACGAGCGGGATGGCGGCATTTCCTATCCAATTTTCCACACCGCAGGGGTAATGTTAAAAATATAGCATCATTTACGGCTGCCAATGAGCCAAGAAGCGTCGTCCAGCCTTAACCCTCTGGTCTCCTTTCTGAAGAAGTCTCCCAGGGAGTTCACCAAGGCAGACATCATCAACTTCATAGAAGCAAATGGGATCGAGATGGTTAACTTCCGCTACCCGGCCAGCGACGGGCGGCTCAAGACATTGAACTTCGTCATCACCGACAGGGACTATCTCGAGCAGATACTCTCCTCCGGAGAGCGGGTGGACGGTTCCAACATATTCCCCCAGTTCATCAACACGGGATCCAGCGACCTTTACGTCGTCCCTCGATTCAGGACCGCTTTCGTAGATCCCTTCAGCGAGATCCCCGCCATCTGTTTCCTCTGTTCCTTCTACGATAAGGATGGCAAGCCGGCGTCCATCTCGCCGGAACACGTCCTCAAGAAGGCCCACGCAGCCTTCACCGAGGTGACGGGCATGACCTTCGAGGCCATGGGAGAGCTGGAATTCTACGTCATCGGCGACAAGGACGATCTGTTCCTGGCCGAGGACCAGCGCGGCTACCATGAATCTGGCCCCTTCACCAAGTTCGAGAGGTTCCGCACCGACTGCATGCTCGCCATAGCCCGTGCGGGAGGACACATCAAATATGGCCATTCCGAGGTGGGCAACTTCACCCTTGGCGACAAGATCTATGAGCAGAACGAGATCGAGTTCATGGTGACCGACGTGGAGCAGGCGGCGGATGAACTGGTCATCGCCAAATGGATCATCCGGAACATGGCCTACCTCTACGGTCTGGACGTCACCTTCGCACCCAAGATCACCAATGGAAAGGCCGGTAGCGGTCTGCACATCCATACCCGCATCATGAAAGATGGGTTGAACCAGTACGTGAAGGACGGCCGCCTCAGCGATACCGCGAAGACCGCCATCGCAGGCTTCATGACCTGCGCATCGTCCTTGACCGCGTTCGGCAACACCAATCCGACGTCCTACCTGCGTCTGGTCCCGCATCAGGAGGCTCCCACCTCGATCTGCTGGGGAGACCGCAACCGCTCCGTTCTGGTAAGGGTACCGCTCGGATGGACCCATGGCACGGACATGGTGGCCGACGCCAATCCGCTCGAACGGCCAGTGGAGATGGACCTGTCCCAGAAGCAGACCGTGGAATTCCGCTGCCCCGACGGATCGGCCGATGTATATCTCCTCCTCGCTGGCCTGGTGACGGCCGCACGCCACGGCTTCGAGATGAAGGACGCCCTGGATGTCGCGAACAGGACATATGTCGACGTGAACATACATCACAAGGAGCACCGCGATAAGCTGATGTCCCTTGACCAGCTCCCCGCTTCCTGCTACGAGTCAGCTGCTGAGCTGGAGGCTCACCGGGAGATCTTCGAACGATACGCCGTGTTCGAGCCGTCGATGATCGACGCCGTGGCGAATCGTCTCAGGTCCTTCGATGACCGGAACATCCGTGAAGAGATCAACAACGATCCAGAGAAGGCCGCTCAGCTGGTAAGGAGATTCCTGCACTGCGGATGAGCGTGCCGTCACGGGCCGTCCTCTCGCGCCGCCCGCTGCCGCCTCCGTGAGGTGTGAGGGTCGGCGCGGAGGGGCATCAAACGTCTTTCCGCAAAGGGCTCCGAGCGGACCGAAACCGCCGTTCGCGCCCTGATCCTTCATATAAAAACAAAAATCGAACATGTTTGGCTTATATTAGTATGCGGTTCATTGGTTCGGGTATTACCATTAGCAACAGATACACTATTCAGAACATAGTCGCGTCGGCTGCCTTGGGCCGTGAGCTAGACCTAACTTACCTCGCCACATCCATGGAAGGGGCGGAGTACGATCCCGCGGTCTTCCCGGGCCTCGTATACCGGGTGAAGAATCCGAAGGCCGCGGCCCTCCTGTTCCGAAGCGGGAAGCTGGTCTGCACCGGTGCCAAGGACCGGGATCAGGTGAACAAGGCAGTGGAGCTGGTCGTGGACGCCATCCGGAAGGCTGGTGTGGAGGTGAAGGAATATCCGCAGATCACCGTTCAGAACATCGTGGCCTCCGCCGACCTCGGCAGTCCGGTGAACCTCTCGTCGACCGTCATATCCCTTGGCCTGGAGCGGGTGGAGTATGAGCCGGAGGTGTTCCCCGGCCTGGTTTACAGGCTCGATGAGCCAAAGGTGGTCATGCTCCTCTTCGGCTCTGGACGTCTGGTATGCACGGGGGCGAAGCAGCCCAGCGATGTGGAGAGGGCGATCGATCACATCGAGGCGGAGCTACGCGCGTCCGACCTGTTGCGTTGAACTCTCTCGCCAACCGTTCCCTGATGGCAGTCTGGACGCAAAGGACCCTGCTGGATAAGAAAAAGGAAAGGCGGGGTCCTAGGAACCCCTTTTATTTCTTCCGCCTGATCAACAGCACCGCCGACACGATGGCTATCAGGACAACGGCTCCGATCACGGCAGGCAGGAACATCGAGCCAAGGTCTATGGCCTGTCCCCCTCCGGCACCCGAACCGCCGCCGGTGGATTCTTCACCACCCAGGGTGGCGGGTACGAAGAGATAGATGTCGGTCCGTTGATTGGTCTGCTCCACGTAGTACACGGGCGACTGTCCGTTGCCGTCCGCTGCCTGGAGGACCTCATCCAGGGAACCTACCTCGCTTGCCGCTTCACCGAGCGACAGCATGTTCTCCACCCCGCCTGCGATCGTCACGGACATCCGGTCGGTATGCACGCCGATCACGTTACCAGGCGCCTGCACGGGCAATGGTATCTCCCACTCCCCCATCTTCAACGATAGGGAGGAGGATTCCAGATCCACGTCCCGGTAGGCCGCGATGTCGAAGATGGCGCCGTCATCCCTGGCAAGCACCCAATATTCCGCCAGGACGTCGGAGATGATGGCGTCCAGCAGCATGTCCTGCGTAGGGGTGTTGTCGGACGACGCTCGCACCACTATCTCACCGCCGCGGGCAAGGTTGACGATGAGGGAACGATTCCCGGCCTGCTCAAGGCTGCCGCCGGTGACCATGACCGTAGCGGACACGGCGTCGTTGCCTATCCGCGCACCCTCGATGGATGGATCACCGATCTCCTCAGCGCTCATGATGCTGGAGTTGATCCCTCCCGCCATCGTGAACTTGATGTTGACGCTGCGTTCGGTATCGATCTCCATCACCACGCCCGGGTGGTTATGGATGTGCACGTTCGTGCTGTCGAAGGTCGCGTTGAACACCGCTCCGTCGATGGACGACGTCAGCGATATGGCGTCATTGAACGTGATGCCATCGAAGAGCTGATAGATCCCTCCGCCGTTCCATACGCCAAAGCCATCGATGCTCATGTTCTCTTCGTTCAAGCGGAACATCGTGAACCTGCCGGTCACGGTGTCGTTCTCCTGCCTCATCCCACCGAGCACTCCAACATTGGAGCCGTCCGCTAGAAGCTCTCTGGCGACGTTGTCGGCATCACCACATGATGATGTGACGATGCCATAATGGCTGCCTGGTGGGAACTCGTTGCATTGAAGACCTGCTGCTGGCTGAACACAGGCGATGCCTATGATGGACGAGCACAGCAAGAAGCAGATCATCAATGGTATAAGCAATCCCATCTTGCTTCTCACTAGAGTTCACCATTGCGGTTGTTTTGTCTCTCTGGGTTAATAATAATACCTATCTTGATAATGACAAGATCATCACTCCCCGCGTCGGACCGCGATGCCCTGTCCGCCTTCGCGAAGGTGCCATGAAAAAAATTATCTATGCGAGTAAGATGGGATGGCATGAAGGCGTGGGTCGAATCGTACGGATGCACCATGAATCAGGGTGAAGGGGCGAAGTTGGAGGCCTGGCTGGCATCCATGGGCCATGCCCTGGTGGACGACCCGGCCGATGCCGATCTGGTGGTCGTCAACACATGCACCGTCATCAAGGAGACGGAACGGCGCATGCTAAAAAGGTTGGAGGAGCTCTCCCGTCAGCGTCGAAACATCATCGTGACCGGCTG
The DNA here is from genome assembly GCA_001512965.1 of Methanomicrobia archaeon DTU008. GTDB lineage: Archaea > Thermoplasmatota > Thermoplasmata > Methanomassiliicoccales > Methanomassiliicoccaceae > DTU008. The sequence goes on from LFRW01000036.1 coordinate 37,108, forward strand.
CCTGGCGGCGATACAATCGGATGAAGCGGTGAAGTGCGCCCCCGACGCGTTGATCATCCCGCCGCGCAGTTACGACTCCTTCATCGAACTGGTCGAGGAGCGCTTCGGCCCCGCCGAGCAGCCGCCTACCATTATGGTTCCCGCATCATCGACCAGCGCCATCCTCCCCATAGCCCAGGGATGTCTTGGCGACTGCTCCTACTGCATCACCAAACTTGCCCGCGGCCGCCTGGTAAGCTACCCTCTCGATCGGCTCGTGGAAGATGCGAGGAGGCACCTGTCATCGGGCGCGTCGGAACTGCTCATCACGGCGCAGGACACCGCCGCATATGGAATGGACCGCAATACCGACCTGGGGGAACTGCTATCCGCCATCGCCGCCCTCCCTGGGGACTTCAGGGTCCGGGTGGGGATGATGAACCCCCAGAGCCTCGAGCCCATCCTGCCCTCCTTCCTTGGCGCATGGAGGTCCGCGAAGCTGTATCAGTTCGTTCACCTGCCCGTCCAGAGCGGTAGCGGGCGGATGCTGGAGGCCATGAACCGTCACCATGCCCCGAAGGACTTCGAGCTATTGGTCGAGAAGCTCCGGGCCGAGAGTCCGGACATGTGCCTTGCCACAGACGTCATCGTCGGCTTCCCGGGCGAGACGGACGACGACCACCGCGCCACCATGGAACTCGTACAGCGTGTCCGACCAGAGATAATCAACGTGACACGCTACTCCCCACGCCCCGGGACGGAGGCCGCCCGGGCTCGCAATCAGGTCCCTGGCTGGAGGAGCAAGGAGCGTTCCAGGGAACTGACGGCCCTGCGCATGGACATCGGGCTGGACCTGTACCGCTCCCGGATAGGGAACGAGGAGAGCGTCCTCATCACTGAAAGGGGCAAGAAGGGCACCATGATCGGCCGCACCGATGCGTATCGGCCAGTGGTGGTGAAGGGAGAGCATGCCATCGGGTCCAGACACCTTGTCGTGGTGACCGATGCCACTCCCACGTACCTTATCGGAGAGGTTCGAGGTACCTAGAGCAGGCCACCGACGGCATGGCCGGCAGGCCGAGGTCCAGACCTATCGCCTCACTCCCGCCTTGCGTTCATCGTATCCAACGAACATGGAGGGCGAACGTCCATAATGCATGGATCCTGACGGTCCTCGCCCTGATCCCCATCATGCTCTCGATTCTTTCGCCAATGAATCCTTCGCGGCTTCGCATCGGTACATGCACGGCTCGTGTCGACCTAGATCCATCCCCATCCCGACCATAGGGGTTCAGGATGTGGCCTTCCCGAGAGATATGGTTAAAATACCAGGATCATAATCGTGAACCGACAGCCCCGTAGTGTAGTGGTCAATCATGCCGGCCTTTGGAGCCGGCGACGCCAGTTCGAATCTGGCCGGGGCTACTCCCTTCTCTCCATGATCTCCACCACGATGCCGTCGGGCCCCTTCACCAAGATCCTCCGGAACCCCCTCTCAAGGCAATATCCTGGCATGGGGCGCTCCTCTACGTACAGCCGCTCGTCGACGTGCATCTCCGGACCAAGGAACACGGCCCCTCGTCCCGCCATCTGGATCATATCGGTGTCCAGGTCATCGCTGCGCAGGCATATGTGATTGAAGCCTGGAAGGACCAGATCGGAGGTGTCGACCTTGTCCATGTCCCTTCTTTCGACGAGCTCCACCACCGAGGCTCCCAGCGTGACGAACCTTATTTCCGCCGCACCTTCCTGTTCGGACCTCCACCTGCCCGCCTCGGTGAAGCCGAGCACCCTGGTGAAGAAATCCACTGCCCGTTGCATATCGGACACGTTGAATGCAACGTGGTCTACCCTCTGAAGCACTTCCCCGCCTCCCAGGACTCTACCACTCCTCGTAGTGGACCAACTCTCCGATCTCGATCCGGGGAGGTGACCTCCCTTCTGCGGCGGGCCGGCCTATGGGGAGCATGACGACGGGCCTCACATGCATGGGAAGCCGGAGCAGGTCGGATACCTT
>LFRW01000004.1 GCA_001512965.1 Methanomicrobia archaeon DTU008
CTCGCCCAGACCGATCATGGCGACGCCAGCACCCTTCATGATGGTCTTGAGGTCGTTGAAGTCCAGATTGACCAGGCCAGGCTTGGTGATGAGCTCCGTGATGCCCTTTATGGCCCTGACCAGCACCTCGTCGGCCACCTTGAAGGCCGCGTTAAGGGCAAGGCGAGGACAGATCTCCAGGAGCTTGTCGTTAGGTATGACTATGACGGTGTCAGCGGCGTTACGCAACCGCTCCAGGCCCCATTCGGCGTTCTCGGAGCGGATCGTACCCTCGGCCTTGAACGGGTATGTGACCACGGCGACCGTGAGCGCGCCCATGTCCTTCGCGATCTTCGCGACGTACGGCGCTGCACCCGTACCCGTTCCGCCTCCCATTCCTGCGGTCACGAATACGATGTCCGCTCCGTTCAGTACCTTCCTTAGGTCTTCTTCGGCCTCTCTCGCCGCTTCCTCTCCGACCTGGGGTAGAGCACCCGCTCCCAGGCCGCGGGTGGAACGGCGGCCAAGCAGGATCTTGTGCGGTGCTCTCACCGCGAGAAGGTGCTGGGCATCGGTGTTGGCGGCATAGATATCGGCGCCCGCGATGCCC
>LFRW01000054.1 GCA_001512965.1 Methanomicrobia archaeon DTU008
ACCTGCAGGGGAGTAGGCTGGACATGCCGTTGAACCTGACCGTCAGGTCCAACTTCCTTGCCTACGGAGACATCAAGGTGAAGGAGGTTCTACTATGAGGATCGGTGTCACGGCCAATTCCGAAGTGCCGGAGTCCATACGTGTCGCGAGAAAGGTGATCGGCGAACTGGGAGATGAGGACATCGTTCTGGAGTCCGGCATCGCCAGGCTGTTCGGCCGAGAAGGCAAGCCCATCGAGAAGATGGACATCGATGTCCTGGTCACGGTGGGCGGGGACGGGACGATCCTGCGTTCGTTGCAGAGGACCAGTGCGCCCATATTCGGGGTCAATGCCGGCGTGCTCGGCTTCCTGGCAGAGGTGAACGAGGATGAGATCTCCACGGGCCTGAGACGCCTGCTGGATGGCAACTACTTCATCGAGGAGCGAATAAAGCTAAGGACGGTCCTGAAGGGACAACGGCTGCTCGATGCGACCAACGAGGCCGTGGTTCACACCGCCCATGTGGCCAAGATCAGACACTTCAACGTGTTCGTGGACGACCAGCTGGCCATGGACGTGAGGGCGGACGGGATCATAATTTCGACACCTACGGGAAGCACATGCTATGCCATGGCGGTAGGGTCCCCCATCGTGGACCCCCATGTGGACGCCTTCGTCATCGCACCCATGGCCCCGTTCAAGTTCGGTGCCCGCCCCATGGTGGTCCCTGCATCCAGCAAGATAAGCATAAGCCTGGTCAAGCCAAAGCCATGCCTGTGCGTCATCGACGGGCAGCAGGAAATGCCCATGGAGGGAGGCGAGGGGATATCCTTCAACTTGTCAGAGGAACGCGCCCGCTTCATACGTTTCGAGAAGGCGTTCTACAAGAAGACGCGTGAGAAGCTGGTCTGCATGCCATGAACCGACGCAAGGTATGGGGGATCGAGAGGGAGGTTCTGGAGATGATCAGCCAGGCCTCTCGCCAGACCCACCCTTACGAGTTCGTGGCGACGATGCGTGCGGAGGACGGCGTCATCTACGAGCTGCTGCTCCTGCCAGGCAGCATATCGAGCGGCAGCTCCGCGACGTTCCCGACCTTCAACCTCCCCATCGACCTGTCCATAGTAGGCTCGGTGCACTCCCATCCATCCTACTCCAATGAACCTTCCGAGGCCGATCTCCATCTGTTCTCCAGCTACGGCAACACGCACATCATCATCTGCATGCCGTACGATATGACATCATGGAGGAGCTATGACCGCCAAGGCCGCCCGGTGGACCTGCAGGTCCTCTAGAGGATCTTGCTTCCTGGTCCGATGCTCTCCCGTGCGATGGCCCCGGGGCCGATCACGACGTTCTCGAAGACTATCGTTCCCGCATCGATCATGGCGTTGATGCCCGTCTTCACATCGTCGCCTATTATGGCTCCTAACTTCCTTCGCCCCGAGTCCATGATCTCCCCGCGGTGAACCACTTTAACGGGGCGGTCGTCGAATCGCAGGTTGGCTATCTTCGTGCCTGCGCCCAGATTGCATCTTTCCCCTATTAGGGAGTCTCCAACGTAATTATGGTGGGGGATATGGGTCCCGGACATCACGATGGAGTTCTTCACTTCCACCGAGGCCCCTATCCTGACCTTGGGGCCCAGGCAGGTGGACGGTCGGATGTAGCAGTTGGGGCCTATGTCGCAGCCCGAGGATATGTGGACCGGGCCTTCTATATATGCGCCCGACCGCACCCTGGCACCCTGCTCCACCACCACCGGTCCGATCAAGGTCGCACCGTCTTCCACAGTTCCTTCTATGCGGCGCTCAAGGCGGGACATGAGCATCTCGTTCGCGCGGAGGAGGTCCCATGGCATGCCGACATCGATCCAATCCTCCTGTAGGGGCTGCACGGCCACCCGGTCTTCCGACGCCAATGAGTTAAGCGTGTCGGTTATCTCATATTCGCCCCGCTGCGACAGTTGCGTGGCGCGTATCCATCTGAATATGTCGGGCGTGAAGACGAAAAGGCCGGCGTTGATAAGCTCCGTTGGAGGGACCTTGGGCTTCTCATGGATCCTCAGCAGCATGCCGTCCCGCTCCTCGATTACGCCGAAGCGCTGGGGGTCAGGTACGCGGACGGCACCCATAACCGTGCATCCCTCCTTGGAGAAGCGGTCCAACGTCCTCTTGAGGTCCGACTCGAACAGCACCACGTCGCCGTTGACGCATACGAACGGTTCGTCCATGACGCTCTCGGCCATGCCTATGGCATGGGCGGTACCCTTTCGTTCCTTCTGCTCCAGGTACCTTATGCGCAGTCCCATGGATGAGCCGTCTCCGTAATGCTCCTTGATCTTGTTCGCCTTCCAGCCCACCAGGATATAGATGTCCTTGATGCCCTGCGACGACAGGGCGTCGAGCACGTGGGACAGCAACGGCCTGCCGGCGACCAGCAGGAGCGGTTTCGGCGTGTTCGAAGTGAGCGGCCGTAGCCTGGTCCCTTCCCCTGCGGCAAGAACTAGGGCTTTCATGCAAGGCACCTCCCTACGACGGTTTCGACCACGGCTTCCAACCTCTTCATCTCCTCCTCGTCCCTCGCCTCCACGGTGGTGCGCAGCTTGGGCTCCGTCCCAGACAGACGCACTAGGATCCAACCGTCCGAGAACTCGGCCCGGAAGCCATCAAGGGTCAACAGGCGGTCGCAGTCCAGTCCGCACATCTCTGCCTCAAGACGCTTAAGCACGTTCTCCCGCTGCTCCGCCCTGAACGGCCGCGAGCTGCGCGACGATGGGAAGGAAGGCAGCGAGTCAAGCCGTTCCGAGATCGGCTGCTCGGACGCCATCTTGGCCAGGAGCGCCCCGGCCAGGACGCCGTCGGGACAGTATGTCTGCTTGGGAAAGATGAAGGTTCCAGACGGTTCTCCTCCGAAGTCGAGGCCGGTGCGCTTGAGCACCTCGGCCACGTAAACGTCCCCCACCTTGCACCTCTCCACCCTGCCAACGATCTCGTCCAGGATCATGGACGCATCCATGGGGGCCACCACTCCCCGGGCGCCCATGGCCGAGGCGAACAGGGCGATCAGGCGGTCCCCGCTGACGAAGCGGCCCTTGTCGTCGATCGCCACCATGCGGTCCCCGTCCCCGTCATGTGCGATCCCTACGTCCGCGTTCCGTCTTAGGACGGCCGCCTTGAGATCGGCAAGCGCCTCCTCTGTCGGTTCGGGCGTCCTAGCCGGAAAGAAACCGTCGGGTTGAGCGTTCAGGGACAGCACCGAGCAACCCAGTTCCCGCAGCGCTAGCGGGCTTACGCGGAACGTGGCGCCACAGCCGCAGTCGACCACCACCATGGCGTTCGAGCCCCCCACCTCATCGAGGATGGCGTCGATATGGGCGCGTTCCGCCCCCTCCATCATGAAGGAGCGTCCCACCTCCCTCCAGTCCTTCCTTGCCCTGGGTGAGAATATGAGCTCCTCGACCTTTTCCATCTGATCCGTATCAAAGGCCGAGCCATCGGGGTTCCAGAGCTTCACCCCATTGTATGGCGCGGGATTATGGGACGCGGTAACCATGATGCCGCATCCGAACGTCGACGAGGCCCTTGCCAGGGTGGGCGTGGATATCATACCGGCATCATGTATCTCTGCCCCTGCCGCATTGGCGCCGCATGCCAATGCCTGCGCCACCATGGGTCCAGAGGTGCGGGTGTCGCGACCAAGAACGATGTGCCGATGCATGGCCCCCACAGCTTCGCCGATGCTCACGGCCAGTTCGATGGTGAAATCCTCCCCGATGACTCCTCTGATGCCTGATGAACCAAATAAACGCATGGAGCTCAACTCCCCGTATCCAGGATACATCTTCCAGATTAAATCTTGCTCGTTAGATTTCTGGCCATGTAGCAGGGGAACGATGTGGCCGTTTCGGGACGCCTTCGCCTTGATTTTAGTAAAATGATTTCGAAAAAGGTTAAAAGGAGAGGACTGGCCTTCCAGCATTATCAGATAAATATTATATATGGGACTAGGCCATTCCTATCTGGGTCGCATTGCCAACATCGCCCATACGAGCACAGGAGGGAAATCCATGGTCATGGAACAGATAAGCGTGAGTAAGGCCAAAGAAATCGCAAAGAAGAAGGGTCTGAAACCCGGTAGGGTCAAGGGAACCAACGGAATCCAGTTCACCAAGGGTTCCAACGACCGCCTCGAGATCATCCAGTGGGACGAGTTTGAGAAGACTCTCAAGCAGAGGGGTCTCGCCGTGTTCGAGAGTGGCGGTTGGATGAAGATAATGAAGAAGAAGTAAATCCTTCCTCATATTCTCACATTCCCGCTGTCAATGAGGCTGCACAGCCTCACCCTCTTCCTTTTCACCAGATTCTTTCCGTCGTGATCATTCGGTTCGAATCAGCAGCCAGTTTTTGCGATTCTCATCATTCTTGAATTTGATGAGGGCATACGTACCCTTCAGTCTTGCACCCTGAATGCTGAAGACGATCTTTCCCTCGGTCCTATTCATCACATCCAGATCGCCGCGGTCGAAGATGGTGACCGTTCCTGCTCCATACTCGCCCTCCGGGATCGTGCCCTCGAACGAACCATATGATATGGGATGGTCTTCGGTCTGTATGGCCAGCCGCTTGACGTGCAACTTGTCCGGCACCCCCTTTGGCACCGCCCAGCTTTTCAATGTTCCATCCATGAGCAATCGGAGATCATGGTGGTGCGTCGTGGCGTGATGGTCATGCACCACGAAGAATGGGCCCACCTCCTCCCCGACAGTGTCTGGTTCGAGCGACTCGGGGGTTTCATGCCTTTCCTCGCCATCATGCAACTGCTCGCCCACGTGATCTCGATGGCCACGAGCGGAGATAATCATTGCCCTTGTCGCCGGGCCTACGTACCATCGGTCCAAGGGCGATTTGGGACACAACCTCCTTGATAGGCGGATCGATGAGGCCTCAATATGGTTCAGCACGGCCTCTTCGCGCATCATCCTAACGCCATCCGCCCATTTCGCCCTGGATATGAGCGCGTCGAGTGGCCAAGGAATATTATGTTGGAGCAAGGTTTTTGTATACGGAGTGTATTGGGACGAGTCAGTCAAGCAGGGGTAGCCAAGCCTGGCCAACGGCGTAGGATTCAGGGTCCTATCCTTAGTGGTTCGGGGGTTCAAATCCCTTCCCCTGCACTTCTCTTCTCACCTCTCTCCGGATGGTTCTCCGCGAGCCTACTTGTATTTTCAATCCCTGATCGGCAATCCTGCTAGGCCGCCTTGGCCTTGATGAACGGGGCGGTCAACATGGCCGATAGGCACATTGCATGACCGGGGGCGCCCGTCCGCTCGCGTTCCACAGCTTCCAACCTACTCTTGATCAAGGTTCCGATCACATCCATACAGGTGAGGTCATGAGGTATATGGAGGGGGATCGTCCAACGGCCGTGAAGGCATTGTTCGTCCTGGAAGCGTTCTTCGGAATCCTTGGTGTAATAAGCGGCCTGCTTCTTATGATCGACCCGAGCGGCGCACTTCTTGGGTTCCCGCCCTCCGTGGCTGAGCGTGTCCCGTTCCAGAACTTCTTCCTGGTCGGCCTGTTCCTGTTCGCGATCTACGGCCTTTATGCCATACTCCTTGCCTATGGCACCTGGACGAGGGATGAGATGTTCCTCGGGAAGCTCAGCAAGGCCGGAGGCATTCACTGGTCATGGCAGGGGGCGGTCGCCCTATTGGTCATCCTGGCGGTGTGGCTCATTGTCGAGAACTCCATCATCGGGCTGGACTACCCGGCCACATATATGACGATCATCTTGGGTCTCGCCATCTTCCTTGCGATCGTCATGCCCTCGACCAGGAAGTACTTCTCCGAGGCATATGCGCGTACCGAAACACCGTAGGCGGCACCATGGTCAGAACCAGGACCTACTCGACGGCTCGGCCGTGCAGTCATTGCAGGCCGATCCATAAAAAAGAGTATAGGGGGGAAGGAGGGATCGATGTCTTCACGCACCTCCATTGGCGGGCGGGCCCTGCCCCACCACGATGGGCTTCTTGCAATCGTACGGCTCACATTTCTCCTTGAGCTTGGACGGAAACATGATGCCAAACACGTACGTGGCCGATATGGCCCCGACGATCTCCGCGATTATGAAGAACACGGCGCTCTCGGGGGCTATGCCGCATATGGCATAGGTGAAGATCCTGGCAAAGGTCACAGCAGGGTTGGCGAACATCGTGCTCGAGGTCGTGACCAACATCCCTCCTACGACCAGGGCTACGCTTAGTCCAGTGTGCTTGGACCCCCCGCGCACGCATCCTATGATGACTCCAACCAGAAGGAACGTTCCGATGAACTCTGCGAAGTATAGGGCAGGCAGCTTGACGTTCGATGATATGGTGATGAGGGTCGAGGTGTCCGGGTAGAAGGTCGATGTGGTCCCAAGGAACATCAGATGGGCCACCAGCATGCCGAGGAAACCCCCGGCCAACTGTACGCCGATGTAGCAAGCCGCCTTCCTCTTGTCGATTTCCTTGGAGGCCAGCAAGGCCAGGGTGACAGCGGGGTTGAAGTGGGCTCCAGAGACTGATCCAAACGTCTCTATCAGGGCGAACAGGACGAACGCCACGGCCAATGCATTGATGAAGACCGCAAGCACCACGGTCGAACCGTCCAGGGCGAAAGGCAGTATCACCGAGGCGATAGCCACGGTCACCAGGAACATCGTGCCGAGGAACTCGGCCAGCAGATTCTGCTTGAGAGAAGGCATGAACGCATCTCCGTTTAGGGATGGAGTCTGTCATTGTAACGCGATTATAAAAAATTGATACTAAACTAAAATAATATAGTTAATAATCATGCATTTATTGTTCGAATCGCCTCAGGGGTCGAGGCAATTCCATGACGACGAGATTAGTGCTCGTAGGCGGCTTCCTGGGAGCTGGAAAGACCACTTTGATAAACAAGGCAGCCAGACTGTTGTCCGACTCAGGCAGGTCGATCGCCCTCATAGCCAATGATCAGGGCGAGGCCCTTGTCGATACGCAGTTCGCCAGGGGAAATGGGTTCGAGACGTCCGAGGTCCTAAGGGGCTGTTTCTGCTGCCGATTCCCCGACCTGATGAACAGCGCTCGCGGCTTGGTGGGGAAGGTGAGGCCCGACCTGATAATCGCTGAGCCTGTAGGCTCATGCACGGACCTGCAGGCGACGGTCGTGGCCCCCCTCCGATCGTTATATCGCGATGAGTTCGCCGTCGCTCCCCTGATGGTACTGGTCGACAGTTCCCGTTTCTCCTCGGACGAGATCGAGGCCAGGTCCATAGGCGGCTACCTGAGGAAGCACCAGGTGGAGGAAGCGGAATATGTCGTCCTCTCCAAGGTGGACATGATCTCGAAGGCTAGGATATCCGAGCTGATCGATGCGGTCAGATCGCTCAACCCGGCGGCCACCGTGATCCCCTACTCGGCCATAACCGGACAGGGTCTGGATGATATCTTGAAGGTGATGGACTCCGATCTGACGAGCAAGGGTTCCCCGGTCGACGTGGACTATGACACTTACGCCGACGCCGAGGCCGAGCTCGGCTGGTACAACGGGCTCCTCTCGTTCCGGGTCTCCAGGATGGACTCCTATGAGCTGGCGAGCAAGATCCTCCGGTACATCGCGGAGAGCTACGATCCACAAGATATCGCTCATGCCAAGGTCATGCTGCGATCAAACACGAACGCGGCCAAGATGAGCCTGACATTCAGCAACCTGACGGTTGATGGGGTCAGAGGCTCCAGATACGCCGAGGGCGATGTGGAACTGTTCGTCAACGGGAGGGTGGTATCATCACCTGAGACCTTGAGGACGGTGATCCAGCAGGCCGTCAGGAGGGCGTTGGGAGAGATGGGAGTGGAGGATTACGAGTTCACCGACGATTGCTTCTCTCCGGGCAGGCCAAATCCGACCTACAGGATGAAGGCATCATCGTGATGCCTTCACCAAACCCCTTCCCATCCATCGATGGAATGGCTGGTGGTCTTTCTGCGCCCCATCGACGTCGTCCATCATATCACGGGGCGTCATGCGGCCTCTGCCTTCTTGGCGGCATCTTCCCGATGCCCGCTCATCTCGATGAGATCCGTCATAAGCGCCCGCAGTCCGGCCACTGCGGTCATCCCCTTGATCGATATCACATATTGGCCGCCTCGCCGCTCTTGGCGCACATAGCCCGCTTCCTCAAGCGCTCGAAGGTGGAATTGCAGATGCCCCGTCCGGAGATCTAGCTCCCTGCTCAGTTCCGAGAATCCCAGGCCACCTTGGTCAAGCTTCAACAATATCGACACCCTGATAGGGTGGGACAATGGGGCAAGCATGCTTGACACCTGCTTAGGATCCAAGGAGACCGACCTCTCTGGATCGCAAGGGATGGAGCGAATGCCCTGCTCTATCCTGATGGCGACCTCGAAGACCGTTATGACCTCGGAGACGAGGGAGCGGGCGTAGGCATGACATTCTACCTCCTCACAATCGTCCGCTCCCTCCTCGATCTGCCGCTCTAGTTCCTTGAGTATGTAAAGGGTCCTTTCCCAGTCGTCACGCAAGTATGCCATGCTGGCGGTCTCGACCTTGCTGGTGATGACGTTCATGCAAAACCTTCGTTTCGAGCAGTAGAGGATGTCGTTCATACGTTCGACCCTGAGGGACACGTCCCGTTGCCCGTATTCGGAGATGACCCTCTCGATCTCCCTCAACACCTGTCGCTTGTACTCCTCCCTGCGTATGCCAGGGTCGGACGCCCTAAGGATGTTCAAATTCCGTTCGAGCCGCGCCAATCGTTCCGCCTCATCTTTCATAACGATTCCAAATAATATTACAGTATTAAAGAGTAATAGACATATATTAACCATTCCTTCGCCGCGCATGGTGAACATATGGAGCTACAATCGTTCAAGGAGTTCGTAGCCAACGCGGACGAGCAACAGCTGAAGGCCATTGCGTTCATGGCGTCATGGCTCGGCGAGATGTCGCCCAGGTACTGCACCTGCTCGGTTCAATGCAACAAGACGTGCCCTGTCGTCCAAGGCATGGGCGAGGCATTTCAGCTGGCGGCATCCAGGCTCGAATGATCTGGCCTGCGTCCGTTCTGACCGGGTCCAGGTCAGCCTCGGACAGCCGGGCCGATGTAGGCTGGGTATGATGCTCTGAAAACCCATACGAGAGCGCCTAGTCCCTCTCATCCCTCACCTTTTTCCATGGGCCAAGATGTTCCCGTGAACGTCCTTTCGTGCCGAGGTACACCTCCTCGAAATTCATATGGGGAAGATGTGCACGCTCACGCGGACATGGATGAGGAGCATTTGCGCAGGGCGACCTTGGGGGAACCGATCCCCTATGGCCAGAGATGTTCGCTAGAGGGGCTGCCAGCATACGCTCGGCGCTCGGAAGCAGGGTGTTTCACTCGAGCACGTCGGTTCGATATCGGTGCCAGGTCCATGTGTAGAACCCACCATCGATGTTCTGTTGGTCGTTGACGACCCTTCCGATGAACGACCCTATGTCCCTTCCCTGGAAGCGGCCGGTCATACGCCTAGCATAAGGGAGCCCGATCGGTTCGAGCATCGTCTTCTCAAGAGGTCCGATCCAAACATCGACCTACATTTTTTCAGTTATGGGGCGCCCGAGATCGGAAGAATGTTGCGTCTCCGCGATCGGCTTCGTCCGGACAACGCCGACCGGAAGCTATACGCACGGACCAAGCGCATCCTCGCTCAGCGTGTCTGGAGGCATGTTCAGGATTATGCGGATGCCAAGACCGACGTCATCGAGGACATGATTGGGAGGATCGATGTTGGGAAATACTGAACGAGCGTTCGGCGTAGATGCGAGGGGGGGGGGCGACGTCAAACGACGATATCCGGAAGAGGTCCTTTCCCTATGACGTTCGCTCTCGAACTCATTGCCCCTTTGACCACATGCCAGCATCCATGTAGCCGTCGACCAGCGCGTCGAAAGGCAACCTGTCGACCCAGCCGCTACGCTTGAAAACGTCCATGAATCCGACCCCGATCAGACGGGGGTTGCCCAGCTGCTTGTAGAGGGCCTCCACGACATCCACCGGCTGACCTGACCTTGGCATGGCCAGACCACCCATGACTACCAGGATGTCGGCGTGAGATGGCTCGACCCTTTCATCGCTCACCACGAATCCGATCCCATCGGCCCACAGCATCGGCCGCGCCTGCGAGATGTCGGCGTTCGGCACGTAGATGAGCTGGAAACCCCTCCCTCTCACGGAATATGCCAGCAGTTCTGCGAACGGAGTGCACGCTCCTACCGAACCGGTGAACACCACTATCGAACCATCGGGTACGCCGGCCATGCTCTCCCTGAAAAGCCCTGTCAGACCCGATATCCCTTTCATTCTCCCGGCATCGTTCATCCCATGTCCTCACGCCGATAGTCATATCAGGATTCATTATACCTTGCGCGGTCCCTTCTACGCTCGAGGAGCATCTTGTTTTTATGTTACCGGCTCCAAGACATTTGTCTGGTCTGCATGAAGCTGATATGCCCAATATGCAACGATTCGCTCGAGGGAGAGGGAGAGAACGAGCTCAGCCTCAATCTGCAGGAACACTTCGCGACCCGCCATGGCTACACTGGCATGTGCGATCTCCGGGGCGGCACCGGAGCGAACGCTTGCCAGGCGTCGGAAAGTGGCAGCCTGGCCGATCTTTCCTACGGTGAAAGAAGGATCTGGGAGGGCCATGGGCTGGAGAGGCCGGTCCAACCTGGGGAAGACGTCATGGAATCGGTCCGATGTCCTCTTTGCGGGACCGTGGTCTTCGGACACGCCTTCGACGACCTATCCTACAACCTGGCGAAGCATCTGAACTATGAGCATGAGGTCAAGGTCAGCGTGCTTGGAAAAGGGTGAGCATCCATGTACTGGATGAAGTGAACGAACCAGATATCCATCGGTACTGGACTTCGATGGATATAGGGTAGAGGCGATGCATCCATCATAGAAAACGATATACTCTAACAGACCAATGTCTTTTTAACAATTTAATGGAGGAGATATAGAATGAAGGCATTGGTAGTCTATGATGCCGCGAAAGGAGGAGCGGACAAGGTCGGAGAGGCCATATGCGCCGGGATGAGGCAGATGGGAATCATCGCGGAATGCAAGGCCGCCGCGGACGTCACCTCAGCGGATCTGCAGGACGCGGAGGTCTTGATAGTCGGCAGCCCCAACGGGTTCCTGGCGGGAAGGAAGGCGGCCAAGGTGATCAAGAGCGCTGCTGGAAGGAGCGGTCTGAAAGGCATCGCCTTCGAGACCAGGGCAGCCAACTCTCCACCGGGATCGTTGGAGAAGCTCGCTTCCATGATGAGCGCCAACGGGATCACGTTGCTGGGCAAGACGTATTTCAGCCTAGGTGCCAACAACGCTCTAATGGATGGCGAGAAGGACATGGCCGAGGCATACGGGAGGAATCTACCCAACCTTCTCTGATCAAACGCTTTCCAATGAACCGTCCTCTGACGGTTCCTTTCCCACCTCGACCCTCGACAGCAGCAATAGCCCGGCCACCATCAATAGCGAGGATAGGAGGAACAGTACCTGGTAGCCCATGAACTGGCCCACGAACCCCCCTATTATCGCGCCCGTGACGATGGCCATGCCCTGCATGGAGCTATACATGCCCGTGGATTCCGCCCGGAATTCTGGACGCGAGATCTTGGCCACGAGGTGGTTCCCCGCCACGGAGATGTTGGCCCAGAAGAAGCCCATCATGCCGTGGAGCAAGCAGAACACCGCCACGATCTCCCACCGGCCGAGGGATAAGGTGGTGACGAAGAATGCGAGTGGGAACAGTAATACGCGGACGGCGACCGAGGCGGCATAGATCCTCTTGCTGCCGATCGCCGCCACCCATCGGCCAGCGGCGGAATACGTCATGGCGGAGGCAAGGCTTGCCGCCACGTAGATGAGGAACACCTCCCAGCTGAGCAGCCCGACGTACTGCTTGAGGAACACCGGGAACGCCACGAAGAACGTGTGGGACCCGGTGAAGATGATGAACGTGCATGCATAATACTTCCGAAGGTCGGCGGTGAAGTTCTCCGCCCGGATGTTTCTTGAGGTGATCTGCAGCACGTGGATAACGCGATGAGGGAGATATCGGGCCTTCTCAGCTATCATTAGGGGTATGTCCAGCAGGTGGCCGTCAACGATCCTCCGGTCGAGCTTGAAATGCGGTTCCGGTACCCACTTGTACGCGAGAAACATCGACACTAGGGATAGCGCCGCCCCTAACATGAAGAGGGCGCGCATGGCTGGCTCGCCCTGGCCTGATTCCAGCGAGGATAGCCACACGGTCCCCAGGATGAGGCCGGCAACCCATCCGATCCCTCCCACCCTGGAGAAGTCACCGAGCCGTTGGGCCCATTCCGAATATTTGAACGATTCCAGGATCAGAACGGTGCCTACCGGAGCAGCGGCGCTGGCGAGCGCGCCCATCATCAAGTTGGCGAAAAGATATCCGTTCATGGAGGTGGCCACACCCATCATGAAGAGCGCAAGGGCCAATCCTCCGAACCCGATGAGGATGAACACTCGCCTCTTCTTGACGGTGTCGGACAGGTTCCCCCAGATGATGTTCGAGGGGACGGCCGCCAGCGATGAGAATGCGGATACAAGGCCCACTTGGGTCAGTGGGCCGTTCAACACCTCTGTCACGAACAGGGGGATGAGGGGAGATGTCGACCCTCCCGCCATGTTGTATGGTAGGAAGGAGAAATACCATTTCTCCTCATCTTGCCGCCGCCCCATCCCCCTCAACCTGTGGAGAGAACCATTAGTGTAGCTATGAATCTTTCCTTAATGCTATTATCATGAGCATCATACCGCGATGGCGAGAGCGATCACAGCCAGTACGGCCAGTGATGCCGCCACGAAGAGATATTCGCGATCGACGGCGAACACGACCGCGGCGGCGATGACCCTGGCAAGGGGGGTTATGATGAGGAGGAGTATCCCAAGGGCGATGATCGCGACCGGAGAACCGGACATGAGCTCCCCGGGGAGATGCTCGATCGGGATGCTCTCCACCGGACCGGGGGACAGGATGAACAATACGAGGCCGGCGACCATCACCATCACGCTGAGCAGCATGCCGGCCCGCAGTACCAGACTTATGTACCGGTCAAGGCGCCTGTCTACATCCTCCATCAGGCACCCCCCATGATCCCGAACGCCTCCAGGGCCATCAGGGCGGATATGGCCACGAGCACCAGGGCGAAGTACTGGCGAAGGGTCCTCCCAGCGGTGCGCCTGACAAGCCTCGGACCTATGTTGGCCCCTGCGAACACTCCCAGGGCGACGGTCGCGGCCAAGACCGGAGAGACAAGTCCATTCACGTACAGGACGATCGCTCCGGCCACGGCGGTCACGCCTATCATGAAGTTGCTGGTGGCCGTCGCCACCTTCATCGGAACGCCCATCCATACGTTCATGGCCGGCACCTTGACGATGCCCCCTCCCACTCCAAGCATACCTGACATATTGCCCGCGGCGAAGCTTGCCAGCAGGCCGCGGCGAAGATTGTGGACCTTGTACTCGATCTTCTCACCGGTTCGCCGGTCGACGTAGCATGAATCAAGGTACTGGCAAAGGTCCTCTCGCCGAGCGTGCACGGTCAGCTCTGGCCTCTTGTACATGTAGAACGCGCTGTACAGCAGGACGGCGGCGAAGACAAGGGCAAGGATGCTCTGGTTCAGATAGATCGCCAGAAACGCTCCGGCGATGGAGCCCAACGTCGTGGCAGGCTCCATCAGCATCCCCAGGCGTATGTTCACCAGCCCTTCGCCCACGTATCGGCCCGCCGCCCCTGTGGAAGACGCTATGACGCCGATCAGACTGGCGCCTATCGCATCCTTCATGTCGATGCCCAGGCCAAGGGTTAGAAGTGGAATGATCAATATTCCGCCGCCCAGGCCAAACATCGAGCCGAGGATGCCGGCCAACGCCGATGCCAACAATACCCCGGCCGTTATAAGGAGGTCCACACTCGTTCATGGGCAACGCTGTTAATATTTGCTCTGGTAAAGGTTTTTTATCACTGGAGCGATGAGCGATGTGTGAACGTGATCCTGGTCAGGTATGCTGAACTGGGCCTCAAGTCCCCAGGGGTGCGGAGGCATTTCGAAACCATATTGCTGGATAACCTGAAGGCCGCCCTGACCAGGAAGAGGGTGGAGGCGCTCGTTAGTCGCGAAGCCGGGCGCATCTACGTCCATACGGATCGCATCGATGATGCGATGGATGGACTGGTCCATGTCTTCGGCGTCGCTTCCATCAGCCCGGCCATCGAGTGCACTTCAGATATGGAGGATATGCAGAGGACGGCGGCGGAGATGTCCCGCGCCATCCTGGGTCCGGGGATGTCGTTCGCGGTCAAGGCCCGCAGGGAGGGCAGCCACCCGTTCACGAGCATGGACGTGGGCAGGGAGGTTGGCTCGGCCATATTCTTGGCAAATGAGGACCGGAACGTCAGGGTGGACCTTACCGATCCGGATGTGACCATCTATGTCGAGGTTCGCGGAGGGAGGGCCTTCATCTTCGACCGCTATATCCCCGGACCTGGCGGCCTGCCCCTGGGCAGCCAGGGAAAGGTGGTGGCATCGGTGCACAGCGAGCTAGATGCATTGGCCGCCTGGATGCTGATGAAGCGCGGATGCAAGGTCCTCATATGGGGGGATGAACATGCTAATGTACTTGAACCATGGGATCCTCGCCTGAAGGTCCTGGAAAGCGGTTCACTGGAGGAAGCGGTGCATGGGTCAAAGGCCCTCGGGATCGTGTCCGGCCGCCGGCTGGAGGATATCGACCTCATCTGCGCCACCGATATCGGTGTCCCGGCATTCTATCCCCTGATCGGCATGACCGAACAAGAGGTGGAAGAGCGCCTTGAAAGCATCAGAAAATGAGCGTTAACCTCTGGATCCTTTCGAACATCCTCCCCGGTAGGTGCCCTGTGGGATCGCATGGCCTAGGGCTACGGAGGGCCAATGCATTCCCCGCGATTGATCGTATGGGACGATCTCACATCATGACGCTTCAACGTCGCGAACCTTCCGCCTTCTCGGACCACCGTTAGCCTCCATGCATGTCGGGGGGTGCAAGTTGAACGGCGGTTCTTAGCTCGTCGTGATGTTCCCACCCGTTATGCCAGGCTCATCCATGGCAATCATCTGAGTATACGTTCCGACCCTCCTTGGCCGTACCGCGCATCCGTCCGCTCCAGTTCATGGCCATCGGCGCCAGAAAGATACTGATAGTGGCCAAGCAATGCCAAGGCTTCGAAAATAAAAGATGGAAAGGGGAAGGGGTTTACTTGCCCATGTGCTTGTGGGCATTGATGGAGGGGCGGACCTTCTCGGCGCCCTTGCCCTTCCACTTCAGCCCGCGACCGGCCTTGCCTGCGGCGGTGAGTCCACGGAAGGCACGGTTCTTGTGCTGCTTCTCGCAGATCCAGTTGATGTTCCTGTCCGCCTTTATCACGGGGTGATGGGGGTCGACCAGAATGATCTCGAACCACTCATGGAGCCCGTCCTGCCCTACCCAGTAGGAGTTCAGCACCTCGAGGTTGGGATACCGCTTGGCACACCTTTCCTCAGCGATCCTCTGCAGGCTCTTTCCGGTGGTCATCTTTGTGATACCACGGCGCTTGGCGCGGCGGCCCTTGCGGATCTGTCTCTTGCGAAGGGAGCCCTTGCGAACCCTGCCGCGGACCATGACGAAGCCCTGCTTCGCCTTGTAGCCAAGCTTCCTCGCCCTGTCGAGGCGGGTGGGGCGTTCGATCCTGATATAGTTCTCTTCCTTGCGCCACTGAATGAGGCGCTCCCACTGCAGCTGCTTCACATAGCTCTCGGACGGGGTGTTCCACGCCTCCGAGATGTAGTGGTACATGTCCTTCCCGCTCACGGGCCTCTTGACCTCTTCCTCAGGAAGGTTCTCTACTTCGTTTGCCATTTAGTTCACCTTGCCTTGCGGCGTTTATGGATTCACCCATTTTAGTGGGCACATCTCCGACGAGAGCATCTCTCGTGACCAAGGATCGAAGAGAAGCCCCTACCGTATTTATAATTTTATAATGCCGCCCTTCGACCAGGCGCCGAACGATGACCTTTATCCGATCAAGACGGCCTCGATCGCTGAGAGGTCATCCTCCAGCTTATCGATGTCCCCTTCCCTGTAGCACCTCACCGACCCCCCCTTGCCGACCTCAAGGTAGAACCCTAGGCTCTTGAGGTCCTTCAATGTCGAGGTCCTTCGATCAAGGAACTCCAGGTCACACTCGTCCCCTTCCTCCGTCGTCAGGGGTACAAGGATCTCCAGGGCGTATCTCGAGAGCCCCTCTTCGCGGCTGATGCCGAGAATGGCCATCATTCCCGCCATCAACAGCTGTAGGTATACCTCGTTGACCCTCCGCTGGAGGATCTCGTTGAGCGTGTTCATGTCAAGCATTCGGCCTTCGTCGTTCAATGCGAGCGTGCCGTCGGCCCATTCTCCAATCAGCTGCAGTCTTCCTGACAGATCCGACACCGTTGTTAGCACGTCCCGGAAGGGAATTAAAGCTAACCGTCTGGCTTTGGAAGTTGATAAGATGGCGGCAACTCACAGGAAGTCTCGCAGATCGAGCTTCTTCCCCGCTTTCTTCTCAGGCTTTTCCTTCGTCCTGGCCTTGACCGGGGAGGCGAACGCGGCGTCGAAGAGTGTGGCCTGCTGTGAACCCATCATGAGGTCCTTCTCCCCCCATCCAAAGACCTCGGTGGCGCGGGCGGCGGTCTGGGCGATGCGTTCCGCATAGTAGCGGCAGTCCGGCCTGTGCTCG
Organism: Methanomicrobia archaeon DTU008; assembly: GCA_001512965.1. Taxonomy (GTDB): domain Archaea; phylum Thermoplasmatota; class Thermoplasmata; order Methanomassiliicoccales; family Methanomassiliicoccaceae; genus DTU008. The sequence continues at coordinate 16,848 of LFRW01000054.1, forward strand.
AACGGCCGCCCCGACACATAAGGCTCCACTTCCTGGGGGGTCTTCTTGGCATCGGTCACGATCCACGACACCTTCATCCCCGGGACGAAGTCATAGCCCATGGCCATCAGCTTCTTCGCCGTCTGCACGTTGGCCTGCGAGTCCGGGTCCTTGTATTCATTGAACGCCTTGCAGGTGCGGGATATTACGAGGTCCTCTATGGCCACATCGCAGTTCATGACCTTGGAGACGGTCTCCCTGGCCACCTTCACGGCCTCCTCGGGGGTTCCGTCCAGGATCTTCTCGAACACCTCGCTCAGGACCTGGCTCTGCAGATTGAAGGAGTCGGTGCGCCTGATCTCATAGCCGCGTACGACCGTTCCCTGCGTCGGCCACACCGAGCGCCCCACGTAACGCTTCTTCTTCCCATGGGAGAACAATGGTTCGAACACCTTTTCGAATTCCATGGTGGAGATCTCCCTGGAGAATCTGTCTGCGATCTCGGCGCCGAACGCGACCGTCCTATCCAGATCATCATATGGGGACTGAACGAACAGCGAGTCGGTGTTGTGCAACAATATCTGACCGCAGCTGTCCACGAAAGCATGCGTACCCTCCACCGACAGGTCGTAAACGTATCCATCGTATTCCTCTTCCGTCACCGTGCTCCCTGACAAATCACCGTGACCTCCGGTCGCATCGATTATGCGATATGCGCCCTTGCTCCCACCATGGCTCATCGCATACCCTTCGTTCAGCTGGCCAAGCAATAGGCTGATGCCACAGGCCAATTGCAGCGAGGTCGTTTCATGATCGAAGCGAGGCCGCTCACGCTCGTTCGAAGAGGGAAGGCCTTCATCCGCCGTTACTGACCTGTCCCCCCTCATCACCGCATCGAGCAATGTCCTCTTGTATCCGTCCTCGACATGGAATATGAAATCAGGAAGCTTCTTCCCCTCGCGACCCTGCCCGCACAATGCTTCGAAGAACGCGGTCGTCAGTTGCCCCACCATCTGCAGCTTGTACGAGGGGCCGTCATACAAGGGGACCGTTTCACATCGGCCGCCGGCGTATGATAGCATCTTCATTCCATGGTCCGATCTTATTATGCTCGCGGTCGCCCCGGAGAACAGGAGGCGATGGTCCTCCCGCAGCCGTTCAAGCCAGTTTCTGTCCGAAGAGGCTATGCTGGCCCCCCTCATCACCGTGGTCTCGGTCGTTGAACGGCCACCATCTGCGATGTATGCTCCAAGGATCCTGCACAATGCCTCGAATTCAGGGGAACCGCTCTTGATGAATCTCTTCAGTTTGATCGGGCCTGTCCCCGTCGACCAGGTGAACCAGACATGTTCATCATCCCTTTCCAGCTCGTGCCTTTCGATCGAACCATCACATGCGGTCGAGAAGGAACGATGCTTGAGCAGTTCATACATGTCCAGCAGGTCGATCCTCTTCACCGGCGGTATCCTCTCCACCCTTACCATGCTGTTCTCCAGCATGTCGACGGGCTTCGTCTCCACCAGCCGGCCATCTCGCCAGGTCAGGAAGGAATGATCCTCCGTCACCCTGCTCTCCCCGAGCCCCTGCTCGACCCTGTATATCCTCTTGCTCGTCCTGTGCCTTATGATCTCCTTTATCTCGGACCATGTGCCATCTCCCGAAGGCAGCATGGATAGGGCCCTGTACCCCCGGAGAGGGATGACCTCCTTCTCCCCTCGCATCTCAGCCTTCCCGATGTTCTCGTCGAACAGCTCTTCGATGTTCTTCACACGGACGAACCCTTCGGGGTCCAGAAGAGTCACGAACCTGTCTGCGGTCACGCTATCTCCGTAAACGACCTTGTGGCCCCCTTCCTCCAATTGCTTTATGAGTGTCTTGACGGTCTCTCTGGCGAAGGCCGTGATGGCCGAACCTATGTTGCGGTCGGTGAACCGGTAGAACGATGATGCGAACACGCCGTAGAACGCGTTCATGAGGATCTTGACCGCCTCTTGCAGACCGTTGTAGTAATGCCGCTCATCCGCATCCTCGGCGGCCTTCATCCGTCTCTTGATGTCATCCCTTTGCGCCATCAGCTCGCTCAGGATGCTTGGCAGCAGGCCTTCCCGTCGCTCCTTGCTGAGGAAGCGGGCCCCGTTGGGGGCGACGATCTCCCCATCATCGCTCAGGGTGGTGAAGCAGATGTTCTTGCTGATGATGAGCGAGGGATACATGGACTTGAAGTCTAGCACTATGACCCAGTGATACAGTCCCGCCTCGATCGTATGGACATAGCCGCCTTCGATCGCTTCATCCTCATCATCGTAACGCGCCGTCAGAGGCACGCCGACCGGGCCGAAGGGCGGGGGGACCCGGTCAGCCCTGCGAATAAGGATGGAATCGATGAGGGTGGAGTTCCCGGAGGTCAGAACGTCCTCCATCGGGAGCTTGGAGACCGCGGCCAGGTCCATGGTCCTGCGAAGGGTGCCGATATGCTCCATTATCCTGAGCGCAAGCTCGGCGTCCTTCATGCAATACCGGATGACCTTTTCAGGATCCCGCTCCCACTCCTCGTCCATCTTGGAGGGATCGACGTCCAGCTTCTCCTCTCCCAGGACCAACTTGGCCACGTGGTTCAACGTCTCCTGCTTGGGCCTCAGTGCCATCTTGGCGGCCCACCAGGCGTCGACCACCAATCTTCCGTTGATCTTCCAGCTGCGCTGCCCTGAGCGCCGCGGTTCGCCATGGTCCCGCCCCCACAGGCACTGGCCGGCCCCACATGCCTTGGCCCTCTCAAGCACGGTCGGTATGTCATAGTTGTCTATGTTGTACCCGGTGATGACATCAGGGTCTTCCTCCTGGATGACCCTGGTGAACTCCTCGATGATCTCCCTTTCCTGGCCGCGGATGGGCTTCCCCTCGCGTAAGCCGCCCTTCTCCCTCATGACGTAGCAGATGGTCAGGATCCTGCCGTCACTGATGCTGTTCTCTATGTCGAAGGATAGCACCTTCAGGTCCGGATTGAAGGGTTCCAGGGTGGCGATGTCTGGCGCGCCCCCCTTGCTGGCTATGTCCACCACCAGGTCGGTGGAATAATTTCCGCTGGTCTCTTCCCCGACGATCTGGACGCAAGCGCCGAGGTCGTTGTCATAGATGAATCGGTGATGGAACGGTATGTCTGCGGCCAGGACCTCGAAGCTTCGCTTCAGCCGGGACCGGAAGTCAGGGACCAGCCATGGGAATCGGACCACGACCTTGGCGGCCTTACGCAGCTTTCCGCGATGGAACAGTTCGATCCATTCCACCCTCCTCACATCGGGGTCCTTTCTCAGCGTCTCCACCGTAGCATCATCCGGCTCCACCAGGTGGAAATACGGCTCGAACCCAACGTAACGTGCGACCAGGGAGCGTCCGTCATCCACCTTCCCGTACAGCTCAACGGACAGCCGATCGTCATCCATTCGCCGGTAGGTCGCGCTGAGCAATCTGGCGTTCCATCGTCCCACCATGTTCACTTCCTCGCAACGATGGTGATAACGTCGTCGTTCTGCAACACGTAATCGTTGCCCACGGTGCGGTGCGTTCTCACGTTTATGGCCCTTATGAAATTTTCCCCCAGGTCGGTGTGGATCCTATAGGCCAGCTCCTTTGCCGTGGTTCCCCTGGGCACCATGAAGGCATCGGGAAGCACACGCCCCTCATGGTCCGTTAGACGGGTCTCGTCCTCCACCGGGTATACGATGATCTGGTCCAGCAAACGGTATGCCGCGGTCTCCAGGCATTGCTGCACCCCGGTTCCTCCGAACCGTCCGATGTTCTCCCCCAAGAGGTCTATGGCCTTGGCCTGAGCGGGGTTCAGCTTAGATCGGTCGGGCACGTTGAACGATCCATCTCCAGGGAGATAGTCGATGAGCTTCGACCTGGATGCCCGCTTCAACGCCAATTCCGTCTCCGCACATGTGGGGATGGCGATGTCCACCGAATCCATCAGACGTTTCAAGGTGGCGTCATCCGCCTTGTCCGCCTTGTTCAGGGCGATCAACATGGGCTTGGCCTGTCTCCTGATGGCGTCCGACAGGCGGTACATGATCTCCGGGTCCCAGGTCTGTGGATTCTCCGGCGGTCGCACCTCTCGCATGGCGGCGCTGATATGGTTCGGAGTGACCCCGAGACCGGTCAGGCGTTCGTGGATGAGCAGCTCGATGTTCTTGCCCTCCATGTGAGCCTGTCGGGCGCTCCTTTCCCAGCCCCTCTCCAGGATGCCCTTCATCCACATGGCGATCTCCCGTTCCAGGAACCTTACGTCCTCCATCGGGTCATGGGATCCGGGCGGTACCGTGTTTCCCTCCAGGTCGGTCGATCCAGAGGCGTCGACGACATGTATGAGGGCGTCCGCTTGCCTCAGGTCATCAAGGAACTGATTGCCCAGGCCGCGGCCTTGCCAGGCGTCCGGCACCAGGCCGGCCACGTCAAGCAGCTCTACAGGTATCAGGCGGGTGCCGTTCTCGCAGGCGGCGGCGTTCCGGGGCGTGCACTGAGTTCCAAACTCCACATGGGGACACTTGCCCCTCACGTATGCCACTCCCCGGTTGGCCTTGATGGTGGTGAAAGGGTATGAGGCGATCTCCACCGTCGCCAGGGTGGCGGAGCAGAAGAACGTGGATTTGCCGACGTTGGGTTTACCGACGATGCCTATCTGCATGGTCTCGATATCAGAATACCCCTGGTCTAGAAATATGATTGCCTTGTCTGCAATGTTTCAGATTTCATAACAGCGAATTTATTTATCATGAAGCGATTTCTGGAGCATGAGGGCTCCGAGGGAGTATCTAGATGGCACCAGGAACATCATCGTAGGTGCCGTCATGCTGATGATCCTCATACTGACCATCGCCCTCACCATAGGTCTTGTCTTCAGCATATACGACCTGATAGTCGATGAGACGCCCAATCATTTCGAGAAGGAGGATATCCTCAACGCGTTCAGCCACCTTCTCCTTGTCATCATAGGTCTGGAATTGCTCGACACCGTGTATGGATTGCTGACGGAGGCCCGCCTCCAGGTGGAGACGGTACTGCTCGTCGTGGTGACGGCCGTCGCAAGGGAGCTGATAGTGTTCGATTACGAGAAGGCCGAAGGCGTCATGCTGGCCAGCGTCGGCATCGTGGTGGCGGCGGTCGCAATGGCATATTATCTGATCAGGCGGGCTCGCGCCTTGACGTCTGACCATTAGCCTGTCCGTTACGTGCCGGAAACGCCAGTTCAGCCCTTTTGCCGATGAAGGAGGAGGGTATGTCCTCGGCCATCTGCCTTACCATCTCGATGGGGGCGGCGAAGCTGAGCGCATCCGGCGGGAACCAGGGATTGCCCGTGGGGTCCACGGGTCCGACGTACGCGGTATCGCGAGGCGCTCTGGAGGCCATCCCGGCGGCATAGGTGACCATGGAGCTGCATGCAGCCCCGGCGGGCATCAGGACCGATCGGAAGATGTCCTCCTTGCGATAATGGACCAGGCCTCCAAGGTTCCTGACCTGCTCTGCCGTACCGATGATCAACATGGAGCGTACGGCCTCTTCGTCCGTCACGGAATCCGCCCCGCAGACGATCAGGTATCGTCCCGGCGGGGTTATCTCCCCAGGCGCCTGAAGGAACCTCTGGGCTGCCTCGGGGGTCGGCTTCAGAAGCTCTGCCTCACCGCCACGGAAGTCCGGGGTGCCGGTCGACAGGAAGTAGGGC
>LFRW01000042.1:0-6143 GCA_001512965.1 Methanomicrobia archaeon DTU008
GCTAATAGGCGTTGCCTCAAGCAGTAACGGTACTGGACGTACCGGGTCCGACCGTACGCATCTATTGTTCACAAAGTTAATGAAAATCAATGGCATCGACCCAATGGTCCTGGAAGGCATCGATCAAGCATTCATTCCAGGAAGCGCCCTGTACTTCCTAGAATTATACATGCAGCTCCATAACGTTGAGGCGCTTGAAAAATTCCAATCGTGCATAAGCAGACTAGGGAAAAAGGATGCGGATGCGCTAATAGATAGGCCGATGGTAATCCCTCTAGAGTGGGAGCATCAGAAGTGCGCCTTCCAAGCCTGGGAGCGCAACGGCCATATCGGTATAATTGAAATGGCTACCGGTACCGGGAAGACTCTCGTCGGACTAATGGCCATTGAAAAGTTACATCGAGAGGTCAGTAACGGCACCGTCCTTGTGCTGGGCCCCTCCAAAGCGATACTCAATCAGTGGAGGAGAGAAGTCATCGATAAATTGGGCCTAAGGAGCGATGTTTCCCAAGACTATACGCACCCATTAATAGTTAGAGAATTCAAAATAACCTTCGAGACTTTCCAGAGCGCCTACCGTCAGCCATGGGCCTACGAGGCAGATCTGCTTATTGTCGATGAGGTACACCATGGTGCAGCAAGATCATTCAAGGAGGCACTAAGGATCAAGGCGACTTGGAGGATGGGGCTGTCGGCGACGGTCGAGGGAGAAGTTCGGGGGAAAGTGCTGGCGTCGGAGCTGGGTCGGACTGTATTCAACTTCTCTCTCGAGGATGCTATTAGAAAGAATGTCCTGCCAAAGTTCAAATGGAAAATTCATCCGACATATCTCAGTGTTACTGAGGAGGATGAGTTTACCAAACTAAGTAGAGAGATTAAAGCAAGATTCCAAATGGTCAGAGGGGATAGCAAGACCATAAAGACAATAACTAGGGGAGAAATGATTGAGCTAAGAGACCTGCATGATTTTACTAATCTATTGGAGATAGCCAGATATCGTGGCATAGAACTACCCGAAACCTGGAAGGCCCTCCAGGTACAGATACTGAGGAGGAGGTGGATCATCCACAGGTCCCAGCCAAAGCTTGAGCAGGCAATCGAGCTAGCGAGGAGCATGGTCCAAACTAAAAAAATCATAATGTTCGCCATGGACACTGGAACCTGCGACAGGATCGCGGCGGAATTGAAGAATGAATGTCAGAATGTGTTCGTGGCCCATTCCAGAACAGGAACTGACGCCAACGAACAGATACTTAAGTTCCGAAAGGCTCGAGATGGCATCCTCATCGGAGCCAAGATGCTGGAAGAGGGGATTGACATACCTGATGCAGACGTGGGGATAAGCGTGTCCTCATCAAAGAGCCGACTTCAGCTGATCCAGAGAATGGGCAGGATATTGAGGAATAAGCCGGGGAAGAAGCCAGTTTTCCACCATTACTTAGCACTACCTGACCCCAGCAGATATGTCGCTGAGGAAGACGACCTTCGATACATGGATGATCTCTCCTGGGCACAGGAGACTGCCCTGAAACTAGGCATGTACGCAGAGTTAGTAGAGGAGGAAATCGAACTAAGTAAGGTGAGAATGGGGGCCGAAGAGATGATGAGGAAGCGCATCTGTGAGCGTCGTCAAGAGGATGCGCCGGGTATGGGCACTGTTAAGGTGGCTAATGTCATCAAAATGATGCCCGAAGATGTGAGGGAGAGGTTAATCTCGATTATTGGTAATATCAAACCATCATCAAAGGTCACAGATAGACAATGGGCAGAGCTATTGAGAGAGGCATATGGTAGAAGGGAGAACGAACCGCTGTCCCTGCCTGGAAGCTGGTACCTGCTTATTGCTGCTGATAGAAGTCCAGAGCAACTCGTAAAGTTCCTCGGCTGAAAGATGAAATCGTACCTGATAGGCTACCTAACTGGTTTGCATCTGATAGCGTTATTTATCGACAAGTAGAGTCGACCTCATGCCGATCAGAAGCTGTGCTCTTCGATGTTCCTGAGCTTGTCCACCACGAGCAACGTGCCAGTGTCGATGGTATGCCACTCCCCCCGCCCCAGGCGCTGCGATGAGATGATGACCGAGCGGCCGGGATACTTATCCGTCTCCTTGCGAACGCGATAAAGGATGGAGTGTCGGTCCTCCCTGCATGATGCTGAACGGTACGAGTAAACGGCCTGGCCATCGCTCAGGATGAAGCTGAACTCCGAGGCCTCTGGGCCCTCGTTGATAGGCTTAACCGCCTCTCTGATGCCCCGGACGATGCTTCCCATCCGGTCGATGTTGTAGAGAATCCAGTAGAACAGCTGCTCCGAGTCGGTCTGTCCCTGTATCCGGCCGCTGTACTCATTCGGCATGAGCTCCGCGAGGTCCATACGCACCGAGCCGTCGTGCTCGAAGATGTATGAGCCGTAGGAGAACGGATGAGTGTTCTCCGGCGTGAGGGGAGTGCCGCCCGACGTGCGTATGTGCGCCATGACGATGTTGGAGTCGGCGCTCATGCACGTGGTCATGAAGCGGGGGTCATAGAACGCCGCGGCCGGGGACTTCTCGACCTGCGGCCGGCCGTCGAAGAACCAGCCAAAACCCCATCCGTCGGGGTGCTGCCTCGACAGCTCGCGGAACTGGCGCATAAGGTCTGGCAGCTCTGGCGAGCGAGATCGTTCCGCGACCAGGGCGAAGAGGCGGCACATGACGTCTGAATAGACAAGAAATGGTAGATAATCACGACCTCAGGGACCTAATGGTCGTGCGCCTACTGCTTCTTGGTCACCAGCTGCTGCTGCGCCCTGCAGGCGATGACGATGTCTTTCTGCAGCTCCTCCTCGGAGGGCATCTGGCCAGCGAGATAGAACTTGTAGACAATGTAGCTGTCGCGCACGTCCAGATCGCCCTGGTCGTCGCTTGCTATATCGGCTTCATCGTCCAGCTGGAAGCCGTGGTCCTTCATCCACGCGAGGTCTTTCCTGAACTCATGTTTGAACGGTTCGAGCTTGCTCAGCAGGATGTTTCTTCGCAGCGACGTACTGGAGCGGATAGGCCTCCAGCCGAGAGACGTACAGATCATAGTCTCCAACCTGGTGGAGGAGGAAATCTCTCGCTCCATTGCTCGCAAGTATTCCCGCAGCGATATTGCCGCACTGCAGCGCGCCATCAGGGATCAGGTGCTGGTTCGTGGCATGACCAACATCTGCTACAAGAAGGGGCGGAAGGCGCTCAACGCTCAAGCGGAGATCGACCTGCTCGGAAGAACCGCAAGCCTGTGGCGGGTGGGAGGAGGGAGAGCTCCCGATGACAAAGAAGGCATCGACAACGAGATCGTGCGTTCGTTGGCCGAACATTCCTCGGCACAACGGCTGAACATAATCTTCCTCACTGGAGATGACAAATGCCGTGCCCATGCCTTCTCGCATAAGCTGCCATCTATTCTGGTGGAGTTCCCCAAGGAGATACCTCAGGTCATGAACTTCGACCCCTGGCTACTAGTGGAGATGCTTCACGATCTGTCGATCACTTTCGTCGGCCTGCACCTGAAGGAGCTGGATGTCAAGATCATCGGAGACTGGTCTGGCAAGTCTGCAGAGGATTACCACGCTGAGAGGGTCAAGTTAATAATAAGCTCAGACTCGCCTATCGGGCTAGATCTGAATAGAGACTTATCGATCATCAGAGGACTAGATAGTTCATCGACTCAAGAGTATTCGATATAGAAAATAATAGCCTGCTCAACCCACTGTTGAAACGCAAATGATGCGGCCGTATTCTAGAAAAGTTGGCCCATAATTAATGAACCTTGACTCATTCTCCCTGCTCGAGAGACATGGGCGCGGACGAACCGAAGTTCTTGGACAGTTACAAGGGCCGGATAATCAAGGCCATCGCCATCGATGGAGCTAGGACCTGGGGAGACTTACAAGAGCTGACCGGTTTCAACCCTAAGACGATCAATGGTGTCTTGAGCGAGTTGTTCAGCATCGATGCAATTTATAAGACAAGCAACGGAGAGTATAGAGTAGCGAAGGACCTTTATCTTGATTATAAGAACTATTTTGTCGACAACCGTAAGGGAGAGGGCGCTACAGTATTGAAAGTGAAGCAGGAGGACCAAAACAGCATCATTAGAGAGTTCCAAGGCTGGCTTGACCTTAAGAAAATAGCAATCACAGATAATCATGTGTTCTTAGAAGGCAGCCGGCTCAACGGCCTAACGAATCACTTGGTTGAGAATGTACGGGCTGAGCTTTTGATTGCTAATCCGTACATCGACAAAGCAGATATTCTCAATGATATGAAGGGGCTTGCCCAGAAAGGGATTAAGATCAAGATTTTAACTAGGCCTCCTGAAACCACGGACAAGGCAGAGCTTATCAATAATCTCCAGGCCTACGGGATCGAGGTATTCGCCAACAAGTCCGTCCATGCAAAGATCATGGTCTTTGACCGAGGTGTGGCCATAATATCTTCGATGAACCTCTATGCATTCTCAGTCGGAGGAGGGAGCTGGGAGGCAGGGATAGCGACATCTTCAGGGGATGTAGTGAGCGAGGTTTTAAACAGGCTTAGCGCGAAATTTGAGGAGAGGGAGACGAGCAAGTTCGGAAGCGGGGAAAGGACTGCTTGACCGTCGCTTAGGTCGTTGGACGAGCTTCCGAGCTGGATTGCTTGTTTAGGTCTGTCCGTTTCATGAGCCTGCTACCTTCGACTTGATAAATAGCTAGACCTTGGTTACTCATTGTGGCCTCGACCTCAGCAGCGCTCATGTTGAGTTCTTGTGAGGCCTCCCAAATGTCCACAAGTGCCGTTGGTACAGAGCCAGGGTCAAGAGCAGGGACCTGATAGACGAACCAACCACTATGGCGGGTGGTCAACATGTCTGTTTCATACGAGTATTGCGCAACAATCTTTTTCAAATGAGCGCGTTGAAAATATTCCATCTTAGCAGACGTGGCGTTCCTGTTCGCCCTATCTATCTTGCGTCTAGCGAACCAATTTTTTATTCTTCCAATGAAGTCGTTCGTTGGAACTAACTTCTTGACTAGCGCATCTCGCTCTTCAATCAACTGAATTAGTCGCCTAGAAGATTCATCCTCTGACCTATACATCTTCTCTTCGAATCTATCACGTATATCAGCTAGCGAGATATCGAGCGGTGGATGATTCTTTGGCCCTAAGATCGACTTGGCAACAGCATAGCTCGCTCTGAATCCTAGATTGTAGTCAACGGAGGGATAAGCGATGGACTGTTGATCCTTCTTTTGATTATTCAATGTGGCAATCCAAATGGTACTGTCTCGCCCTTGGACATCCGCCTCCAGTTGTTTGGCGAGATGCGAACATCGATGCTTCATTGTTCGGTCATTTATCTTTGTTTGAATCACATCTTCAATTTGAGATACATACTTGCAGTTATCGATCCATTCCTCCCATTCCTGATGCCTAGGTAAGAAGGACGGGTATGATGTATATGAGTCCTGGATATAATGTAGGACAATACCCAGGTCAAAATAGGCCCTCAGAAGATCGCCCTGAATATACTTAGCCCTTGCCGAATTAATGTATCTCGCAATCACCTCAGCTTTCCCATAATGATGTGGGTACTGATGAGGGGCGATCTCGTGCATTTTGTCTGGAGCTATTACCCCTTCCCTTAATGCATCACGCTCCCGCTTATTCAGGAGAATGCCTAATCGACCCATGACCTCATTGGAGATCCTGATATGAGTTGCCCATCTCATCTCCATATCCCCGAGATAACACAATATCACCTACATCATTCAAATAAAAATCGAATTATTCAAACGATTGCTAAGTAAAGACATTGGGTGAAGAGGTTTGCATAACGGGCTTATTGAAGCAGTAATAAGTCAGCTTTACCGGCTGACCGACCAGATCACTAGACCCTCTCCTGGTCTTCCTCACTATCCTCGTTCAACAACGGCATCCCCCTGACCGTCTTGGCCACCGCCTCGGTGGTCTCAAGCCCCAGGAACTCCGCCTCCTTCCTCACCATTTCCACCGACTTCTGCAGCTCCCTGTCGGCGATGATCTTCGCTCTGCGTTCCTGGGGAGGGTTGAGCTTGGCCGAACGCTCGTACTCGAGCGTCTTCTCGGCTAGCTCATCGGGCAGGCAGCCGCACTCCTT
>LFRW01000042.1:6184-83273 GCA_001512965.1 Methanomicrobia archaeon DTU008
GGGCTCAGCTGCTCGGCGAACTCGTACTCCTCGATCCTCTTCAGGCTGAGCAGGATCGGCTCCAGCGAATCGACCGTGACGATGTACACGCGGTAGTCGCCGTGATTCACCACATATGATTCGAAGACGTGGACCGTGTTGTTCGGCACGACCAGATAGATGTCCTTCTTGACGTCCTTCTCCTTGACGTACTTCTTGACCTCCTCGGCCTGCTTGTTCACGTAGGCGGCGAAGTTGGACAGGTCCTCGCCCTGGGGGCTCTTGGCGTCGAAGATGACGTACTCGTCGCATATGCGCAGCGTGTTGTCCGGCTTGCCCCTGAACGGCACCTTCTCCTTGCCCAGGTACTCGATGGTGTGCTTGCTGCACAGCGCCCTCAGCGTCTCCTCGACCCTGATCTCGTGGTTCAGCCAGGTCCGCTTCATCTCCTCCATGTGCGCTCTCAGCGCCTCTTCCTTCTCCTTCTCCAAGCGGACCTTGTCCTCCTTCAGGTTGATCATGAAGGCGGTGACCTCGTTGACCTTGGCGGCGTGCTCCTCCTTCCTCGACGCCTCGGCGCTCTCGAACTGTGTAATGAGCTTGTCCCTATCCTTGATCGAGCGGTCGAGCTCTTCCAGCTTCCTGTTCGCATCGTTCAGTTCAGCAGTGAGCTGCCTGATCCGCTCGGCGTTGCCGTCCCTCGCCGTGGCAGCTTCGGCCAGCCGCCTCTCGAAGTCGGCGATCTCGGCGTTCCTATCTTCGGCCTGGCGCTGCAGCCCGGAGACCTGCGCCCTGAGATCGGCGATGAGCTGGGTGTTCGCGCCCGCAGACGTTTCCAGCTCCCTTATCCTGCTCTCGCGCTCCTTGACCTGGTCCCTCACTTCGTTAAGCGATGTTTGCGCCTTCATCAGCTCGGCCGACAGCCTCGCTATCTCGCCGTCCTTGGTCCCAGCCTCCGACCTATGCGAAGCTATCAGCCGCTCCAGGTCCTGCCTCTGCTGCGCCCAGCTGTCCCTCTGGCTGCGCAGCAGCGCCAGCTCGTTGCTGGCCTCGTAGCTCAGCTTGCGTACCCGTCCCCACGAGAACAGTCGGCCGAAGAACCCAAGGTTCTTGACCTCCTCGAAAAAGGCGTCTAGCGCCGATCCGTTGTCAATGGCCATTGTATATTCCCCACGATGGTATCGCGAACGGCATCTGGGTTCTTAATTCTTGCTTGAATTTTATATAAATAGAATCCCGCAGGGGATCGTGGGCCACATCATGGCGCAGGGTGGGTATGAACGAGGCATCGTACCAAGCGCCCTCGGCGTGTGTTCGACCGGACGGTGGGAACATGTGCGATATGCTGTGACGCTGCGTTCTTGTTAGAGCGCGGAGCTCTCGCCGAGAGGGCGTTCCGGCCGCCAAGTGTAAGAGCTAGTGGCTGCCAAGTACGAGCGATACCTTGGACGATAGGGCCGCAGGACAGGAGATCGACATCCGCAGCCGGAAGTTCTACAAGCTGCTTCTTCTGTCGGGAGCCATGGGAGCGGCCGGCGCCCTGCTGACGCTGGCCTTCGTCATCGTCCTTCGCTCCGGCACGCAGCTGATCTGGTACCTCGTCCCTCAGCAGTTCGGGGTGCCCGACGGCACCGCCCTGCCGTTGTTCGTCATCGGCACCTGCGTCGCCGGGGGCGCGCTGGTGGGCCTCATCACCAGGTACAGCCGCGCCCGGCCCACGCTGCTGGCCGAGGAGCTGGGCGAATTCGCCGAGTGCGGGCGGCTCGAACCGCGCAACGGCGCGGCCGGGCTGGTGCGGGGGCTGGTGGGCCTCCTGTTCGGCGGCTCCATCGGGCCCGAGGGACCTCTGACCGGCGGCAGCGGCGCCCTCGGAACGTGGCTCGCGGAGCGTCTTCGGCTGCCCCGCCCGGTCGTGGCCGTCTCATCGCTGTCGGGCATGAGCGGCATGTTCGGCTCCTTCCTCGGCTCGCCGTTCGGCTTCGCCATGTTCACCATCGAGGCCGGGCTGGAGAAGGGGAAGCTGTCATGGAAGCTCCTTCTGCCCAGCATCGTGGCCGCCTCGGTCGGCTATGGCGTGTTCTTCGCCCTCACTGGCTACGTGTTCGGCGGCGGCTACGACTTCGTCCTCGACCTCGTCTACGCCGTGCTGCTGGGCCTGCTGGGCGGCCTGCTGGGCCTGCTGTTCATCCGCCTGTACAGGACGCTGCGGAAGTGGGCCGATCGGCGACGCTCGAGGCCCGTCTCGCTGGCGATGCTGGCCGGTCTCGTGCTGGGCATCATGGGAGCATTCTATCCCATGCTGCTGTTCTCGGGCGACTCGCAGATCCAGGACCTCATCGACGACGCGGCCGCCATGGGCGCGTTCCTTCTCATCGCCATGGCCGTGCTGAAGGTGTTCGTCACGGCGACCTGTCTGGCGTTCGGCTGGTCCGGCGGGTACATCTTCCCCTCGTTCTTCATGGGGACCGCGCTGGGACTGGCGGTCCATCAGCTGCTGCCGTTCGTTCCGGAGATCGTGTGCATCGTGTGCGTCATCTCCGGCGTGTCGGTGGCGCTGCTCAAGTCGCCTATAGCCCTGGCGCTCATCATCCAGGTGCTGTTCGACGTGCGCCTCGCGCCCATCATCGCCATCGCCATCCTGGCAGCGTTCCTGCTGACCTACCGGGAGGAGCTGGTGCCTCCGGTCGAGAAGTGTTCCGAGCCTTCGCCCGGTCCGTTGGGGTGAGTCCACCTATCCAGCGCGTCCCGCACCGCCGACCAGGCGGCCAGCTTCTCATCGTACCTCATGGCGGCATTGGCCGGCGATGTCGACGGCAGTACCGTGAAGCTCAATCGCATTCGGACGTCGGGTGACAGACGAACGAGCTCGAACGACCTGGCCGCCTTCTTGCCGTTGAAGAACACGTGGCGTATCCCCGGATGATCGAGGAAGAAGCGCTCGAGATCGTTCACCTCCTCGTTGGTGATCGAGGAATCGCTGCTGCCCTCCCGCTCGCATTGGCGGAGCACGTCCCACAGCGCCATGCCTCGCTGGCGGACGAAGTCCACTCTATCTTCGTACCCGTCGCTGGGAACATCGTCGTACAGAGCGTGGACGATGCGCCAGAAGGAGTTCTGCTTCCTGGCGTAGCACTGGCGCTTCTCGAGCGATTCGCGGCCGGGCATCGAGCCCAGTATCACCACGCGCTATCGGCCGTCGGCCACCGGGGCATCGGCCTCAGCATCGGTGCGCCTCAAGGCTTGGCAGCCTTCTTCTGGCCCTTGGGTATCAGCCGGACCTTGAGGATGGACTTCTTGGCATCCTCGGCCGGAGCCTCCTTCGCGGGAGCTTCCGTCACGGGAGCCGTCTCGGCCTTCTCCTTCCTGGGCTTGAGCCCCTTGACCTTCTTGGACGCGTTGCTGGCCGGCCTCTGCTCGGCGGCGATTATCCTGGCGATTATCTGCTCCTTGGTGCCTGACGGCGAGACTCCAAGCTTGCGGCAGACGTCCTGCAGGACCGGCTTGTTGAACAGACGCAGCGTTCCCTTGGGGGACCGGTCGGTCTCCGCCAGAAGGTCCTTGATGAGTTCAGCCTTGGTCCCGGACACACGGATCCCCAAGCCGCGGTTCACCTCTATGATGCGCTCCTTGAGGATGTGTTTTTCCAACAGCGATGTGAGGCTCACGGCCCGGGCATGGCGTTCCAGCACAAAAGTATGTTCATGCCCTTCCCGGGATGGACGTCACTCCTCGGTTACGTCCATGCTTATCCCTACTATCTTCACCGCGTTTCCGTCCCCGTTCACCATCTTACCCGTCCGCACAAGGAGTTCGCGCACCTTCCCGTCCCGGCGGATGATGCGGTGCTTTACCTGCAGGTAGCCGTCCAGGGGGATGTTTTCCGGACCGGCCCGCATGAACTCGGAGACCTTTTCGGCGTCGTCGGGATGCACGAACTCACGGACGTAGTCCTCAGCGTTCCACAGGTATCCGCCCTCCCGCTCTGCGTCGGTTCCGAACAGATCGTAGAACATGTCGTTGAAGCGGAACTGACCGATGGAGGAGTCGAACTCCCAGCGAGCGATCCTCACCAGGTCCATGGCCATTCGATCCTGCTGCTTCGCCGTCCTTATGCGGTCTTCGGCCAGCCGTCTGGCCACCGCCTGCTTGATCTTGTGGTCCAGTTCGATGAACTGCGCCTTCACGTCGGCTCCCTTGGGCACATAGAAGGTGACCCCGGCGTTGAATGCCTCGATCACCACTTCCTCACGCCCCCGGCCGGTGAACAGGATGAACGGGATGTGAGCGTCCTTCCGCCTTACCTTCTTGAGGAGTTCCAGGCCATCCATGGATGGCATGCAGTAGTCGGATATGATGACGTCATATCGCTTCGCCGTCATCATCCTCAGCGCCTCCTCGGCAGAGGTCGCGGTGTCCGATTGGATGTCGCCAGATTCTTCCAGGAACGCCTTTGCTAGATCAAGAGAAAGAGGGTCGTCATCGACGCAAAGGACGCGTATCATTTTACCAATAGTCTCGTCGTATAGAACGAGCGTATAAAATCGTTGTCAATGCAAGGGCTCGCGGAAAGGCCCCATGGCCGCCGGGACCGTTCATTACTGGGAAGATGCGGACGTTCCAGAACGTCGTATGTCGAGCTTCCTCGTACATGTTCATGAAAAAGGGAAATGGTTTGATGCCTTCACCTGTTCACCAGCCTCCGTTCCTTGAAGGCATCATGTTCGGCGGCAGCAGCACCTCATCGATCACGTGGATCACCCCGTTGGTGCAGATGATGTCCGCCGTCACGATGGTGGCGTTGCCGATCCTCCATATCGTCCCTTCATCCGTATGTTCGACGGTGACGTTCGCCGGTTGACCGTTGAGCATCGTGATCGTGCCGTTCTGCAACTGCCAGGAGAACGTCTCTCCATCCATCAGGTGGTATGTCAGCAGGGATGTCATGTTCTGCTTGCCCTGGGGGATGTCGCCCATCGCGTCGAACGCCTCGTTGCTGGGGACGAACAGTGTGAACGGGCCGCTACCATTGAGCTCATCGGCCAGGTTGGCCGCTGACAGCGCCTCGTACGCCCGGCTCAAGGACCCGTTCTCGGCCAGCGCCAGGTTTATCGTCTGCGGGGTGGCCAGCACCGTGTCGAGGGTGTATATCACGCCGTTGGTGGCTATCAGGTTGCTCCTCACCACCTCGTTGTTGTTTATGAACACCCTCTCCCCGTAGGTGCGATATACCAGCCTCTGCCCGGACAGGGCTTCGAGCGTCTGGTTCTCGGTGCCGTTGCCATCCACGATCCTTTCCGGAACGACGTGATAGAGAAGCAGCTGTCTGAGCCTCTCCGTGCTCGCCGTGTCGTTCTCGCGCAGCAAGCTGCTCACGGATTCGTTCGCGCCTTCGAACGCAGCGTTCGTCGGTGCGAACAACGTGAACGGGCCGCTCGCGTTGAGCTCATCGGTCAGATTCGTGCGGTCCAAGGCCTCGGCGAGCATGGACAGATCGGTATCGTTCTCCACCGTCTGGACAAGCGTTCTCGGTATGAGGACGCCGTCGATGGCGTGGACGACGCCGTTCGTGGAGTCTGTCTCGCCCATCAACCGGGCGTCATTGATGAACGTCCCCGTCTCGTTGACGACGACCGTCAGCTCCTCTCCCGTCAGGGAGGTGAGCGTCATGCCGTTGGTCATTCCCTCTTTCGAGATATCGCCTGCCACCACGTGATACTGGAGCACACTGGTCAGGTTCTCATCGTCGCTCATGAGGCGGTCCCTTTCCATGGAGGGAAGCTCTCCAAAGGCGTCATCGGTCGGGGCGAACACCGTGAAAGGACCGGTCCCGTTGAGCACGGAGGTCATGTCCGTCGAGTTCAGCGCCTCCGAGAGAACAGTGAAATTGCCATCCTCCTGCACGTTCTGCACGACCGATTTAGTGGGCGCAGCCTGTGACCTGAGGTTCAGATCGAACCCTCCCAACGCTACTGCGATCACCAAGGCCGCGGCCACGGCCGCGACTGCCACAATCGCTAGTTTCCTGTTCATGTTCCCACCTCCCCCAAAGGAGAGCGGGACGTCGGTTTACAGCATCCATTATTTAATCCAGGGCCGTCGGAGCGCCGGTCGGCTATAGCGGTCGTCGCTGAATTAGCAATGGCCCTTGAGGGCGCGGCAGGCTTGGCTCAACGCACCGAACTGGCCATGGCCATCATGTTGGCCAACGGCGTCCTTGGCGCGATGCCGCATCCGGGAGCCAGGACGTCGGTTCCCGCAGATATGATCTCACGGCAGGAGCGAGTGACGTCCTCTGGCGTCTGGAACAATAGGGTGGAGGTCGGCGACACGTTCCCCACCGCTGCACACCTTCCCGCGGTCTGTTCCTTTACCCATTTCATGTCCATGCACTGGTCCACGCTGATGCCGTCGGCGCCCGTGGACATCATCATCTCGAAGTTCATGGCGGTGTCGCCGCATATGTGCAGGATGACCGGAGCGCCCTGTTCATGAATTGCGTTCACCACCTTTCGCTGGAACGGAAGCGCGAACTCCTTGTACTGGTCAGGTGACAGTATCGTTCCGGATGCCGTGGCGTCGATGAGCGAGATGACCTCCGCCCCCGCCTCCAGTTGCGCCTCGGCATACAGGACGCACCAGTCGGCACATTTTGCGAGCAGCCCCTTCATCAGGTCGGGGTCGATCATGACGTCCATGATGGCAGCCTCCTCCCCCCTTATCTGGCCAGCCAGCATGAACGGTGCTATCACCCCGCTGAAGATGGGTATGCTCAATCCCATGCCGCTAAGCGTGCGGAGCGCTTCCAGCACCACCGGAGCGCGGCCGTCCCGCCGCGGGTCCGGTATGTCCAATGCCTCGACGTCCTCCGCCGATGCGATGATCGGCCGCAGGACCGACGGAGGCCTGTCCAAGGAGTCGTTGCCGGTGAGAACCCCGAAGGCGGTCGGGTCCAGCGCCACGTCGAACGGCACCTTGACGCTCTCCAGACCAGCTATGCGATTGGCCGCGAGGGCGAGTATCAGCATCTGCCTGGCATCCCGATTTGCCTCTGGCCAGTAGCATCCGGTCGCTTCCATCAGATCCACGGTGGCGGCCTGCAGGTGAGAGACGACGGGTACGCGGTCGACAGGTTCCAGCCTAAGTGAGGCGATGAGGCGTTCGCGCTCGTTCATGCCATGCTATTGGGAGCTCAAGGACTTGAACATTCACCCTGTCCGCAATAGGCCGCGACACCCCGGCCGATGGTGGTTGGCATGCCTTCTCGTCAGCGCAGCAGCGATATCGGCCCCTCACCCGTTGGCTCATGCGAACTCAGGGACCGGTTCCTCCAGCACCCTGCGGCTGCTCCTCCGGTACAGATAATCGCCGATCGTGGTGACCTTGCCCTCCACCCAGTCCACCTGGCGGATCGTGAACTCGTCCTCGGACGTGAGGTTCACCGTGATCTCTTCCTCGGCCGGCATCCCCCGGATGTGCCCGCTCCATCGCAGCACCATGTTGTCTCCGCCGCCATACCGACCGCTGTGAGCGTGCACCACGCCCATGGAGGTGACGACGAAGTGATGTATCACATCCTCTTCAAGGTCGTAGGCGACGATGTTGTACTCCTCATACGTGCCGATGCCTTCCAGATTGCCCTTGAGAACGACCTGCACACCTCTGCCCAGGGCGATGGAGCGGGCGGTTGCCGTTCCCTGACCCTTGGCGACGCTGCCATCCTCCATGCTGAACTTCGCGCTGACCCGCCATTCACCGGTCAACCGATTGATGATGCTCTCCGCGTTTACCATTATCTCTACCGATATCAATTTGTCATGGCGGCCTATTATATCTTGGCGGAGGGGGACGATGTGCCTGCGCCGACACCATCGGCGTTCCTTCCTGACCAGGGTGAGGTTTCAATATGGGGCCATGACGTCCCCTGTCCCGGCCGACCGCGGCCTGTCAGGCCCGCCGGCTGACGAAACGGCTGCCTTTGACAAGAAACCGCCATGGCCATTCGGCCCCCTCTCCAGCATACTCCACGCCTATCCTCTTCGACGTGATCGCCTCGACCTTCTCCCCCGAAGTGAAGAACAACGGGCCATCGGACAGGTCGGTGCCGCTCATGTCCCTGGTCAGTCCGAAGGCGATGCACAACTTGGAGGGGCCATTGGCCAGCCTGGGCACGTTCTTGGCATCGGGCGACATGCCCCTCGCCTTGGCCATTGCCTCCACGCCTAGACGGGGCTCCACCGCCCTGATGAACACCGCCTCCGGGGAGCCTTCCCTGCCGGCGACGACGTTGAAGCACAGATATCTGCCGTAGATGGGGTAGATGTATGCGTGGCCAGCAGGGCCCCACAGGACCTCGTTCCGGGGCGTACGCCTTCCTCCATAGGCATGTGAGGCGGGATCGTTCACCCCGCAATAGGCTTCCGTCTCCACCACCATCCCGCATCTGACGCCTTCCGGCGCTCGATGCACCAGCATGGCGCCGAGCAGGTCGGGAGCCACCTCCAGTGCACCCCTGGCGAAGAAATCGCATCCCAACCGCGCCATGATGGGCGAATGGCAGGCCCCGGTCTTGAAGATTGAGGAAAAAGGGGGGAAGGGAAGGTGTTTGGGGGTGATCCTTTGCTTCGCAAGGGTGGAGAGCGAGGTCGACAGGTGAGAGCATCATCCACCGGGACGCTCGTAAGGGAGGGGGGCTCCCCGACCCGCCCGAACATATCTCTGTTCTCGTGACATATAATACTTACTAGAATTATCTATAATGATAATCACGTGCTGGATGATCTGCACTGGTCGCTCATTTTCCATTCCATCGTGAGAAATCTCCATGAAAGATTCAAATCCAGGAAATGGTTTTTCCTATAGGGCGGTATGTTCGCCCGCATCGCAGTGAAGGCAGACCGATGTTTAGCATCCTGCAGCTGATTTTCCTATATGGGTTCCTCGGGGGATCCATCAAGTTCATCGACCAGGCATATGACGAGAAGCTGTACCCTATCAAGGCGGCACGCGTGCTGGCAGTCCTTTCCGGAGCGGTCATGGGATTCGTCATGGCCAAGGACTCCCCGTTCTCCACCGCTTTCTACGCGGCCATGCTGACCTCCCTGGTGCTGGCCCGAAAGATAGACAATGATGCCTTTGCCGCAGGGACGGTGGTGGCGGTCGCATCACTGGCGGCGTTCTATCCGTCCTCGGACGTGACCTTCGCGATCATGCCCATCGCCGCGTTCCTCATCGCCGGGTTCGTGGACGAGGTGGCGGACGACTGGGCACACCGGAGGCGATTGGAGGGGCTTCCTAAGGCGTTCTTCACATATCGCCCGTTCAGCGACATGGCCCTGCTAGCGCTCATTGCCGTCGGGACCTTCAGCTGGACGTACGTGCTGCCGTACTTCGCGTTCACGCTATCCTATCTGGCGGTCGAACGTGCAAGTCATCGGGAGGAACATATCATGGGCGGCTTCGAACGCCTGAGGACGCTGTCCGTACAGCATCTTTCCAGGCTCTCCCGCCGCTGACCGGGCTCCCCGGCCAAGGACCGGGGCTGCACAATTTTTTAACCTGGCTAGACATGCCCCAAGGGTATGAGCCTCTCGGGAAGCGGAAGGAGCGTGAAGGACAAGACCCTGAAGGTCTTCGACGCGACGCGGCTGATGGTCCAGTTACTTGAGATAGGAGGCCTGATCGTTTTCTTCGCCGGCATCGGTCTGGACGAGATCCTGTTGATGGGTGTGGGCGCGATGCTAGGGTGGGGAGCTACGGCCCTCGCTTATCACAACTTCCAAAAGGATATGGCCAAGCGCACGCCTGACCGACGCGACGCCATGAGCGTTCCAAAGCTGGCGTTGTACATCGCCTTCACCGTCGCCTCCGCCTTGACCCTGATGACGCTGCTGAGCGTGGTAGTCTAAGGCCGCTTATCGTCCAGCCGGCATGCCTGACACTTGTCGCCTGCCCGAAGGAACAGCAACAGGGCGGCCACGGCGCCGACGATGCCGATGAACATGAGCAGTCCGCCCTGCACCTCGGCCAGGCCGATCAGGGTCGGGGTCAGCAAGAGTATGGCCAGCGATGCCGCGGCCAGCAGCCAGATCATCCAGGTTCGCGGGTAGCGCCTGGGCATGACCGCGCCGCAAACCTTGCAGGTGGTGGTGCTCGGCATGCAATGACGATGCGTGTGCCGGTGAGATATACCTTGCCATATCCAGCGACCTCACCTTTTTGTGCTGGTCGCTCGCATCGTGATATCATGCTAGAGGAGCGGAGCATAACCATCGTTCCCAGGGAAAAGCGGCATACCCGGGACTACGGATGGCTCAAGACCAGCTGGTTGTTCTCCTTCAACGACTACCAGGACAGGGAGAACATGGCCTTTGGCAACCTCCGGGTGTTCAACGACGACGTCGTGCGGCCAGGGGAGGGCTTCGCCGATCACCGCCACAGCGAGATGGAGATCGTCACCTTCGTTCTGGATGGGGAGATCTCGCACCAGGACAGCGCTGGCAAACAAGGGACAGTGGGCAAGGACCAGGTGCAGAGGATGAGCGCGGGCACCGGGGTCATACATTCGGAGTTCAACCGCGGAAGCGTGCCCGTCCACCTATATCAGATCTGGTTCTTTCCCAACAAGAGGGGCCTGCTGCCGACGTACGCTCAGGGCTCGTTCCCGAAGGAGGAAAGGCGCGATCGCCTGCAGACCCTGGCATCGGGCGAGGGCCGTGGAGGGCTGGAAATGGCGGCCGACGCGACGCTGTACGCCTGCGACCTCGGCCAGGGAGGCGAGGTCGAGGCCGGCGGCAGGGACCGTCTCCTCTTCATCTACCTGACCTCCGGCTCCGTCACGGTAGAAGGGAGAGAGGTCGGCATGAACGATCAGGTGCGCATGAAAGGCGGCACGACCATCCGGTCGAACACAGGGGCGGAGATGGTGGTGATCGACATGCCAGATGTGCAGAGGTGAGGAGCTGGCGAGGCCGTGCGCCTTCCTTACGCCGATGAAAGCGATGAAGGTGTTGACGTCACTACGCATGGGCGCGACGCTGGACGAAAGCTCACCACATTCGACCTCACCAATCTGGTGATCGGATCCATCATCGGGGCCGACATCTACATAGCCACCGCCATAGGCTCCCGGCTGATCGGCCCCGCCTCCCTCATCGTGTGGGTGGCCGCTGGAGCGGTGGCCCTGACCATCGCACTGTCGTTCTCCTATTGCGCGATGCTGCACCCTAAGGTCGGCGGGCCGTACGCCTATGTCAACGCCGTTGCTGGCCCCTTCGCCGGGTTCATGGCGGGATGGGCGCTCCTTCTTGCCGAATGGCTATCCCTGTCAGTGTTCCCCGTCGCCTTCGTCCAGTACCTGACCGCTCTAATGCCAGGGGTGGAACCGATGGGGCAAGTGGGCCTGAAGGCCCTGTTCATCGGCATCGTGATGGTGACCAACATCGTCGGGATAAAGGCGGCAGGACGGGCCAACGATGTGCTGACGATCGTCAAGCTGACCCCGTTGGCCCTCATCATAGTGGGCGGCATCGCCTACGCCGCGGTGCAGCCGAACGCGGCGGCGTCCCACCTCACCCCCTTCATGACCGGCGGGACGGCCGATGTCGGACAGGCCCTCGTGCTCATATTCTGGGCGTTCGCGGGGTTCGAGCTGAGCACGCTCCCTGCCGATGAGGTGGACAGACCTGAGAGCAGCATACCAAGGGCCATAGGGACGGGCATGCTGGTGGTGACGGCGTTCTACCTGCTTACCAACATGGCCGTAGTGATCTCTCTCGACCAGTCCAGCCTGGCGGCGTCATCCTCGCCCCTGATGGACGCCGCGGCGTCCATATTCTCCTTCCTGGGAGGTGCTTCGTCGGCCGTGGTGCTCTTCGTGGGAGCGGCCGCCTTGCTCTCCATACTCGGCGCCGATGAGTCGGGCACTCTGGGGACCTCTCGACTGGCCTATGCCATGTCGATCGACGGCTACCTGCCGCATGTGCTCGCCCGCCTGCATCCCCGTTTTGGAACGCCATACCTGAGCGTCATCGCCATCGGCGTCACCGCCTTCATCGCTTCGCTTCTGGGAGGCATCCCGGCCCTGATCAACTCGGCCGTACTGCTGCTCGGCCTGGTATACCTCGTAACCTGCATCTCCGCGATGGTGCTGCTGCGCCGGAGCCCCGGAAGGAGCTCCTCGCTTCGCGGGAGGCGCGTCATACCAGTTGCCGGGGCGGCGCTGTCCATCATGTTGATCCTGCTCGTCAGCGCCGACGTCATGCTGATAGGCCTGGTCCTCCTGGCGATAGGCGTGCCCGTCTACGTGCTGTTCTCGCCGAAGAAGGAGCTTACGGAGCTGAAGGAGATGTTCCTATCAAGGGAGGAGAGGGAGAGATGGGCGCACCACCAGATGGAGCGATTCCTCGCCCTTCCGCTTCACCGCATCGGCACATATCTCCGCGACAAGGGCGACCATTGATATCGGGGGCATGCCATGACCGGGCGATGCCCGAGCTGCCCGAGGTGGAGACCTTCAAGCGATACATCGAGAGGACATCGCTGAGGCGTCCCATGGTCCATCTGGACGTTAGGAACGACCTGATCATACGGGGCATCCAACGCATGGACCTGATAGACGCGGTGGAGGGCGGCGAACTCCTTTCCGCCCGCCGCCATGGGAAATGGCTGTTCCTTGAACTGAGCGGGGGAGGCTGGCTCACCTGGCATTTCGGCATGACCGGGCGGCCGGTGTTCTTCGAAGGAGAGTTCGAGCCACGATTCGCCAGGGCGCTGTTCCGCTTCCAACATGGCGCGCTGGCCTTCGTTGACCCGCGCATGCTGGGACGGCTCGGCCTGACCGGATCGCCTGACGAGTTCATCAAGGAGAGGAGGCTTGGCCCCGACGCGCTGGACATCACCCTCGACAGGTTCGTCGAGACGTTCCGCTCTTCCCGGGGCCCGGTCAAGACCGTCCTGATGGACCAGAGGAAGCTGGCCGGCGTCGGGAACCTGTACTCCGACGAGGTGCTGTTCCAGTGCCGCCTGGACCCTCTCAGGGACGTCAGATCGCTGTCGGAACAGGACCTGGTATGCATGCATCGGGCGATGCGCCGGGTGTTGAAGCGGTCCGTGCTCGTAGGGACGGATTTCGACCTCCTGCCCCGCTCCTACCTTCTGCGAGTTCGTGGCCGCGGAGCCAGGTGCCCGCGGTGCGGCTCCGTCGTTCAGACTGTCAAGCTTGGGGGGCGCACATCGTATTACTGCCCCGGGTGCGTGTGAGGGGCAACTTATCTCTATGAGGTGCCATTCCGATGGCGTGCGGATAGAAATATTGGGAACGAGAGGCCACATGGAGCATACCGCCGCTCGCCACATGTTCCATTCCGGCGTGCTGGTGAACGACGTGCTGTTCGACCTTGGAGAGCGCTCCTTCCTGGATCGAGGTCCAAGGGCCGTGTTCCTCACCCACCTCCATGCGGACCACGCCTTCTTCACCGAGGAGGAGTTCGGCCCCCTTCCCGTCCCCACGTATGCACCGCAGCGGTGGAGATCGCATCCCGAGGTGAAGGTGGTCCATGGTAGCCGCGAGGTGGACGGCCTCACCATCATCCCGGTACCGACGGTTCACAGCTCCTCGTACCGCTCCTGCGCCTATCTCGTGGAAGATGGCATCAGTCGCATAATGTACACCGGCGACCTCGTCTCCGTGCAACGGAGATACCGCGACCGCCTTCCCGAGATGGACCTGGTCATCACCGACGGTTCGTTCATCCGGCATGGGGGCCTGGTGCGAAAGGATGAGAGGGGAAGGCCGCACGGCCATACTGGCATCCCCGATCTGGTGCGGTTCTTCACACCGCTCTCGCCTCGCATAGTGTTCACTCACTTCGGCAGCTGGTTCTTCAAGGATGTAGAAGGGTCCGTTCGGGCCATCGAGGCCTTGAGCACGACAGCCCAGGTCGAGGCGGCATATGATGGCATGATCATCGAAATGTGAGGCGTCACCATCTTATCCGGTCGATTACGTAGGAGGAGAGGATGAACCGAACGGTGCGGTTTGAGAGACCGGACATGCCCCGCCTCCTGTCCCAGGGATATTCGGCAGTGGACATGCACTACCATACCAATCACTCGGACGGTTCACCGTCCGTCAAGACCGTGCTGAAACATGCCTGGCGGAAGGGATGCGGAGTGGCCATCACCGACCATAACGCCGTCTCCGGGGTGCGGGAGGCGGCGGACGCCGACAGCGGGGTGATGGTGGTCCCTGGCATAGAGGTCAGCGCCGCTGACGGGCCTCACATCCTGCTATACTTCTACACCGTCAATGACCTGGAGCACTTCTACCGGCGCCATATCCATGAGAACAAGCGGAAGAGCCCCTGCCTCGCCATCTACCTTGACAGCGAGGCGATCATCGAACGCTCACAGGAATACGAGTGCGTCCGATCGGCCGCCCATCCCTATGGATACCTGGTGTTCAACAAGGGCGTGCAGCGGTGCATCGACCGCTGCTACCTGCCGCCGACGTTCATCGATGAGTTCGACGCCGTGGAGGTGATCTGCGGGGGCATGTCGAGAGATATGAACATGAAGGCCGCGGAGCTATCCGAGGACAAGCAGCTAGGCCGCACCGCCGGGACGGACGGGCACCTGCTGCGTGACCTGGGGACCGTGGTCACCTGCTCCCAGGCGCAGGACGTCGATGGTTTCCTATCCGACGTCGTGAAGCGCCGCAACATCGTGATCGGCAGGGAGAAGGGGGCGCTGGCCAAGGGAGCGACGGGTACCGCGCTCATGAGCAAGTATGTCAAGTACACCGTCCCGTCCCTGCAGATCCATTATGAGCAGAACGTTCCACGCCTGAGGCATGCGTACAGGCAGTGGAGACGGTCAAAGGATGTCCGAGAACAGCCGTGAAACGAACATGCGGAAGCGTACCAGGAGAGGGCGTCTATCGCAGTCCTCCTTCGTCAGTTCACGGCATAGGGAGAGGTCGTCCAGGAACGAGGCCTTCTGCATACCGGCCACCTCATTGGAGTAAAGCACGGCGTTCGTCTCGAAGTTCAGCTCGAACGACCGGACGTCCCAGTTTGCGCTGCCTATGGATGCGATCCGTCCGTCGACCACGACCGTCTTCGCATGTATGAACCCGCTTCCGTACAAGTAGCCTCTTACGCCCGCGGGCAGCAGCTCGCAGAGGTATGACAGCGACACCCAGTGCACGAAGGGGTGGTCTGGCTTGTCAGGGATCATGATGCGCACGTCTATGCCGGACAGGGATGCCATTATGAGCGCTTCCCGCACGCTCTCGTCCGGGACGAAATATGGGGACTGGATGTAGATGCTCTCCTCGGCCTCGTGTATCATCTTGAGGTAGGATAGCTTGATAGGCGACCACGGGGTGTCGGGCCCGCTGCTGACGATCTGTACTGGCACCCTTCCGCGGCGGGGCACGTCCTTGGGGAAGTATCTCTCCTCGACGTCCATCTTGTCTCTTGACGCCTCGTTCCAATCGAGGAGGAACCGGAGCTGGAGAGCCTGCGCGGCCATGCCGTCTATGCGCAGGGCGGCATCTCTCCAGTATCCCCACCTGCGCACCTTGCCCAGATACTCGTTCCCTACGTTGTAGCCTCCGATGAAGCTGATGCGGCCGTCGATGACCGTTATCTTGCGATGGTTGCGAAAGTTGATGCGGTGATTGAGGAACGGGAGGAAGGAAAGCAGCGGAGGGAAGAAGACCTCCACCTTGACCCCTGCCTCGCGCAGGGAGGAGATGCAGCGCATGGGCAGCCGGGTGCCCACGCCGTCCACCAGGAGGCGGACCTCCACGCCCTCGCGGCTCTTTCGCTTCAAGAGGTCCAGGAATGAACATCCGAGCCTGTCGTGGCGAATGATGTAGTACTGAACATGCACATGCTCCCTGGCACCCTCTATTGCCGCGAACAGTGCGTTGAAGTACTCCTTTCCATCGGAGAAGAACGTTACATCATTATCATGCGTGAGGAAGGCGTCGCTATTGTTGACCAGCAGGTTGACCATGTCGTCATGCGACCTCATGCCGACCTCTTCAAGGGATGATGTGGCGGTCAGATAGTCGATGCGGTGCGCATCGATCAGGTCATGCACGTACATCCGATCCCGGGCCGACTTGCGGGCCGCCTGCTTCTTCTTCCGGAAGTTCTGACCGAAGATGATGAACAGTATTATGCCGGCCACGGGCAACAGGATCATGATGAGCAGCCATGCCACCGCCTTTCGCGGCCTCTTCTCCTCGAAGAACACCAGTATGAGCGCCGCTATGGAATTGAATATCAGGATCCAGTCGAGAGTGGTCAGCACGGCTGCAACCTTTTTTTACTAGGGACCATGGGCGATATCTAGTTAGCCATGCTCATGAAGGGCTGTGGATGGCATAAGGCGGTCAATGGGCCAAGGCAGGTCATGTGGAGCATCCATGCAATCGCCCCGTGGCGAACGCTCACGATCGGCCGAGGGCTGCCAGGGGATCCTTGAGGCCGGAGCCTGTCACGATCAGTACCGTCCTGCCGGGCGGTCTTTCGATCTTGTGGTATGCGGCCAGGGATGCAGCGGCCGACGGTTCGGCGAACACCCCTTCCTTGCCAAGCTCCCGTACGGCGGATATCAGCTCGTCATCCTCGACCTCCACCCCGAGGCCGCCGGAGCTTCGCATGGCCGCGATGGCGGAAAGGCCATTGTATGGCTCCTTGACCAATATGGCGGATGCTATCGATTCCGCTTCCTCCGGCGGCCGCAGGGGGGCATGGCTCCTCCACGCCTCCACGATCGGCGCCGCGGCGGCCGCCTGGGCGGCCACCATGCGCGGCGTCCCGTCCGCAACCCCGAGCGATCGGAGTTCCTCGAACCCCTTGTGGATGGCGGTAAGCAGCCCTCCAGTGCCGGTCGGCACAATGATCGTGTCCGGAACCCCCATCTCCTCGAAGATCTCATACGCCACGGTCTTCAGCCCTTCCAGGAAGTACGGGTTGAGGCCCGTGGTGGCCAGGTAGACACCTTTGTCCGCCTCCTCCTTCATCCTTCGGACAGCTTCCTGAAACCCCCCTTCCACCCTGACCAGGCAGGCTCCGTACGCCCTTATCTGGGCCACCTTCTCATCTGGCACGTCCGCCGGAAGGAACACCCTCGCGGTGAGGTTGGCGTAGGCGCAGTAGGCGGCCACGCTCGCTCCCATGTTTCCGGTGGAGGCCACCGCCACCGTTCTGACCCCATCACGCAGGGCATGGGATAGGACTACCGAGGTGCCCCTGTCCTTGAACGAACCGGTAGGATTGTTGCCTTCCACCTTGAGATATACCTCGTCCTTCACATCACGGCGTCGTATGAGGGGGGTCCCGCCCTCATACATCGTCACACGGCGTTCCACTGGCAGCATGGAGCGGTAACGCCACACCCCCACACCTTCCGGCTTCCAGAGAAGCCTATCGCCGATGAAGAGAAGGGCCGAGCCGCATCGGGGGCAGATGTAATGGAAATCATGGTGCATCGCTCCACAGTTGATGCAGCGGAACATGCTCTCAGATTAAACCGCTGCACGTTTAATCGTTTCCGCTCCGGCAGAATAGACTGCTTCATCTCTCGAAGAAGAATGATATTCTCGTATGCCATACCTTCCTCCCGTGACGGACGACATCATCCTGGTTGCCGGAGGCGTGGAGATGCTTGATTCCGTTAAGGGCATGTGGAGCAAACTGACCAGGGACGCCTCAGTGCACTCCACGCACTTCTCCAGATATTTTCGTGAGAAGAGCTGGGAAGAGAGGAAAGAGGAGTTTCTCAAAAAGGCCGGCCTTGGCCGATTGAATGTGGACATCGCCACCCATGCCGGAAAGGAGCTGGGCTTCTGCATCAGCACCGTCATCGATGGGGCGGGAGAGGTGGAGTCCCTTTTCGTGGAAGAGTGTTCAAGAGGCCGAAAGGTGGGGGAGATGCTGATGCAACGGTCGATAAGGTGGATGAAGGACAATGGGGCAAGGACCATGGCCGTCTTCACCGTATATGGGAACGAGGATGTTCTGGCCTTCTACGCCAAGCAGGGCTTCCACCCCATCTCGATAATGTTGATCCACGATGCCTGACGAATGTCATGTCGGGCTCCCCTGCGAGGACGCGGCCGTACCAGATTTGCAGGCGGTCTCGAAGGTCCTCTTGCCTGCGATGTGCAGTAGGGAAGGCATGCATCCGAGGTCTTGACCATATTGCCAAGGTCGCGGTGCAGCCCTGACACCCCAATGTTCATATGTCTCGGGTTGGCAAGCACTGGCGGAGGCAGAAGATGGGCTTGAAGAAGGGTGCCAAATGCCCCAAGGCAGGCTGCAACTACTATGTGGAGGCGGCAAGCGCCAAGGATGCCTTGCAGGGGCTGCGGGAGCACATGATGGAAGAGCATGGAGAGGAGATGCCCGAGGAGCTTGGCGGGACCATCTCAGGCGACATCAAGGCCAGGGAAAGATCGAGGAGTTAGGCCTCTCCAGGGTCGCTGCGCGCGGACAGCGTCCGACACCATCCTGCGTTTGAACGAAGGCCAGGCCTCGGTCGCAGCCGCCGTTCGCCGTCAGAACCATACTGGGCCGTTGTGATTCATCCTTCGCATCCTGATGGGATGCGAGGCATGCAAATGGACGATATCAAGGTCATCAGCGGTCCGGCGAAACAGGGCAAGAGGGAACCGCTGCAGGGTGTGAAGCATAAGATAATGGTCATGAGCGGCAAGGGCGGAGTGGGGAAATCGACGGTGGCCGCGAACATCGCGGTTGGGCTGGTCCAACGCGGCCATGCCGTCGGCCTGCTCGATGCTGACGTTCACGGACCTAGCATCCCCCGGCTGCTCGGCGCCACCGAGGAGCGGCTGATGATGAGCGGTGACCGCATCCAGCCGGCCGAGGTGCTTCCTCGCCTCAAGGTGATGTCCATCGCCTACTTCCTGGAAGAGAAGGACGCGCCCGTGGTCTGGCGCGGCCCTGTAAAGATGGGTGCGCTGAGGCAGTTCATCGAGGACGTGGATTGGGGCGAGCTCGACTATCTGATCGTGGACCTGCCCCCGGGCACCGGCGATGAGTCGCTCAGCATCGCTCAGCTGGTACCCAAGGCGGACGGAGCGGTGATCGTCACAACTCCCCAGGACATCGCGCTGATAAGCGTCAGGAGGTCCATCCGCTTTGCCGGACTGATAGGGCTAAAGGTGTTGGGGCTGGTCGATAACATGAACGGGTACGTATGCCCCCACTGCGGACAGGCCGCGGAAGGGCTGGGGGGCAGCCTGGCGTTCCAGGCTGCCATGGAGTACGGCGTGCCGTATCTGGGCAAGATGCCTCTGGACCCCAGGGTCGCAAGGAGCGCCGAGTCCGGCAGGCCGTTCATTCTCGATCGGGATCCCTCCGCCGACATGTTCGAACCCATATTGGACAGGATAGTGGAGAGGGTGGAGAACGGCTAGCCCCGGATGATGGCTTGAAGGCCCTCCCACAGCAGTTCCGTCGCCCTGCCAGCCGCTCCCCCTTCCACGGCTAGACCGGATGACGCTCTGCGGTATACCTCCTCGTCAAAAGGGATCCTGCCAAGAAGCGGGACGCCCTCTCGCTTGGCAAAGACCTCCATCTCCTCGGCCACCTCGGGATGGAGGTCCCATCGGTTGATGGCCAGTACCGGCTGGACGTCCATCTGCCTGCATAAGGACAGGGCCCTCTCGAGGTCGACGCCTCCCGAACGCGTGGGTTCGGCCACCAGCAAGGCGATGTCCGCGCCGGAGAGGGCCGCTATGGTCGGGCATCCTATCCCTGGAGGCCCGTCGATCAGCAGCAAGGGCGCCGAGGATCCGATGGCATGCCTCCTCGCCCGGCGCTTCAACAGATTGACCAGCTTTCCGGAGTTGCCCTCCCCCGGCCCCAGACGAGCATGGAAGAGCATGCCGTTGGGAGTATCCGTTACCATCCATCTTCCAGACACCTTGTCCACCATCGTTATGGCATTGGAAGGGCACATCCTTGCGCACAGGTCGCAGCCCTCGCAGGATAGGGCATCTATCGAAGGGCTCTCCCCCATCGACACCGCGTCGAACCGGCATATCTTCTTGCACAGGCCGCAGCGGTCGCATCGCTCGGGATCCAGAAGGGCGACGCGGGAGGCGATGAAATCGTGCTCCTCGACCCGTCTCCCATGGACTAGGAGATGCAGATTGGGGGCGTCCACGTCACAGTCGGCGAGCACCGCTCCGGCGGCCAGCCGCGAGAGGGCGGCCGTGATCGTGGTCTTCCCAGTGCCGCCCTTGCCGCTTAGCACCACCACCTCCTTCATCTGCTCACCTCTCGCATCACCGCCGCCCAAAGATCATGGAACATCTTTCGATCCCCTGCCTCTTCCACCAGCAGCGCTCCCTGGCCATGCCGCCACGCGATGTCCCGCCTGAACGGTATGGAGCCAAGGACAACGGCGTCGCGGGAGGCGCAGATGGAGCCGATGTCCACGCCGCCCATGCCGGCCTTGTTGATCACCACCCCATGCGGGACCTTCAACTGCTCCAGAACATCGAGGGCAAGGTTGAGGTCATGGGCCCCGAAGGGTGTCGGCTCGGCCACCATGATGGCATAATCGCTTCCCTTCACCGCCTCCACCATGTTGCAGGAGGTTCCCGGGGGGCAGTCCATGACCACGGTCCTGCCCTGGGGAAGGGACTCCTTGACGGCCTTCAGCAATGGGATGGCATTTGGTTCCCCTATCTTGAGGCGCCCATAGACCAGGTGCCGTCGTCCCGAAACGGATCTGACCAGACACCCGACCTCATGGTCCATCTCCGTGATCGCCTTGCAGGGGCACAGGATGACGCACGCCCCGCACCCATGGCAGAGCTCCTCATGGACCTTGATGCGCTGGGGCAGTCGGACGAGGGCATTGAACGCGCATACCCTGGCACACTCCCCGCACATATCACAGATGCCCTCATCGATGGATGGGACCGGCCTTGACGCCGGAAACGTGGTGTAGGGGGCATCCCCGAAGTACAAGAACGCGTTCGGCTCCTCTACGTCCAGGTCGGCCAGGTCGACTCCGGCCACGGTGGAGAGATTGACGGATACCAGTGTCTTGCCGGTCCCGCCTTTCCCGCTGGCAACGGCTATCCTCATGGACCGCTCCCGGGCATCGACGATGGCCCCGGACGGTGTTCAATGGGCATGGTCGCGGCAAGCGTTGTTCCTGTCGGCCTTCTCCAGCACCCCGTCCTTCCAGCTCTCGATCGTCTGCTGAACGGTTCCGCTGGCTCCGACGTAGACATCGATGCCGTAGCCGTTCAACATATCGATGGCCTTCGGCCCAAGACCCCCGGCAAGGACGATGTTGACGTTCTCCTTCTGCAGTTGTTCGGGAGGCGTTCCGACACCGCCCATATGCTCGCTTCGGTTCTCGAGCACCTTGACCTCGCCCGTTGCAAGGTCATACAGCGTGAACGTTGCAGCCCTTCCGAAATGCTGGCATACGGTCTCTTCCATTCCGCGGCCTCCCTCAGTAGGTATACAGACTATCATCTCGATCCCTCTGGTCTATATCAGGCCTGATCGATGCCGGCCGAAGGCCCCGGTCGGCCTTCCCGGTAGCGTTGCAGCACATCGCAGACCTTGCCTGAGGCGCCAACATGATGGCGGATGCCTGCCTCGTCGAGCGCCTGCGTCGCTTTTGGCCCAAGGCTTCCGGTGATGACCATCGTCACTCCAAGGTCCATCATGAGCTGGGCCGCCTTCAGCCCGGCCCCCTCCGCGGCGTCCCGAGCGGGGTTCTCCACCACGTATATGTTCTTGCCCTCCGCTATCACAAAATAGCCACAACGACCGAAGTGATGGTCCATCTCCTCATCTACGCTCGTTCCCGTCGCCGAGATGGCCACTCGTTCCGTTCCACCGGCCATGTTCAATCGCCTCTTGTCAGGTAAAAGGTTTCAGGGGGAGCCTCATCACGCGATCGTTCGAGCAATGGAGGAGGACAAGGTAGGAGTCGACCGAGGATAAGCGAACAGACTCCCCCCTCGGACTGGGCGGCGGATCGGTACGTCATGTTGCAATGTTACACCGAAGATGAGGGTCGTGCTCAGTCCCATGAGCGCTCATTGTCCTCGGCCATCGATAAACTATTGGCGAATATGTTCGCCTCTACCTGCCTATATGCTTGCTGATAAGGCGCCTTTCCGCCCTCCGGAGGACAACGTCGATGGTCGAGCGGGCCATGCCGAGCTTGTTGGAGAGGTCGGCGAGGGTGGCGGTGCGGGGAATGTCGTAATAGCCTAGATCATACGCGGTCCTCAGCACCTTTTCCTGATGATATGTCAGCGGCCCGTCCTCCTCCTGGTCCCGCAATCCGAGCATCTCCACCTCGCATCCCATCTCCTTCAGCCTCGCTATGAGCCGGCCAATGTTGTCCGAGCGTGGCGCTATAACGGTCCATGCCACCTTGCCATCGGGCTGGGATACCGCCGAGTCAAGGAAGCAGTCCGCCTCGTTGAGCAGATTGCATATCAGGCAGGCGTTGTTTGTCACCGTGGCTATGTGCTTTCCCGGCCCGATCGTGGCCAGGTTCACATGGCAGTCCGGACTGATGGCCTTGATCATGTCCTCCAGCGAACGGTCGTCCTCTTCGTCGGGCATATCTATCCGCAGCAGGCCGCGGCCTGTGTTCGTGTCGGAGGGCACGCACCTCAGAACCTTGATGGAGGCGTTGCACCTGACGGACAGTTCGCCTATCCAGTTGCCCGGTATCCTCAGCAGCAGCTTGGCCGTTCGCATCGGTACGCCATCACGCTATCTGATTATGTATTGTTCGCCAAAACTCGCTGATGCAGACCTCGATGCTCCTCTCCCGTCAGGCAGGTGACATTTATTATCGGCCGACCTCATGGCAGCATCGAGGGTTGGTTCCCATGTCCATGATCGTTCTCAGACCTGGACCATCGCCGGAGGCCGGCTCATGACTCCCCGAGAGCGGATGACAGTGGCCCTGGAAAGGGGCGTCCCAGACCGTGTGCCGGTATTCCTTCGGGACCTCACCCTCGGGCTGGACGTTGCCGGCCTTGGCACTCCGGAGGTGTGCGCGGGAGCCTTCGACGCCGAGCTGTCGGCACGCTCGGTTGTGGCAGCGCAGCGAGAGCTTGGCCACGATGCAGTGGTTGGCAGCATCCAATACTGCGGGATGGAGGTGGAGATGCTGGGAGGAGAGGTCATGTTCCCTCCATACGGCATACCGTCGGTGATCAGGGCCCCGTTCGATTCCCCCGAGAAGGTGGATGATGCTGAACTTCCGGACGCTTCTCGCGACGCGCCCCTTTCCAACATCGTCAGGTCGTATGGCCTCGTCGACCGACGCATCGGCAGGGAAGTGGCCATACTGGGGAACGTGGAAGGGCCCCTCACCAAGGCGGGCATACTGAGAGGGCTCGACACCCTGGCCCTGGACATGGTCAGCGATCCGGACGTCTTCCTCAAGACCGTGCGGTTCTCGGTGGACCTGACCAAAGACCTATGCTCCGCCCTATGCAGGGCCGGCGTCAACACCGCCATGTTCGTGGCGGCCGCGACCGACAACCCCGATATCCTTGGAGGGGAAGTGTTCGAGCGGCACACCTTGCCAGGCCTGCGGGCGGTCGTCGACACCGTACGAAAGGAAGGGCTGCCCACCGTCTTCCACCCTCACGGCCTGTTCTCCAGCGGCCCTGGGTCCGCCCTGTTGGAGGCCTCGCTGGACACCGGGATCGTCGGTTTCCAGTTCGCCGAGGGGAACGACCTCGTCGAAGCCAAGCGGCGATGGGGCGGCCAGACATGCATCATGGGAGGGGTGAACGCCTTCACCACCCTGCTCCTTGGCCCGCTTGAGGCAATAAGGGCTGAGACCAGGAGATACCTGGAGGGATGCATGGATGGAGGGGGCTATGTCATGATGTGTTCCTGCTCCCTTCATAGGGGAATGCCCCTTGACCACGTGAAGGAGATGGTGATGACTTGCGCATCCCAAGGCGAGTATGGAAGGACGCGAAGCGGCGACGGGGGCCCTCCTCCGGGGCAAGGCGGCCGGTGGACGACATGCCCAGCATGCGGCCACCACTACGACCTCATCGGCGGAAGAGGGCTGGCATGCCTGGGATGCCCATCGGCGATCGGAGGATGCGGGATGACGCGATGCCCCAGATGCGATGAGGAGGCGCCCATCGACCGCGGCGCATCGACATGGCTCTCGTCGCTGCTGCGTCGACACCGGGCCCAATATGGCAGGGCTTCCTTCCGATGACAATATAAAATACCTCACACGAGCATAGAATGAACGAGATGAATCGGATCGCCTACGTCCTCGTCCTGATCCTGGCCATATTCCTGATCCTGATGGGCGGCATCTTCATGATCGCATCTGGCATAGAGAACATCGTCACCGGGGTGGCGATGCTAGGTGTCGCCGCCATTCTGTTCTTCTTCCTCTACCGCAGCGAGAGGATCGAGGCGTCACGACCCAGGTTGATAAGTCAGACCTTCAACGTGAAGATGGGGGGCTCCGGCCAGCTGGAGCAGAAACGGCTGACCTGCCGCTCATGCGGCGCTCCCCTGGAGGACAAGGACCTCAAGGTGGTTCAAGGGGGAGTGGTGGTCACCTGCCCGTATTGTGGCAGCGTCTACGCGCTCGAGGAGGCGCCTAAGTGGTGAGCCACCGTTACCTCATGGCCGCCCTGTCGATCGTCGCCGTGTTGCTTGCCGCCGGTCCCCTGGCGGGTACGGCCTCCGCGCAGGACATCTCCTTCACCCTGGACGACGAGCGGTTGCTCGTTACGGTAAATAAGGATGGCAGCGTCGACCTTAATTACACGTTCTCCTTCGGTAACGTCACCTATCTGGACGGAGTGGACATAGGGCTGCCTAACGAACATTATAACCTGCTCACCGCAACAGCGACCATCGTGGTCGGAGGGGAGGAAAGGCGGCTGACCGACATCAGGGAGTCGCCGTTCATCGACGTGGGCGTAGCGGTGGAGTTCGATGAGGACACCATGAACGAGATCGTTTCTGCCGGAGAGTTCGAACTCAAGTTCCACGTCAACAACCCCCAGATGGTGTATCGCAATGAGATGCGGGAAGGCACCGCCGGCGTGGTCGTCAGGCCCACTTGGTTCTCGGAGGAGTTCCAGACCGGCCCGACGGCCAGGATGAACGTGACCATTCTGCTGCCCGAGGGCATGAGCAACAGGTCAGAGGTCCTGTGGCTCGAGAGCGATCCGTTCGACCCCATCTACGTGGATGAAGCGACCGGGCGCCTGGCCGCCAGCTGGCAGTTCATCAACGTCCCTCCTTCACAGCAGGCCTCTGGAGCATATGACGTGGGCGTAGGATTCCCGGAGCATTATGTGGACGTGGTGTTCGATCCGCCCCAGGGCGATCTTCTTGGCGATCTCGGAGAACTGATCTGCCTGTTGATGCCCCTCATCATCATCGCCGCCATCATCGGGATCGTCATCGTCAGCGCGCGATCCGCCAACAGGCGGCGGGAGGACTACTTCGAGCCGAAGATGAACGTGGTGGGGGCAGGACCACGCCGCGACCTGACGGCTGTCGAGGCCGCGGTGGTGGCGGAAAGGCCGTTGGAGATGGTCGCGACCATGATCCTGTTCGGACTGGAGAGGAAGGGCATGGTGAAGGTCCTGTCGGACGAGAGACTGATGAAGCTCCAGCGCCTTGTGGACAGGGGAGAGCATG
The DNA here is from genome assembly GCA_001512965.1 of Methanomicrobia archaeon DTU008. GTDB lineage: Archaea > Thermoplasmatota > Thermoplasmata > Methanomassiliicoccales > Methanomassiliicoccaceae > DTU008. Next base: position 31,894 of record LFRW01000042.1, read on the forward strand.
AGTATGAGACGAACTACATGCTCGCGATCACCGCGGACGGTACGCTGGACCGCGTTCTACTGCGCCATGCCCTGGTTCAGCTGATCAACGAGACCTCGAAGAAGCTCAAGGGCTTCGACCTGGATGCCACGAGAAGATATTACGAGGGGATCGCAGAGAAGGCGTGGCAGCAGGTGAAGGATGCGGGGACGCCTGAGGAGTTCGCCCACGTGCTCAAGGAGAGGAACGAGTGGATGATGCTCGACCCGGACTACCAGGGGAGGATGGGGAGGGACATCCTGCCATTGCCCATCCTCATCGGCCATCCGCGTCCATCGACAGGCGGCGGCGGTTTGCCGCCCGTCGGGGACATGGCCAAAGGCTATGTCGATAGGGTGAGGACCACCAGCCAGAACCTGGTCAACGACATGCGCGGCCTGGCCCAGGACGTGGTAGGCCAGACCGCTCCAAGGCCTTCTCCCGCGGCAGGGACCAGGGTGTCGACTGGCGGCCGCTCGTGCCATTGTGCGTGTGCATGTGCCTGTGCATGCGCATGCGCCGGGGGTGGACGGTGATGGGGCTGAAGGAGAGATGGGCCGAGCTTACCGGGGCAAGGCTGGAGCCCGGCGCATATCGCTATGACGGGGAAGGGGAGCTGTCCCATCATCGCTTCCACCTTAGGGTGGACTCCGCCCACCGTGGTATCCTGATCGTCGACGCCTCCGGCCTGGTCGAGCTCAACGGCACCGCGCTGGAATATGCCAGATGCATGCTGGAGGGAAAGAGCGAGAAGCAGGCGGTGAAGCACATGATGCGCATGTACCGCCATCTGGACGCGGCGACCGCGGCGGAGCATTACCGACAAGTGAGGGAGCGCATCGTTCGATTCGTCAATGGCGACACGGAGCTGATGGACATCATAGGCTCCGAGTCGGCCACCATCGGAGCGGACGATTTCCCGGCCCCCTACCGCATGGACCTGATACTCACATACCGCTGCCAGAATCGATGCGGACATTGCTACAATGAGCCAAGGGAGCTTCGGGAGCTCACGTCGGAGGAGTGGAAGGAGGTCATCGACCGGCTGTGGAAGTATGGCGTTCCCCATATCGTGTTCACGGGCGGAGAGCCCACGCTCATCCCGTTCCTAGGCGACCTGATAGCACGTGCCGAGGCGAACGGCCAGGTGGCGGGCCTGGTGACCAATGGGAGGATGCTGTCCCGACCCGGCCTCGTCGACAGCCTGGTGAAGGCCGGCCTGGACCATGTGCAGATAACCGTATTGTCCCACCGGCCGGAAACGCACGATCGCCTGGTGTGCGACGAGGGTGCGTGGGAGGAGACCGTGAGAGGGCTGGAGGCATCGCTGGCCGGGGACCTCTACGTCAGCACGAACACCACCATCATGCGCTCCACCCTGCCAGACATCGAAGGGACCATGCGATTCCTCATCGATAAGGGGGTGAGGAACATCGCCTTCAACGGCCTCATACGCTCAGGTAAGGGGAAGGAGGCCGAAGGCATCTCCCCCGACGAGATGACGGAGGTGCTGCTCCGCCTGAAGGAGATCGCCGATGATGCGGGGGCCAGGATGACCTGGTACACGCCCACACCATACTGTCAGCTAAACCCCATCAACCTGGGCCTTGGCATCAAGCAGTGCACCGCCTGCTCCCTGAACATGGCTGTGGAGCCGGATGGCACCGTGCTGCCATGCCAGAGCTTCTATGTTCCGGTCGGAAATGTGCTTACCGACCGCTGGGACGACATATGGGAGCACGACCTCTGCCGCTCCATCCGCGAACGCGAGTATCTCGACGGGGAATGTGTGGAATGCGGGCTGCGGGACACCTGCGGCGGAGGCTGCCCTCTCGCTCGCCAGCAAGGGGAGTACGGGCTCGACGGGCAATGACTACCTCTTCACGATCAGGGCGTAGAGGACGGGTGTGAAGGTGTAAAGCGTCCCGCCGGCCAAGGCAGCATGCCATGCGTCACGGAGAGGCTCCGCGCTCTTTCCGGCCGTACCCTCTATCCAATCCCATTCCCCTCCCGCTTCCCTCCTGGTGCGCTCAAGGTCCCATGATCCAGGATGGACGCCTACCTCGGCGTCGACGCCGCATGATGAGCATAATGCCCTGAGCCTTCGCCCCATGTGCGGATCCGCGCCTTCCGCCCGGAGGCTCTCGACCATGAGGTCCTTGAGAGGATGGAGGGGTTCCGGATGATCGATGCGGCCTCCGTGGTCCGGTTCCGCAAGCAAGAGGACCGCGTGGCGGGAGACCCTGAGCATCTCTCCCAGGGCCCTCTCGGGGTCATGCAGCCACATCAACAGGAAGGAGCATTGAACGATGTCGAAGGACCGGTCACGGAACGGCAGTGCATGGGCGTCGCCGCGAATGGAACGAAGACCTCTGGAACGGCATTTCGCGGTGGCCTCGGGATCTATGTCCAGGCACGTGACGTTCAGCCTGTCGGACAGAGATGCCGCCACGACGCCGGGGCCGCTGCCGACGTCCAGCGCCGAGGGGATGGGTGGAAGATATGGCAGGACCCGGGTGTCCAGGAGCCACCTCCAGTGCTCTGTCAGCCAGCCGGACTGCCTCTCCAGCTGCCCGGCCAAGGTCGCCCCGGGGACGCTCATGCATGCTACATCGCGTAGAAGCAGTTCACCGTTTCGGTCGGCGCCCTCGAACAGCTTATTAATAGGCAAGGGGCCAGTTGGGGGAATCATGCGCGATCCGAGAATGAACCGTCTGGCCGACGTCCTTATCGACCATTCGATAAGGCTGCGGAAGGGAGAGGTCATCTATATCGAGACGTTCGACACCCCAGACGAGATGGTGGAGGCGCTGCTGGAGAAGGTATATGCGGCCGGCGGCGTGCCCCTCGTGTCGCAGAAGTCCTGGAGGGTGCTGAGGAGCTTCTTCAAGGGATCCGACGAGGACACCATGCGGCTGACCGGCGAGATCGAGCTGCATAAGATGAAGAGCGCTCAGGCCTACATCTGCATCGAGGGCTTCGAGAACATCACCGAGACCTCGGACGTGCCATCTGACCGGCTGGCGCTGTACAAGAAACATTGGTGGAAACCCGTTCACAGCGATTGGAGGGTTCCCAAGACCCGTTGGGTGAAGCTCAGATGGCCTACGCGCTCCATGGCCCAGCAGGCGGAGATGTCCAGTGACGGTTTCGAGGAGCTGTACTTCAAGACCTGTACCCTCGACTATGGCAAGATGTCTGCGGCGATGGACCGCCTGGTCGACCTTATGGCCCGCACCGACCGTGTCCGCCTGGTATCCCCTGGAACGGACCTATCGTTCTCCATCAAGGGCATCCCGGCCATCAAGTGCGCGGGGGAGATGAACCTGCCCGATGGCGAGGTATATACCGCTCCCGTCCGAGATTCCGTCAACGGGGTCATACGTTACAACGCTCGCACCATCTACGACGGCAAGGTGTTCGATGACGTGGAGTTGACCTTCCGCGACGGAAGGATAGTCAGGGCGACGTCGTCGGACACCGATGCGTTGAACCGCATCCTCGACACCGACGAAGGCGCCCGCTACGTCGGCGAGTTCGCCATCGGCGTCAACCCTTACATCACCAGGCCCATGCTTGACCGCCTGTTCGACGAGAAGATCGCGGGCTCCATACATTTCACGCCAGGATCGTCGTACGATGATGCCTTCAACGGCAACCGCTCCGCGGTGCACTGGGACATGGTGCTCATCCAAACCCCGGAGTGGGGAGGCGGGGAGATCTACTTCGATGACGTGCTCGTTCGAAAGGACGGCCGCTTCGTCGTGGAGGAGCTGTCGCCCCTGAATCCCGAGAACCTTGCCGACTGACCGTTGAACGAGATCGAGGGTCAGGCGCTCACCGCCTGGCGCGATCGCTCGGCGGGGCCGGAGGAAGAAGCGACGTGTCCGGCGGTGGCGACAGTTTGAACTACCGGCGGGAACGAAACGACAGGGCATGAGCGATATTGCTGGCAAGACCGTGCTGATCACGGGCTCCACCGATGGCATAGGCAAGCGGACCGCCCATGACCTGGCCGCCATGGGTGCGACGGTGCTGATGCATGGGCGGAACGCCGAGAAGGGAGCCGTCGCGATGGAGGAGATCGCGGAGTCCACGGGCAACGACAGGCTGCGATACTACAACGCGGACCTCTCCTCGCTGGACGACGTTCGCTGGCTGGCCTCCCGGCTGGAGGGCGACGACATTGACGTGTTGATCAACAACGCTGGCATCGGTACGGGGCCCCAGGGGGCGGGAAGGGAGTTGAGCCATGACGGTCACGAGCTGAGGTTGGCCGTGAACTATCTGGCGCCGTTCCTCCTCTCCCACCTCCTGCTGCCCAACCTGCGCCGCGCAGAGCCTTCGCGGATAGTCAACGTGGCATCGCTGGGGCAAAGCAGGGTGGACCTCGATGACCTGATGATGGAGAGGGGCTACGACCCGTGGGACGCCTATGGACGGAGCAAGCTGGCCCTTGTGATGTTCACCATCGAGCTGGCGGAGAGGCTCGGCGACACCTCCATAACCGTCAACGCGGTCCATCCAGGCACCCTCCTCGATACCGAGATGGTGAGGGAATCGGGAACGCGGCCACGCGGCGATGTGCAAGAGGGGGCCGATTCATTGAGGTTCCTGGCGACCTCCCCGTCCCTGGATGGCCTGACCGGCCGCTTCTTCGACAGGCGGCGAGAGACCAGGGCGGATGGGCAGGCCTACGACGCCACGGCCCGCAGGGCGCTGTACCGGAAGAGCGTGCAGCTTACTGGATTGGCGCCGGAGCATGTGCTCCCCGAGCAGGCGGCCGCCCGTTAGGGGCCGGCGAGGCCGGGCATCAACCATCAAATATCATGCGGGCGATGTTGATGGCATGCAAGAAGGGAAGGGATATATCAACGAGGTCGCAGAAAGGGCCGGAGTGGCCGTAGGAATGGTCCTAAGGATAGGACTGGAACTTGTATCAGGCTTCGGAGATGGTCTCAGGCAAGGCATGAAGGGTTGCGAAGAGGGAGAGGCCCCTAAGGAAGCGTCCGAGGAGACCCCTCGAGAGGAAGAGAGTTCAGGATGAAGCGTGGCCGGTGATCAAGCCCCTGGTTCCGCATCGAAAAGGATCTTGCCCTCCTCGAACAGCTCCAGGCTGTTCAGCTCCCCGATGAGCACTCCGTTCTCATCCACGACCGGTAGGTCATTGAGGTGCTCGTTGACCATGATGTCCAGGGCGGTGGTGAGCTTCGTATCCTTGCAGACCGTGCTGCCCTTCACCATGATATGGCCTGCCTCCTCCTTGAGGGCATCGAGCAGGAATCTCATGAACGATATGCCACCATCCTTTCTCACGCCCACACGGTAGCCGATAAGGCGCAGGATCGTCTCGGTGTTCACCGTCCCGATGTACCGGCCTTGTTCATCCACGACATAGACCTTGCGTGACAGGGGATTTGCGATCATCTTCTCGATGACCTCCCTGATCGATGCCTTCGGTCCCACCGTGGCCGCGGTCTGCACCAGCTTGGCGGCGACATCGCCCACCAGCAGCTCGCTGAACTTCTTCTCCGTGTAGGGCATATGAGACTGGAGTATCCCCTTGATTCATTATTTTTGCTGTCATGATGAGAGAAGCACCAGAGGCAGGTATGCGACATACAGCAGCACGAACATAATGCCTATCGAGCGTCTCAAGCATCTCTTCCTGTATGCCACCCCCAGCAGGAGCGCCCCTATGAGCACCTGAGCCAGAGCCCCGTAGACGAATTGCCCCTCTGAGATCGCCAGGGGGACGATGATGGAGTTGGAGCCCAGGACCAGGGTGGTATTGGTGAATATGGTGCCTATTATGTTGCCCAGTGCAAGGTCGGAATTCCCTCTCAACGAGGCGAGGAGGCTGGATGCCAACTCTGGAGTGGTGGTGCCGAAGGTGATAACCGTAAGACCGATGATGAACTCGCTCACCCCCAATATCATGGCGATCTCCGTGGCCGAGTCGACGGCCAGCTCGGTGCCCAGCACCAGCGTCAGGATCCCGATGACCACGTAGAGGGTGCTGACGAAGATGGGCTTCACCTTCGGACGTGCGGACTCGAACTCCTCCACCACCTCTCGACTGGGTCGGCAGCACATCAGGGAGCGAAGCGTCAATGCCAATAGGATGATGAAGATGAGGATGAGGAGAGCACCCTCGAGCCTGGAGATGGTGCCGTCAACGGCCATGACGGCCGTGGCTGCCAGGGCCGCTAACATGAATATCGCTTCCCGCCGGATCTCCTCGAACTTCACCAATAGCGGGTATACGATCGCGCAGGCTCCCAGAATGTAAGTCGCGTTCGCTATGTTAGCGCCGAAGACGTTGCCAGCCGATATCGAGCTCACTCCTTCCAACCCCGAGACTATGGCCAGCATCAGTTCGGGGGCCGAGGTGCCGATCCCCACTATCGTCAGTCCGATCACCATTGGACTTACCCCGAAATGAGCGGCCAGTTCGGACGCTCCTTCCACCAGCCAACGCGCTCCCAGGTAGATGAGCAATATAGCGAAAAGGAGAATTGTCAGGGGGACGAGCATATCTATCACAATGTGAGGCGAGTAGATATTTCAAACTGGTGGGGGGTAGCGAGTCTGAGGGATTCAGAATTCTTCACGGCCAGCTTCGCCGTTATCAACGTCAATGGCGATTAGGACGACGGAGTAGATAGTCCAGACTAACCCCTTTGCTAACAATCGTCCACACTGTTGGTTCAAGAAGTGGTCCAATCTACGCACTCATCGCAAGGCAAGCCGGGGTTGGAAAGATTACATCACTCGCGCTGAGACAGTGTTGCCAGCGAAGGTTAAGCCGGAGCAGGCGGCGGCGTGGTGGATCGATCCAGGCTCATGCGACATCGAGGACATCGACGTTCCCGGCAAGCCGAAACGAAACACCAACGGCCTCGGGACAAATGCCCAGCGCGCAGCGCTGGCCAAGATCCCCGTTACAGCCACTGTGGGCGAGGAAGCGAAGGTACGACGGAACCTCATAAAGGCGTTCACGAACGAGGAGCTCATCACGCTAGGGCGGGCCGGGACCAAGATACATGTTTACCCACGAACGCACAAGGCGGCTGGGACATATGAAGCCGCACAGAACCGGATCGCCGTCGATCACGATAACGCGTTCGCACAGACGACGGTCACACATGAGGTCGTGCACGCGTTGAGAGATAAGGACATGTCCCGCCGGGGGATCCTCGCGAAGTCCAACATCCCAGGGATCGAGGAATCCCTCACCGTCGCAGAACAGCAAGCCCGGACGGACACGCCTGGACTGTCGGGATGTTACTGGAACTGCCTGGTGTTCGACCAAAAGAGCAAACGATGGAGGAGGCCTACCGACAGAGAGGCCATGAAGATGGCTGAAGAGGATCACAAGCTCTTCACCGGCGGCAAGGGGAAGGGACTGACCGGGGAAGCGGCGCTGCGCTCGGTCGAGCGCAACTGGTCGAAGTCGCACATCGCCCGGCTGTCGTACAAGTCCAATGGCAAGATGGCCATCAACCAGGCGTCGGAGGTCTACATGGGCATCGAGCCGTTGAGCAAGGCGCAGCCTCGGACATCCAGGAAGAAGGCCGCAGGGGCCGCTTCCGTGCCCGTTAGCAGGCCGACGGCGGTGGCGGCAGAGAAGAGGACTCCTAGACGTGCTAAAGGCCGCGGAATGCCGTCCAAACCAGCTAGAGGTGGTAAGAAGGAGTGGTCGATACGGCAGCGGAAGCGATGAGGACTATGTGATCGATTTCAGATGTCAAACCATCCGAAGTCATTGCAGATGATATACTCGTAACGTTCTATGTGGTGGGTCCCGGACATTCTTATCCGTCGATACTCTAGACCATATATATCGCAGAACTGGGCGATCTCCTCTGACCTATCATAGGTCACCATGAACGGGCCCTTGATGCGGCTCACCGGCTCGAACAGGCGCTCATGGTCCACCACGTTGTTAGTGTAAAGCCGTCTGCCAGCCGACTTCTTCGATGTCTTGTTGAGAATACCGCGATGATGGTGGTGTTGGTCATTTCACCACCTCCAAAGTCCAAATACGACCAGAGGCATCATCACGGTCCGGCTTGGCACTTCAACCGCTCCATGGCTGCGAACATTAGGCATGGACGAGAATGCACGCTTACGAAGCCTGTCAAATACCGATCATTTCGAACGCTACGGTCACTATTGGGTCGAAAATCACCATCCGATGGAATGGCGATGAAGAGAGGCTCGAGCATCTTATATCCAAGGACCATCATGCCTTGGTGCCTTGGGAGCGAGCTCAAGGATTGCCAATGATCCAGAAAGAAGGCGACGTGCTCCATCAAGGATGATCGACCTGGTGGCCGAACCGAATGATTAGCAGGACTTCAACAATTGCCAGATTCACCGACTCACCATAGCTCTACCTCTTCAACCGCTCGAACGAGGCTGTCAGAAGGGTAAAAACAGCGTGCGGCTGGAGAGAGGACGCCATCGCAGTCTCCGATGCCAGCAAAATCCTGGACGCCCAATCTGCGTTCGAATACGAGTACCTCCGGCTGAGAACGAGGCCGGAGCTGGACGGCGCCCAGGGGGCCGTCAGGATCGCCGATCTCTTTTGTGGATGCGGCGGCCTGGCCCTGGGATTCGAGCAGGCCGGTTTTAGGTCCGTCTATGCGGCCGACCTCAACAAAACGGCCTGCAAGACCTATGAGACCAACTTCCATCATCCTGTGTTCTGCGGCGACATTGCCGACCTGGAACGGCTGCCAGAAAGACCGGAACTTATCGTGGGAGGGCCGCCTTGTCAAGGCTTCTCACCGCTGGGTAAGATGTCGGCATCCGAGGTCATGCAGCAGAATCATATCAGCATGAACAAGCTGTGGCAGCATTACTTCCGACTGGTGGAGGATTCGATGCCCAGAGCGTTCATTGTCGAGAACGTTCCGCAACTCCTTACTTCCAAGGAATATCCTCTCATTGTCAAGAAAGCCGAAGAACTGGGCTACAATGTAGTGTCGGGCGTCCTTAAGGCGGAAATGTATGGTGTCCCACAGAAGAGGACCAGGGGATTCATAATAGGGGCCCTGGATTTCTATCCGGCCTTGCCGGGCCCCACCAAGGAACGAAAGACCGTCAGGGACGCTATTGGCGATCTTCCCCCTAAGCCGACGGGCGAGAACCTGCATATCGGCAGGAATCCGACCCCCAAATCTCTGGAACGCTACCGTTGCATTCCTCCCGGCGGCAATCGGTTCGATCTGGTCAGGAAACGCCCCGACATATGCCCGGAATGTTGGCTCAAGAAGAAAACGGGCAGTACGGACGTGTTCGGCCGCATGGAGTGGGATAAACCGTCCCTCACCATTCGAACGGAGTTCTACAAGCCGGAGAAGGGTTGTTACCTCCACCCAAGCGAGGATTGCCCCATCACCTATAGAGAGGCCGCCCGGCTCCAAACGTTCCCCGATGACTTTGTGTTCGAGGGCAGTAAGATCGAGATCGCCCGTATGATCGGAAACTCCGTCCCGCCCAAGCTCGCATACCACGTGGCAAAGGCCGTGTTGAAGGGGCTCAGGAGAGATTAACGGAACGTCCACGAACCTGTTTCCACCTTCACCGGAAGGGTGTGCCTCTTGATGAGCTTGGAAATGACCTCTTGGACCGTGATGCCCTGTTGTGCGGCCTCGCTCTTAGCTCTCGCCAAAGCATCATCGTCCAGTTCTATCACCACAATATTCGCAGACTTCTCAGGATATGCGAACAGGCAGCCGTCGCATCCCTCCTGAACGCACGTTCCACAGGCTTGCTTTTTGAGGTTGTTGCAGTTACGGCATAGAAGTTGGCCGTTCGATGCAACGGTATCGCCTAGCTTATCGAACGGGATCCTGTGGTCCCACATGAGGGTTTGTTCCACATCCTCCATGCTGCTGCCGTTCGCCCTCAATTTGCATATGGCACATTTGGGACCGCCTCGACGCAGTATCACGCTCTTATCGGCTTTTGAGAAATACGGCCTTCGCCTGGTGGCGAATAACGGCATGTGGCCGGTGAGCTGATAATAGGTTGTACCCCGGTCAATGAAAACGTTGATAGGGTAACCGAACTCATTTCTCAGCTCCCTGGTCCGCCGGGCCCATTCGGGTTGGCCGACATGGTCCCTGAGTTCATCTGATGGAACAGGCTCCCCCGACCAGAGCAGCTTGAGAATCTTAGCGTAAACCCCTCCAACATTGGTAGGATGGTCAGACAGATCGGACGCCATGGGCCCATAGATATATAATTCAACAAAAGATAATTTGGGACCTATTAGTCCTATAGGTCCTATAGGTATTTTCCACGGCGCTGAAACCGACTAAGGACCATTTCTCCTTGATATCGACAGACATCTCGACCACAGTTGGCGCCCTCGGCGCAGGCCCGAAAATATGCGCAATCAGCGCCATTCTTCCGTTCCGTGGTAATAAGGCCATTGATTTGAAAAACCGAATTGTAATAAGAACCGCTTCTAGGTCTGCCGATGACACTGAGAACAAACTGGCTTTTGTATAAGCCGATTAGTTTCCGGTAATGTATGAGGAATAAGGGCGGCGCGGCGAGATCTTGCCCGGAACCCGCATGGAAGCTTCGCGCCGCCCAATGGTTCATGTCCGGAGTTAGTAGAAAAGAGCACTCACTAACTGTAGATTAACTTCCACTGATGAAATGCTCAGCTCTTGAGGGGACTTCTACCCATACTCACCAATTTGCTATTCATCTCATCGATTGTTTCCCGGCTTTTTTTCGGTAGCACATAGTAGTAATCAAATAGCTGTTCAAGTACGGTTAATATAAATTCAGCCTCCATAGGTTCAACCTCCACTATGGATCCCGAATTTTCGTCCTTGATCGGATGAGCGCCAAAATTACCAACCTCCCTTACTGCATCGAGCTGGAGTCGTAAGTCTGATGGAAGTCCCTTTAGGGCTTCTTCGACTTTTCCACTCAATTTAGACTTGGAATAACCCTTGTCGCTCAACATCCTTTCCAAGCAACGACGCGAAAGTGCGGCGCTAGCATTTTCGCTATATGGAAGCACCATAGCCGATTCGTTGAAATCCTTAGCAATATCTTCGGGGACTTCGCAAGGGGCCCGCCTGCTAGATGTGAATGGGAATGCCAGCCTAGTTGTGACTTTGCCATCATCTTCAATGTCTAAACTGATGACCGGCCTCTGGCAGCTTGGACATCGGGAAACGTTGATAGTAATATGTTTTCCACTCGTTCCTCCCCAGCCAGTAACCATCATCTTTGTATTGTATGGACGGAGAAGTTCATCCTCTGGAAAAAGGCAATATCCTTCAGCGTCCTTGAAATGAACGGACTTATTGCAGTGTGGGCAGACCCCATCTGAATCAACTATGTAGCTCATAATGATTTATGAATAATTAGTTCTGTATATAATTATTAGCTAATCACCTAAGGCATTTTTCATTCACTTTCGGTTGCCTTCACCCGTTTTTTTGAACTGGCCAGTTCCGACTATTCTACCAGCATATTAGAGTGATTTTCGGCCACCTCCCCCCGGACCGGTTATAACGTTGCATTACTACCCACGCCATCATGGAGTATGGCATCCGTCTAGAGAAGACCATCAGAACGGCACGTGATCGCCTGGAGCAGTGGGTCGGCTCAGGGAATCGAGAGACCTGCCTCGGGGTATACCTGCTCGATTAGATCCTTGACAGTGTAGAAACGGCCACGGCGGCCGAGGTGTCCATGCTGCTTAGCATACCTCCTGAGCCGCCTAAGCGGGATTGGTGCAGGGGATGTAGGGGGTGCTCGAAGTGAGCGTGGATGAGGCCATGACCGAACTCCGGCGGGAGATCCGGGAACTGCGTGAGGATCTTATTCTCCTCCTCCATTCAGAATCTCCTCGATCTCCGCCAGCTTCTCCGCGACCGCCCTTCCCTTCGGGGTGAGCTCTAGGAATTTTCGCCTGGGGAACTCAGTCTCCCTTTCTTCCATGATTAAATCCTCGGCAACCAGAGACCTAACCCGGCTTATCGTGGTGCCCGCTCCCTTTGCAAGCCTGCTTGATAGCTCTGTAGTAAATATTCGCCCCTCCTTGAGTAGGACAAGCATAATGCCAATCGCTTGTGTATCCTCGAAGAGTTGCGCCCTATACATTGCAGAAACCCGAATCCGTTATTAATATAGGGCTAAATTGTACTATCTTTCCTAGTACGCATTGCAGAATGCGGATACCTTTATGATATACTACACCTATCCCCCCTCTGCACTCCGCAATATGGAATGCAAATGGCAGTAAGCCACCACGTAAGGCTGCCGAAGATTGAGAGCATCCAATAGCGAGCATTGACGCTTAACGGCCAGGGAGATGTTCCGAGGTCCCCGGGGGTTGTGTGGTAGCGCCCCCGGCCTACGCGCTCCCTGGCGAACATCAGGAGGTCATGAAGATGGAACGGACGCTGAACCACAAGAAGAACGAATCAGCAACGGCCATCGACCTCATCGTTCTGACCAATGGCCGGGTGGGGAGTCCATCAGCAATCTTCTCCTCCATACTACGCCCCGCCGGCCTTACACCTCAGGAGGCGATTTGATTTGAGCGCCCGCGGATATGGGACCGGAGGTAACCATGCGAAAAAGCGCAAGGCAATCCCGGCCAAGGGGGTGGCGTCACTGAAGCTGGGACGCTATCCCTTCGCCGCGGGCATACCATATTTCATGGAACGAAAGAAAGGCGTCTGGCGTGGGAGGACCACGGCCCCGACGAGGAAGAGGACCCTGGACCTCATGGCCCGGACGTTCGAGGACCTGAAGGCTCGAGGAGATGTCATCACGACCGACCCTCGATACATCGGCGAGTCGGACATCAGAGCGTATGCGGATGATATCAAGCGCCTGGACCCTGAGACCCAGGCGCAAAGGCTTCGGTTGCTTAACGACTTTCTCTGTTCGTTTGGAAACAGGCGAATGGACGATATGATCCGCTCGGGCGAGTTTCTGATACCGTCGGCTGGTCCCAAACCTGTCAGGACCATGAGCGCCGATGATCTCGCGAAGATATTCGAGGTCGTCGGTCGGATGGAAGGCTGGACCGGTTCGATGTGCCGTGGCATGTGTGCGATCTACTTCGCCTCTGGTCTGCGGCCCAGCGAGCTGCGTCTCGCCGAGTATAAGGACCTCGACCTCAAGAAAGAGAGGATCTTTGTCTCCCATCCGAAGGGAGAAGGCAACTGGGCATCTAGGGTCTGGGTCGATTTCATCCGCGCCGACATGATGCCCCTCATCAGGTCGTACGACAAGGAGAGGGCGGAGTATCTCAGGGAGAACGGCGTAAGCGACGCGAAGTACCTGTTCCCCAACATACACTGGCGCACTGGATACTACTCAGAGAACCGCTTCCGGCAATTGGCGAGGCTGATCTCCGCGGAGGCTGGTGTGGACTTCTCCCTCAAGATGTTCCGCTCTACCCTATGCAGCCTGACCGTCAACGGGGACCTGTCGCGATTGCCGGCGATGGGCATGCAATTGCGCCACTCGAGCCCTGAGATCACCAAGAAGTACTATGCGGACATCGAGCGCGGGAACGTCGGCAAGCAGCTGAGACCCGCGTGGAAGGAGACACCGATCGTGACACCGATGGCGATGTATGCAGGACCGTCGGTCCCGAACACCAACGATTTCCGCAGAAACCATCTGGACTGTTTTGGCGACGAAACCATCGTTATTGACTTCGATAACGCTTATACTGGCTGGGAAGAGTGGCGGACCCGGGGGGATTCGAACCCCCGTCATCGGCTCCGAAGGCCGAAAGGATAATCCAGGCTACCCCACGAGTCCGTGCGTGTTCACATGCGAGAGCGTTTCAGCATTTAAGGATATCGAACCGACGACCGCTCCCAGGCCCCCATCGCCGTTATTCCCAGAACCTACCCGCCGACCATAGCGTCGCGGCCAGAGGACCATGGGAGCTGCAACATCCTCCGTCCCAGGACCATGTTCTGGACGATTCCCGTGGGATCCGTATCGGTGCTCCATATCCCCAGCCAAGCCGAAGGTGTTGGTCAGAAGGTTTAAACTCATTCGGAAGAATCACCAGACATTATGAAGCGCGTCACCATGGGTCATGGAGCAGGGGGCGAGCTCATGCATGAGCTGCTCTCGCACCACATCATCCCGTTCCTGCCTCAGTTCACCGTCGACGTTCCTCTGCGCTCCTTTGACGATTCTGCCGTCGTGGACGACATCGTGTTCACCACCGATGGACATACCGTCAAGCCATTGTTCTTTCCAGGAGGCGACATCGGCTCCCTGGCGGTCTGCGGAACCATCAACGACATATCGGTGATGGGCGCCCAGCCTCTGGCGCTGGCTCAGTCGATAATCTTGGAAGAGGGACTGGAGATCGGCGTCCTGGAGAGGGCCATGAAATCGGTGGGACAGTACTCGGAGCTCGCCGGCGTGCCGGTGGTCACCGGCGACACCAAGGTCATGGAGTCGGGCGCGCTGGACAAGATGGTGATAACCACGTCGGCGGTTGGCAAGCGCAGCCGCTTCCTCGATCATGACCTAGAGGTGGCGAATGAATATCGACCCGTGTCGTCCAGGTGGCTTACCGACGACAATATCCGCGAGGGCGACGTCATCATCGCCTCCGGCACCATGGGGGACCATGGCATCGCCCTGTTATCATTCCGAGAGGGCTATGGCTTCGAGACCGAGGTAAAAAGCGACATAGCGCCCCTCAACCGCCTGGTAGAGGATGTCCTGCGGGTCGGAGGCGCCGTCAGCATGAAGGATCCCACCCGCGGCGGGTTTGCCAACGCCATCAATGAATGGTCTTCCAAGTCAGGCATCGGCATCGAGATTGATGAGGCGGCCGTTCCGGTGGCCGAACCGGTCAGGAACGCCTGTGAGCTACTCGGGCTGGATCCATTGAGCGTAGGCAACGAGGGCAAGATGATCATAGGCGTGGTCCCGGAAATGGCCGATGAGGTGCTCAAGGTGTTGCACCGCAGCCCCCTGGGAAAGAACGCTGCCATCGTCGGGAAGGCCACCAGCAAGTTCGATTGCGTCGTATTGCGCACCGAGGTCGGCGGCCACCGCATTCTCGAGGCGCCGGTCGGCGACCCGGTGCCAAGGATCTGCTGATCACAGCAGCGACTCGATCCAGTAACAGATGATGAAGGCGCCGAAGCCCGCCAGGGCCATGCGGAAGCCTTGTTTCCAAGGGTTCCGGCCGCCGGAGCGGCCCATCATCGCGCCCACCACGAACAGGATGAGGAAGGCCAATCCCACGCTGATCAACGATGCGGCCCTTACCCCTTCCTGCCCCAATACGAGGAACGGGGTCAATGTGATGAGGCCGGCGACCAGTGGGGCCACCAGGTTGACGGCGGCTATGAGCAGGGTTGTCAGCTGGGATGTCCGGCCGATGTTGGTGTCCTCCAGCGAATGGAGCATTGCTCGCTCCATCTCGCGGATCCTCAGGTTCTGCTCCATGGTCTCCGCCTCGTAGACGCTGACGCCGGTCGATATGCCGAGAGCCACGCTGCTGGTGATTATCGTGGCGATGATGATCCTGAGATCGGGGGAATCGCCGAAAGCTGATGCGATAAGAATGCCCAGGATGACGAAGGTGCTGTCGAATATCGTGTTGACGAAGAATCGGCGGAGAGTCGGTCCGGTCTGGGGCGCCCTCATGACTGCCCGTATTCTATCGCCGAAATCGTTCTGCGCCGCCACTTTCACCGCACCCGCACGACATCGTATGAGCATGCAGCATTTGAAAGTTAGGGGTCATCGTCCATCGGCCATTCCCCGTCCCAGGCATGCGGTCACCAGGCATCCCCTCGACGAAAATATCCTATCGTCCTGGCTAGCGTCGGTGCATGACGGTCCTTGATACGATCTCGTCCCAGCTAGCTTTTAATACTCTCTGTTCATTGCACACACCGCACGGGCTCATGGTCTAGCGGTTATGACGTTGCCCTTACACGGCGAAGACCGCCGGTTCGAATCCGGCTGAGCCCACCACATCCTTTTTATGATGTATGCCGAAGGGTCCGCCATGGACCCTTTTCGTATTGTTTGAGAGGAGAAATACCAGGATAATGGTAGATGGTCGAGGACATATATTACGTAGGGCGCATGCGGCCAGAACGATGCAGCGCTCCATCCCTACTCATGCGAGCATACCCCATGGCTCCATGAAGCTGGTACTGGCGGCCATCTCACTAGCGCTGTTCATGGACTCGCTGGTCTACGGCATGATCGCTCCTGTCGTGCCATACTATGCCGATGTGATAGGGGCATCGGACCTCGAGATCGGGATAATATTCTCTGCCTATCCGATCGTCCAGCTCCTTACGCTGATGCCAGTGGGGGCCCTCTCCGACCGCTACGGCAGGAAGCCCTTCATCCTCCTTGGCCTGGTGACCTTGGTCATATCGACGGTGGCCTTCGCCATTTCCGTGAACGTGCCTCAGCTGATCCTTACTCGAGGCCTCCAGGGCCTGGCCGCGTCGTGCACCATGACGGCCGGCCTCGCCCTCATCTCGGAAGGGGCGCCGCCCGATAAAATGGGAGGGACCCTGGGGATCGCGACCGCCTCTCAGGGCGCCGGCATCATGGCCGGGCCGTTGTTCGGAGGGTCCTTGGCGGAGGTGGGAGGGTACAACTTCCCCTTCCTGGTCGCCGCCGCGCTCACCTTGGCGATCCTGTCGCTCACCGTGATCGCGCTCCGAGGGTACAGGCCACAATGCCCGGGAAGGGTCGAATGCGGCCGAACCGATTGGGGAGAGGTGCTCAGGGAAAGGACGGTGTTCGCGATCGTCCTCATAGTCGTCATCTGGGCCATCGGCATCGGCATCCTCGAGCCTGCCTACCCTCTGCACATGAGCGAGAACTTCGGGGCGACCGCCTCAATGATCGGGGCGTTCTTCACCGCCATGAGCATACCCAACGTGCTATCCCCGCCGTTCTTCGGCAGGCTGTCCGACCGGATAGGCAGAAAGATGTTAGTGGTCGTGGCCGCGTTGCTGTTCGCGGTTCTGTTCTCCATCCTGTCGATGATGGATAGCTTCACATTGTTGTTGCTGGTGGGCACCCTGCTGGGACTGACCTCCGGAATGCTTTGGGCGCCGAGCCTGTCGCTCACCATCGAGTCCATATCCAGGCGCGTGGGGAAAGGCTCGGACGGTATCGCCACGGGCATCTACAACAGCGCGTGGGCCATCGGCCTCGCCGGAGGGCCGTTCATCTTCGGCCTCCTGGTGGACCCGATAGGGCTCATACCCATCTCCCTGGCCTACTCCGTCATCGCGGCCGCGGTCGCGATAGCGTCCATATGGCTGATCACGGAGAGCCGGGATTGAGCGCCTCGGACGCCTGGAGCGGCCCGCGCAGATGTGCGGAGAGCATGGACCATGGGTGCGCCGTACTCAAGGATCTGTGAGCAGGACCTTTTCCACAATGGCCTAACGTCCGCCTTGGCCTGGGTACTACTGACCTAGACGGACCGCCTCTGATCGGTCCCGGCCCTGGGTCCGGTATGGGCGGGCAACACCCTGGGCAGGCCGCCGTGGTCGATGACGTCCACTTCGATGCCGTAGACGTCGGCGATCAGCTCGGAGGTGATGATGGCGGGCGGCCCCCGGGCCGCGATCCGCCCGTCCTTCATGAACACCAGCTCGTCCGAGCAGCTGGCGGCCAGGTTGATGTCGTGCATGGTCATGACGGTGCACACGCCCCTGCTCCGGACGGCTTCGGCCAACAGACGCACCGTGCGATGCTGGTTGACCAGGTCCAGGCTGCTGGTCGGTTCGTCGAGGACCATGGTCCTGGCCCCCTGCACCATCGCCCGGGCGATAAGGGCCCTCTGCAGCTCCCCACCGCTGATCTCATCGACATAGCGCATCGACAGGCTTTCCATCCCCACCGCCCCGAGGGCGTCCCTGGTCAGCTCGAGGTCGCTCCTGCTCGGTCCCCATCCCATGTGCGGACGGCGGCCGATGAGCACGGTGTCGAAGACCGTGGTATGGGTGGCGGAGAACCGCTGCGGCACATAGCATATCCTCCTGGCCGCCTCCATCCTGGTCAAGGAGGATAGGTCCTCCCCGTCCACGGTGACGCGGCCCTGGTCGGGCCGCAGGAGGCCGCACAGGCACTTCAGCAGGGTGGTCTTGCCGGCGCCGTTCGGTCCTAGGATGGCATATATGCGGTCGCCGTGGAACTCCAGCTCGATGTCTTCGATGACCGGGCGGCCGTTGTAGCCGAAGGAGAGGGCCTCAGCCCTGATCGACATTCCTATACCCCCTGACCAGTATGTAGATGAAGAGCGGTCCGCCGATGAACGACGTGATGATGCCCACGGGAATGACGAAGCTGGGCAGCCCGGAGGCAAAGAACCAGTTCAGCATGTCCCCCACGTTCCTTCCCACGGTATCGGAGACCAGCAGTATGAGCGAGCCCAGCAGCATGGAGCCGGGAATGAGGAACCGGTGGTCGTTGCCGATCAGCCTCCTTATCACGTGGGGCGCGAGAAGTCCGATGAAGCCGATGACGCCCACGAACGACACCGCCACGGCGGTGAGCAGCGACGCCATCACCAGGCTGGCGATCCGCAGCATATCGGTGTTGACCCCCAGCCCCGAGGCCATCTCGTCCCCCGCGTCCATGGCGTTGAAGTCCCACCTCTTCAGGAAGAAGAACAGGGCGGCCGCGGCCAGGACGGCCAGCAGTATGAGGTTCTGGTCCCAGTTGATCTTTCCCAGGTCCCCGAACTGCCAGTGGACGATGTTGGCCAGCGCGCTCTCGTTGGAGAAGTACTGGAGAGCGGCCAGGCCCGCGCCGAAGACCGAGCTGATGGCCACACCGGTCAGGACGATCGCTTCCGGCGCCACTGAGCCAGATACAAGGCCAGGCCGACAAGCATGACGAGGCCGCCGGCGATGACCGCCCCGGGTGGCAGGGTGAAGGAGAGAACGAGGCATCCCAGCAGGCCGGCGAAGGCCGACCATCGCCCCAGCATGCGCTCGCTCCTCGACAGCGTGATGGCCGAGAGGTTGGTGATGGCGTAGTACAGAAGCACGGTGAAGGCGCTGAACCCTATGGCCGAGCGGACGTCGACGGTGAGCACGATTATGATCAAGATTACCCCCACCGTGACACCGGCGAGATGAGGGACCTTGTGGACCGGATGCACCTTCGCCATGTAGGAGGGCATCCGGTGGTCGGCGGCCATGGCGAACAGCGTTCGGTCGATGCCGGCCATCAGCGAGAGCATGACGCCCAGAGTGGCCATCGAGGCGCCGAGGGTCACGAACCAGCTCCACCGACCAAAGCCTGCCTCTGAGATGGTAAATGCGAGGGGTCGGTCGGAAAGGGACAATGCCTCCGCCCCCACGGCAGACAATGCGGATATCGATACCGCCGCATAGATCAGCAGCACCATGCCGAGGGACAGGAACATCGCCCTTGGTATGTTCCTCTCGGGAGCCTTCACCTCCTCTCCAAGGGTGGCGATCCGAGCATAGCCAGCGAAGGCGAGGAACCAGATGCCCGCCGATTGCAGGACGCCGTAGATGCTGTCAGGACCACTGAAGGAGATCGTGCCTTCAGGACCGGGTGCTCCGCTCAATGCCATGATGCAGACGGCGATGAGGGAGAGGACCACGATGAGGACCAGTGCCTTGACCGCGGCTGCGGTCTTCTCCACTCCAAGATGGTTCAAGAGCGTAAGCGTCACCACGGCCAGGGCTGCAAACCATTCCGCCTGCCCGGGGAAGATGTAGTTGCCGAAGGTGAGGGCGGCCGCGGCGCAGCTGGCGAGCTTTCCCACTATGAAGGCCCAGCCGGACATCCATCCCCAGGCTTCCCCGAGCCGCTTGTCGGAATAGACATAGGTCCCGCCCGATACCGGATATAGGCGTGCCAGCTGGGCCGAGGACATCGCATTGAACAGTGCCACCAGGCCGGCGATGAGGAGACCGATCAGCATTCCGGCGGATGCGGCTCCGGCAGCCGGGGCTATCGCCGCGAACACCCCTGTGCCGAGCATCGAGCCCAATCCGATGAAGATGGCATCCGTCAGACTCAATCGGCGGGCTAGCCTGTCGGATGCGTTCATGCAGGGTCGTTCGGAGCTGCGAAGATGAACATGTTTCGTCACTTCAGGGAAAGCGCACGGGACTCTCGGAAAACCTTTCAATAGCCAACGGTCAAAAGGGAAATCGATGAGAAAGGCGACATGGGCGCCGATCGCCGCCATCATCCTGGTAGGGGCGGCGGTGGCATATGTGCTCATCAGCACCCAGCCGCAGGGATCGGCACCGCCGATAGAGGATGAGCTCCGGCTGGAACCTATAGCAGAAGGGCTGGTACATCCGGTCGCAGCGGCGATCGCCCCGGGGATCGATGACCGCGTGTTCATCGTCGACCAGATCGGTACGGTCCACATGCTGATGGACGATGGCACCCTGGTCGACGAGCCGTTCATCGACCTTCGGGACGACATCGTTGAGCTTAACCCCATTTACGACGAGCGAGGGTTGCTCAGCATCGCATTCCATCCGGATTACCCATCCGACCGCCGCGTGTATGCCTTCTACACATCACCTCCGGGGGACGGCGCTCCAGAAGGCCATGATCACACCAACGTCGTCGTGGAGATGACCACCTCGGAGGATGGCCTTTCGGTCGACGAGTCCAGCGCTCGAACCGTCCTGTCGATCGATCATCCGGCCCCCAACCACAATGGCGGCCAGGTGCTCTTCGGCCCTGATGGATACCTCTATGTGACGATAGGAGACGGCGGAGGAGCGAACGACGAGGGGGCTGGGCATAACGCCGCGTCCGGCAACGGCCAAGACACTGGAGTGCTGTTCGGTAAGGTGCTGCGCCTGGACGTGGAAGCCGGAGATGACGTGGCGTATCGCATCCCGGAGGACAATCCGTTCGTCGATGGGGGTGGCCTTCCAGAGATCTTCGCCTACGGGTTCCGCAATCCAGCCTACGCGGCGTTCGACCCCGAGACCGGGGGTCTGTTCGTCGCCGATGCCGGCCAGGCCCGCTATGAGGAGGTGAACATTGTCGTGAAGGGAGGCAACTATGGGTGGAGGGTGAGGGAGGGCGCCCATTGCTTCGACCCCGATGACCCGCGCGGCGATCCCACGGGTTGCCCGGAGCGTGATGCGAGAGGGGAGGAGTTCAAGGACCCCATCGGGGAGTTCAAGAACTCCGCCATACCCGGAGGGGAAGGCGCCACGGTCATCGGCGGCGCCCCCTATCATGGCACCATCGATTCCCTGGAGGGCGGATACGTGTTCGGAGCCTTCCGCAGCGGTGGCAGCCCGCTGTTCGTCCTCATGCCCTCAGATGGGAACTGGACCCGCCACTCCGTTCCGGTGGACGGCCCATCGGGCCTGGTCCCCGGCTACCTGCTCGCCGTATCCCTTGACGATCGTGGCGAGATCCTGGTGCTGGGCGCCAGCACAGCAGGTCCGAGCGGAACGACCGGGAAGGTATGGAGGCTGGTCGCCTGACCTCCCTGCCATAGCGATCTACGAGGCATCGCATGTCATGGAGCCGTCGCCAGGATCGTTGGCGATGGCATCGTGCATCGCTCTCCCTAACGCTTCAGCGGTTGAGAGCGGATCAGGGTTCCGCTCTCATCTCGGCTGATCCCGGCATTCTGAATTGTTGTTCTTCCACCTGCCGTAGGCTACCCATGCGATGAATGCCACGCCGATCGCGGCAAGGATGACAAGGTCCCAGCCCTCCAGACTTTCCGATATGCGCAGGTAGCTCGCGCCGAGCAGGTATCCGGCGACCGTCAGGACGCTGTTCCAGATGAGCGCCCCTACGAACGTGAAGATGACGAAACGGGTAAAGCCCATCTTGGCGATCCCGGCCGGGAAGGATATGACCGACCGTATGCCGGGCAGGGAGTGGCCAAGCAGTATGCCATAGTTGCCCCAGCGGTCGAACCAGGCATCGGCCTTGCATAGGCTGTCATGCCCGAAGCCGAAGTAACGGCCGTAGCGGTCCACGAACGGACGCCCCAGCCTCCGGCCGATGAGATATGCTACCGATGACCCGCTGGTCGCCCCCGCAGAACTGATCAGCACCACCAAGACGATATTGAACCGTCCAACGGAAGCAAGATATCCGGCCAAGGGCACAATGATCTCGCTTGGGATCGGCGTGAAGATGCCTTCTATGAACATCGCCAGGAAGATGCCCAGGTAGCCAGACTGGTCTATCAATCCGATGACTAGATCATTGAGCGTCTCCAGTATACTCATGGGGCATCCCCGGTCTTCCAAGGGCAATGGAGGCTACGATATAAAATATGGCAGGAGACGACCGGCCGCAAATCTATTGAACATGGGCACCGTTCAGGATGCACTCCCATGGTAGATTTTCGTCCCTTCCACGGAACCCTGCCCCGCTTGGGCAGTGACGAGAGCATCACTGAGCGCATATCCCCTCCGTATGACATCATCTCGGAGGAGGAGCGGGCGAGGCTGCAGGGGATGATGTACAACATCACCCGTATCACCCTAGGCGGCCTGAACGGCAGGTACGAGGACGCCGCCAGGCTCCTGGACGGATGGATATCGTCCGGTAAATTGGAACGGGACGGCAAGGAGTGCTATTACCTGTACAGGCAGAGCTTCCAGGTCAATGAAGGATGGAGGTCGAGGATAGGGATCATCGGCATACTGAGGACGGAAAGTTACGATGATGGCAACGTCATACCCCATGAGGAGACGTTCTCGAACGTCAAGGAGGATCGCCTCAACCTGCTCAGGGCGACCGCCACCCACTGCGAGTCCATCTTCGGCCTCATCGACCGCTCTGACATCGATCTTGAAGAGGTATGCAAGCAGGCTGAGGGTCTGTTCGACGTCACCGATGACATGGGCACCGTCCACCAGATCCTCCGCGTCAGCGAGCCGGCGACCGTCGCGGCATTGAAGAACATGTTCTCCTCGAAGAAAATGCTCATCGCCGACGGGCATCATCGCTACGAGACCGCCTACCGCTACTCCCAGGAGAACCCCGGAGATGAGATGAAGGCATACGTGCTTTGCACGATGGTCTCCTCCCAGGACAGCGGCATGTTCGTCCACCCTACCCACCGCCTGGTGAAGGGTTTGGACTATCGGCCCGATGATCTGCTGAACAGGATGCGGGAACGTTTCACGGTTCGAGAGGTGCGGGACGCGGAGCAGATGGAGGAAATGCTGATGGAAGCCTCCAACCCGACCTTCGGCCTGATGTTGAAGGATGGGAGCATGCATGTGGCGGAGTATACCGCTCCTCAGGACGATATCCTCTGGTCGGTCGACGCATACATCTGCCAAGAGGTCATATTCAATGAGGTGCTCCGATCCATGTCCGCTGGCGGCAGCCTCACGGTGGAGCATGACCATGAAATATCCACGGCGGCCAGGCGCATGGCCGACGGGGAACTGGACCTTGCAGTGATCATCCGCGCGCCTTCCCTCGAGCTGGTGTGGAAGGTGGCGGAGAGCGGACGAAAGATGCCCAAGAAGACCACATATTTCTGGCCAAAGGTCTGGTCCGGGTTCGTGCTCTACCAGATGGGACGATGATGTTAATTATCTAAAATGATATTATTTGATCCCATGAATACCTATATGTAACAGATGCTCCAAACTAGAATTCGCGAGGTCCACGGGGAACTCGTCGAGAATCTGGGGGGAGAAAAACGTTTGGGAGCAGGATGGAAGTGGCACATGAGAGGCGGAGGTCGATCTATCTTTTCGCCTTCATCCTGCTCCTATTGATCACATTGGTAGTGGTGCCTGGCACCGTTTGAAGCTCGCACCGGTGCCCCGGCACCTCTCTTTTTATCGCCGCCCGCGTCACAGGCGTTCATTGGGGCCGAACACGTCGTCCTCATATTCGTACCGGCGATCGTCGGGCTCGAAATCATCGAGTGTGTGCTCGGTCCGACGGGGTCGCCTTTCCGCCTTTTCCATCTTCCTCCACGAGCGGGGCTTACCCTTCATCTGCCTCTTTGGAGGGGACCAGCGACGTTTCCTGCCTCGCTCTCTCCTCACATAATATATAATCATCACCAGGGCGATGGCCAGAATGGCGACGGCCCATCCGATCATGGTGATGAGCTCTGACGAGGCCAGCTGCACCGCTCCCACCGACCTTTCGGCACCTGGCACAACGTTGACGGGCATGGTCCTGGTCACATAGCCGGATAACGACACCGTGATCGTCTGGTTCCCCGATGGGGCCTCCAGGCGGAAGGAGCCGTCGTCGGCGGTGACCGTGCTCGGGCCGCCTGGCATGTAGACCCGGGCGTTGGCCAGCGGAGATCCATCGGCGTCCTGGACGTAACCGATCACGTATCCGCCGGAGATCGTGTTGAACGACCATGTATGATTCGCCCATTTCCCGCTGTGGTCGACGGCGACCACGCGGACCATGTACGTCGTTCCGACCGCCAGGGGGGCGTCGGGAACGAAGATCAAGGTGTCGCCCTCACACCGCACCGTTCCATCGACCCCGAGCACGCCGATGGTGCTGGCCTCCGGGTCGATGGGTTTGGAGTATCGTATCCAGATCTCGGTCCCTATCACGGCCCCATTGACGGGAAATGCGTCCTCGATGCTCAGCGGCACGGTGTTGAAGGAAATGCTCTTTCGGGCGGTGTTATTGGCTGAATCGATCGCCACGATATCCAACGTGTACTGTCCTTCCTTGAGCTCATTGAACCGTATCTCGCGTTTGGAGGCGGCCACGGTGGTCTGATACGCTCCGTTGAGGTACACGTCGAAGCCGACTATGTTGCCGCCTTCATCGCTGGCCGTCCACTCCACCGTGACGGTACCGCTATCGGGACCGTTTCCGATCTGTAGTGGAAGTATCTCCAGCGTTGGGATGGTGGTGTCGACCGAGAACACGACGGTCCGCTCCGTGGAGTTGCCGAACCAGTCGTATGCCGTGATCTTGACTGTGTATCCGGCGTTCTCGAGATCCTCCAGCGTGTACGACGATTCGGTGCCGTTCAACCTGACAGTCTTGAGATGGTCGCCGCCCTTCGTCACCTCGACGATGAAACGAGAGATGGGGGATGCGTCGTAAGCATTCCACAGGATGGGGACATCCGTAGTGTTGAGGGCATAGCCATTGGACGGCGAGACTATCTCCAGCTTAGGGTCCGAGGTATCGACGAAGAACGTGACCGTTAACCACTGCGAGTCGGTCCCTGTGAACGCCCATATCTCCACACTGTGGGACCCATCCCCCAGTCCGGTCAGCTCCACGCTACTTTTTGCATCGGTGCCGCTGAGAGGGACCTTATCGAGATAGATCACACAGGACACGTCGGGTAAGAGGGTCTCCCATTCCAACGTCACCGTACTGTCGCCGATGACCTCGTTGGCCTGTGGCGAGATTATCCTGACCAGCGGTTGCGGTTCGTCGGCCGCCGCCGAAGCCATCATGGGCGACGCGATGACGCACATGACCAGCAGAGCTGCTAATGCTCTAATTCTCATCCCATCCCATCCAAAAAAGGGAAAGCGCATGCTTGTTTATAAAATAACGGAAGTGGATTAGAAATGGAGCCACTGGAGGGAATTGAACCCTCGACCTACGCCTTACCAAGGCGTCGCTATACCTCTAAGCCACAGTGGCAGTGGAGACCACGAAACCGCTTGACAGTTATATAGGTTTCGTCCCCGATGGCGGAGCCTATACTGGCCATGGAACTCGAGCACGGATCCGGGCCGACCGCTCATCAAGAGAGACGAGTTCGCCGACCGGTTGCAGTGCGATCAACCGGCCAGGGGCGTCGACAGTATGCCCAGGGATTCGTAGGAGAGGACCATCAGGCCCTTTTCAGCATGCTTCCTCAGACGACTGTACACCTCAAGGTACGCTTCGGTCGGAACGATGACCGCAACCAGTATGTCCTCGTCCCCTGCATCGATGTACTCTTGCTCCGCGAGCTCCCGTCGCCAGCTGAGGTCCGACTCCACGAACTCCACGCTTATCAGAAGGTCCTCTAGGGCGGTTATGATGATGCCACGGTTCTCATCCCCTATTATCTCGTAGCCGATCACGAGATCGGGGTCATCTTCCTCTATCTGCTCGATGCGCTGCAGAATGACATCTTCGATGTCGATCAACACTCCCAATTCGTCCTTCATCGTAGATAAAAGGTTCATCCGATGGCGCCATCTTTTCGTTCTTTGATAGCCACGGCATCAGCAATGCTTATGACCGTCCCGCCGGTAAGGGAGGGGCATGAAGGATGAGATGAGCGCGTTCGACATCCTCGCCATGACCTCGGAGATGCAGATACTTAAGGGAGGCTATCTTGACAAGATCTTCCATTGGGACGGCAGGAACATCCTGCTGCGCATCAACACGCCCACCGCCGGGCGGAAGGAGCTCGTTCTGCAAGACCTCCGCTGGCTCTACATCTCGCCCGACCGGCCGGAGATGCCCGACACGCCATCCCAGTTCGCGGTACACCTCAGGAAGATACTGACCAATGGCCGCATATCCTCGATCCAGCAGAGGGAGTTCGACAGGGTCGTGGTGATGGACATCGAGAAGGGTCCGACATCCTTCCAGATCATCATCGAGCTGTTCGGAGGCGGCAACCTCATCGTCACCTCCGAGGGCAAGATCGTCAGCTCGGTCGTGTCAAGAAAATGGCGGCATCGCGAGATACGGCCTGGCGTCGAGTACGTCTTCCCTCCCTCCAGGTTCGACCCCACCTCCATGGACGCCGCCTCGTTCCGGCGCACGGTGCTCGGGTCGACGTCCGATACCGTACGCACCCTGGCCACCGCCATCAATGTGGGAGGGCAGACCGCCGAGGAGGCATGCAGGAGGGCAGGGGTCGATAAGAGCACCAAGGCTAAGGAACTGACGGACGATGACCTCTCTAGATTATACGACGCGCTAATCCTCATGTTGAACGAGGCCGCCACCGCCCGCCGCCCCCGCGAGGTGTTGAAGGACGGAAAGCCCATAGATGTCACGCCCATCCCGCTGCTGCTTTACGCCACGGAGGAGGCAAGGGAGCACAAGAGCTTCTCCGACGCCATCCACAGCTACATCTCATCCATGGAGCCCCCGAAGGAGGAGGACGCAGAGCTGGCAAGGCTGCAGAGGCAGCTGGAACAGCAGAGAAAGGCCATAGAGGCCCAGGAAGCCGAGGCCCGCGTGTTCGTGGAGATGGCCGAGGCCATCTACTCCGACTACCTGGGCACGGAGGCTCTGCTGAAGGCCGCATCGAGGCTCTCGGGAATGAAGTGGGATGCTGCGCGTACGGAAGGCGTGAAGATCCCGGGGGTGCTGTCGGTGGACCCCGAGAGGCATATGCTCAAGGCCTCCATATCGGGCAAGGAAGTGGAACTGGACTACACCCTCGGCGTTGAAGGCAACGCCGATCGATTGTACCGCATATCGAAGGAGTTCAAGGACAAGATGGAAGGCGCCAGGAACGCCCTCAAGGACACCGAGGCCCGGCTGGCGAAACGTATCAAGGAGGGTGAGAGGGAGAGACTGGCCGAGAAGCATGTTGCGCGCAAGACCAAGGAGTTCTGGTTCGAGCGATACAAATGGTTCATCACCTCGGGAGGGAAGTTGGTCATGTCAGGAAGGGACGCCCGTTCCAACGACCAGCTGGTGAAAAAGCATCTGAAGCCCGCCGATCGATATGCGCACGCCGACATCCACGGCGCCCCGAGCGTGGTGGTGAAGGAGGGCGAGAACGCCACCGAGCAAGAGATGGAGGAGGCATGCGCCTTCGCCCTGGCGCATTCCAAGGCCTGGACGGCGGGGGCCAGTGAGGGGACGGCGTACTGGGTGCTTCCAGACCAGGTGAGCAAGATGGCCCAGGCAGGGGAGTTCGTCCCCCGGGGAGCGTTCATCATCAGGGGCAAGAGGAACTATCTCTACCATCTCCCCCTCGAGCTGGCCATCGGGGAGATTGAGTACGAGGGAGCAAGGAAGGTCATGTGTGCCCCACCGTCGGCGGTGAGGGGTAGATCGTCCAAGTATGTCATCATCCGTCCGGGAAAGACCGACCGCAGCAAAGCGTCGTCACAGCTGGCCCGCGCCTTCGAGGTGCCGGAGGAAGAGATATCACGGATCCTGCCGCCTGGGGATGTTGAGATCGTGGAGCGGGTCGGCATGGATTGAGAGAAGAATGGCGCCCGCGCTGGGATTCGAACCCAAGTCCAAAGATCCGCAATCTTTTAGGATATCCAAGCTACCCCACGCGGGCCTGATTCCTGATTCATGTCACCCTTTAATACCTTTCGCCTCGAGACCCCCACGCCTCTCATTATCAATGCAGATAGTGGTAGGAAAAGGGGCTTAATCCTTGCCCCCTTAGGTAGGGCATAGGGATGCAATGAAAGACTATCGCATATGGGTGGAGGTCGCAGGGAGGAAAAGGAAATGCCACCGCTGCGATGGCGAGATAGACAAGGGGGTCATGTTCATCCGCTCCGGCGACCGCGAGTCGCCACGCCGCGCCCGTTCCATATGTGCGTCGTGCTTCGAGGAGGTCATGGACGACCTCTCACATGATTTTCAAGCCTTGAAGTCCTCCGCGGCGCAGTGTGCCGATATGGCCTTCGTCCCGATAGGCCCTCGATGCTTCGCCTGCGGTATGACGCCAGAACGCTGTCAGTGCGGACGTGAGGCTTACCGCTAATACGTCGTGATCATGTCCAACTTCCCCTTCCGCCTGGCATTGCGGTCGGCAAGGTGGAACATCGCCAGGGACAGTGCGGCGAAGACCAGGGTGGACGCCAGAAGGAAAGATAGGATCGTCAGGTCGCCAAAGTCCTGAAGGCCTCCCAGCATGGCGATCCCTTCTCCAGGGTACAGTGAGCGCCGTATCAGCTCCAGCCAGTACGTCACCGGTATCATGAGGCCGATGGCCTGCCCCCATGCAGGCAGCACCGTGATGGGGAAGACCGCACCGCACAGCAGGTACACCAGTCCGCCCACGCCTTCGTTGATGGAGGTGGAGTGCTTGGCCGTAAGCATGGATATGCCGGCCAGGGCCAGGCCCAGGGAGACGAGGCAGGCGAGCCCGAGCAGCATTGCTATCGCGAACAGCGGCCAGTCCACGAGCATGGGGTCGAAGGGGAGGCCGAGGACCAGGATGCCGAACGCCATTGATATGACGACCGCCAGCGCCGCCAGCGCCACCTTGCCCGTGGCGCGGCCGATGATGTATACATACAGCGAGACGGGGGAGATGTAGATGTTGCGCAGCGTCTGGTAGTGCTCCCTATCGGCATGGATGACGTATGTGATCCCGAAAACCACGCTGGATACGAACATGTAGAACGTGGCCCCCAGGTAGACGTAGGAGAAGAACGCGGGGTCGGAAGACACATCCTGCTTGATGATGAGATACATTATCACCAGTATGAGGGTCGTCGCTATGGGGCGTATGAAGGAATAGAGGAGGAAGAGGGCCGGGCGGGCCCAGTTGGACTCTATCTGCCATCCCAGCCAGGCAGCTAGTCGCAGCGTCCGGAGGTGGTCCCTCACTGCCATCTCAGGGTCAGCCTCCCCTCCCTGCGACCGCGCTGTTCCATGCGGTCCAGAGAGAACGCCGCAAGCCAGATGAAGATCGCCGCCTGCAACGCCAATATGACGACCTCCACCGTGACAGGGAGCAGGCCTCCTGCCAGCTCACCGAACAGCAGTTGGCGCATCGCGTCCAGGCCCAGCGTTATCGGTATGAGGGACGCTACGGCCGAGACCACCATGCCCAGCTCCCTGACCGGGAAGTAGAAGCCGGACATCAGGTAGACAGGTTCCTGCAGCAGATTGGAGATGTTCCAGGCATCTCGGCCGTACATCAGGAACAGGGAGGATAACGCCATCCCCATGCCATAGACGGCCAGCATCGTGAGGGTGAACACCGCCACGAGCGCAAGCGGGTCCGCCATCATTATGTGCACCTGGAAGATGAGCACCCCCAGGACCAGGGTGCTTAGGGCCCTGACCGCCGATGTGAAGAGGCCTCCCAGGGCCATGCCTGCCAGCAGGGCCATTCTCGACATGGGGGCCACCATGAACAACTGGAGGTTTCCCACCTCCCGCTCCCAGAACAGCTGGGCCGCCATCCCCCACAGCACGTTCAGCCAGAACGCGGTCATTGCCCCGCCCAGCACGACGAAGCCTTCGAAGACGGGGTCTGCGCCCAACGCGCGGTAGTAGAATATGTAGGCGGCCACGCCCAGCAGTGGAAGCAGGACGTCGAACACCACCCAGGACGGCTCCCTGGTCGCCCCGACGGTCCTGGCGTAGGCGCGCGCCAGGCCGGCCCGGATATTGAGGGCCCAGTCGCTCATTCCAGCCCTCTTCCCACCAGATGCATGAACGCATCCTCCAGCGTTGGCTCGTTCTTGCTCAGTCCGACGACCTTCCCGCCCGCCGCCACCACGGCGGATATCACGTCAGCTATCACGGATTCATCTTCCAGCACCATGCGGACCTTCAGATGGCCGTTCGATGGCCTGGCGGTCAATCCCCTGACGCCGGTCAAGGAGGATAGGCGCGCCGTGTCGATAGGGGTCGTCTCGATGAGGAAGGACGAGTCGTTGCCCACCCGGCGCTTGAGCCCGGCAGGCGTATCGACCGCCACGATCCTCCCGCGGTCGATTATGGCCACCCGGTCGCACAGCTCCTCCGCCTCCCTCATGTAATGGGTGGTCAGCATCATGGTGCGGCCTTCGCGCTCGCGGACCCACCTGCGAAGATAGTTCCTTATCGAGATGCTCGTCGTGACATCCAGGCCGAGCGTCGGTTCGTCAAGAAATATCAGATCTGGATCGGTCGAGAACCCCCTTATGATGTTCATCTTCTGACGCTGTCCCGTGGAGACGGTCCGGAGCTTGACGTCGGCCTTGTCCTCGAGGCCGAACTCCTCGAGCAGAGCATCGATGCGCTGCTTCGCGACCTTGCCCTGGACGCCATAGAACTGGGTGAACATCCAAAGGTTCTCGCGTATGGTCAAGAGCCCATAGCCAGATATCTCTCCCCCGGAGACCATGTTGATGCGTTTCCTGATCTGCTTCGCCTCGGAGTCGACATCGTATCCCAATACGCGAGCGGTTCCGCTGGATGGAAGGAGAAGGGTGCACAGTATCTTTATCAACGTGGTCTTGCCGGCGCCGTTGGGGCCAAGGAGACCGAACAGTTCGCCCTCTTCCACAGTGAGGTCTACATCGTCGAGGGCTACGATCTCCTTCCGTCCGGAGAATACCCTGCTCAGGGACCGAACTTCAATGGCTGAGGACACCCTGGCAGGATTGGTTTCCTGATTAAAAACGATAGCTTAGTGTTCCATGTTCTGCCAGTAGGTGGTGACGTACCCGGCGACGCGGTTGCGCAAGGTCGTCGACTCTACATTGGTCAGCTTGGATACCAGCATCTTGTTGTTCTCGAAATCGTCATTGAACACCGAAGGATATTTCTGAACGAGTTCGAGAGCAATTCTCTTGATGTAAGTGGAGCGGATGTTTCCCATGAATTCACCTGGGCTAGGAGGTTGGTTAAGGAAAAACCATATTTAATCCTTTTCAGAACCCGCCGAAACACCCAGTCCGCCACGCTTCCGCAGGTCGTTGCGAGGGCGGCCGCACGACAGCGGGCCTTCTGGGCACCTTCCCCTGGAGACGCACGGGGGGCCGGCATTGGAGAAGATCGATGGCGAGACCTCTTGCACCTGGCGGAGCATCTCGTCCGCCACCGCCCTCAATTCCCACTGCGCCCGGTTGCAGCATCTCAGCTCGAAGAAGTGCCACAGCTCCCTTGCGTTCATGGTGACCGTTATGTTGGTGACGCAAGCGTTTGGGAGCACGTAGCGGGCGTCTTCCTTCGGCACCCTCTCACTTAGGAAACGATATTCCTCCCATATGCGGTCCATCAGTTCGCGGTACCGGCTCGCTGCCTCCTCATCCCTGCCGATGCTCTCCGGCATCACGTAGTCGGCGTTCTCCATCTTCACGTAACGTTGTGATTGCTGGGAAAACGAGGCTATACGGTGTCTTACCAGCTGATGCGAGCTTGCCCTGCTAATCCCTTCGATGGAGAACGTGAACGCGGCATGCTCTATGACGGAATGATGGCCTGCGCTCAGGGGGGCCCTGAGGCGTCTTTCGATCCTCCCCTCGTCCTCTTCCTGCATGAGCTCCGATGCGCCTGAGCCGGAATAGCAGGAATGGGCGGCCGCGGCGCATAGACGCTCCGCGTTCTGGGTGTAAGAAAGGAGAGTGACTCGCACACTACCCCATATGCGAGGGCGTTAAAAGCTTCATCGCAGATGCTGATGGAAGTGGAATCTTGCCACGGCATTGCCCGTGCCGTCCCCTTCCTTGTCCGGGGGGCCGCCCATCAGCTCCTTCAGGCGGACCACTCGCAAGTCGTCCCGCCCCAGTAGCCTGACGATGCCTTCGACATGACCGTCCCCGACCACTGCCACCACCGACGGCCAACGCGAGGCGGCGGCATCGATGCGGCGGGCCATGACCACGTTCCGCTCGTCTATGAGCACTCGCTTCATGGTGGGGAACTGCCTGCCCATCTCCTCCAGGTAGCGCTCTTCGTTCTCCTGAAAGTCGCTCAGCTCCTTCTCCACGGTGCGGCGGTTGAGAAAGAGCGAGACGAACGCGGACGTCATCAGACGGACCTTCTCGGAGGGCGGCATCTCCTTCCACAGCTTACGGAACATCCTAGAGGCGTCCTCGTCGATCATCAATACCTCCGAGCCCACCTTCCTGGCCGCATCCACCGCGGCCAGCATCTCGGCTCCCGCCTCGCCGCCGTAGCTTCGGGCCAACCGTTTCTGGAACACCGAGAGCAGGCGATATGGCAGGGGGGCGTTGATGCGCTCCTTGGGCGGCTCGACCAGCGCCTGGTAGCGCGGGGGGTCCAGCTCCACGCATACCGCGTCAGGTCTCTCCGCTTCGATGATGCTGCGCACCTGGGCAGAGATGTTGAAAACATGCCCGACCCCTATCAGGACGATCATTGACGATTCATCACCGAACATAATCAATAAGGTTTGGGTACCGCCGGCCACTGGCCGGCAGGGCAGAAGTCTCGCTCATGCCTTGGCCCTGGGACAGCGGCCATGATCGCGGATTAGAGCCCATGAGGCCACATTTCCCCTGATGTCTACTTTATTAATGATTGAAAAACATCCTATTAACAAAAACGGTAATTCCCATCAAGTTACTATTAATATCGACATATCATTTTATAGCGTCAACATGAATGATACCGCTCATGCCGATTGTCAGCGTTTCCTTGACCGAGAAAAATCTTGAGACCCTGGACATGCTCCAGAAGACCTATGGACTGACCGGACGGAGCGAAGCTGTCCGCGTATGCATCCGGTCCGCCGAGGCCGAGGTCAGGGAGCGCGGCACGCTCCATGGCGATGTTGAAGGGGTCCTCATAACCGTGCACTTGGCCGATGGCGCTGACGAGCACAGGCATGAGTATCAGGAGATCATCACCACGCAGGTCCATTCTCATCTCAAGAACGGAAAGTGTCTCAACGTGTTCCTGGTCCGAGGACAGGCCGCGATCGTCAAGACGATGCTCGCCGAACTGCAGGGAAGCGAGCAGATGGAGTATGTCAAGTTCATCCCGTCATGAATGCAAGGGTACATGGAACGGGCAATGCGGGGCTCGAGCATGTCATCGCGATCCGTTCGACCTCGCTCCCCTGGCCATGGATGGCTCCGCAACCTAAATCAACATGGTTTGATTCTTCTCCCCCATGAAACCGCAGTGGGGCCTCGTCGCCTTCGATATGGACGGAGTGTTGGTGGACTACACCTCCTCATGGACGTGGGTGCACGACCACTTCAAGATCGACAATGAGGAGACGCTGCTGGCGTACATCCAGGGCCGCATCGATGACCGGGAGTTCATGCGCCAGGACATCAGGCGGTGGATGGAGCTGAAGGCGGACATCTGCCGCAGCGATCTGGAGACGATCCTGGAGCCGGTCCCCATCATCGGTGGCATATCCGAGACGGTCGAGGCCTTGCATGACGCGGGGGCGAAGGTGGTGATCGTCAGCGGCGGTCTGGACATGACCGCCGAACGCATAGCCCGCGAGAACGGTTTCGATGGTTATCTCGCCAACAGCGTGGAGTGCGACCCCAGCGGCGCACTTACCGGAGAGGGCGTGCTAAGGGTGGACCTCACCAACAAGGGCGCGGCCCTGAGGCACTTCCAAGAGCTGTATGGTGTGGACCAGATGAGCACCGTGTCCATCGGCAACAGCTTCGTGGACGTGTCGATGTTCGCGCTGTCGGGCCTGGCTATCGCGTTCAACCCCATCGATGAGCAGGTCAAGAAGAACGCTGACGTGGTGATCAACGCCAAGGACCTTCGGGAACTTCTACCCTACATCCTGAGAGATTGATCCCGATATCCGTGCTCACCTATCAGCGGCACGAACACCACGCCACCCAGGCCGGTGCGCTCCAGGCTGTCCCCTTTGCGGGTGACCAGCACAAGGTCCTGATAGCCTTGCCCTCCCACGGGGATGAGCATTCGACCATTGTCCGCCAGCTGTTCCTCCAGAGGCTTGGGGACGTCCGGTGCGGCGGCGGCAACTGTTATGCGATCGTAGGGAGCGTGCTCCGGAAGACCGAGGGAGCCATCGGCGATGACCACATCGACGACGTCATCATAGCCCAGGCGCTCCATGGTCTCCTTCGCCCTCCTTCCGAGCGGTTCCAGGCGCTCCACGGTGTACACCATCCCTCCCGGGCGGACCAGTTCCCCCATCAGGGCTGCATGGTAGCCGGAACCGGCCCCGATCTCCAGCACCTTGTTGCCGGGCTGCAGGTCAAGGGCCTGCAGCATGATCCCCACCATATGTGGCGCGGATATCGTCTGCCCCATGCCTATCGGAAGCGGAGAATCGATGTAGGCCTGGTCGCGCATGTCGGGAGGAAGGAACTCGTGACGCGGGACGCGCTCCATGGCCTCCAACACCCTCTCGTCCGTCACGTATCCTCGTGACCTGAGTCCGTTGACCAGCCTGCTCCGCTCCGCCTCGTACATGATCATGCCTTGGTGGACCGAACCGCCTTGGTATAGATCCTCACGATGTCCCTGGCGGGAACCCCTCCTCTGCGGACGGTCCCCTCCTTGGAACGGATATTGTGTATGACAACGTTGTCTCGCCCCACGGTCATGAGGTCGCCGACATAGAACTCCTCATCGGGCAGTGCTTCCAGCTCTGCCGCCAGGGTGCGGGAGTGCTTGTTCACCGATATCTTGACGATGACCTTGTCGAACCTTTTCGCCCATAGGGTGTCGACGTCCTCCACCGCGGAACTCTGCACCCTCCGGCCGTCGCTCTCGATGGCAGTGATCAAGAGATGGTTCTCCCCCAGATACACCTCGTCGTCGACGGAGATCATATCGCCCGACATCAGCTCGATGTGGTCCTTTTTAGAGGTCCCACGTTCAGAGATGACTATGGGCACCCTGATATGTTCTGGCTCCCTGACCACGGTGACATAGACCTGCCCGCATTCCTGGCACTTGACCGTGGCCTCAAGAACCTCCTGTTTCCTGCCCAGCTTGCCCTTCAGCACCTCATGTACCGCATGCTCATCGCAGTTGGGACAGTCCAGGTAAACGGCGTTTGGTACCGACATTTTCATCCGGGCTATCCATGCACCTGTCTTAAAAATAAACCTATCGCCCTCGGCGAGAGGGGAAGGGGCCCCCGTGACCGGGAACTATCATGTCTCCGGCACGGCAGATGCGCTCCATGCTGGACAGTGCGAGCTGGGGATCGACGTTTATCCCCGGCGGCAGCCACCGCTCATGATTGTCCCTCGTCGGCATGGCGTCCCCCGCGATCGCGAACACGGCGCCGTCCGTCCTCGCCACGACGCTCATGCTCCCCAAGGTATGGCCTGGAGTGTGCAGCAGCGAGACCCCTGGGGCCAGTTCCATGTCCTCCGTCACCGGTTCGATGCCTTCGAAGGGGCGCTCCTCCGCCCTGGCCAATTTTCTTGCCCTGGGAAACAGGTCCAGGTTCCCCATGTGGTCGTGGTGAAGATGGGTGAGCACGACGACATCTATCTCGGAGGGAGAGATGCGGGCTCTCTCCAGGCCTTCCATGAGCTTGCTCCGGTTCTCCCGGCTGGAGGTGTCGACCAATATCCTGGCCTCCGGGGACAGGACGAGCGTGGAGGTCGAATGGGCCTCCACGACCCTCTTCCCCTCTCGGCGAATTCGCCCTGTAACCACTGTAACTACCTGGTTCATCGCACTTCCACCTCGAATCCGCAGGGGCAGTTCATCCTGCCGTTCCTGTACTGCATCCTCTCTCCGCACTGCGGACACTTAGCATGTTCGGCGAAATATTCCAGCCACGCCTTCCTCACGTCGGCATGCTCCTCCGTCCGAATGGCCTCCAGGGCGTTCTTGAGCGCGGGCGTCGTGGCGAGCGGTTCCAGCACTTCCACGTCGGTCGGGCGGAAGGCGGCCGCGCTCCTGGAGGCAACGTTCCTTGCCAATGCACCAGCGACGATGGCTCCGACGATGAAGCCCACCAGATGGGCCTCCCACGCCACCCCGCTGTTCGACAGGCCGGCATACTGCACCACCGAAAGGATGAACCAGCTCAGGCCGGCAAGCCACACCGGGACGTTGGGCAGGAACAGGAAGCCCAGTATCATCGGTATCTGGTCGCGGGGATACAGCAGCAGCAAGGCGCCCATGACGCCGGATATGGCTCCAGAGGCGCCGAGCACGAGCGTTCGCGGTTCGGCGGCCAGCACCAGTCCCATGAAGAGGGTGCCCGCCACTCCCGATATGAAGTAGACCGCGGCGAAGCGCGCCTTGCCTATGCGCTGTTCCAGCGGCATGCCGAGAAGGAACAGGAACAGCATGTTGCCGAGCAGATGCGCGACGAAGTCGGCATGCAGGA
Source organism: Methanomicrobia archaeon DTU008 (assembly GCA_001512965.1). GTDB lineage: Archaea > Thermoplasmatota > Thermoplasmata > Methanomassiliicoccales > Methanomassiliicoccaceae > DTU008. The sequence goes on from LFRW01000042.1 coordinate 68,909, forward strand.
ACATGGACGTGAACAGCGTATAGACCCGTCCATTTGTGAGGTCCTCCGGCCGGAAGGCCAGCTCTTGCACTGCCGGCGATGTTATGGCGAAGGATGCGAACGGCGCGGTGAGGATCTCGACGAAGAATATGGCGATGTTGCCTATGAGCAGCATCGGGGTAAGGTCAGAGTGCTTCCTCATCCCCAGCACCAGTGTGGCGGCGATTATGACCATGACCAAGTAGGAAGCAAGCTCCATGGGCGTGCATATTCCATCGTGTTTAAAGCTAATTTGGTCCCGTTAGCGTCCCTGAGCTTAAGATGTACCTACGGCATGCGGTGGGCGAACATGCGATATCGCCGAGAGTTCGACATAGTCGAGTGCCAAGAGGTGTATCCTCCATCGGAGGACACCTTCCTGCTATTGGAAGCGCTGGAGGTCAGCAGCGACGAGGCTGTCCTGGAGATGGGGCCAGGCACCGGCTTGATTACCTGCCACCTTGCTGCCTGCGCCGCCTCGGTGGTGGCCGCTGACATCAATCCCAAGGCGGTGAAGTGCACCGATGCGAACCTCCGTCGAAACCGGTTGCCGGGCGAGGTCAGGATGAGCGATCTGTTCCAGAACGTGCCGGAGAGGTTCGACGTCATCGTGTTCAATCCCCCCTACTGCCCCGGGACCGAACGGGACCGCCTGGCATTATCCTGGGCGGGAGGGCCAAAGGGCGTGGAGGTGACGGCTCGATTCCTGGCCGACGCCCCTGAACACCTCCTCCCGGACGGAAGGATCATCATCCTGCTGTCCACGGAGATGGAGGCGCAGGCCCTGGAAGAGGCGTTGAGGCCTTTCCGCCGCACCGTACTGGGGCGCCGGCGGCTGTTCTTCGAGGAGCTATGGGTCGAGGAACTGCGCCCGTTGGACTGACAGACCGGGACGTCTACTTCCCAGCGACATCGCAGGCTTGCGACGATGCCGTCCGCCATCTTCGGCATGGCGGCCTTGAGCGGCCAGCGCAGCTAACGAGCCGCCCTGCTCGGCCACTAGGATGGTCTCGATCGACCTCGCCGATGCAGGCCCATTGAGGGTTCAGGACAGAAGCTTCTTCAGCTCCTCCCTGAGCAGTTCGTTCGCCGCCTTGCCGTCCAGGCGGCCCCGGAGTTCGGCCATGACGGGCCCCATCAATGGGCCTACGGCGCCCATGCCCTTCTCCCTTACGAACGCTTCACGCTCACGGACCACCTTGGCGACGATCTCCCTGGCCTCATCGACGCTCATCGCTGACAGGCCCAGTTCCTTCACCGCATCATCCACGCCCTTTCCCTCCGCCATCTTCCTCAAGACGTCGGGCATCGCCTCCTTGGCGAACTTGCCTGCGGACACGCCGGCAAATGCGGCCTTGAAGGCGGCCTCGTCCAGGCGCGAGATGTCAACATCCCGCTCCAGTTCGGAGAGGGTGGACGTGAGGGTCCGGGCGGCCAGGGCCGCCATCTCGCGATCGGCGGCTATCTCTTCGAAGACGTCGTCCCAGCCTTCCCGGACCAGCTGCCTCGCCTGCTGCTCATGGATGCCATAATCGGCGGCGATGCGCTTGGTGCGGGCCTCCGGAAGCTCCGGAAGGTTCGCGCGGATGCGGTCCATGCGCTCGGCCGGCACGGCGATGGGCGGCACATCGGTCTCCGGGTACATCCTGGCGGCCCCGGGAAGAGGGCGGGAGTATGTCGAGGAACCGTCGGGCTGCGGGTCCCTCGTCTCCTCTGGAACCCCTACCAGTGCTTCGTTGGCCCTCTCCACGGCGGCCTCCAGAGCATTGCGGGCCTTCGCCTCATCGGCCGCGCAAAGCACGAACGCATCCCCGGGGGCTGATCCCAGGGCCTGCCGGACCGCGTCCACGTATTCCTGCCCGATGCCGTAGGCCGGCAGTTCGTCGGAATGGAATATGCCCTTCACGCCGCGGGTCCGGGCGCGCTGGGCCATCTCCGCTCCCAGGCGGAGCCTTCCATCGGCAGAGCGAAGCACGCCGGCGAAGCCGGGAAGCTTTGAGGCGAGCACCTTCCCGCCGCTCTTCAGCGCCCCCGAGATGACCTTTGAGGTGCAGCCATCGAAGGTCGACGTGATATCGATCGATTCCACGGCCGCCGGACCAACGCCCCTCTCCTGGAGGATGTCCCGTATGGATAGGAGGGACCTCTGCCTCTCCATCTCCTTCTCCACATATATGGGAAGCATGCGAAGCTCCTGCACACCCTTGATCTCGACGCGAGCGCCGCCGGGTATGGATATGTTGATGTCCTCCCGTATGGTTCCGATGCCCCTCTTCACCTTCCGGGTGGCGCGCATTATGGAGCCAAGGCGCTGGGCGACCTCCTTGACCTCGTCGGGGGAGTGCATGTCAGGGCCCGTTGCTATCTCGATAAGAGGTATGCCAAGACGGTCCAGGCGATACGTTATCTCAGAACCGCTGGTCTCCACCTTGCGGGCGGCATCCTCCTCCAGACATAGGGAGGCGATCGAGATCCGCCGGCCGTTCACCTCCAGGAATCCGTCCATGGCCACCATGGCCGTTCGCTGGAAGCCAGTGGTGTTGGATCCGTCGATGACCAGCTTGCGCATGAAATGTATCTCGTCCACCGGACTGGCCTCCACCAACGCGGCGACCGTCAAGGCCAGCTCGACCGCCTCGGCGTTGGCTGCATGGGGAGGCTCCTCGTCCGCGTCCACCAGACAGCTGGCGGAGGGAGGGGCCTGATATCGGAAGCGCATCTTCCTCTCGGCCTGCGCCAGGGCGGCCCTGTCGATCTCACCCATCTCCGACTGGGTAGGCCTGAGACGGCGCTGGAACGACGCGCCCTCCTCCTCGACGAGGCAAGAGGGGCAGTCGCAGAACAGTTTCCGTGTGTCGAGCTGCTGATGGATCTCCAATCCAACGGTGACCTCGTGGCTCATTGCATCTCCCTCCTGCCGGTGATCTCGCCCCTCATGTCCGTGACCATCATCCTGCCAGCCTCCTCCAGGTCGCTGGTCTGCCCCAGCACCCACATGAGCTTGACATATGCGGTCTCGGGGAGCATGTCCCCGCCTGGAACGACGCCGGCGGACAGCAGGTCCCTCCCGGTGGCATAGACGTTGAGGTTAACGCTGCCGTGAAGGCATTGCGAGGTCATGACCACCATCGTGCCGGCTTCCACGGCCCGACGGATGGATGGAATCAGCTCCCTGGACACATGCCCCAGGCCAGACCCGGCGATGACCACTCCCCTGCTCTTCTCCAGGATGCCTTCGAACATCGACGGGCTCATGCCTGGGTAGAACTGCACCAGCGCCACGTCCTTCTCCATCTCCACTCTCGGCGACACCTTGACGTTCGATTTACGTCGATATGGCGCGAGATGGTCTATGCCACCCTCGAAATCGACCCTTGCCACGGGAGGGGCGTTCACGCTCTGGAACGCATCCCGTCGTGAGGTGTGCATCTTCCTGACCTTGGTGGCCCGATGGACCGCCGCGGAGACGTCGGAGGAGGAGTCGTGCATCAGCACCAGCACCTCCGCTGCATCGGAAGAGGTGATGAAGCGGGCGGCGCTCACCAGGTTGGTGTACGCATCGGAGGAAGGGCGGTCGGAGGAGCGCTGCGCGCCTACCAGTACGACCGGCCTTGGAATGTCGCCAAGCATGAAGGACAGGGCGGCGGCGGTGTAGCCCATGGTATCGGTGCCGTGAGGGACGATGACGCCTTCAACTCCGGAGTTCAACCTGTCCGCGGCAACACCGGCAAGGTGCTGCCAGTTCTCCACCGTCATGTTCTCCGAGAAGGTGGAGTACAGGACCTCGGCCTTCACATCGCAGATGTCGGCCATCTCTGGAACTGTAGAAAGGAGGTCAGCGGCGGACAGGGCAGGATGCACCGCCCCGGTGCGGTAATCGACGTACGAGGCGATGGTCCCTCCAGTGCCCAGGACTGATACCTGCGGAAGCCCCTTTCCGTCCCCCATCGGCCGAGGAGCCCTTTCCTGGGACTCCCTCTTGGCGACGACCTTAACATCGGCCGAGGGGGTCACCATCACGCCGACGTTGTACCCGTTCTTCAGCTTGAGGATCATGACGTCAGGATGGCTGAACTCGTGATGGGGCATCAGGACGCCAGAGTATTCCCGGCCATCTACGGCGACCTCTAGAAGGTCGCCTTCAACGGCGCCTATTCGTTGAAGCAATGATAGAAGATAAGGCGAGTAGCTCATGGAACCGACCGAGCGCGGAATGCCGTTCATCCTTAATTAAGGGTGTGCGGTCCATCGGGGCCCACGGCCCCAACCTGGATAAAGGAAGGGAGAAAGGGGTTTGAGGGGCGCTCACCTCTTCCTGACCAGCATGATCGCGCCAACGATCACGCCCATGATCACCAGCGCCAATGCTCCGAACACGAGCGGGCTCATCCCGAGAATGGTACCCTTCTTCACGGTCAGCACCATCTTCAGCTGCATGTCGCCGCCGACGTCAACGGTTGTACTGGTCGACGTCTGGTCATTGTACGATGCGGTCACGGAGCTTTTTCCGAGCGAGGCGTTCACGCCGTCCTTTGTTTCTAGGCTGACAGGGGCATGCGCGATGATGGTCCCATCCTTCGCCGTCACGCCATCGGACCAAACGCGCCCCCTCGCGTCCTCGATGACGACATGGACGCCTCCGATGGCCCAGCCATCCTGGTCCGTGACCTTGATGGTCATCTCGCCAAGCCGGTACAGCCTCGATGTGTCAAGTACCGCATAGCGGTCGATCGGACCGCATACCGCCGCCTCGGAATCTCGCATCAGGCAGAGGCCATAGCCGCCGGCGTCGAAGTGAGCATCGAACATCAGCGCCGTGCTGCCCTCCAGTAGGATGGCGTCGTCGACCACCTGGAACGATGCTCCATGTATCGACAGCGTCGAATCGATGGCGTAGATGCCGTCATAGACGGTGAAGGGTATCGACAACGTTCTCGTGCCGTTGTCGTACGTGATGTGGAAGGTGCTCGTTCGGATGGTGTCGCTGAAGGACATGTCGGAGCGGATGAGATACACGGCCGTCTGCAGCTTCCCATACTCGTTGCCGTCCGCCCTGACGCAGGAATCGATGGCGTAGATGCCGACGCTTCCATCCAGCTGGTACATCACCAATGCTTCGGCGATGATCGAGCCAGGAACGAACGGCAGCGAGGCGCCGCTGAAGGGCGACGATCCGGCTCCGAAGAACTCATGGATCAGTTGCATCAGGGCCGAGGCGAGAGGCTCGCCCATGTCGATGAGGCGCCCGTAGCCGAACTGATTGTCCCTTACATCGAGGTCGCACTCCAGCAGGAACATCTCGATGCCGTTGAACATCATGATGTTGTCCTGAACGGTCCCGTTCGTGAGCTCGGCGTATATGCCGTGGCCGTTCAACAGCATCACGTTGTCGATCACGTGGTCAAGGCATGATTCGTATGCATACATGCCGCGAACGTTTCCCACGATGATGCAGCCAGAGATCATCGGACTGCCGCCGTCGATATAGATGCCGTCCATCGCCGAGTTCATGATCCAGCAGTTGCGTATGGAGGGCGAGCAACCGTCTATGCGTATGCCGTTGCCGTAAGAGTCGATCACATGGGTGGTGAACATCTCGACGTTCGACGTCGAGGCGAGATACACCTCGAATGCGCCTTCAATGATGCAATCGACCATGAACATATCGCCGCTCACCCGGAAATACCAGGGATCGTTGTTGTCGGCATACATGTGGCTGGCGTACGCTTCCAGGCAGCCGCCTTCAGCGATCGTCAGCAGCGCGGCGCCGTTGTAGATGCCATATCTGACCCTCTCATCGGGCAGGAGCACGAAGTTGGCCACATGTTCGATCACCAGCTTCCCCCTGATGATCATCTCGCCGGCAAAGTACACGTCGTTGAAATGAACGAGCGCCTCGCCGTCTATCTCCCAATCGACGCTGCCGCCGATGACGACGATCCCGTGGCAGCCGTTCTGTTCGTATTCCCCGTTGATTAGGAGGATCGAACTGCTGGCCGTCCTGAGTCCGTCGTTCAGGTTCATGTAGAACGTGTTATCCCTCACCACCCCGTCGACGTCTGTCAGCTCGGCGCCGTCGCCGTTGAGGTAGAAATAGCAGGTCTCAAGGAAGAGATGGTCGCAGTCCTGTGCCTCGAGGCCGACATCGTTCTTCGAGAAGAAACTGTCGTATATCCTGGCGATGGTGCAATTGTCCAGCTTCACGCCGCGCCCGTTCTCCAGGAAGGCGTTGCCGTCGACCACGACGTAGGTGCAGTTCTCGATGCGCAGGCCGGTCTGGCTCCCCCTGAACGTGGTCCCGCTGACCTCCGCATCTGAGCAACCATTGAGATATACGGCATCGATGGCGTCGTAACCGCCGTCGATCGTGTTGTCGACTATCCTTATGCCTACAGCAATGCGGGAGAGGCCGTATGAGCCAGGGGCGACCTTGACGTCGGAGCATATGTGCATGCCCTGCCCAGAAGCGGCGTTGAACATGACGACCTCGTTGCATTCTATGCTGACGGACAGGATCATCTCGATCCAGCTGTCGATGTAGCCGGTGAGGAACGAGCGTTCGATGCTGATGCCGATGCTGCCTACTCCTGAGACCTCCATGTAATTGCCGATGATATCCATGTAGCCGTCGAATCGGACCTCGGCGCCGTCGGCCAGGCAATCCTGGTTGGTGACGAAGCAAATGCCGATGCCGCGGCTGCCGAGAATGTACAGCTGGTTGTTCGAGACCGTCATGCCATTGAGCGTCCTGGCGCCGGCGCTGCCACCGCCATCCGCTTCGACGCAGCCATCCGCATGGATGTCGATGCCGCGGCTGTCATCACCCGTCATCTCGATCAGATTGTCCTGGACCGTCAGGGAGTCGACTATGACTATGGCGACGCTGTCCTCGCCCTCCGCGTTGGCGCACATACGATCGAAGTTGAAGCATATGCCATGCCCTTTCCCGCCGGCCATGTAAAGCTCGTTGTATCCGATGGACACCTTGCCCATCGTAACATACGACTCGAGTCCAAGGCGCGAAATGGCCTGGACGTCCACATCGACGCATACGCAGCATGGGCTGGCGGTCGGGGTGGCGAACATCGCGACCATGTTCTCTTCCACCAGGACGTCTCCGAAGGTCGCCCTGGCAAAGGAGCCGCCGAACGGACCGGCGACCGATCCGCCGCCAGCGAGAATGTTCACGCTCACGCTGATGCCGCTCTCCGCTGAGCTTCCCTGCAGGCGTGCAGTGAGTTCGTTCTCGCATACCCTGACGTCCGCATTATAGGAAGCCACGCAATCCTGCTGCGGGCCGGTGCACTCGGCGACCACGTCGACTGAGACGTTCACCAGCGCGCCGCCGTCAGCCTGGTCGCATTCCACGAAGTTCCTGTCCACCAGCACGTCGCCCTCCGCCAATACGGTCGCGTTGCCGGACCCAGCATGAAGGCTGCTGCTGATGCCTATATGCCCTTTGAGATAATTGTATTCGAAACATACCGGCATGTAGGCATATATGGCCGCGTCGCCTTGAGCGGACAAGGTTCTGTCCATCTGGAAATCATGTCCGCTGTTCTCGGATATCGTCACCGGCGCATTGACGGTCGCTTCGCCGTAGCCCTCCGCGCGGACATCGAGCGCGTATTCGACCGTCATTCCGTCTTCCATTCCGCAAGAGTTGTGCTCCATCCTGAACTCGCCTTCACGCTCCAGGACGGAATCGTCGGCGGCGAGGAGGTCCACCTGCATCTTGCATGCTGAGATGTCGCTCTTCACCTCGTTGTGAGCTATCATCACGGGGAGGTTCGCGTACAAGCTGGCCGAGTCACGGGCGGCCAGGTCCTGCGATATGACGAACGCATCGTTCGCTCCATCGATGATGTTGCCGTAGATGATCAAGGCGCCATCCATGCAGAGGATCTTGCCGTGCCCGGCGGCATGGAGGCGAACGTTGTGCTCGATGGCGCTGCCACACATCGAGAACGTGTTATCCACGATCGTGACGTGTTCAAAGAACGCTGCCTCCCTGATCTTTGCCTCCCCATGGTCGTTCACCTCGACCGAGGTGTTGAGCTCCAGGCCTTTCGGGGGCTTCGCAGCGGCATCGCCTTCATCAAGGATGGCCTCTAACGTGTTGGCCAAGATGACGATATCACCGTTCATCGCAACGACGGAACTGTTGTTCGCCAACACGTTCTCTTCGATATGGATCAAGGACCTCTGAGTGTTGCTGCGGACCACGTTATCCGTGATCATGACGCCGACGTTCATGGACGAACTGCCATTGTCTATCGCCATCGCCATCCTATTGATGTGTATCGTGTCGCTGCCTTTGGCGTTCTCATGTATCGTGTTCCCCACGATCGTGATGGTTCCACTGAGGGCCGAGACCGCGTCGTCCTCCGCAAACGACCCTTGCGCGATGTAGATCGCATAATGCTCGCTGGTGCTGGTGATCTCGTTGTCGACTATAGTGATCATGACTTCCGTTTCGCTGATGTCGTCGCCATATGCCAGGGCGGATGCTGTTATTGTTATGGCGCCCTCATCCCAGACAGACGACCTGGCCTCGATGTAGCAGGCTTCGACGTATATGCTCCCTCCCTCATGGAAATCGGCATATATCGGCGCCAATCTGTAAACGCTGTAGAACTCCGAGTTGGTGATGGTTACCTCAGCATCATAGACCTCGATCGCTTTCGTCGCGTTGCGGAATATCGCACGGTCGATAGTGCCGTCGCTCCCCACACCCATCACGATGCCCCAATAGCTATCTTCTTCTCCAGGGTCCTGAGGGTCCCAGTTGTAGGTATCAAAGATGACGGGGTGCGCTTCGTCACCCTTCACTTCAAGTGTGCCGTTGACGGCGATGGTGCAATTTCGTTCGAACAGCACGGTGACGTTCGGCCCGATAGTCAACGTCTCCCCCTTCTCGACGTATATCGTCTTGTTGACGATGTATGTAGAGCCGGTCTCGCTCCAATCATAGCCGCTCTCGGTGGCGTCCAATCCTACGCCGACGAACGTTTGAGCGCTTGCCCCTCCCAAGCCGGACGGACCGCCCAGGCTGGCCGGCATCAACGCCAACATGAGCGACAAGGTGCATAGCACAAACAGCATCCTTGCAAGACCTAGCTTTCGCTCTCTCCGATGATACCTGCACTGAAATCTCAACGCCTCATACCCCTGCTGGACAACCCATTGCGCCAGTCGAAAGGTGAAATTCTTTTTTTGTACTTAAACATATTATTCAATGATATAATCTCTGAACGGCAGGCAAGGAACGGTCGGAGAGGATGCATCCTTGTGAACGTTCATCCATCCCATAGCGTCGGCAACAACGATTATTAGCTCGTTCGGCCTAGACCACATCGTGCACAAGATATCAGACATCAGCATGGAAGCGGACATCCTCGCCGAGAACCGCAAGCTTGGCGACGAGATCCGCCATCGCCTCCGTTCACATAATATCCGCTCGGTCGACGTCATGGGCTCAATAGGCGCGGGAAAGACCCTCCTCATCGAAAAGATGGCGGTGGAGCTGCGCCGCAAGGGCATAAGGGCGGCGGTGCTGGCCGGCGATGTCACCGGCCAGGACGATTTCGACCGTTTCCGGGCCCGGGACATACCCGCGGTTAACGTCAACACGGGCAAGGAGTGCCACCTCGACGCCCATCTGGTGGACCATGCCCTGGACGAGCTTGACCTGGACGCCATCGACTTCTTGTTCGTGGAGAACGTGGGAAATCTGGTCTGTCCGGCCGATTTCCCGCTGGGCACCGACTACCGGATGGTCGTGATATCGGTCACCGAAGGGGACGACATGATAAGGAAGCAGCCGCTCATATTCCTTGAGAGCGACATAGCGGTGCTGAACAAGGTCGATCTGCTGCCCTATGTCGACATGGACGTCGATCGGCTGGAGGGCGACTATGCCAGATTCAAGAAGGGTGCGAAGCTGTTCCGCACAAGCGCCAAGACTGGGGAGGGCATCGAGGAGCTGTTCAAGGCGTTGAACATCCACGCTTAGTTATTATTACCCTCTTCCTTTACCTGTGGCGGTGCTCGCATGAAGGTGCTTGTCGTTGGAGGCGGCGGCCGGGAGCATGCTCTCGCCGCGGCGCTGGAGCGCAGCGGAGCTGAGCTGTACTCGGCCATGAGGAACAACAACCCGGGGATCGCCAGGCTGGCAAAGGAGGTCCGACTCGTGAGGGAGACTGATGTCTCCAGCATCTTGGAGTTCGCCAGAGCGGCCGGTGTGGATATCGCCGTCATGGGCCCGGAGGCGCCCCTGGAAGCTGGCCTGGTGGACGCGCTCGAAGCAGAGGGCATAGGATGCGTCGGCCCGACGAAGGCTGCGGCAAGGTTGGAGACTTCGAAGAGCTTCGCCCGCGAGCTTATGCAGCGATACGGAGTTCCAGGCAACCTGCGCTTCGCATCGTTCGACGATCTCGATGAAGCGAAGGGATATGTCAGGGAGGCCGGGTTCGAACTGGCCATCAAGCCCGTGGGCCTGACCGGCGGCAAGGGGGTCAAGGTCCAGGGAGAGCATCTTCATGACATCAAGGAGAGCGAGGCGTATCTCGAGGAGATCTTCGGACAGGGCCTAGGCGGCGGAAGCGTAATCCTGGAGGAGAGGGCGGTGGGCGAGGAGTTCACGCTGCAGGTGTTCTGCGACGGGCGGAACGTAGTACCGATGCCTCTGGTTCAGGACCATAAGCGCGCCTACGAGGGAGACGTCGGGCCGAACACCGGCGGAATGGGCTCCTATTCGGCGGAGGACCATCTGCTGCCCTTCGTGAGCGAGTCGGACAAGGAGGCGGCGCTGGACATACTGCGGCGGACGGTGGAGGCAATTGCCCAGGAGGGGCACCCATACCGCGGAGTGCTGTATGGCCAGTTCATGCTGACCCGGGACGGTCCAAGGGTCATCGAGTTCAACGCACGGTTCGGAGACCCGGAGGCGATGAACGTCCTGTCCATACTCGAGACTCCCTTCCTGGAAGTATGCGAGGGCATCGTGGACGGTTCCCTCTCTCCAAACGTGTCTTTCGCCAGGAAAGCCACGGTGTGCAAGTACGTGGTGCCTGCTGGATATGGGACGGCGCCGCAGTCCGGCAAGCCCATCGAGGTGGACGAGGAGGCGGTCGCTAGGGAAGGCGCCAGGCTGTACTATGCGATGGTGGACGGAGAGGCAGGCAGGGTCGTCACCACCACATCCCGTGCGCTTGGAGTGGTGGGCATAGATGATTCCATCCAGGAGGCCGAGGAGGCATGCGAGAGGGCCCTGCGCCACGTCCGCGGGGAGGCCATATTCGTGCGCCACGACATCGGGAAGGCGGAACTGGTGAACCGACGGGTGGAACATATGGCGCGGCTCAGGAAAGCGTAAAATAGGGAGCCGCTTGTTCCTTCATCCATGAAGAACCTTGAAGACATCGTTGACCGCATCGAGTCCCGTCTGGAGGAGAGGGACCAGGTCCGCGAGGTCGCCATCAAGTCCACCCGAGCCATCAACAGGCTCTCCGGCAGCATCGTCCATTCCATCCACAAGGGAGAGGACGTGAAGTCCATGATGCATGAGGCCATCGATGAGGCCCACCGCCTGCGAAGCCTGTTGGAGGACTATCCGGGAATGTGGGAGTCAGGACTTGTGGAAGGAGCTTTGCAAGAACTGGCCGAGGCCGCTGTTCTGTACGCGCTTGTCAATGATGAGGACGTGCCTGATCCGGATGAGATGGGGCTCCCCGGAACCGCATACGTTCTCGGACTGGCCGATGTCATCGGCGAACTGCGGCGCTTCGCCCTGGAACGCCTCAGGGAGGGAAAGGCCGACGAAGCCAGCAGGTACCTTGACATGATGGAGGAATTGTTCCTGGTCATAATGCGGTTCGACTTCCCGGATGCGATAATACCCATCAGGCGCAAGCAGGATGTTGCCCGCTCCCTTCTGGAGAAGACCCGGGGAGAGGTCGCCGTGGCGCTGAGCGCGGCCATGCTGCAGGCCAAGCTGGAGAGCATCTCCCGCAAGCTCTAGTAGTGCTTTCGCATCCTCTCCTCGATCTCCTCCTTCGGCGCCACACCCACCATCTGGTCGACCAGCTGGCCGTCCTTGAAGAACAGGATGGTGGGGATGGCCATTATCTTGAACCGCTGCACCTCGGCCTGGTTCTCATCCACGTTCATCTTCGCCACCGCGACCTTGCCGACGTAATCATCGGCCAGTCGTTCGATCGTCGGTGACAGCATGCGGCAGGGGCCACACCAGGCCGCCCAGCAATCGACCACCAGATTCGGATTCTGGTCCTTCACGCTGTTCAGGGCGCCCGGCTCGATCACTATTACGTTTTCTGCCATTTCAATCGGCGGAAATAATCCACGCTGACACTATTTGTTGATATCCTCGCCCCGATGATGCGGGCGGAAGGATCGTCGTGTGGACATTTGGCTACATTGCCTGATAGAACGTCGTGGCGGCGCAGATGGTGCTGCTCAGGCTGCCTCGATCGATACTGTCAGGGTTCCGCTTATCACCATATCGCTGGAAAAAGTGGAAAGAAAAGGAAGGAAAGGCCAGAGGCCTATTTCTCGGTGCCCTCAGGCTCGTGGGCGACGTTTCTTTTTCTTCTTGCCCCGGTTCATATAGGTGAAGAACACCACCACCAGGAAGATGACCACCAATATGGCGAGCAAGATGTTCAGCGTCCCCCAGCCTCCGTCCCCGACATAGAACTCCGTCACGAACTCGTTGCTTCCATCAGGGAAGGTGACGAAGTGCTGATCAGGGTCGATCACTACCTTGAGGACATGCCTCCCGGGCGAGAGGCTGGCCACGGACCAGTTGTACGAGACCTTTTGAGTGGTGGCCGCAGGGATCGTAGCATTCACCGTCCCTACGAGATCGCCGTCCACCCAGAACTGCACCGGGATGCCGACGGCGGTCACGTTGGCCGTGTTGACTATGTCGGCCGACAGGGTCACCGGCTCTACCACCTTTATCTCATAACGGGCATTGGCGCTCACCGAGCCGTTCTGGGACGAGACGCCGATGTTCACGGCGAACGTCGAGCCGATGGTTGCCGGCGCGGTCACGGTCAGGGTGAAGGTCCGGCTCGACGTCGTGCCCGATTTTGGAGTCACGGAGGCCCCCGAAGGAACGGATGCATTGTACTTCAGGAGGCCGTCAGGACCGCCTTCGACCTTCACCGTCAGGACCGCCTTCTCGCCAGGTATCATCACCTCAGGTCCGCTTACCTCGATCAGATAGCTATCGTTCTGGGCGGCCGCCGGGGCGGGGACGGCTATTGCGGCCATCACCAGTGCGGCGAGGACCGCCAGGGTCACGATTACCGCTTTCTTCTGCGTCCAAACACCCCCTTGTTGACTCTTAGTATCACAAGTACTGCTGCAAGCACCGCTATCAGGGCAAGCAACACCCAGGTCATCGCCGGAGCCTGTGGAGCACCGATCTTTGCGCCCTGTCCGGATGTATCCAGACCGATATCGCCCAGACTCAACTGCTCGACCTTGCCATCACCCTTGAACGGCTCTATGTGCTCAGAGGTGATGCTGTATGTAAGCGTGGGATTGGGGTCTGCGTCGAGACGGGTCCTCTCCAGATGGATGATTATCGTGGCGCTCTTCCCTGCGCTCACCATGACCTCCTCGGTCAGAGTGGAGCTTCCGGGAATGCGAACGGCCCAGCCCTTTTTTGCCAGTTCGCTTGCCATTTCGTCTGATATGGTGAATGTGTACCTGTCATCGATGTTGCCGATGTTCTCCAGCACTATCGGTAGCTTCACGACGTCAGTACCGTCCACCTGGGCCGGCCCGGCCTTCGCGTTCATCCGATATTCCGGAATGATGTTTACATCCACCTTCAGGGTGTCGCTGGCCCTGGATTTGGCCGATTGCACATTGATCGTTATCGGTGTATGCTTCACCTTGGCGTCGGAAGGCGTCTTTATCGTTATCGTCACGCTCATGCTCTGTCCCGAGGACAGGGTGACCCTGTTTTCCGAGAGAGTGACATTCCATGGGGAAGTGACCGTTATGATGTAGGTGTCATCGATGTTGCCGATGTTGCTTACCACGATCTCATAAGTCACTTGCTCCCCGGCTTTGACCTCTCTGACATCGCCATCCCATGAGAGTTCGACCACACCGACCTTCTGCTCCACCAGGTCTAGGTCGACGTCAGCGGAACCAGTGACCGGAGTGACAACAGAGGCCGACCGGACTACCTTGATGCCATCTTCTGTCACGGTGCTGACGGCAACGATCTGGTAGTTACCACTTGGCAACACTGCGGAATAACTGCCATCACTGCCGGTGGTGACCGTTAATCCGGACACTCCCAGGA
>LFRW01000017.1:0-120 GCA_001512965.1 Methanomicrobia archaeon DTU008
CGAGATCGTCAATTCGAAGATGTACGACCTGCTCTACCAGATGATCCTGGAGCATCGCACCACCATAGTGTTCACCAACACCCGTTCGGGAACGGAGGCCGTGGTGTTCAAGCTGAAGGA
>LFRW01000017.1:133-33591 GCA_001512965.1 Methanomicrobia archaeon DTU008
GTGGAGGAGCGGTTGAAAAGGGGAGAGCTCAAGTGTGTCGTCTCGTCAACCTCGCTGGAGCTGGGGATAGATATCGGCTCGGTCGACCTGGTGGTGCAGATAGGCTCACCCAAATCGGTGGCCAAGGGACTTCAGCGCGTGGGAAGGGCCGGGCACGCTACGGGATTGACGTCCAAGGGCCGAATGCTGGTGTTCGAGAAGGACGACCTGGTCGAGTGCGCCGTGCTCTGCCGCGCAGCTCATAAGAAGCGCATAGACCGCGTGGCCATCGCCGAGAACGCACTGGACGTACTGGCCCAGAGCCTGGTGGGAATGTCGCTGGAGCAAAGGTGGGACGTCAAGGATGCATTGAAGGTGGTGCGCTCCTCATATTGCTACCGCAACCTGGACGAGAAGAGCTTCTTCGAGGTGCTCCGGTACCTGAGCAGCAAGGACGCCTTCGAGGGCGTGTATCCAAAGCTGTGGTACGATGAGGAGGAGGGGCGCTTCGGCAAGCGCGGCGGCTCGCGCATGATCTATTTCCTCAACCTCGGAACGATACCGGAGGAGGCCAATTACAAGGTCTTCACCGACAAGGGCGGACTGATCGGCGACCTGTCGGAGAAGTTCGTGGAACGGCTGTCGGCCAGGGACGTGTTCGTACTAGGAGGCCGCTCGTATGAGTACGTTAGGACCAAGGGGATGAAGGTCTTCGTGCGCGAGGCCGCCGGGCGCAAGCCCACCGTTCCGTCATGGAGCGGCGAGATGCTGCCCCGCTCTTTCGACCTGAGCATGGACGTGGCCATATTCCGTCGGGAGATGAGGGAGAGGCTTGAGAGGGGAGACCCGGAGGACGAGATCCTATCCTGGCTGGCCACCTTCGGCATCGATCATGGATCATCGCGCTCCATCCTCTCCTACTTCAAGGAGCAGCAGGCCACTTGCGGCATCATACCGACCGACCGGGAACTGGCCGTGGAGGGCTACATCGACATGTCGGGAAACTTCAACGTAGTGTTCCACTTCCCCTTCGGCCGCCGTGTCAACGATTCCCTGTCTCGTGCATACGCGTTCATCCTGACCCAGGAATATGGCTGCAACGTCTCGGTGTCCGTCACCGACGATACGTTCATGATCACATCGCCAAAGCGCATCGAGCTGGAGGGTATAGAGAGGGTGCTAACCAGCAGCATGCTGGAGCCGGTCCTGGTCCGGGCCGTGAAGGACAGCGAGCTGTTCAAGCAGCGGTTCAGGCACACCGCCTCCAGGTCCTTCATGATCCTGCGCAACTACCGCGGTCGCGAGGTATCGGTGGGAAGGCAGCAGGTCCGTTCCCAGTATCTGCTCGACGCGCTGGGGGATATGAAGGGCGTTCCCGTGATCGATGAGACGTACCGCGAGATCATGGAGGATGTCATGGACATCAAGAACGCCAGGTTCGTGCTGGAGAGCATTGAGAACGGCTCGATGAGGGTCGTTCCGATAGACTACACCTCCACGCCCTCGCCGTTCGCCCACAACGCCATCCTGACCGGCATCAGCGACATGGTGCTCATGGAGGACCGCGGCGCCCTGCTCCGAGAGCTGCATCGCAAGGTGCTCAGCAAGGTCATGGGAGCGGACATCTCGGAGTTCGAGTTCACAGAGGACCAGGTGGTCCCCTTCTTCCGCCGCCGCATAGGCATGGCCGCCTCCAAGGATGAGGTCCTCTCCCTGATCGGCAGGGCCGGGCCGCTGCGAGTGTTGAAGGAGAAGGGCCGTTCCATCTATCCGTACACGGTAGCCGACCGCGAGGAGGTGGACGGATGGTGCATCGAACTGCTGGACGAGGGAAAGATAGCCTCCGTGTACATAGACGACGCCTACTTCGTCCCGGCCGAGGACCTGGACACCTATCTTACGGTGATGGCGAAGCCCCGCAGACTGAGCAAGGACGAGGAGCGTGTTCTGGCGCTTCTTGAAGAACCGCACTCCCCCGCCCAGGTGGCGTCCGCGCTCGAGCTGCCGTCCAGCACGGTGCATCAGGCCCTCAGGCGCCTCGAGGCCACGGGCCGCGTGGGACGCATCGGATACCGTGACGGCAAGTGGGTATACCGCGCCCGCAGTTTCCATGAGGGGGCGAGGGAGGAGGCACTGGACGAGGTACTGGTCCGCCATCTGGAGTGCTACGCTCCCGCCACAGCCGAGGAGGTGGCGTTCTCTCTGGGGCTGGCGGAGGAAGAGGTCAGGCGGACCCTCAACGATCTGACCCAGGAGGGCCTGGTGGCCAAGGGACGCTTCCTCGTGTCGGAGCATGAGCAATACATGCTGGAGAGGGACTACCTGCGTCTGAGGACCAACGACCTGCGAGCCTACGACCACCGCACCGTGGAGTCATATCGCCGTCAGAAGCAGGACGGGCCGTTCGACAGCATCGATCGACTGTTCGATGCCCTGTGGACCATAGGCACGCCCTTGGACGCCTTCTATCGAGTGAACGGCTTCAAGCTCTCCGATTGGGAGGACATGCGCCGCTCTGGTCGGCTGCTTCTGGGCCGTTTCATGCACGGACGCGTTCGATACGTCCGGGCGGAGGACGCCGCCGATCTGGTAGCGCTGTACCGTAACGACTCCCCCGGCCCCCTGGACAGGATGGTGCTGGATGCCGTGCGGGCAAGTGAGGATGGCATGTCCATGCGTCAGCTGGCGGCGGTCCTCGATATCCCGAAGGAGCAGCTGAAGGAATCGATCGACCGGCTGGACAGGAACATGTACCTGGTCCGGCGGTTCGAGGAGAGGGAGGAATGGTCCACTGAGAACGTGTATCTCGCCTACGATGCGCCTCCCGCCGCCGACGATCCGCTGAAGCGTGTGGTCGCCCGCTTCCTCCGCGCCCACTCCCCCGCTTCCTTACACTCCATAGCTCAGGCCCTGAAGGTGCCCATGAAGGAGATAGGCAGGGCCCTTGATTCCCTGGACGTGGTGACCATATCGGTCGGCCCGTCCCGGGAGGAGATGTACCTCTTCCGGGATGAGCTGCTCCTCCTGGATGAGAAGCACTCTCCGGACTCCAGCATGCGATTGGTATCCCTCTACGATCCCGGGGTCCAGAGCATGTGGGCATCCATCGCCGCCCGTTATGGAGACCGCTGGATCTACCCCATCGTGGCGGACGGTCAACTCGTCGGAGGGGTGGAGAAGTGGAACATGAGCGGCTGCATCGAGATCCGGGAGCTTGACCTCACGGACCCATCCTTGCTGCCGCAGGCCTTGGACGCCCTGGACGAGTTCATGCGCTTCTACCACATGATGGGCTACGAACTGGTGCGTCTGAGGGAGGTGCTTGGCCACAGCCCCGCGGCCCTGCCCGAAGAGCACGCCGAGGTGCTGAGGCGACATGGATACGTCCGCATGGGCGACATGTACGCCAAGGGCAGGATGATATGCGAGCGCCATCCCTGGGAGGACATTCTGTCCTATATATTGTCCAAGCAGAGGATCGAGGCCTCCCGCCGATTCTCCAGCGTGGCGACGGCCATCAAGTCCGTCGGCGGCCTGCGCTCCGACGCCGAGGCGGCGCTGCGCTGCCGGATGAGGATCCCCCTGAAGAAGATGTTCGAGATGGGCTTCGTGGTGAAGGTCCAGCCGATCCCTGATTATGTGATGTACACCAGCATGGAGTATGCGGCGCTATGCCGCAAGGCCAAGGGCAGAAAGGTGACGGCGGACATGGATGTCATCCTGCGGATGATCCGTGATGAGAAGCCCATGACCCGACAGCAGGTCTTCGACCGTTCCCCGCTGGGCCACCGCGCGACATATGACGCCATGAAGGAGCTGAACAACGGCACCTTCATATACGTGGACCAGAACAAGCGCGTCCGCCTGGTGCCAGACATCGAGATGAGCACAGCAGAGGCGCGAAAGGAGGTGGTCCGTCAGCTGTTCCGCAATTTCGGCATATTCACCGCGGACAACCTCCAGAGGTACATGAGATATGAGATGCCCAAGAAGGAACTGCGGTCCATCCTTGCAGAATTGGAGGACGAAGGCTTCCTGGTCAAGGGCTTCCTCATGGAGGACGATGATTCCGTGCACTGGCTTCTCTCCGAGGACGTCGGCCGGATCGGTACTGTGAAGGTCCAAGAGCAGTTCGTTCTCAGCCCCGATGACAATCTGCACAGCTATCTGCATCCCTGGATCAAGCAGATGCTCGGCAGCAGCTACTACAGCTTGATAATGAGCGGGCCGCGCGTCCTTGGCTCCTTCCGCGGGAAGGTCAAGGCCCGGGACCTGGAACTGCAGGAGCTCCAGGGAGGGGCGGAGGCCAGGGCGGTTCTGGCCACGCACCTTCGCTCCCTTGGCCTGACCCTTCGCATGCCTTCGGCGGTGGACGAGATGCCCGACTGGGAGGTGCAGGCGTTCTACGAGAAGACGCATCCGGGAGAAGTTTGATTGCGACCTAGCAACATTTTATTATTGTTAAGACATTACCCCTGTTAATGAAGATTCCCTGTGAGCTCATCGTGTGGTATGTCCTCCCCTCCATCCGGAGGGAATTGGCTAGGGTTCTCGTGGAGAAGCACAACCTCACCCAGGCCGAGGTTGCCCGCCGTTTCGGAGTAACGGACGCGGCCGTCTCCCAGTATCTCAAGTCGAAACGCGGCACGAATAAGGAACTGGAGAGCAGCGGAAGGTACGAAGAGTTCAAGGAAGAGGTCGAGAGGGCGGCGCAGCGCATCATAGACGGTTCGGACATAGTGACCGAGACCTGCCGGATATGCAACATGGTCAAGCACAGCGGCATGCTCGTCAAGGTCTATGAGGCCCATACCGGCGTCAAGGCGCCTAGCTGTGTGTGTCCGGATTCCCAGGGCATGATCTGATGGTCTTCCGCGTCCTGTCCTCCGCTATGTAAAGATATTCTTGGGCATACCCGGCGAACCGGCCGAAGTGGCGGCGGGCGAAGCCTGCCACCTTATCGTACTGGCCGGTCACCCCATATATTTCACGCATAGCCCTCGCGATGCGAACGTCCACTGGGCATGCCTCCAGATGGTCGAGCGAGAAGAGGGCGATGCAATCGGCGACCTTGCTCCCTATGCCTTTCACCCTTTTCAGGTACTCCACCGCTCCCTGGTAATCCTTGGTGGCCAGTTCGTAAAGGTCAAACTCGCCGCTGTACACCATGCCCGCGTAGTTTCGAAGCCAGTCCGCCCGGTACCCAAGCCGGCAGCAGGCGATGTCCGCCTCCCCCTCCAGTATCTCTTGCGGCGTGGGGAAGGCGAACACGCCGTTCTCGATCTCCCGCCCATAGGTGCGGCACAACGAATCTATCATCTTCTTGATGCGGGGCACGTTGGAGTATGTGGCCAGCAGGTATGATGCGGAGCATTCCCATATATCCTGCCTGATCAATCGAAGTCCGCGGAAGCGATCGATGATGGAGGCTATGCACTCATCCCTCGAGATCTCCGCATATATCTCTTCGAGATCGTCGTCGAAGCGGAAGTAATGGGCGATCATGTCCTCCGAGGTCCCTTTAACCTCGAGCCGGTCGCCGTCTTGGCGCAGTTGGATGTAGCGGTCCTTGACCACGCCTCGCCACCACTCGCCCTCCTTCCGCCAGCGGAACACCTGTCCGCTGTCCAGGGTGTGGTCCAGGTTGAAGAGTGGCGTTCTCATCTCTTCCTGGCCACGAACACCATGATGGGGCTGGTGGCCGTGAACCCTCCGCCGTGGTAGTTTCCATAGGTCTCGATGACCTCGAAGCCGCAACGCGACAGCAGTTCCAACGCTTCTCGGAAGAACAGATAGCGAAGTGTGAACTCCGTGGTCACTCGGCGCACTGGCTTGTCCTGCTTCGATATGTCGTAGAAGTATGTCACGGTGGTCCTCTGATTGCCCTGGTCGAAAACCTGGGCCTCGAACCACGAGATGATCTCTCCTTGCGTGGTCACTCTGGTACCGCGGTGACGGACCAGGTGCTCAGGGCGGTCCAGGCGGGGGGAGAACACCGCGAAGCTGAACAGCCCTCCATCTTCCAGATGGTCGCGCACGTTCAGGAGCGCCTTCTCCTGTTCCGCCGTGGTGAGCAGGTGCAGGAAGGAGTTGAAAGGCATGAAGGCCAGCCGGAACTTTCTATCCAGCTTGATGTCCACCACATCCCCCTGATGTAGTTCGATGCGATGCTGGACGTCTGGGCGCTCGAAGCTGACCTTGGTGGTGCAACGGTCCAGCATGGTGGCGCTGCGGTCCACTCCGGCGATCTCGTATCCCTTCCGGGCGAACGGTATCAGGACGCGCCCGGTGCCACACATGCATTCCAGCACCGGCCCTCCGGTGCGCTCGGCGAGCCGCAGGTAGAACTCCACGTCATCATTGAAGTCCTCATGCCACAGATCGTAGTATCTGGCGGACGCCTCATAGGGGTCCAGCATCTCTCTGTCAGCGCTTATATCCGATGCGTCTGAGGAGCTCTTTCCTTTTTTTGACGTGTTCATCGTTCTCAACTCCAAGCGGGGTCTGGCCGTCTACGACCCCAATGATGCCTCGGCCTAGTTCGGTCTCGGCTACCAGCACCTCCACCTCATTGGCGCTGGCGCAGAATATGGTGCATACCTCGGGGACGTCCTTGACACTCCTCATCACGTTGATTGGGTACGCGTCCATCATGAGGATTATGAAGCTATGCCCCGCTCCAATGCGGAGGGCGTTGTCCACGGCGGCGGCCTTCAGCGCGTCGTCGTTGCCGTCCGCCCTCACCAGGCGGTCGCCCGAAGCCTCGCAGAACGCCAGCCCGAAACGGATGCCTGGACATGACGACACCAGCGCCTCGTACAGGTCTTCCACGGTCTTGATGAAATGAGCCTGGCCTATGATCACGTTGGCCTCCTGCGGCTTCATTATCCTGACGCTCTCGGTATGCATAGTATCCTATCAGGAACAGCCTATCGCCGAGATAAAAATTCTTGCCGGACATGCTTATCATCCATGACATCGTTGGGCATAGCATGTTGTTCGTAGGCCCCGCAGGATATCCGCCGGGCAGCAAGGGGGGTGTGAACGCCGTCGAGAGGACCAAGGCGCTCGGCCTCAGCGCCCTGGAGGTGCAATTCGGAAGGAGCGTGAACCTGTCCGATGAGAAGGCCAGGGAGATAGGAGCGAAGGCACGGGAACTAGGGGTCGCGCTCAGTGCGCATGCGCCCTACTACATCAATTTCAACTCGAACGAACAGACCGTGGAGAAGAGCCATGATTGGCTCATGCGTGCCGTCCGGGCGGCCGACGCCATGGGCGCCAGGATCGTGGTGGTGCATGCCGCCTCTTACATGGGCCATACGTCGGAACAGGCCACCAGGAAGGTCGTGGAGGCGATGCGGCGCATCCGCAGGCAGATGGAATCGGAGGACCTGCATACAATCATCGGCCTCGAGACCATGGGCAAATCGGCCAGCTGGGGGACTCTGCAGGAGATCGCCTCCGTGATGGCCGAGGTCGATGGAATAGAACCCGTCCCTGACTTCGGCCACATCCATGCCCGGTATGGAGGCCAGCTGCGCACCGAGGATGACTTCCGCAAGGTCCTGGACTCTTGCTCCGAGATGCATCAGGGACGACTGCATTGTCACTTCAGTTGCATCGAGTACACTGCCAAGGGCGAGAAGCGGCATCTCCTCCTCGAGGAGAAGGAGCCCGACTTCGCCCTGCTCGCATCCATCATCCAGGATGAACGGAGGGAGATGACGATCATCTCCGAGACGCCCGCTCCGACGGAGGACGCCGTACGGATGCTGGCCATGTTGTCATGAGCGTTCCAAGTCGCGGCCATCGATCGAGATGGCCATCGGGAAACCGTCGTCCTCGGACCCCATCGGGATGGGCAGGCGATCGCTCCCGGCAAACCGGATGGCCCGTCCAAGCCAGCTGTGCGCATGTGCGATGCCGCGGCAGGCCTGGGCCGCCGCCGACCTGCCGGGAGGAGAAGAAAAATATAAGACTAGGGTATCTCTTGGTGGATTCTCGATGCCACTGTAGCTCAGCGGTCATGCGCTCCGTTCAGGCGCGCATCGCTAAGGAGCGGCGGTTTCGTAAACCGTAGGTCGGGGGTTCGATTCCCTCCAGTGGCTCCACGTCACTCATTTCTCAGATATTTCTGCACCAGCTTGATGGCGCATACATCTCCGCACATCGAGCAACCGTCCGATTCGGCAGTACTGCCCCTGGCGCGGTACTCCTTGGCCTTATCGGGGTCCAGCGCCTCACGGTACATGGATTCCCAGTCAAGCTCCCTACGGGCTTCCGCCATTCGCATGTCCCGCTCCCGCCCGCGCCCCCTGGCCACGTCTGCGGCATGGGCGGCGATCTTCGAAGCGATCACTCCTTCCTTCACATCATCGGGGGTCGGCAGCGATAGATGCTCGGCCGGGGTGACGTAACACAGGAAGTCGGCGCCATGGTATGCCGCCAGAGCGCCACCTATGGCCGAGGTTATATGGTCATAGCCTGGCGCGATGTCCGTGACCAGGGGACCGAGCACGTAGAAGGGCGCCCCGTCACAGATGCTCTTCTCCAGCCTGACGTTCGCCTCCACCTGGTCCAGGGGGACGTGGCCTGGACCTTCCACCATGCACTGCACGCCTGCCTTCCGACACCTCTGAACCAGTTCCCCCAGGACGATGAGCTCTTGCACCTGCGCTCCGTCGGTGGCGTCGTGGATGCAGCCCGGCCGCATCCCGTCGCCAAGCGACAGCGTCACCTCGTGCTCCTTTGCCAGCTCCAGCAGGTAATCGAAGTTCTCATAGAACGGGTTCTCCTTCTCGTTGTGCAGTATCCATGCGACCAGGAAGGAGCCGCCCCTGGACACCACGTCCGTGACGCGTGGGGACCTCTTCAGGCGGTCGACGACCTCCCTGGTGATGCCGCAGTGCACGGTCATGAAGTCGACGCCATCCTTGGCATGCTGGACGAAGCCGTTGAACATGTCGTCCTCATCCATGTCCACGACCGCGCTCCTCCTTGCCATGGTCAGACCGATCTGGTATATGGGCACCGTGCCCACCGGCATGGACGATTCCTTTACGATGCGGCGCCTGATGGCGTCTATGTCGCCTCCGGTGCTCAGGTCCATGATGGCGTCAGCGCCGTAGCGCTGGGCGATTCTCACCTTCTCCAGCTCTTCCTCCAGGACCGCTCGGTCACGAGAGGTGCCCACGTTGACATTGATCTTGACGCTCAATCCCTCTCCTATGCCACACGGCTTCGGCGAGTGCAAAGGGTTGAAGGGTACCACAACGCGCCCCGCTTCCACGCCACGGCGGAGCCGGTCCATGTCCACACGCTCGTTCCTGGAGATCTCCTTCAGAAGGTCCGTTGAAACGCCCATTACGCTCATCTTCCTCTCTCCTTCCAAAACCGATGTGATAGAAAGACCCTTCCCTGTGTGGCACATTTTTAGGCGATGCAAAAACAATGGTGAAAGACCCCCTCGGAATGGGGCGCTCCGAAGGGGGGCCCTGCTTATATAGCCAGCATGCCTAGAAGCATATTAATACTTAGAAGCCTTACCTCGGGCCGTAGAGAGAGCGTTAGGGATGCACATAATTCAGTGGCGAGTATCGATGTCGGTTAGCCGATCCGCCATAAACGCGTTCCTGTTCAAAGAGGTATGATTCAATGGAAGACGGCGATTATAGTGCGAATAACATCCAGGTCCTGGAAGGGCTGCAAGCTGTAAGGAAGCGGCCTGGCATGTACATCGGTAGCACCGATGCAAGGGGCCTTCATCATCTGGTCTATGAGGTGGTCGACAACAGCATAGACGAGGTGATGGCCGGCTATTGTACGGAGATCGGCATCACCATCAACAAGGACGGAAGCTGCACGGTTTGGGACAACGGTCGGGGCATTCCCACCGGCATGCATGAGAAGTACAAGCGGCCGGCGGTGGAACTGGTCGTCACCACCCTGCATGCTGGTGGAAAGTTCGATCGAAAGAGCTACAAGGTCTCGGGTGGGTTGCACGGCGTAGGCCTGAGCGTCGTCAATGCCCTCTCCCTCTATCTTGAGACCACGGTCTGCCAGGGGGGCAAGGTCTATTCCATGCGATGCGAGAGGGGCGTCATGACCTCTCCCCTGAAGGAGGTCGCCACGACCGATCGTACGGGCACCAAGCAACACTTCATGCCCGACCCCGAGATATTCGACGAAGTGAACTTCGACGCCGACATCCTGGCACATCACTTCCAGGACCTGGCGTACCTGAACAAGGGAGTGAAGATAACCTTCAGCGACCTCCGTGAGGGGAAGGAGCGGGAGGAAGTATTCCATGCCGAAGGCGGCATCGTGGAGTTCGTCGAGCACCTCAACAAGTCCAAGACCGTGATGCACGAGAAGCCCATCTACCTGAGCTGTGAGCGCGACGACGTGATGGTCGAGGTGGCGATGCAGTACACCGACGCCTATTCCGAATCGGTGTTCTCGTACGTCAACAACATCAACACGATCGAAGGCGGAACACATGTCATGGGCTTCCGCTCCGCCCTGACCAGGGCCATGAACGATTATGCGAGGGGCAACAAGCTCCTCAAGGACAATGAGGAGAACCTCAGCGGCGAGGACGTCCGCGAAGGCCTGACGGCCATCATAAGCCTGAAGGTCCCGGAGCCCCAGTTCGAAGGACAGACCAAGACCCGGCTGGGCAACAGCGAGATCAAGGGTATAATGGAGTCCTGCGTGTACGAGAGGTTCACCACGTTCCTGGATGAGAACCCAAAGGTCGCTGAGGCCTGCGTAAGGAGAGGCATATTGGCGTTCCAGGCCCGGGAGGCCGCCAAGAAGGCGCGTGAGCTCACCAGGCGCAAGGGTCTGCTGGAAGGCGGTGGACTCCCTGGAAAGCTGGCCGACTGCCAGGAGAAGGATCCCTCCAAGTGCGAGCTGTACATCGTGGAGGGCGATTCGGCCGGCGGGTGTTTCACCGGCGATACGAAGGTGGCGCTGGCCGACGGCCGCGAACTGTCGTTCAAGGAGCTGGTGGCCGAACAGGCCGAGGGCAAGGAACACTATTGCTACACCATCCGGAATGATGGAAAGGTCGGCATCGAGAGGGCGATCAACGCTCGCATGACCAAGAAGAATGCCGAACTGGTCCGCGTCACCCTCGACAACGGCGAGACCATCGAATGCACGCCGGACCACCGCTTCATGCTCCGTGATGGCAGCTATCGTCAGGCCATGGATCTCCGCGCCGGGGATTCGCTGATGCCCCTGTACAGGAGGACATCTGACATGAGCGAGCCGGGGATCGCCATCGAAGGATGCGAAATGGTCTGGGACCCCAGCTCTGAGGACTGGGCGTTCACCCATATGGTATCGGGCCGCTTCGAACTTCGGACCAGAGTCAACAATACGGTGGCCGGAGAACAATGCATGCTCGAGGAAGCGGTGGCC
This sequence comes from Methanomicrobia archaeon DTU008, assembly GCA_001512965.1. Classification (GTDB taxonomy): domain Archaea; phylum Thermoplasmatota; class Thermoplasmata; order Methanomassiliicoccales; family Methanomassiliicoccaceae; genus DTU008. The sequence goes on from LFRW01000017.1 coordinate 11,540, forward strand.
AACTTCAACCACAAGGTCGTCTCTGTGGAGAGGCTCGATGAACGGGCGGACGTCTATGACCTGGAGGTTCCGCATACCCACAACTTCGCTCTTGCCGCGGGAGCGTTCGTCCACAACAGCGCAAAGCAGGGCCGCGACCGCGTGTTCCAGGCCATATTGCCTCTCAGGGGCAAGATCCTGAACGTGGAGAAGGCCAGGCTGGACAAGATACTCAAGAACCAGGAGATCAGGAACCTCATCACGGCCATAGGCGGTGGTGTGGGACCGGACTTCGATGTGGAGAAGGTACGCTATCACAAGATCATCATAATGACCGATGCCGATGTGGACGGCGCCCACATCAGCACGCTGCTACTGACGCTGTTCTTCCGCTACATGCGGCAACTGATCGATGCGGGATACGTCTACCTGGCCATGCCCCCGCTGTACAAGGCGTCGAAGGGCGGGAAGGAGATCTACGCTTACGACGATAAGGAATTGGAGGAAGCGCTCGCGCAGCTTGGCAAGGGCGCCACCGTCCAGAGGTACAAAGGTCTCGGAGAGATGAACCCACAGCAGCTGTGGGAGACCACCATGGACCCGGCCAATCGCATGGTCAAGAAGATCACCATCGATGACGCCATGCGGGCCGATGAACTGTTCACCATCCTGATGGGGGATCAGGTGGAGCCAAGGCGGCAGTTCATCACCGCCCATGCCCGAGAGGTCGAGAACCTAGACATTTGAGGTGATCTCACATGACCGATAACATTCAACCAGACATCAACGAGAGCAACGAGGCGACGCCGGCGCGCGAGATAAGGAGCCCCATCGAGCAGGAGATGAAGAAATCCTACCTCGACTACTCCATGAGCGTCATCGTCGGGAGGGCGCTTCCGGACGTCCGCGACGGACTGAAGCCGGTGCATCGCCGCATACTGTATTCGATGTGGGACATGGGGCTCATGTCGAACAAGCCTCACAAGAAGAGCGCCAGGGTCGTCGGTGACTGCCTTGGCCGCTACCACCCGCATGGTGACAGCTCCGTCTACGATGCATTGGTGCGCATGGCCCAGGACTTCTCCCTGCGCTATCCGCTGGTCAACGGCCACGGCAACTTCGGCAGCGTGGACGGCGATTCGGCGGCCGCCATGAGGTACACGGAGTGCCGCATGGAGAAGATAGCGGAGGACATGCTGAGGGACATAGACAAGGACACGGTCGACTGGGTCGACAACTTCGACAGCTCTCTCAAGGAGCCGGAGGTCCTCCCCTCCATGGTGCCCAACCTCTTGGTGAACGGATCGTCGGGCATCGCCGTGGGCATGGCGACCAATATCCCTCCTCACAACCTAAGCGAGGTGTGCGACGCCCTGGTGCACCTGATCGACCACCCGTCGGCCGACACCCTGGACCTGATGAGCTTCATCAAGGGGCCCGACTTCCCTACGGGAGGCATCATATACGGCACCAACGGCATCGTGGAGGCGTATTCCACTGGCCGTGGGAGGCTCAAGGTCCGCGCCCGCACAAGCATAGAGGACAATGACGGCAAGAAACGCATAATCATCCACGAGATCCCCTACCAGGTGAACAAGGCCAATCTCGTGGAGAGCATAGCTGACCTTGTCAAGGAGAAAAGGATCGAGGGCATCACCGACCTCCGAGATGAGAGCGACCGGTCCGGCATGCGCGTGGTCATCGAGCTGCGCAAGGACGTCATGGAAGAGATCGTGCTGAACCAGCTGTTCCAGCACACCCAGCTGGAGGTCACCTTCGGCGTGATCAATCTTGCCCTGGTGGACGGTCAGCCCAAGGTCCTTTCCCTGCAGGAGATGCTACAGGCCTATCTTGACTACCGGCAATCGGTGGTCATAAGGCGCACTGAGTATGACCTTCGCAAGGCGAAGGAAAGGCATCACATCCTAGTAGGCCTGATCAAGGCCGTGGACGCCATAGATGAGACCATCCGGATCATCCGCGAGGCCGCCAACACGGAGGAGGCGCGCCTGGGGCTCATGGAGCGCTTCGAACTTGATGAGGAACAGGCCAAGGCCATCTTGGAGATGCGGATGCGCGCCCTCACCGGCCTGGAGATCGAGGAGCTTCGCAAGGAGTACGTCGAGATCGAGGAGAGGATGCGCGGACTGCAGGAGATCCTCGCTGACAATGCCAAGATCATGGCCATTATCAGGGAGGAGCTTCTGGAGATTAAGGGGAAGTACGGCGACGACCGCAGGACCGAGATCCTGATCGACGACGGGGAGCTGGACATCGAGGACCTCATTCCCAATGAGCAGATGGTCATCATGATCTCCAACGATGGCTACATCAAGCGTCTGCCACTCGACACATACAAGAAACAGCATCGCGGCGGCCAGGGCCTTCTTGGCATGGAGACCAAGGAAGAGGATAGCGTGGTCGATCTGTTCGTCACCATGACGCACAACAACATCCTCTTCTTCACCGACAGAGGACGTGTCTATCAGCTCAAGGCATACCGCATCCCCGTGGCAGGACGACACTCCAAGGGGCGACCCATAGTCAACCTGCTTCCCCGGCTGGAGGAGGGCGAGAGGCTGGAGGACAACATATCGATCACCGGCTTCGATGACGACCTTGATCTGGTGTTCGCCACCAGGCGCGGGATAGTCAAACGCACCCCGCTCAAGGAGTACCGCAACATCCGCGCCAGCGGCATCATAGCGATCAGCCTGATGGAGGGCGATGAACTGGTGGAGACGAGAGTGGCCAGGCAGGACTCCGAGATCGTGCTGGCCTCCCGCAGCGGGCAGGCCGCGCGGTTCAGCGTCTCCGAGGTCCGCTCGGTGGGCCGCGCATCCATAGGCGTCAAGGGCATGCGTCTGGACGATGGCGATGAAGTGGTCAGCATGGCGGTGGTGAGGCCGGAGGACAAGCTTCTCACGATCACCGAGAACGGGTATGGCAAGACCTCCCTGGTATCGGACTACCGGAAGACCCACCGCGGGAGCAAAGGGGTCATCACCATCAGGACGAACGAGAGGAACGGCGGCGTGGTCTCGGTCCGCACCATCGGTGACGACGACCAGCTCCTCATAACCACCCAGCAGGGCAAGGTGATAAGGGTGGCCGCCGGAGAGATACGGACGATGGGCCGCTCGACGCAGGGAGTGAAGATCATGGACCTGGCGGAGGGCGACAAGATCACCGCGGTGGCCCGGCTCGTAGGGGCCAACGAGGAGGAGCAGATCGCCAAGATCGAGGTGCACGAGAGCGAGCTGGTGGTGGAGAACCTCACTGAAGCGGACGACGAGTGAGAGGGCCCACCGTGCCCTGACCGGATGCGCGACGGTCGCGAGGGCACGGCAGCTCCGGACTCCGTCATCTGGACGGCGAAAGGGCTCCTCCAGGCTTCGGGCGCGCATCCCGCGGCCTGCACCGCCAATGACACATCTCGACATTGGCCGCCGATGGAGGGCCGTTCAGGTCCCCACATGCCCTGTCCTTTCATGGCCATGCGTGGCGTCTGTGATCCCAGGACGATCCTCCTTCACGAATATCGGGCCGATATCGCCATTGCGAACATCATTCCGATAACTTGGCCCGGACCTCTTCGATGACCTTATCCGGCTCCTTGTAATACGCCGAGACTATCTTGGCCACCTGGCGGTAGTTCTCCACCCCGATACGTTTCATGTACTCCAGGATGTCGATGCGCCTCTTCACCTCTCGTTCCATGTCGAGGGAGCTCCAATTGCGGACCGCTCTCACCTTCTCATAGATGTAGGAATGGCCGGAGTAGGTGAACGAGTCGTCGGCGGGGTTCCAGTAGAATACGGTGTTTGCGATCAGCTCCCCGGTCTCGGGGTCCAACCCCACTATCTCGGTTAGCGTCCTCACCCGCCGAGCCATGTTTGAACCTACTTTGACCTGGCCTTGCAGCAGCACCAGGTCCAGTGAGGACAGCAGCGATCGGGGGAGGTTTATGGGCTCGTTCTCCAGCCTGTTGACCATGGATTGTACCGAATCGGCATGCATGGTCGAATATGTCGTGTGCCCGGTGGCCATGGCCTGGAAGATCACGTATGCCTCCTTCCCCCTGACCTCGCCGACCATCAGGTACTGTGGCCTCTGCCTCAGGGCCGCCGTCAGTAGATCGAACATGTCTATGCTTCCGCCATTGTCACCCATGCCCGAGAAGCCTTCCCTGGTCAGACCAGGCACCCAGTTCTCATGCGGAAGGTTGAGCTCCCTGGTGTCTTCGATGCTGACGATCTTCATTTGAGGCGGAATGAACAACATCAAGGCGTTGAGGGTGGAGGTCTTGCCGGAGGCCGTGCCGCCGCAGACCATCATCGAGGAACCGAACTCCACTGAGATCCAGAGATAGGCCATCATCTCGGTGCTCATGGTATTGAACCCGATGAGGTCGACGGGGGTGAACGGATCATCCTTGAACCGACGGATGGTGAAGGAGGAGCCACGCTTTGTGACGTGCCTGCCAAGCGTGGCGTTGAGCCTGGAGCCGTCCGGGATGGTGGCGTCCAACATGGGCCTGGCCAGGGAGATGTGCTTGCCGCATCTCTGGGCCAGCCATATCACGTATCTGTCCAGCTCCGCTTCGTCCTCGTAGATGACATTGGTCCTGATGCTGCCGTACTTGCGGTGGTACACGAACAGTGGCACGCCGACACCGTTGCAGGATATGTCCTCGATGTCTGGATCGGCCATCATCACGGTGATCGGTCCGTAGCCGATGAAGTCCCTATGAAGATGGTAGAGGATGCGCTCCCTGGAGACAGGCCGCAAGGTCAGACCAAGAGTGGATGTCAGCCGATCGACGGCCTTGTCGAGCATCTTCCTGCGATGCTCCGGGGAGGGATCCGATGGAGCGTTAAGTGAGATGATCAGCGCTTTCTTCAACAGCTCGAATGCGGCGAGCTCATCCTCGTTCAGCCTTGGCTCCACGACCTCGTACATGTGCTCGGCCGTCGCATCGTCATAGGTGATGCGAGCGTACGAGCGGCCTTCCTCGATGACCGACAGTTCCACCGTCCCCGCACCGTTCGAGACGATGTGTTCGATGTCGATGATGGGTTCGTCATGATTCCCATGACCGGACCGGTCGCGCGGAGAGCGGCCCTCCAGGGGTTGCGGAGGAGCATGTTGACGACCTGCTTTCGTCGAAACATCATCTGGTGACTCCTCTGACGATCGCAAGACATCGTCCTCAGGCATGGTCGACCGCATCATATCAGCCTCGTTCCCACGAACCCTATCGCCAGCATGATGAAGCTGTGACGAAGCCCGCTTGATATCTGTCCATCTTGCAGCACCCCTGCCAATATGCCGTCGCCGAAGGCATGTATGACGACGGCCAGCACAAGAAGGGTTTGCACCGTGGAGACGACATCGGTCTGGATGGTCACCAGGGACCCCGAGGCGCCCGCCCTCTCGGCCGCCTCCGTCAGCTGGCTGCCCGCCTCCACCATCTTTGGCAGGAAGGTCGTGTTCAGGATGAATATGGTGGCGATGAACACGGCGAACGCAACGTATATCACGACGGTGTAGGTGGCCATGGTGATCCTCCTCTCGTTCTGGTTGAGCATCACCTCTCTGGCATCGTGCGCCACCATCGTGAGCACGTCCGCCACGTTGCCTCCAACATCGTTCGCCTTGATTATTATGGCCGTCATCCTGCGGACCATTGGGGTGTCGACGCGGTCGGCGAACAGCCGTATCGCGTCCGATGCAGGCACGCCCCATTCGATCTGGGCCGCCATTCGACGGATCTCCGGAGTCAGCCTCCCATAGCGTCCCTTGGACGCGGCCACGATGGCTTGCGATAGGGTCATGCCGAAGCGGCCTGCCTCAGCCACATCTCGAAGGAACTCGGGAAGACGTCTTTCTATGTCGCGAACCCTCATCCTCTGATAGGTCATGTAGAATCCATAGGGGCCGGATATGGCCATAAGACCGAAGATGAGGTAGTCGATCCACTCCCCTGGCAGGGCCACCCCTCCCACGTGGTCCATGGATCCGAGAATGAACATGAGCGCGGCGACCGCAATGCCGGCGATAAGGATGGCCTTGCCATGGTCGAGGCGGTTTCGCTTCAGTTGGTCCAGGTCCAATATCTCCTCGGTCATGCCCACCTCAGAACGACGACTCCTTGGTCGTATTCCATATCAGGAATATGAAGCCGAACTGTGAGAACGGCACTATCACTACAATGACCACCTCCAACAGGAACATGGTAAGGGCAGGGCTCCCGCCTCCCGGGATGATGGCCATGATGGCCATGATCACCACTAGGAACAGGGGGAACGCCACCACCACCGTGACGAAGGTCTCCGCCATGAGACCGATCGTCTCCAACTGGGAGCGCATGGCCAGTTTCCCTTCTTTCTCGAACTGCTCGGCCTTTTGCAGGAAGTATGGCTTCAGCCGGCCGCCCGAGGTAGAGATCGTCACCACGCCCTGGAGGAATTCCTGGAACTTCACCGACGGCGTCCTCTGGGCGGCGCGGCCGATGGCGGTGAGTATGTCGAAGCCCAGAAGCTCGTTGTCGCGGGCGATCCATTCCGCCTCGTTCTTGATCTCACCATATATGTCCTGCCTGGCCAGTTCCTTGAATATCACGTCGATGTTGACGTCGGCGGAAGCCATGGCCGAGATGAAGCTCATGGCCGGACCTATGCGCTTGTCTATGTCCCGCCCCCTCTCCTTGGCCTTGATCGAGGGCATGGCCATGAGCATCCCTAACGTGATGGCCGGCGGCAGAGGGATGATGAGGACGGACACCATCATGACGATCTCCGCCGGTGCTTGAAGCATCGACAACATGGCGATGGCGAGCAAGAGGCCGATCGCCAGGGAAGACAACAGGACCAGCAGGACGGTCGTCCACACATACGCGGTGTATTCCTCCGCCCTCATGCGCACATGAGCCTGTTGAAGCTGCAGTTCAAGCCTGGAATCCAGCTTCGCTCTTCTGACAACGGCCCCGCCCATGACCTTCCAGCAGAACATCTGGTACCTGGTCAGATCGATATACTTGGGAGCCGACCCGCCGGATCGGCCGACATCATGGGAGCCAGCATCCTGACCCTGACCGGCCTTCATGCGCCTTTTCTTGCGCACATCCTGCCTGGATGGGCCGTTGGACAGCCTAGATGCCATCATTCACCCCTCCTCCCGTAGCTCATTGCGCATGCGTTCGGCGACCCCTTCTGGATCCTTGCTGTACCTGTTGATGATCTCCCAGATGCGGCGATGGTCGGTGATGTCGTGATGCACCATGTATCTCACCACGTCCATCCGCCGGTCGAACTCGGCCATCATCTCCTTGTATGTGAGGTCGCGCACCTCCATGATGTGGTCGATCAGGGTGCTGTGGCCCTTGAACACGAAGCGGTCATTGGCCTGGTCCCATTCGAAGACGGTGCTGGATATGAGCTCGTTGGTATCTGGCTCGTAGCCAATGATCTCGATGACCTGCCTCATCCGGCGGGCGAGGTCGTTCCCAACCCTGACCTGTGACTGGAAGATCACATTGCAGAGGGATGTAAGAAGCATGCGGGGGCAGTTGATGGGCTCGTTCTCCAGCCTGTTGACCATGGACTGCATCGAGTCGGCATGCATGGTCGAGTATGTCGTGTGCCCGGTGGCCATCGCCTGGAACATGGTATAGGTCTCCCTCCCCCTGACCTCGCCGACGATGATGTAGTCGGGCCTCTGCCTAAGTGAGGCGCGCATGAGGTCGTACATGTCGATCTCACCCGGGGCCTTACCCTTTGGCCCCCGTTCACCTACCCCTGAGCGGGTGGTGCTGGGAACCCAATTCTCATGTGGGAGGTTGATCTCACGCGTGTCCTCCATGCTCACGATCTTCGATCCGGGCGGTATGAAAAGCGCGATGCTGTTGAGGGTGGATGTCTTGCCGGAGGCCGTGCCGCCGCAGACCATGGTGGAGGAACCGAACTCGACCCCCAGCCAGAAGTAGGCCATCATCTCCGGGCTGGCCGTCCCGTTCTTGATCAGGTCCACCGGCGTGAAGGGATGGTCTCGGAATCGGCGGACAGTGAACGTCGACCCCCGCGTCGTGACCTCCCGGGCATACGTAGCCTGGACGCGGTGCCCTTCTGGACTGGTGCCGTCAAGGATCGGATTGGCCACGGAGATCTGCCTCCCGCATTTCTGTCCCAGCGCCACAACGTAGGAGTTCAGCTCCTCCTCGTCGTTGAAGACCAGTCCGGTCTTCATGCTGCCGTACTTGCGGTGGTACACGAACAGTGGCACGCCAACACCGTCGCAGGATATGTCTTCTATGTTGCCGTCGCGCATCAGGACGTCCGTCTTTCCATATCCGATGAAATCCCTCAGGATGTAGTAGCCTATCCGTTTCCTGGATAGGGGGCTTATCATATACCCGCGGCTGCGCGCGAAGCTATCGAAGTTCCTCAGAAGATGATCCCTCTTGTCTGAGGCGTTCGGCTCATCCCATTCATAGCGAAGCGCTCTCCCCATGGTTTCCTTGGCCGCGGCCAGCAACCTCTCTTCATCCTGCTCCAGTCGAGGCTCCAGCACTTCCAGGAAGTACTCGCTGATGTCCTTATCATATGTGATGCGGACGTAGCTGTACGGCTCCATCACCGCGTAGGTCTCCACGGATCGGACAGCTTGTCCCTCGATCTCCGGGACCTCGGTGATGGGCAGGTCATCTTCATCGCCCCAACCTGATCGTTCGGTCGCTCCATCGTCTGAGGTCCTCCCGGCGGCGGATCGAGAGGTCAGCCCTTGCAGGGCCCTGACGTAGCTCCCTCTCAGCCTGCCCCTTAGGCCCCCTATCGGGCTGGTTGCACGCTCGTTCCCGTCCAGGTCACCAGTCTTCCGAGGCCCGGCCTCTTGCATCTCTCACCTCAAGAATTGACCACGGTCATGCCGATGACGACACGGTCCACGGTCAGGGTGTCCACGTCGTTTATAGTCAGTCTTATCGTCGTCACGCCGCTCTCGTCATCGGGCGGCTCTATCGTGTAATCATCCTTATCCAACTGTGAGAGCGCATCGTCCAGGTATGTCCTCCAGGCCTGTCCATACTCTGTCTTCAGTTCGAGGGTCCAGCTGCCCACGCCGGTGTAGGTTTGGTTGCTGGCACGGCGCATCTCCAGGTTCAATCCCATGGAGTGGCTGCCGGATACGATCATGCCCGTCCCCTCCAGGTCTATCAAGGTGAAGTGAACCCGCACTCCATCAGAGGTTTTTTTGATGAGCATGCCAGGATATGCGAGCATGACCTGTCCATCCTCTTGCTTCAAGATGATGGCGCCGTTCTCGTATGCCACCCACTGCTGGACATAGTAGCGGTTGGGACAGTACAGTTCTATCTTCCCACCGCCCCTGATGGTCTCCTCTTCCCTGGCGATGGGGTCACCGAACGTCACCGTCATCTGGACGGCCGAGATGGCGGAGCCGTTGGGCACCGTCTTCATTATCCCGATCGTGGGAGATGCTAACAGCGGCACTGCTGGCGAGCCAAGGCTGATGGGCGCGTACATGGGACCGTAAGGGCTTCTTCGGATGGTCCATTGCAGCATCATGCCATCCACCTTCCCCTTGAGGCCTCCGAACTGATCCAAGACCTGGTTCATGTGCCCCCGCTCGTTGTCCATCATCCATGCCGGGACGAACGTGTTGACGACAAGGGCCATCAATGATAGGAACACCAGGAGAGCCAGGATGGTGCCCACGGCGGATGCCACCCCCTGCCGGTCCTTCTTGAGGGAACGAGCCTTGACCCTCCAGGAAATGGCTCTTCCATGACTCCTCGATAACATATGCGCCCCTTTGCTCCTCGACCCTTCGACGGAAACATCCAGTTAGCTATTAAATGCTTCTAGAAGAATTGTTGATGAGCCGAAACGGCCGAACCGGGAGACCATGCCGACGTTACGTTTCATCCGCTGGATGCCGCTAGGAAACTTTATAATATGAATCCACTTTACTGACCTCGGACGCCGCAGTAACTCAGTTGGGAGAGTGCAAGACTGAAGATCTTGAAGTCGCTGGTTCGAGCCCGGCCTGCGGCACTCTAATCATCCTGTTCTCTGGAAAATGTCTAATAGCTCGGCAGGTCATTGCTCGCCCTGATCGGGACATGAAGGTAATCGGTTATGAGGCCTCGGCCATAGAGGCCAAGCGGTTCTCTCAACAGGGGGAGCACCTGGTCAACATTCGGATCGATCACAATAGTACCGTGACGAGGATCAGCAAGGCATCCGACCAGACCGCCTCCGCGGAGTTCCGCTTCACCGCCAACTATTCTGGGATGGGCTACATAAGGATCGAAGGCTCCCTGCTCCTCCAGGGCGAGGTAGACCCTCTGATCGAAGAATGGAGCTCCACCGGTTCCATGCCGGGCCAGGTGGCCAATCTCGTTCACAATGCCATCGTGGGCAACTGCATACCGACCGCATTGCTGATCGCCCGCGACATACGCCTGCCCCCGCCCTTTCCCATGCCACGTATAAACGTGCAGAAGAAAGGCGACGCTTCCAAGCGCTCGCAGCCAGGCCCTGAGTTCGCCTGAGCTGCTTCGATGTCGCACGAGAAGAGGCCGGGCGACGTTCACGATCTCCGCCGACGGCGAGTGATCGGCCACGATCCAGCAAGAGCGGCGCGGACATGGCGGCCGCATGCCGGCATCGCCAGCCCATGCGGTCGTGCCACGGCCCATGACTGGCCCCAGCATGCGTCGCCAGTGCCACTTAGTTGGATAATGATAAATACCGACTCACTCATTCAATAATTATAATTTTGAAGGGCGCCAGGTGTTCTAATGGAGAAGCAGGTCCATGTCAAGATAGATAAGAAGAGCGACATGACACTGCGAGAGGTGTTGCGGAAGATCGAGGAGATACAGGCCGAGCACCCTGAGCGGGATGTATTCTTCGACGGCGACTCCTATTCCATATGCAGCCGACCCCGGAAGATCGTTAAAGAACCATGAGCCGTCGTAACCTCGACGGTACCTGGGTCGGGTCGGGACGTTCTTGGGCTAAGCTTATTAGCTTCGATATTATCGCATTGTGGATGGCGGGAGGCGCCAAGGCCTCAGAGGCCCCTAAGCCATGCCAACATTCCACCATCGTCTAAGTGAGTGTCCATGACCAAGAAAGACCTCCTCAAGAAAGTCGTGACGCATGTAGATGCGACAAGCTTTGACTCCACGCCGATCATCAACAGCATGCGCGAGATGTCCTTCAGCTCTCGGGACACCGCTCGCGCCGCCGACATCTTCAAGTTGATGTTGGAGGACCGGGACTGCACCACCATGCTGACGCTGGCTGGCAGCACGAGCGCCGGCGGCTGCATGAAGGTCTATGCTGATATGATCAAGCACAACATGATCGACGCAGTGGTCGCCACGGGCGCCTCGATAGTGGACATGGACTTCTTCGAAGCCCTGGGCTTCAAGCATTATCACGGCACGCAGTTCGTGGACGACCATATGCTGAGGGACAACTACGTCGACCGGATCTACGACACATACATCGACGAAGAGGAGCTCCAGAAGTGCGACGCCACCATCAAGGAGATCGCCGACTCCCTGGAGCCGAGGCCGTATTCATCAAGGGAGTTCATCCGGGAGATGGGGCGGTGGCTTACAAAGAACGCCAAGAAGAAGGAGTCACTTGTGGAGCTTGCTTTCAAGCATGACGTTCCAGTGTTCTGCCCGGCCTTCTCGGACTGCAGCGCCGGGTTCGGACTTGTCATGCATCAGCATGAGAATCCCGAGAGGCACTTGTCCATCGACTCCGTGAAGGACTTCTACGAACTGACCAAGATCAAGATGGCGGCAAAGACCTCTGGTCTGTTCATGGTGGGCGGCGGGGTGCCGAAGAACTTTGCACAGGATACGGTCGTGTGCGCCGAGGTCCTTGGCTCCGAGGTGCCAATGCACCAATATGCGGTGCAGATAACCGTGGCGGATGTCCGCGACGGCGCCTGCTCCTCCTCAACCCTGAAGGAGGCGAGCTCATGGGGCAAGGTGCAGACGACCTACGAGCAGATGGTGTACGCAGAGGCGACCACCGTCGTCCCGCTGATCTTCAGTTATGTATACCATAACGCCGACCTCAAGGACCGGCCCAGGTTCCGTTGGGCCAAGATGCTTGACGGCAACTGAGAACAAATCGCCGCCCCACGGGGCGGCCTTTTCCTTCCATCACACAAACTATTAGTGGAACCGTCTCATCTGCCGCATCCCATGTCACGCCTGGGTCGGGCCACCATCGCCCTCTACAACTCCTACGATCCGACCAAGTTCAGGGAGCCCCATCGCCGCGCCCTGGCTCGCGCGGGGCCTCTGGCCTTGACCTTCGACCTCAACCTGGCCACCTTCGGCTTCCCATTTCCAGCGGAGCTGCAGACTCCTCGCGAGATAGCGGATTGGGTGGCCACGACCACTTCGATCGGAGAGCATGGCGGCTTTCTTCAGAAACTCACGGGGAAAGGGCGTTTTCAGACGTTCCCCTATCCCAATCGCGGCTTCCCTCCCCAGCTGGGCGAGGCGATCCTGACCACCAGCAAGCCCGCGGCGGATCGGAAGGTAGGTATGGACGACGTCGTGGCCGCCCTACGCTCTGGCCGAAGCGTGCTCGTGGTCTTCGGCCTTGGGCCAAGGGGAGCTCCCAGGGAAGTGTTCGAGATGTGCCGTATGCATCTGGACATCACTCCTGGAGGCTTCTCCCTGGAGACCTGCACGGCCATGGGGGCCGTGGCCGGCGTCATTGCGCATAGATTGCGGGAGCGGGGCCACTAATACTCAGCGTAGCTGATGTCCAGCGACGGCGCGCTCACCCCGCTGCCATCCACGACATGACCTACCACGCGGGCTCCGTCGCCGCAGATGGCCTTTGCCTTGTCCGCCTCCTCCTCCGGGAGGATGATGGCGAATCCCATGCCCATGTTGAAGGTCTGATATTGCTCCTCCACCGAGATCTTGCCAAGGTTGGCCAGTATATCGAAGACGGGCTGCGCTGGCAGGGGATCGTCGATCACCACGCCCACTCCCTCGCGAAGGCGAAGGAAGTTACGCAGCCCTCCGCCGGTCACGTCCACCATGCCATGCACGTCGCACTCCGCCACTACGCGCAGCACCTTCTGGACGTATATCTCGGTGGGAGTAAGGAGTTCCAGGCCGATGGTCGCCCTCAGTGATGGGAACTTCTCATCCAATGATACGTCTGCAGCCTCCAGCACCTTTCTTGCAAGGGTAAGGCCGTTGGAGTGTATGCCTGAGGATGGCAATCCGACCACTACATCGCCCGCCTTCACCCTGGAGCCGTCCACCAGACGGTCCCGGCGCACCATGCCCAGGCAAGCGCCCGAGAGGTCCACCTCCTTCACGATCTCCGGGAGGACGGCTACCTCTCCACCTACAAGATCGCAATTGGCCAGCCGGCACCCCTCGTTGAGGCCGATGCCGATCTGCTCCAGCAGAACAGGGTCTGGAACATCGACGGCAAGATAATCTACGAAGGCTATGGGCTCCGCACCGGCACAAATGGTGTCGTTGACGTTCATGGCCACGCAGTCGATGCCCACGGTGTCCCATTTGTTCATGGCCTTGGCCAGGAGGAGCTTGGTACCTACGCCATCGGTGGCCAGGGTAAGGATGGTCTCCCCGAAGTCGATCAGCCCCGTGAACTGCCCGGGGAGATCGATCATACGCGGCCCCTCTTTCCGTCGGAAGCTGAGCTGCTTTACCAGCGCCGCGATGGCCCGGGACTTCATGTCGATGTCGACGCCCGAGCCGGCATAAGTCATTCCCTCCTTCCTGTCGCTCATGGTCAATCGCCCCTGTATCCACAGCCTAGCTTTGTAACTTTTCTTGCCTACGCATCCTTGTGTTGACCAAAGTTATAAGGACGGGCTTTCAAATCGCAAGGGCATGAGCAAGCGCTGGCTTAGGGAGCGGAAGAGGGACTTCTACTACAGGAAGGCAAAGCGGATGGACTACCGCTCCAGGGCCTCGTTCAAACTCATGCAGATCGATGAACGCTTCCACATCATCCCGAAGGGGGGAGCGGTGGCCGACCTGGGGGCGGCCCCGGGAGGATGGCTTCAAGTGGCCCAGGAAAGGGTCGGGCCCAAGGGTAGGGTGGTGGGAGTCGACCTCCAGCACATCGAGCCCCTGGAGGGTGTGGCGACGATCAGGGGGGACATCACTCGACCTGAGACCGTGGAACGTCTGAAGGAGCTTCTGGGCGGTAAGGCGGACACCATACTCTCGGACATGTCGCCCAACATTTCCGGCTCATACTCCCTGGACCATGCCCGTTCGGTGGAGCTATGCACTCATGCACTCAACTTCGCGAGGCAAACGCTCAAACCGGGCGGCAATCTCGTGATGAAGATATTCGAGGGTGACATGATGGGCGATTTCCTGGGGGAGGTGAGGAAAAGCTTCTCCACCGTCAAGCTCCACTCTCCCCAGGCCTCACGCTCGAGCAGCTCCGAGATCTATATAATCGCACGCGGATTCAAAGGGGGAGAGGCGGAAGGCGAGGACCGGGAGAAGGAAACATAGCCTGGCTGGCCGATAAATCTTATAACGTCACCATCCCATTATTCCAGCGATGATTACCTATCTCACGGTAACATTCAGCACTGAAGGCGCAAGGCCGTCCGAGGTCATGGAGGCCTTGCATGGTCTTGGGTTCGAACCCACCACGGGAAGCTATGACTTCATCTATCGGTGGGGGAACCAGGCCACGGTGGAGGATGCGATATACCTTGCGGACAAGGTGTTCCTGACCCTCAAGGGGAAGCACGTGCTGTTCAAGCTGCAGACCGTGAGCGATTACCCGTGATGAACTTGCGCTGTTCGAAGATAGTTTGCATAGGGCAGAACTACCCTGCCCACGCCCGGGAGCTGAACTTCGCACCGCCTCCAAGACCGGTCCTGTTCTTGAAGCCGCCATCGTCCCTGATAGCCGATGGCGATGTCATCGAAGCTCCCTTGGAACTTGGGAGGGTGGATCATGAGGTGGAGCTGGCGCTCATAATGGGGAAGCGTGCCAGGAACGTATCGGAGGAGGACGCACTCTCCTACATATCCATGGTGGCCGTGTTCAACGATATCACGGCAAGGGACATCCAGTCGGAAGCTCGGAGCTCCGGCCAGCCATGGGCGCTCTCCAAAGGCCTCGATACCTTTGCCCCCATGTCGGCGCCGGTTCCGCGCTCTTCCGTGATGGACATACACCAGCTGGAACTCGAGCTCCGTGTAAACGGCGAGGTGTGCCAGCGCGGACATACGGGCGACATGCTGTTCTCGCCTGAGCAGCTCATATCCTACATCACCGCGTACATGACCCTGGAGGAAGGAGATATCATCGCAACGGGAACTCCGGAGGGGGTGTCAGGGCTGAACGACGGCGACATCGTGGAAGCGTCCATCCCCGGGGTTGGAAAGGTCACCAATCGCGTGAGGCGCGTCTAGTCCCAGAACCGCTTGGTCCGGGCATAGGTCGTCTCTGCTGTCAGTATGTCGCGCAGGAATTCATCCTCGGTGTCGTAGAGGGACGATAGGATGCGGGACGCGGTGTCAGGGCCGATGCCACGGCCGGCCAGCGCCATCAGCGCCCGCTGGCCGAACTCCTTCACCAGGCTGGCGTTCTTGTACAGCCGGCGGATCTCCTTCACCTCTTCCGCGGTCGGCTCCTTCTTCTTCAACAATGCTATGTCCTCTCTATTGTAGGGAGCCAGCGCGGCGATCATGAGGCCCCCGCACTTCAGACACACTATATTGGATGGCGCATTGCGAGGTTTCATCTTCCACTGGGTCCGGCAGTTGAGGCAGGACATGTGCAGAGACTCATCCTCCAGCCGGCGCTTGAGCGCCATCAGGATGCTGTGGTCCGCACGCTGGGGCATGATCATCTCTCGTGAATGCTGCAAGCCCGCTCGCCCAATGGGCGACAGGGCCGTGACCTCGAACGAGATCTCTCCGGCCTCCATCCGCCTGACGGCGTCCATGGTGCCCTCGACATCGAAGTCCTCCCATAGCACCCGGCGCACCGCCTCCTCGAACAAGGGGGTGCCTTCGAATGCCTCCGCCAGCCTGGTGAAGTTGACCGTACGATAATCGGCATCCTTCTCGATGGCCCCGAACTTCTTGGCCACGAACACGAACCGCCAGCGCAGGTAGCTTGATGATTTCAGGACAAGTCGGACGAGGCTCTCCACCCCTTCCGCCTTCATGGATCGCATGGTATCGATGATGACCGACGGCGACACGTCGCGAGGCAGTTCCAGAATGATGCGGTACGGGTCGGTCTGCACCCCCACCGACTCGCCTAGCCTCGCAGATAGAAGCACGGATATGATCTTCGACAGGGTCTCGTTGACCTTGGTGCCGAAGCACACGTTCAGCACTGCCAGTCGCTTCCCCATCTCCAGCGTAACCGTCGTATCGGACGGCACCGCACCCTCCTTCCTCTGCTCCTCAAGGTAGTTCAGCACCACATCTGCCGCATCCTTGTCCGCAGGGTAGGGTGACACATCTGCGGTCCTCCGCAACCGGCCCACTTCTTGGGCTATCTCATATGGTACGGGGATATCCTCCCCTACCCATGAGGGGATGGAGCCCAGGTCCGCCACCTGCTCCACCAGCAGCTCGTCCTCTCTGACCTCGACGATCCTCCACGAGCGGCCATGGGTGATGAAGGTGGCATAAGGTTCGGCGAAGGAGATCACGAACGATTCATCCAGGGAGCCGACGATGCGACGGCTGCCGATCTCACGGATGAGGAAGGTGCGTTCATCCGGGATCATGGACAGATTGTCGTAGAAATACCTCATGCCCCGGCTGGTGCGGCGGAACTTGTCCTGATCGTCGAACAACAGACCTATCCTGACGAGCTGGTCCAGCACTCCGAAGAACTCTTCGCGGGACAGGTTCCGGAAGGGATATGAGCGACGGACCAGGAAGTATGCCATCTCCTTATTCGCCGCTCCGCTCATTGTCATGGCCACCAACTGATTGGCCAGGACGGCCAAGGGATTCTCCCTCACGCGCAGCTCCTCAAGCTCGCCCGCCATGGCCTTCCGGGCCACCACCAAGCTTTCTGCGATCTCATCAGGATCGGTGGCCACGATTGCACCCTTGGTCCTCTCGCCCACCCGGTGGCCGGATCTGCCCATCCTCTGGATCAGGCGGGACACCTGCCTTGGGGAGTTGTATTGGATGGCGAAGTCGACCGAGCCCACGTCTATGCCGAGCTCAAGCGACGATGTACATATCAGGCCCTTCAGTCTCTCTTCCTTGAACCGCTCCTCCATGTCTATCCGTATTTCCTTGGACAGTGAACCGTGGTGAACGCCTACCTTGAACTCCTCATCCCACATGAGATAGCGCGCTCCCAATGCTTCGGCGGTGTCGCGAGTATTGACGAACAGCAAGGTTGAACGGTGCTGCTCAATCAGGGTGCGGCATCTTCGCATGCCAGCGATAAGCTGGGGATCGCTGAGCAAGCGCCCGGCCAGGTCGCGGTCCTCGTCCAGGACCTGGGGGGCCTCCACCCTCAGTTCAAGCTCCTTGGAGACATGGGTTCGGACTATGTCGACCTCTCGTCCGACGCCAGCCAGGTAGTTGGCCACCTCCTCGACCGAGCCTACCGTGGCCGATAGGCCGATCCTCTGGAACTCCCCCGCCAGCTCCGCCAGCCGCTCCAAGGCTATAGACAGTTGAGCGCCTCTCTCGTTGCCGGCCAGCTCATGTATCTCGTCTATGACGACCCACTTCACCCTGGATATGTGCTCCCGCAGCCTCTTGCCGGTGAACAGCACCTGCAGCGTCTCCGGTGTGGTGATAAGCACGTGCGGCGGGTTCCTGGATTGAGCCTGGCGCTCCGATTGTGAAGTATCTCCATGACGGACCGCGACGTTCAGGTCAAGCGCCTCCCCGAACTCGGTTAGGCGCTTCAACATGTCCCGGTTAAGGGCGCGGAGAGGAGTGATGTATATGCACTTGATGCCCTTGCCAGCATCTTTCAGGAGGCGATCGAAGATCGGCAGCATGGCCGCTTCGGTCTTGCCTATGCCGGTATGCGCCACCACGAGGACGTTCCTGCCGTCGAGTACGCGCGGTATCGCTTCCTGCTGAGCCCCCGTGGGCTCATTGATGTTCTTCTCTCTCAGGACCTCTCTGATGCGAGGGTCCAGCAGCTCGAACGACATTGACCTGTTTCCGAGGTCTCAGCGCTACTTCAATCTTTCTGGAAAAGGGAAATGGGAAGGAGTTTAAGCGTTGGTGGCCGCCTTGGCCTTCTCGACCGTCGCGGCAGGCACCTTTTCGGCCTCGGGCTCAGTGGCCTCCAGCAGCAGCTCGGAGATGTCAAGGACACGGATGTTCGAGCCGATCTGCTTGGCTCCGGCCTGCAGGTTGAGGACGCAGAAGGGGCAGGTGGTCACAAGGATATCGGCCCCAGTGGCCAGCGCTTCCTTGACCCTCTCGGCGGCGATGTTGACGGCCAGGTCATTGAAGGCACTCTTATATCCGCCTCCCGCGCCACAGCATCGGGAGCCCATGCGGTTGCGGGGCATCTCAACCAGTTCCACGCCCGGTATCTTCTTGAGCACCTCACGCGGCTCCTCGAACACTCCACCATGCCTGCCTAGGTGGCAAGGGTCGTGGTAGGTGACCTTGAGGTTCAGCTCCTTGGTGAACTTGAGCTTCCTGCTCTTGATGAGGTCCAACACGTACTGGGTGAAGTGGTAGACCGGGAAGGTGGGGTTGCTGTAGTACGTGCCATAGTCGTGGGAGGTGGTCTTGTAACATCCCGCGCAGGTCATGACCATGGCCTTGGCGCCCCTCGTCTCCACCTCACGGATGTTGTGCTGGGCGAACTCGTGGGTGATGTCCGTCTGGCCCGTACGGAGGGCGGGAGAGGTGCAGCACCATTCCTCGCCACCCATGATGTCCAGCTTCACGCCGGCGCGGTGCAGGACCAGCGCGCCTGCCCTGGCGATCCTCTGCATGCGGTATGAAGCGGTACAGCCAGCGAAGAAGACGACGTCCGCCTGCGGACTGCGGGGGATCTCCTCTGGCCACCAGGCGCCGCGCTTCTCGGCGGGCTCTCCATACGGATTCTTGGTCTGCTTGATCCTCTCGTACAGCTTGGAATGGGCTGGCATGGGTCCCTTTCCCTGTTCCACCAGCCACTCCCTGACCTTCTCCCAGAAGTCGGCGAACTCGATGTTCACGTGGCATACGGTCTCGCATTGGGCGCAGCCAGTGCATTTGAATACGGCCTCGACGAACTCATCGTCGATCTTGACGCCCCTGCGGAGTATGGTGTCCATCGGGGAACGGTTGGCCAGCTGATTGAGATAATAGACCTTTCCGCGAGGAGTTATGGATTCCCAGGGCGTTTGCTCGTAGGACGGGCAGACCCTCACGCAGTAACCGCACTGCAAGCATGCGAGCAGTTCTCTCTTGATATCAGGCATCTTTACCATTAGCGCACCTCGTGACAGCAAACCGAATTCATGCCGTTAAGTTATGAATGGAGACTGTGTATGGAACGATTTCACATATATTTATCTATTGAACGGAACCGCCGATTTGGCGTTGCACCCATCAGCAGATGGCACATGCCCCCCTTCCCATTTCAGACAGGACGGTAAGCCGTGCCATCATTCTTCCCAGCCAGGCCTGACCGATCCATGTCCTCCTGACCAGACAATTTCATGGACGTCTCATCAAATGTCTCCACATGCTCTGACGGCGCCTCGCTCATGCCAAGGTGCCCATGGCCGCCATACGGCTTTGACAGGGAGCCGTCGAAGGAAGTCCGTGGAACGTCCCTTCGCCCGTTCAACCTTGTCCCATAGGCATGTCTGGATTTTGAACGTTGAGGGGTGTTAAATAACTATCGACGTTCGTCGACGATTCGCCGAAGGATATACTGATTCATATATTACTTACCAACTTTAGATATGCTCCGATACGTTTATGTTTCGGAGCCCAATGCTCCTCTAGTTTCGGAAGGTCCCGACCACGAGAATTAGCTTGTATTTCGACAGCTCGACGCCACCGGAGTCCTTCCAATGATCAGCCACATGTTGTTTGTATCCATCATACTGACTTCACTTGCCGGCGCCGCGCTGGCAGTGATGTTGGACAGACGGCCTTCTTGCCTACTCGTCCCCTACGCCGCGGCAGCTCTCAGCTCAGCCTTGGCCATCATCATGTCGCTGACCGTACTGCTCGGCCATGAAGACTTCGTGCTCTCCCTGCCGACGTATGTTCAGCGCCTCGGTGAGTTCTCGCTGCGCGTCGATAACCTTTCGGCGTACTTCCTCCTGGTGGCCGCCATCGTCACCATGTGCGTCTCCGCATACTCCGTAGGATACCTTCGCGAATATCGGGGCCGGTACAGCCTGGGCCGCATGGGCTTCCTGTTCAACATATTCGTACTGTCCCTGTTCATGGTGTTCACGGCCGGCAACGCCGTCCTGTTCCTCATCGTATGGGAGATCATGTCGGTCTCTTCGTACCTCCTTGTCATGTACGAGTGGAGGAAGGAGGACAGCGTGTCCTCGGGACTGCTCTATCTGGTCATGACCCACGTGGGCACGGCGTTCATAGCCGCGGCCTTCATGCTGATGTGGACCCAGACGGGTTCTTTCGACTTCTCGTCCTTCGCAGGGATCAGGGAGATGGAAGAGGTCTCGGGCTCCATGCGTTCGGCGATCTTTCTGCTCCTGCTGGTCGGGTTCGGCACCAAGGCTGGCCTGGTCCCCCTGCACATCTGGCTCCCAAGGGCGCATCCAGCTGCCCCGTCGAACATCTCCGCCCTAATGTCGGCGATCATGGTCAAGACGGCCGTCTACATGATCGTCCGTTGCTGCTTCGGCTTCCTGGGGGTGACCGAGGTATGGTGGGGACTCCTTGTCCTGCTGATCGCCTGCATCTCCGCCTTGATCGGGGTGCTGTACGCCATTGTGGAGACGGACATCAAGCGGGTGCTGGCGTACTCCACGGTGGAGAACATGGGCATAATCTTCATCGGGATCGGGGCGGCCATGGTGTTCCAGGCGTTCGCCAATGAAGGCCCCGCGACCTCTCCATACTTGGGCGACATAGCCGCCCTTGCCTTGGTGGCGGCCCTCTTCCATGTCATGAGCCATGCCANNATGAGCCATGCCATGTTCAAGTCCCTACTGTTCATGGGCGCGGGGGCGGTGATATCCTCGTCCCATACACGTAACATCGAGGAGATGGGCGGGATCGGAAGACGGATGCGGTACACCGGGGCACTGTTCCTCGTGGGAGCACTGTCGATATCCGCCATACCGCCGTTGAACGGGTTCGTGGGAGAATGGATGCTGTTCCAATCCCTGTTCCTTTCCCAGACCATCGGAGATCCCATGGTCAACATCCTCATACCGGCCGCCGTGGCGGCACTGGCCCTCACCGGGGCCATGGCCGCGGCTTGCTTCGTCCGCTTGTACGGCGCGGTGTTCCTGGCCCGACCTCGCAGCGATCATGCGAGGAAGGCCGAGGAAGCGCCCCGCCTCATGCTGGTGGCCATGCTTGCCCTGGCCGCACTGTGCGTTCTCACCGGCGTGATGGTCACCTTCATCGTCCCCGTGGTGGACGATGTATCTGCCTCCCTTCTGGGTACGAGCATAGCTTCCAAGATGGCAAGCGGGATCACCCTCAACATCCCGGGCGGCTTCTCATACATCAGCCCCCTGGCTCTGGCCGCGGTGTTCCTTCTGCTATTGCCCCTGATCTACCTGGCGGCCGATCGCCTGGGCGGTCCGCAGAGGGTAGTTAGTGGAGAAACCTGGGACTGCGGCACGCCACTGGGTCCTCGCAACCAGTATACGGCCACAGGCCACTCTCAGCCGCTCGTCCGGCTGTTCGGCCAGCTTGTGGGCGTTAGGACCGAGGTTCGCGAGACGGCGTCCTCGTCGCCATTGATACCGGAGCGCATGACCTTCCGCCAGGGGATCGAGCCAGTGTTCGAACGCTATCTGTACGAGCCGGTGCACCGGGCCGCGGTGGCGCT
>LFRW01000033.1 GCA_001512965.1 Methanomicrobia archaeon DTU008
TCACCGCGAGAAGGTGCTGGGCATCGGTGTTGGCGGCATAGATATCGGCGCCCGCGATGCCCTCCTGCATGATGCGGTCAATGGTGTTGCATCCCCCTCCGCCGCAACCGATGATCTTGACATTGGTTCTTAGCTTTCTCAAGACCTCCATCAGCTCGGCGTCGGCATCGCTGGACCCCTCAAAGGTCATTCTGGCTGAAGGTACCATTACTTTAGGTTCAGGAACAAGGCCTTCCTTAGCCAGTGCTTCTTCGACCAAAGATCTCATAGTGCATCCCTTAACTCTCGTAATCGTGATTTTAGGTATTAAATAATATTGAAAAGTACATTAAATGTCATAAAAATCTCTTTATTCTTCCATATTAATGGCCAGAGCATGAAAGTGAGAGCGGAAGCAAGGTTTCACGGCCTGGTGCAAGGGGTGTATTTTCGTGCATACACCGTTGACTTCGCCAAGCGACGGGGGGTAACCGGATGGGTCCGCAACCTCAGCGATGGATCGGTGTCTGCGGTCTTTGAAGGAGAGCGTGAGGACATCGAGGAGGTGGTAAGGCAGCTCAGGGAGGAGCACCCCGCCGCCCGGGTCGACAGCGTAGAGATAACCTGGTCCGATTACCTAGGACAGTTCGACGACTTCGCCATTCGCCGCTGAACGTCACGGCTCGATGGCGATCCCATAGACCTTTTCCGGCAACTCCTTGTGTATCTTCCAAGCGGCCTCCTCGGTCATCGATCCAGAAGCGAGGAGAGCCTTCGTCCGCTTTGGTACGGTGTTTATATTCATCACCGCCCCTGGCCTTGATGGATCGTCCAGGAAGTCGGTCTCCATCAGGAACGGCCCCCCCTTGGAGAGGGCTGTGCGCACCGCCTCTCTGCTGGCAAGGACTGAAGGGATAAGGCCGTGGTTCTCATCAGGTTCCACCAGAGGAGGTGAGTAGTGCTTGACGACCCTGTCCCTGGCAAGGCCGGCCTTATCGGCCATCCCGGCCAACTCCTCCATTACCCCAGGCGTCGCGCTTTCCGTGTGGAGGATGACGGGGCAGGAAGCCTCCCTGGCGAGCTCCATGCCATAGATGAGAATGTCATTGAACGCTTCCCAGATCTCGTCGTCCACTGGGAAGTGCGGCCTTCCCACTTCTCCGATGGCCGTCGCCCTCCCCTCTAGAACATGATGCTGGGCGATCTCCATGCCTTCCCTCATGATCTCGACGCCTTTCTCCAGCCCATGCCTTTCCACCAGCTCTAGCAGCAGGACAGGGTATGGCCCCACCGCGACGAACACCTTGGCCGTCTGAGAGGCGTTTACGGCAGCGGCAAGACGCAACGTTATATCGTAGGAAGATCGAAAATCATCGGCATTGCGGATGGGCACCATAGGATAGGGGCTGTGGACCAGCATGGCATGGGTGCCGCCCGCCCGGGCGTAGTCGGCCATGGCGTCCACCCCTCGGCCGTCCGGCCTCAGATGGATGTGGTCATCGAATATGGGTAGGCTCAGCGTATCAGTCCTGCCGCCCGCAGCTCCTCCGAGACCTTTTCCACGGCCTCCTCGACCATGTGCGGTTCTTTGGCGCCGGTGCAAACCAACTTGCCAGAGCCGAACAGCAGGAGCACCACCTTGGGCTTATCGAGCCTGTATACCAGTCCAGGGAACTGCTCCGGCTCATACTCCACTCGTTCCAGTCCAAGGGATATGGCGATCGCGTTGAGGTTGATCTCTTGCCCAAGATCGGAGGATGCGACTATGTTCTGCACCACGATGGGCGGATCCAGGTCAACCTCGATCCCAGCGTTCTCTATCTGCTTCGCCACCTTGCGGATCGCCACCCTGACATCGTCTATCGTCTTGGCGCCGGTGCAAACCACCTTGCCGCTTCGGAACAGTAGGGTCGCGGTCTTGGGCTCCTTGAGCCTGTAGATGAGACCGGGGAACTGCTCCGGCTCATACTCTGCGCCCTCCAGAGCAAGGGCTATGGCTTGCAGGTCAAGGTCATCCCTCAGGGCGGTGGAGGCGACCACGTTCTCGATCTTCATCTTGGCCATCGCGTCACCAGCCAAGGTATTTAAATGCCTTTATATAGCTTTATCCTTAGACAATATATTGCAAATCGCATTATAAAATCGAGGTCGGCGCGCCGCCCCCTCTATGGCCTGAGGCGCCTTTGCAGTACAAGCTTTTTATGGATGACGAGAGCTTGCATCATGCCTCGCCTGGACGGCCCGTGGGGCTCTGGCTCCGGTCTTCGTTCTTGCATTAATCGTTATATACTCATGACTGCATTATGACGATTGTCCGACGAAAATACTTGAATCGTCGGACAGAGCCCTAAAAGAGGCTTGACATGAGCGAAACTGAAAGGATCACTATCAGAATCCCGAGCGACAAGGTGAGCGCCCTTGACCGTCTGGTAAGGGACGGTAAATACTCCACAATATCCGATGCGATACGCGCCGCCATTGACAGCTTCGTGGACATGCACTTCACTCCGGATCACATAGAGCGGGTGACGGTGGAGCTTCCCAAGGGCAACGTGGTCGAGCTGGAATGCCTGGTCAGGGACGGAGATTCCGTCTCCATCGATGACGCCATCCGAAATGCCGTCAGAGAGTATACGAGGAAGAGGATCAGCCGAGCCATGGAAGAGATGCACTGATCGTTGCTCAAGGGATATGGTGGATCGACGGAATTCGGAGATCGAACTGAGCGCTGAGTCAGCCCAGCTCAGGATCCACGTGATAGGCTGCGGAGGCGGCGGCTGCAACAGCGTGAACCGCCTGATGTCCATGGGCATCCAGGGGGTGGAGACGGTTGCGATCAATACCGACAAGAGCCATCTGCAGGCTGTGAACTCCCACCGGAGACTATTGGTCGGGGCTGGACTCACCAGGGGGCTGGGGGCGGGCGGCATCGCCGAGATCGGGGAGGCGTGCATGGAGAATGCACTAGAGCCTCTCAACGACATCCTGAGAGGCAGCGACCTCGTCTTCATCACCGCAGGAATGGGGGGCGGAACGGGTACGGGCGTTGCGCCCGTGGTGGCCAAGCAGGCCAAGCGCAACCATGCCGTGGTGATATCGATAGTCACCACGCCGTTCGAGTTCGAGAGGGGCCATCGCATGGAAGTGGCCAGGCGGGGCATCAGGAAACTGAACGAATTCTCCGACATGTTGCTCCTGCTGGACAACAACCGCCTGTTGGAGATGGTGGCCAACCTTCCCGTGGACCAGGGGCTGGGAGTGATGGACCAGTTGATCTCAGAGGTCATAAAGGGCCTGGTCGAGGCCATCACAATGCCGTCGCTGGTCAATCTGGACTATGCCGATCTGAAGACCATCCTAGGCCATCGCGGGGTCTCCACCATCCTGTATGGCGAGAGCATAGACCCCGATGGGGCCGTACAGGACGCCCTCAGCAACCCTCTTCTCGAGGTCGACTACGAGGGGGCGACCGGGGCGCTCATCCACATCACCGGCGGACCGGGCCTCACCACTCGCAAGGTGACCAAGGTCCTGAACGGCATCTGCGAGCAGCTGGACCCTAACGCACAAGTGATCTTCGGCGCCAGGGTGGACCCGTCCATAAGAGATAACATCAGGGTGATGGCGGTCATCACTGGCATACGCGATGGGACGCATCATGGGGCATGGCGCTCTGCCGCCGCCGCGGAGCTGGACCTCACCATCGAGGATCTGGTTCGCGGCCGCCGTTGATCAGCCTCTTCTCGGCTTCTTTCCCGTGGCCGCCTTGACCGCGTCGCTGAACACGCCCATGATGGTATAGAACTCCCATTTGGTGGGGATGGCGCGCCCCATCATCCGCCGGAACATGACCTCGGTCTTCTCCCTGCGGAACTCAGGGTAATCGATGGCCTCCAAGAGCTGGTGGAAGAAATCGAACAGCATCTCCTTCTCCTCCATCGAGGCAGGCGTGGGGCGTGAGAGGGGCCTCCCGTTGAGGAACACCTCATACAAGACTATTGACACGGCGTGAGACAGATTGAGGACCGGATATTCATCGGATGAGGGTATGTGGACCAGCAGATCGCATCTCTCCAGCTGCTCCTGGGTCAGACCGAGGTCCTCGGGACCGAACAACAGGGCTATGCGCCCCTCATGGTCCCGGGCCTTTTCGGCGAATGACCGCGGCGTCTCGGGTATCCGGATGAAGTGCTTCTCCCCCTCGGTCACCTTACCAGAGGTGCCGACCACGAAGGAGCAGTCCTTCAGGGCATCCTCGAAGGTATCCGTCACCTTCGCATCATCCAGGATATGGCCTGCATGCTTGGCGCGTTTGTACGCCTCATCGCCGAGGGCGCAGGGGTCGACCATGCAGAGCTCATGGACCCCGAAGTTGGCCATGGCCCGTGCCACCGCGCCGACGTTGCCTTCGTGCATCGGGGAGACCAGAACCACTCGGTAGGCGGGCATGTCGGAGGGCTTAAGAGTGCATTCCTACTTAATGCTGCCGTGGTCTGGCATGCAGCTGTGAAACTTGCATACGACGGCAGGGCCTTCATGGGCTCCCAGAGACAGCCCGGCGTACGCACCGTGGAATCGGAGATGATCGATGCGCTGCGAAGGATAGGGGCGATAGAATCCGTCACGGCCTCGCGCTTCCGCTTCGCCAGCCGTACCGACCGCGGCGTAAGCGCGCTAGGCAACGTCGCCGTGTTCGCCACGTCGTTCGACCGTCGGGCGCTTCTGCAGGCCCTCAACGCCGAATCGCCGGACGTGCTCTACTACGCCTACGCCGAGGTCCCCGAGTCGTTCTCCCCGCGAAGGGCAAGGCAACGTTGGTACCGCTACCTGATGCCCTGCGAGGGCCTGGACCTAGAAGCTGCAAGGGAGTGCGCCTCGCTGTTCGAGGGAAGACACGATTTCAAAGGGTTCTGCAAGCCGGACGGGCGTTCGACCGTGAGAACGATAGACTCCTTCACTATAACTCCAGGTGATGGGGCGTATCTGGCGGACGTTCGAGGGAGGGAGTTCCTCCGCAACATGGTGCGCCGCATGGTGGCCGCCATCATGGAGGTCGGATTAGGCCGAGCGTCCCTTGACGATGTGTCGGCCGTGCTGGAAGGCGAGGATGGATGCTTTGGCCTTGCCCCGCCCGAACAGCTGATCCTCATGGACGTCGATCATGGCCTGAAGTTCGAAGTGACATATCCCCCCACTCTCCGCCGGAAGGTGGATGCCTACCGGATCGACGCACTGTCAAGGTGCGCGTTCATCGAAGGTCTGCGTGGACGCCTCATCTGATGCGCCAATCCCCACTATTTTATCGCCCCTCGCCCTACAACCCTTCATGTTGGTCGCGCTCACGGGCACGCCAGGCACTGGAAAGAGCACCGCAGGGGAACTTTTGCGCATCCGCGGCTATACAGTGGTGGAGATCTCGGATATCGTGAGAGAGGGAAAGGTCACCACCGTGCTGGACGAGGAGAGGGGCAGCCTGGAGGTGGACACCGATGAACTTGACGAGGCCATTCATAGGGAGCTGCCAAGCCGCGACGCCATCGTCGTAGGCCATCTGTCCCATTACCTGTCAGTGGACCTCATCATAGTTCTGCGCTGCCGCCCCTCGGTGCTTGCCAAGCGCCTCTCCGCCCGCGGATGGGCCGAAGCGAAGGTCAGGGAGAACGTCGAGGCTGAGGGATGCGACGTCATCCTCGTGGAAGCCGTGGATTCCGACGCCGAGGTGGTGGAGATCGACACCACGGAACTGCCCGCCGAACAGGTCGCGGATGCGATCGAGGAGGTGCTGGCCGGGGAAAGGGAGAAGTATGCGGTCGGAAATGTCGACTGGAGCGATGAGGTGATGAGCTGGTTCTAGATTCCAAGAGGGATAGCGTAGAGTTCATCCTTGACCCGATCGCCCGTTCCCTTACCAGATTCAGCCCTAACACCGTGTCATGGATCGCCTTTGCCCTCGCCATCCTGGCCGGGGTAGCGATCTTCCTAAGCCCGTCCATGTGGCAGCTCCTTCTACCCATCTCGGCGGTGCTGGTGATAGTCTCAGGCCTTTTCGATGCCCTTGACGGCAAGGTCGCCAGGCTCACCGGCAAAGAGTCCCGCAGGGGCGACCTCTTGGACCACGTACTTGACCGCTATGCCGACGTCATAATGGTCGGCGCGGTTGCCGTCAGCGCCTGGTGCGATCCATACATCGGCATGCTGGCGATAATCGGCATGCTGATGACCAGTTACATGGGCACGCAGTGCCAGGCCATAGGGGCCGGACGCCTGTACTCGGGGCTGCTGGGACGCGCCGACCGAGTGGTGTTGCTGACCATCGCCCCTCTGCTGCAAATGGTCTTCATCCTCTTCTCCGAGGGGCGGGTCGACCTTGGCCCCGTGTCCCTGTCAGCGTTCGAACTGGTGATGATATGGTTCGCCCTGGTAGGAAACATCACCGCTGTCCAGAGGGCACTGAGGATCTGGAAGATGGTCCCCCCTTAGGCGCCTTCATCGGCCTGTTCTTTATACGGTAGTACGTGAGGGGATGCTTCACCTTGGTCTTGGGGTTGTTGCACAGCGAATCCGGTTCGACGCAATTGCCATAGCTCTTCATGGTCGTGCATTCCGGGGGCGTGTACTCGACGCCGGAGGATTCGCCCGTGATGTGGTCGATCTGGTACCTTGTCTTGGAGGCATCGAAGTCTGGTGATACGGCGAAAAGGTTGAGGATCTCATCTGACGACAACCCGATGTGATGCAGGAAGGACACCAGGGCGAAGCGTGCGGAATGAGGGAGGTTCTCCCCTGCCTGGGCCATGCCGATGAAGTGCTTCATGCAAGGCGGGAAGTTATCCACGCTGACGGCCCCGAAATCCTCCGCCTTGTACTGCTCCCGCATGATGGCGGTGCGTTCCTTCAGCTCGCGTATATCGCTCTGGAGGGGCTGCAAGATGGCCTCGTCGACCGGCAGGGGCAGCTCGCTCTCCAGTTTATCCTGCAGGGCCTGCTGCAGAACCCTGGCGAACCTCAATTGAGGGAGCGAGACGTATCCACCCTTGACCTCGGTGTTGACAAGCTTCCAATCCTTGCTACGCAGGCGCGAGGTGTATCGCAGGTAATCGGAGAAGTGCATCCTCAACGATTCATCGTGACGGCTGGCCGCGACGTCCAGCTGGTAAGCGACCTCCTCCACCACGTCCAACTCCTCCCTCTCCAGCCTCTCATACATGGTCACGGCCTCGGCCAGAGCATAGCGTTTGGTGAGGAAGCGTTCGTTCACGCCGGAGACGAATATCCTGGCCACTGGGTAGGAGAGTATCTCTTCCAGGCGGTCGCCTTCAGTGGCCATGGGGCGCAGCTGAATGACGCCGTGCTCCAACGCATCGATCACCCGGGCCTTGCCCCTGGCTCTCGCTAACTGATATGCCTGATGCGTCAGCAGGTCCTCCAAGGTGACCCCCTGGTCCTTGACATATTCCACGGCGTCGCGGAGGAAGGGGAACTTGGCGAAGCTGAGAGGGTCCACGACCGAACCAGGGCATGCGGCGATAAAAAGTTTGCATGCCGCTCATCGTCCTCAGTCGAAGCTCACCAGTTCAAGGATGCCCTCGGCCACCCCGCGATCGTCAAGCGCCGCAACGAGATCGTCCAACGAACGCAGCGGCCTCTTACGGAACAAGCGAATGGCGCGCTTCCTCCCCACCCCCGGGAGAGCCTCGAGCGCGGCAAGGGAGCAGGAATTGATCCCTAGCGGCCGCTCGACCGCGGTGATGCTTCGATGGCCCCATGAGAGCACGGTGGCATCTACGAACCGTCCGAGATCGATGGGATATGGGAAGCCGACGAGCAGGGGATACGATCCGATCTGCCGTCCGAAGGTGACATTGCCCTCCCTGGCCTCGGTGTATACGTTCCTGAGGACCGTCCCGGCCGGCACAAGGCGCTGTAGCATGGGACGGTCGATGTCCTCCCTGACGCTTTCCTTGAACCTGATGAACTGTGAACGGGTGACCGGCGATCGATAATCCCTTCTCAGCGGCATGACCTGCCGAATGTTCAACCGTCTGAGCAGGCAACCGCTGTCGAGCACCTCTTTCAAGAAAGCGCGGTCGAGCTCAAGGGTCCGCGAGGTCTCTCCATCCAGGCCGATGATGAGGTTGAGCCCGGGAAGCAGCCTAGGCAGGCCCGTCTCGCTCATGGCGCCCCCAACTTCGTTTATCATGCGGATGGCATCCATGGCCTGATCGGCCGTGGCATTGAGGTTGTTGGCCTCCCGCACCGCAGGGTCGGCGCTTTCCAGCCCTAGGGCGAGGACGTTCCCGCCCGTGCAGTGCCTGACGAGGGATCCCAGCACCTCCCTCGACTCTTCCGGATAGGAGGCGATGACCGCAGGATTGGCGTTGTCGACGTGCAGCACGTCCGGACCGAGGGCCGCTATGCCCGAGAACAGCCGCTCCACCGCCGCGGGGTTGGGCCTCGGCGGGTCGCTGGACATGTCGGCCTTGTAGGATATGATGCAGGTCTGCGCCCCCAGCCGGAAGTTCCTCACGCCGGCCTCCCGCAGCGCGGCGCACTCTCTGATGATATCCTCCTCATCCCTGGTCACCGGGGCGCCCTTCATCGGCTCGACGCAGAACGAGCAGCCTCCTGAAGCATAGCGGGGGCATCCCCTGTAGGTCTCGATCTCGACTATCAAAGGCTGCGGGAAATCGGGATGCTGTGTCGCAATGTCGGAGCCGAGCAGAAGCCAGCGGTTCCATTCCTCCAGACCTCTCCATCGATTCCGGGGCTCCTCCCCGCGAAGCAGAATGTGGAGCACCATGGCGGGGTCGTTCCTTGCCAGGACGTGATATCCATCGCCTTGCGCTGGATCCAGAACGGCGGGGCCTCCCAGGACCCTGATGCCGGGAAGCCGGCTGGCCAGCTCTCGCACCTCCCTGCCGGACGCTGGCATGGCCCTCAGATACTTTCCCGGGACCGCGGTGCCCGCCATCACCAGGCTGACGTCGGCCTGAGGGATCCTCTCGCCCTTCCTCACCTGTTCGATGGTGACGTACGTCACGTCGGCGCCAGCATCCTTGGCCGCTCCCGCGGCCGCCCGCACCTGGGGCGAGAGGTAGGGGGGCACCCCAAGACACGCAGGCTCATCGACGAAGCAATCGACAATGACCGCCTGAAGCTCCCTGCTCATGACCGTCGCCAAGGATGCCGTTCTATATCTAAGATTCATGTCCTCGTGCATAACGCGCACGGGCGGGGCGGCAAACCCTCCAATCGTTCGATAGGTGATTAATCGAAGAAGGAGTACGTTTTCCCGAAGGATTACTAGAGCGACGAAATCCGTAGGGTGTTCGTGCAATACGTCCGCACTTGTGCGTTCGATCTCTGTACTCCTCCCCAACGGTTAAATAATAATATCGTAAGTTTCGGAAAGTCCCGGTTGAGAGAACCTTTGTCCCCGGGGTCGCGGAGTAATGTTCATGAAGCCCGTTGATAAGACATCCGAGGAAGAAATGCTGAAGAAAGCATATGAGCCCGCCAGGCTGGCCATGAAGTATCACCCGTTCTACGAGGGAAAGATCGAGATCACGGCCAAATGCCCGGTGCGCAACCTCAACGACTTCGCCATCTGGTACACTCCCGGCGTAGCGGAGCCGTGCAAGGACATCCAGAAGAACCCCGACAGGGTCTATGATCACACCAGCAAGGGCAACATGGTGGCCGTCGTATCCGACGGGACCAGGGTGTTGGGCCTTGGGGACATAGGCCCCGAGGCTGGCTTGCCCGTCATGGAAGGAAAGGCGCTCCTGTTCAAGTACCTGGGCGGGGTCGACGCCGTACCCATCTGCCTGGCCACCAAGGACACCGAGGAGATAATCAAGACGGTGAAGTACCTGGCCCCCTCCTTTGGAGGCATCAATCTGGAGGACATTTCCAACCCCAAGTGCTTTGAGATACTGGACCGCCTGAGGGCGGAGATGGACATCCCCGTCTGGCATGACGATCAGCAGGGAACTGCCACGATCGTGGCGGCGGGAGCGATAAACGCCCACAAGGTCGTGGGGAAGAAGATATCCGAGTCAAAGGTCGCCATGATAGGCGCCGGTGCGGCCAATATCGCCATCGCCCGCATCATGGTCGCTGCGGGGTTCAACATCAAGAACATCGTGATGGTGGACTCCAAGGGAACGCTGCATGCTGGCAGGGAGGATATAAAGGGCAGTCATGCTGAGAAGTGGTACATGTGCGAGAACTCCAACGCCGAAGGCGTGGTGGGAGGCATCGCAGAAGCGATGAAGGGCGCCGACATCGTGGTCGCCGCTTCCAGGCCTGGACCTGGAGTGATCAAGAAGGAGTGGGTCTCAGACATGGCCGATGATGCCATCGTGTTCGCCACCGCCAATCCCATACCGGAGATCTGGCCATGGGAGGCCGAGGAGGGCGGCGCTCGCGTCATCGCCACCGGACGCTCCGACTTCCCCAATCAGGTCAACAACTCCCTGGGCTTCCCCGGCATCTTCCGTGGCGCCCTGGACGTCCGCGCCAGGACCATCACCGACGAGATGTGCATCGCCGCAGCACACGCCATCGCCGAGACCGCCGAGGACCATGGGCTTTCGGAGACATACATCGTTCCGGGCATGGATGATCCCGAGGTCTTCATCCGAGAGGCAGTGGCCGTGGGTATGAAGGCCATAGAGACCGGCATCGCCAGGGTGACGTTGAGCCGCGAGGAGCTGGAGAACCGCGCCAGGACCGCAATCGGGCGCGCCAGGAGCCAGACCAAGATGCTGATGAGCGAAGGTTTCATCCGGAACCCTCCGGAGTGAACCCAAACCCCTTCCCATTTCTTCAGGTGTTAAGTTGAAATTCTCCCAGGCTCGCCCCGGTCGAGTGTTCGTGGTACGGCTCGAGCAGGGCGAGGTGGTCCATGAGGTGCTGGAGAGCTTCGCCGCGGAACATGGCATCCGGTGCGCGGCGGTGATCATGCTCGGCGCCGCTGATGAAAGCAGCAGGCTGACCTCTGGGCCGGTGAACGGAAACGCCAACCCCATCATACCCATCATCCACCGCCTCGACGAAGTGCATGAGCTCGCCGGCGTGGGCACGATATTCCCCGATGAGGAGGGCCGCCCCTCCCTCCATTCTCATGCGGCCGTCGGTCGCGAGGGAGGGGGGTCGGCGGGCTGCGTACGAGCCGGAGTGGTGGTGTGGACGATACTGGAGGTCGTCATCCTAGAGTTGGACGACTGCACCGCCCGACGGGAGAAGGACCGATCCACCGGCTTCGACCTCCTGGTGCCGTAGCCTCCTTCGACCCAATGGTCGGGGGGGACGGGGAGAAGGGCCGGCGTTCTTGCCCATGGTGGCCAGTGCCGATGTGCCGAATTGTTCCATGATGCCGCCAGATACGGCGTCTTGGCGTCACAGGCGGTCAATGCGGTGCCTGGGACGCCCTGGATCATGGTGCCTGATGCGGCGATGAGAAGAAAGTGTTCGGAAATGCCGCCATGGCGCCGAGCTCAGACCGTCGCCCGGCTCGGAGGCCATGGGATAGAAAGGGTTTACCAGATCAGATCAGGGTTATCGTCACGGAGTCTACGCCCTGCACACGAGGCACCGAACGAAGGGACTCCTCGAACTTCTCGATCAATCCTTCCGTGTCGTCCATTATGCCAGTGACCTCGATGATCTTGAGGCCGAAAGCGAAGGGCTTGACATTCATGGTCGCCACTTCGACCCCGGCGGGAGCGTTCTTGGCGATATTCTCCATGACCTCCTCGACCGGGACCTCGGGACTCTCTGGAACGACGTTGTAGACAGCAGCTACCTTTCCCATGGAGATCCCTCACGGTCCGGAGAACCCACACTTCTTGCAGGTATAGATAACGCTCTGATCGCGGCAGTTGTGGCAACGTCCGATCTCTTCCTCTCCGCAGTTGGGGCACTTGAAGAACGCCATCCCGTCTCCCTTGCCCAAACGGATACCGCATGAGCTGCAGACTTTTTCATAATCCATGATGATCACCGAATGTGAGCCGATGAAGTTTTGTTTATGTATTTAACCCCTCTCCCTTGAGCCCAGCCAACCTTTTCTGTAAAAGTACAGCAGCATGAGGGCAGACACGATCAGCATGAAGAACATCAGGAACGAATACCCGAGAGGATGATCCTGCCCAGGAATGTTCTCGAAATTCATGCTGTAGATGCCTACCATGAGGGTGAGCGGAGCGAACAGCACTGAGAAGAGGGTCAGCACCTTCACTATCTGGTTAAGCTGCCGAGTTGTGCTGCTTTCATAAAGGTCGATGAGCTGGGGGATTATCTGGTCGAGCGAGTCTATCTCATGTAGAAGCAGATCGAAGCTGCTGAACAGCTCGGAGAAATATGCCCGATCGCTCTCTCCCATGACCGACGTCGGCCTCTCCGCCAGGGATGCCGATGCCTCCCTCAAGGGCCATATGGTCCTCCACATGAATCCTATCCTCCCCCTCATTCTTCCTATCTCCACCAGCACACCGTGGTTGGAATCGGATATGATGAGGTCCTCCAGTTCGCCGATGCTGTCCGACAGTTCCTCCATGCGATCGAAGAACTCCTCTGCAGTGGCGTTCAGGATGGAGTACAGCAAGAAGCCAGGGCCGCTCTTCCTTAGACGTGAACCCTCGTTCCTTAGCCGGTCGACGACCTCCGCATAGTGATCTTCTCCTTCCTGAACCGATATCATGTAGTTTGGTCCAAGAAGGTAATATGACGGTTGGGGGTCCATGGAGCCGTCTGTGCGATTGGCGGTCGACCAGACGAGGAAGGCAGTGTCCCCGAGGTCCTCCATCCGCGCCCTACCCCGGGAGAAGGCGATCACGGAGCTCATCTCACCGGGGTCTATCCCCACTTTGGCGCCAATGAGGGACATCAACTCGCAGTCGAGCCCCCCGTCTATACTTATCCATATCACCCCGGATCGACCTATTTGTCCGATCGCTTCTTCGACGGGGGCCTCCTCGCTGTGAAACCGCATCTCATCGTAGAGAAACACCTTCGCCGATCGCTTGGCCGATGATGCACCGTTCACGATGACAATAGGGAGCCGCGGATAGACATAGCTTTCTTGCTCAGGGCGGCTTTATGTTCAGCGACCGTCCGCGATCGAGATGCGATGAGGGATGAGCGGTGATATCCTCATCATCCCGTCCGCTGTAAGCATGAAAAATAAATATTATGGCCGAACGTTTTCTTCCATCGTCTATGGTGGCCGGTTGGCGACGGGTTCCGTAGCGAGCTTCGCCGGCATCGGGAACGATTATATACTTTGAGGCTTTACATGCCTTTCTACAATGCCGGTTAGCTTGCCAAGGGCTCGTAGCTCAGCTAGGTAGGATAGCACTGCTCGCGCATCTATCCCTAGAAAGAGCATCTGGCTTTTAACCAGGTGGTCCGGGGTTCGAAAAGGGTACGGCCTTCCCGTGCTCTCCGAAAATCCCCGCGAGCCCGCTCTGACATTTAAGGAGAAGGACGAATGGAAGGCACTATGGTCGGGAAGCCAACGGGGTGGTCTTTTATAACTTTGGCACGGTGCGAGAAGTGCTCAGTAAA
Organism: Methanomicrobia archaeon DTU008; assembly: GCA_001512965.1. GTDB lineage: Archaea > Thermoplasmatota > Thermoplasmata > Methanomassiliicoccales > Methanomassiliicoccaceae > DTU008. Next base: position 13,552 of record LFRW01000033.1, read on the forward strand.
AGATATCGAGGTGGTTTAAGGTGGCCGAATCAGATTTCAACGTTTTAACGCACACCCTCGTCCCGGAACATCATCTGATGTCCGAGGAGGAGGCCCAGCAGAAGTTGTCCGAGCTGAAAATCACGAAGGATCAACTTCCCAAGATCAGGAAAGGGGACGCCTGCATCAAGGTGCTGGAGAGGATACACGGCCCCATATCGGAGGGGCGCATCATCCGGATCGTTCGCAAGAGCGCCACCGCCGGATCGTTCGAGGTCTACCGCCTAGTAGTTAAGGATGTAAAGGGGTGAAACACTCTTGCGAGACCTAATCGACCTTTATTTCAAGGAGAGCAGTATAGTAAACCATCATATTTCCAGCTACAACGACTTCCTCTCCACCCTGGACAATCCCAACAGCAGGATGCAGAAGATCGTTGACAACCTGCGAGTCTCTGCGGACGACACCGAGCGCGGCATCATCAGCTTGGACCCGAACCGCACCGACGGCCGCGTCATCAAGATCCGGGTGGGCCGCAAGAGGGATGAGAAGACAGGCATGATAGACCCTCAGGCTCGCCCGACCATTCGCGTGGGCCTCCCCGTAGTCCGGGAAGCCAACGGGGCGACCCACAGCCTCACCCCGATGGAGGCCAGGCTGAGGAACCTGAACTATCTGGCGCCCATCGAGCTGGACTTCACGATAATAGAGGATGGCATAGAGAAGGAGCCTGAGAGGGTGCATCTCGGCGACCTTCCCATCATGCTTCGCTCCAAGCGCTGCACCCTCCATCGGGACAACATGGAGGATGAGCGCGAACTGACGGACGAGGATTACCGCCGAAAGCTGATGGAGGCCGGGGAGGACCCTGCCGACCCGGGCGGATACTTCATCATCGGAGGAACGGAAAGGGTGCTCATTACCTTGGAGGACCTCGCGCCAAACCGGGTCATGGTCGAGTTCAACGAGAGATACGGCACTCAGCTGGAGGTGGCCAAGGTCTTCTCTCAGAAGGAAGGATACCGTGCCCTCACCCTGGTGGAGAAGAAGAAGGACAGCATCCTGATGGTCACCGTTCCCGCTGCTTCGGGGCAGATCCCGCTCGTTGCCCTGATGAAGGCCTTGGGGATGGAGAACGACAAGGACATCTACGACGCCATCGTGAGCGTTCCGGAGATGGCCAACATCGTTTATGCAAACATCGAGGAGTGTCACGATAAGAAGCTGTACCCTCCAAACGGCATATTCACCACCGAGGACGCCATCACCTATCTGGAGCGCAAGTTCGCCACCGGTCAGGCCAAGGAGTACAGGGAGAAGAAGGTCGAATCGATCATCGACCGCTCCCTGCTCCCCCACCTGGGCGACACTAAGGAGGACCGCATCAAGAAGGCCCACTTCCTTGGTAGGATAGCCCGCAACGTCCTGGAGCTCAGCATAGGGATGAGGAAGGAGGACGACAAGGACCATTATGCGAACAAGCGCCTCAAGCTGTCAGGGGACCTCATGGAGGACCTCTTCCGGGTGGCCTTCACCAACGTCATGAAGGACCTCAAGTATCAGCTCGAGAAGAACTTCGCCCGTAAGAAGGAGCTGCGCGTAAGCTCCTCCATTCGGCCCGACCTCCTCACCCACCGCCTGCTACACGCCCTCGCCACTGGGAATTGGGTGGGCGGTAGAGCAGGCGTCTCTCAGCTGCTCGATCGTACCTCCAACCTGAGCACGCTGTCCCACCTGAGAAGGGTGACCTCATCGCTCACTCGCTCACAGCCTCACTTCGAAGCCCGTGACCTGCACCCCACGCAATGGGGCCGATTATGCCCCAACGAGACCCCTGAGGGTCAGAACTGCGGACTGGTCAAGAACGCGGCACTGATCATAGACGTATCGGAAGGCTTCCGCGAAGAGGATGTCCACTGGATTCTGCGCGACCGCGGGGTCACCGAGGTAAGGGCGGATGATGTCCGCAGCGGCGCCAAGGTGTACGTGAACGGTGACCTGATAGGGCAGATAGACAACCCCAAGCTGCTGGTGTCGGAGATCCGCGCCGGCAGACGTCAGGGATTGCTCTCCACGGAGATCAACATCCGTTACGACGACGAGATGAACGAGGTCATCATCAACTGCGATGAGGGCCGACTTCGCCGCCCTGTCCTGATCGTGCAGGAAGGGCGCACCATCCTGACCCGCAAGCACATAGAGGAGGTCAGGGAAGGCAGGATCAACTGGTCCGATCTCCTCAGGGAAGGCGTGATGGAATGGATCGACGCCGAAGAGGAAGAGGATGCGTACGTCGCGGTTGAGCCATACGAGACGCCGGAACGATGCCCTCATTGCAAGAAGGCCCTGTCCCCCACCGATGTGGACTGGATGAACCCCGGCGCCGAGTCAGCGGATGCGGTTCTGCTATGCAAGAACTGCGGCGGGGAGATGACCACGCCCCTGCTCCTCGAGCCGGAGCACACCCATCTCGAGGTCGACCCCATGTGCATCTTGGGAGTGGCCGCCGCCATGGTGCCTTATCCCGAGCACGACTCCTCCCCGCGTGTGACCATGGGATCGGGCATGGCCAAGCAGTCCCTTGGTCTCAGCTGCACGAACTACCGTAGGAGGCCTGACACCCGCGGACACCTGTTGCACTATCCCCAGAAACCGCTCGTGCAGACCAAGCCCATGGAGTTCATATCCTTCAACGAGAGGCCGGCCGGCCAGAACTTCGTGGTCGCGGTCCTTTCATACTATGGATACAACATGGAGGACGCTCTTGTGCTGAACAAGGCGTCCGTGGAGCGCGGCCTTGGCCGCTCCACCTTCCTCCGCACATATCGCGCGGAGGAACGCCGCTATCCCGGAGGTCAGGAGGACCACTTCGAGATCCCGTCGCCCGACGTCCGCGGGGCCCGCGCCGACCTGGCATACGCCAACCTGGGAGAGGACGGCCTGATATCGCCCGAGGCCTGGGTGTCCGGCGGCGACGTCCTGGTCGGAAAGACCTCTCCGCCAAGGTTCCTGGAGGAGGAGACGGACTTCCTGACGCCGAAGAAGAGGCGCGAGACCTCCGTCACCATCCGCCCAGGCGAGAGCGGGTACGTCGACTCGGTCATGCTCACCGAGTCTGAGAACGGTTCCCGCCTGGTGAAGGTCAAGGTGCGTGATGAGAGGATACCCGAGCTTGGCGACAAGTTCGCGTCCAGGCACGGCCAGAAAGGTGTCATCGGTCTGATCGTTCCCCAGGAGGACATGCCATTCACGGTGGACGGCGTGACCCCTGACCTTGTCATCAACCCTCACGCCATCCCTTCGCGTATGACCGTCGCCCACGTGCTGGAGATGATCGGCGGAAAGGTCGGATCGATGGAGGCAAGGGCCATAGACGGTACTTCCTTCTCCGGTGAGAAGGAGGAGGCGCTCCGCGAGGCATTGGTCCAGAACGGCTTCCACCACACTGGCAAGGAGGTCATGTACGACGGGCGCTCGGGGAAGAAGATCGAGGCCAACATATTCACGGGCGTGATCTACTATCAGAAGCTGCACCACATGGTGGCGGGCAAGATGCATGTGCGTTCTCGCGGACCGGTGCAGATATTGACCAGACAACCGACCGAGGGCCGTTCCAGACAGGGCGGGCTCAGGTTCGGTGAGATGGAGAGGGACTGCCTGATCGGCCACGGGGCGGCGATGGTGATCAAGGATCGCCTGTTGGACGAGTCGGACGGCACCTATCTGCATGTCTGCGGACAGCCCAACTGCGGACACATCGCCATGATGGACCGCAGGGGAGCGATCCGCTGCCCTGTCTGTGGGAACAATGCCAATGTACATCTTGTTCAGACATCGTATGCTTTCAAACTGCTTCTGGACGAACTGCTCTCACTTGGAGTCGTCATGCGTCTTCAGCTGGAGGACCTAAGATGATGCGAGGCGTTTCGAAAAGGATCGGGTCGATAAGGTTCGCCGCCCTCTCGCCCGAAGAGATCAGGCGCATGTCGGCGACCAAGATCATCACCGCCGACACCTACGACGACGACGGGTTCCCCATCGACATGGGGCTCATGGACCCTCATCTCGGCGTCATCGAACCTGGACTGCGCTGCAAGACTTGCGGCAACAAGGTGGACGAATGTCCTGGCCACTTCGGGCACATCGACCTGGCCATGCCGGTCATCCACGTGGGTCTGGTCAAGGAGATCAAGAAGCTTCTGCAGTCCACCTGCCGCTCCTGCGGCCGCCTGCTCATGACCAAGGAGGAGGCAGCCGAAGCGTCCAAGGAGATGGATGCCGTAGACGACCTGGGTGGGGACTACATCGACTACCGCCTGATGGCGAAGGAGACCGCAAAGGGAGCGTCCAAGAAGGAGTTCTGCCCTCATTGCGGCGAGCCTCAGGAAAAGATCACGTTGGACAAGCCCACCACCTTCCGCGAGAACGGGCACAAGCTCACCCCCAAGGAGGTAAGGGAGCGCCTGGAGCGCATACCTGACGAGGACCTCCCCCCGCTGGGCATAAACCCTGAGACCTGCCGCCCGGAGTGGATGGTCCTTACTGCGTTGGCCGTTCCGCCTGTCACGGTGCGCCCTTCCATCACACTGGAGTCCGGCGACCGTTCGGAGGACGATCTCACCCACAAACTGGTCGATGTGTTGAGGATCAACCAGCGCCTCCGCGAGAACCGTGACGCTGGCGCCCCCCAGCTGATCGTCGAGGACCTGTGGGAGCTCCTACAGTATCACGTCACCACCTACTTCGACAACCAGACTTCGGGCATACCTCCGGCAAGACACCGCTCCGGCCGGCCTCTGAAGACCCTGGTGCAGAGGCTGAAGGGCAAGGAGGGGCGTTTCCGGTCCAACCTGTCCGGTAAGAGGGTCAACTTCTCTGCGCGTACCGTCATCTCGCCTGACCCGATGTTGTCCATAAACGAGGTCGGCGTCCCCTACGAGGCCGCAAGGGAGCTAACCGTGCCTGTGCACGTCACCGTCAGCAACATCGAGGCCCTCAGGCAGATGATCCTGAACGGCAACGAGCCGGAACTGCGGGATGGGAAGTATGTCCCTGGAGTGAACTACATCATCCGCCCAGACGGCCGGAGGGTGAAGATCACCGACCGCAACGCCGAGCTCGTCGCAGAAGGACTGGAACCCGGCTACATCGTGGAGAGGCATCTGATGGACAAGGACGTCGTTCTGTTCAACAGGCAACCGTCCCTGCACCGAATGTCCATGATGGCCCACACGGTGAGGGTGATGCCAGGCAAGACCTTCCGCTTCAACCTTTGCGTGTGCCCGCCGTACAATGCCGACTTCGACGGCGACGAGATGAACCTCCACGTGTTGCAGAGCGACGAGGCCAGGGCTGAAGCGATGATCCTGATGAGGGTTCAGGAGCATATCATGTCCCCCAGGTTCGGAGGCCCCATCATCGGCGCCATCCACGACCACATCACAGGGACCTACATGCTGACCCACCAGAACCCCCTCTTCAGCAAGCAGGAGGTCCTCAGCATTCTCACGAATGTCCATTATGGCAAGCCCCTGCCCGAGCCGCATCTGATCGATGGCAAGGAGTGCTGGGGCGGACATGAGCTATTCTCCCTGATCCTTCCTGATGACCTGAGGATGACCTTCAGGGCGTCCATATGCCAGAACTGCCCGACCTGCAAGAAGGAGGAGTGTGAGATCGATGCGTTCGTCAAGATACGCAACGGGGTGCTGCTCCAGGGAACCATCGACGAGAAGGCGATAGGCTCGTTCAAGGGCAGGATCCTGGACAAGATCACCCGCGACTATGGGCCCGATGCGTCGAGGGAGTTCCTGGACAACGTGACCAAGATCGCCATCGGCGCCATCATGGTGAAAGGCTTCACCACCGGCATCGACGACGAGGACATCCCTGCAGAGGCTACCGCCCAGATCACCGACGCCCTCAACGTCGCCATCAGGAAGGTATCTGACCTGGTCGAGGCATACCACGAGGGCATACTGGAGCAGATGCCTGGCCGCACCCTGGACGAGACACTCGAAGTAGAGGTCATGAAGGTACTGGGCCGCGCCCGTGATGAGGCCGGACAGATCGCCGGACGACATCTGGGTATGCACAACTCGGCGGTCATCATGGCCCGGTCCGGTGCCAGGGGTTCTATGCTAAACCTGTCCCAGATGGCTGGTTGCATCGGTCAGCAAGCGGTCAGGGGAGAAAGGCTCTCCCGTGGCTACTGGAACCGGACGCTGCCCCACTTCAAGAAGGGCGACCTGGGAGCAGAGGCCAAGGGGTTCGTCAAGAACTCCTACAAGAGCGGACTGACCCCGACCGAGTTCTTCTTCCACTCCATGGGTGGGAGGGAAGGTCTGGTGGACACGGCCGTCAGGACATCCCGATCCGGTTACATGCAGCGCCGTCTCATCAGCGCTCTGGAGGACCTCAAGCTGAAGCAGGACGGCACCGTTCGAAACACTGCGGACATGATAGTGCAACTGCACTATGGCGAGGACGGCATCGATCCTACCCGCAGCGTGCATGGTGATGCCGTGGATGTCGACGACATCCTCTCCGAGGTCCTGGGCGACGAGGCCGACCTCCTTGCCAAGATAGGCGAGACCAAGCAGATAGGGTACGCCACGGTGGAGAAGGACCTCATGGAGACGATCGAGGAGGAAGAGCTTGAAGAACCTGAGTATGACATGGGAGGTGACGACTGATGGCCCTTAAGGACACCCAGAACGCCCTCCGCCGCCGAGGTCTCCCCGACGCCACGATAGACCTCCTGTTGTCCCGGTACACCAGCTTAGGCTCCATAGCCGAGGCGTCGACCAGCGACCTTGTGGAGCTGGGATTGACCGAGGAAGATGCCGCGAAAGTGCTTAAGGTCGTGGGATCTCCCAAGAAGGGTACGAGGAAGACGGAAAAGAAGGCCGCAGATGCCGCCCCTGAGTCCAAGATCGAGTTCCACGAGGTCTCAAAGACCGAACCCCTCACTCCCATGGAGGAGAGGCTGACCGATATGGCCGATGAGATGGACCTCAGGTTATCAAGGCGCGTCATATCTGAACTGGCATCTCGAATCGACGGATACGAGCTTCCGGAGGACAGCATCAAGGCGCTGCTCAAGAAGGCCGACCAGCGTTTCAGAGAGCACCTCATGGACGCCAATGAATCGGCCGGCATCCTGGCTGCTCAGAGCATTGGGGAGCCGGGTACGCAGATGACCATGCGTACCTTCCACTACGCCGGTGTGGCGGAGATCAACGTCACTCTGGGTCTTCCACGTCTCATCGAGATCGTGGACGCCAGGCGGGTTCCCAGCACCCCGATGATGGAGATCCACATAAAGCCTGAGCTGGCCGGCGACGTCGACGCCGTTCGAAAGGTCGCTTCCAGGATCGAGAAGACCACTTTGCTCGACATCGCTGACATCGAGACCGACATCGTCAACATGAGGGTCATAGTGCACCCCGACGAGATCAAGATGGAGCAGAAGGACATAACCCTCGAGCAGATCGTGGAGAAGCTCGACAAGGACCGCCGGCTGAGGAAGCTGGCAAGGATCGAGGATGGCAAGATCATCCTCTCTACGTCCGAGACCGAGGAACCATCCTTCAGAAAGCTCCAGAGCATAGTTCAGGCTGCCCGGGATGCGGTCATCCAGGGCATCAGCGGCATAGAGAGGGCCATCCTGAGGAAGGAGGGCAACGAATACGTGATATATACCGCTGGCTCCAACCTGCGCGACGTACTGGTGGAGGAGAATGTGGACCCGAGCAGGACCACCACCAACTCCATCCAGGAGATCTATGAAGTGCTGGGAGTGGAGGCAGCCCGCAACAGCATCATCCACGAGGCCTCTCGAACCTTGGAGGAGCAGGGTCTAACCGTGGATATCAGGCACATCATGCTCGTTGCCGACCTGATGACCAATGACGGCGACGTCAAGGCCATCGGCAGGCACGGTATATCGGGTAGGAAGTCGAGCGTACTGGCAAGGGCAGCTTTCGAGATCACCGCCACTCATCTCTTGCACGCAGCCCTCACCGGAGAGACGGACTTCCTAGACGGAGTGGCAGAAAACATCATAGTAGGACAACCGGTTACACTAGGTACAGGTGCTGTCAACCTTGTGTATGAGCCCAAGCGAAAGGGGGCACAACAATGATAGATTTGGGACGAGCGATAAAGGCCGCTGCGACCACCGGCAAGGTGGTCTACGGCGTGCAGCAGGCAGAGAAGGCAGTCAACGGCGGCGAGGCCAAGCTGGTCATCGTGGCCGACAACTGCCCGAGTGAATTCCTCAAATCGGGAAACCACAACACGAAGGTGTTCCGCTTTGAGGGGAACAACATGGAGCTAGGAGCTCTATGTGGAAAACCGTTCTCAGTGTCCGCTTTGGCGGTAATCGACAAGGGGACATCGAACATCCTTTCGTTGTGATCATATGCCTATCGAGATCACTTTCACAGAAGACACCCTCCGATACATCAACCTGTTCGAACAGGTCACCAAGACAAGGGTGAAGGACTGCATGGAGGCCGAGGACAAGCTCGTCTTTGTGGTCGAGCCAGGTCAGGCGAACCGTGCGGTTGGCAAGGGCGGGGAGAACGTCATCCGCCTAAAGAACCAGACCGGAAAGAACATCCAGGTCATCGAATACTCCGATGACGCGGAGAAGTTCATCAGGAACGTGTTCTACAACTACAACGTGCAGAACGTGGTCATCGAGAACCGTGGAACCGTGGTGCACGCCACGGTCACGGTGGACCCGCAGGTCAAGGGGCGCGCGATCGGCAAGAACGGCCGCAACCTCAAGATCGCCAGGGACATCGTGAACCGGCATCACAACGTCCAGAGCATCAGCGTGGCCTGAGCGGTTCCCGCTCGACCTCGAGCCGATCGGCCGTGGGGTACTCCTCCACCAGGAAGGAGTCGAACGGAAGCCGGTCGGCTATATGCTCCAAAACCCAGGGGGCAACCTCGACCCTTCCTTTTTCTTTATCTTCATAGAACAAATGCTCTTCAACCTCAAGCTTCCTCAAGGCATCGAAGATCTCGTCTGCAGGGCCTTCTACCACTCCCTTGAGCAATGTCCCATCGCTCGTTATGATGTCGGTCGGCCGCGCCGCCCTCCGTGCACGGCGCTTGATCCGCCGGCGCAGCTGTATGGAGTCCTTGAAGCGGGATGAGCAATAGTGGAGCGAGATATCTCTCTGCTTCGTGAGATGGCGAAGCGCGACCTCCTCGCTTCCACGAACGGAACTTGACAGCTCGTCCCGGATGTCCATCCCCCTGGCCTTCAGCTCGTCCCAGTTACCTTCAGAGAACTCCAGCTCGTTGAGGTTGACGAAATCCATTCCCACGCTCTCGGCAAAATCGATCAGGCGCTCGGTCCGCTCTTCCTCTTCCGGCAGCGAGGGGATCTCGAATCCGACCTTCATGGACGTGGAGCGAAGGAACTCCTCCAGATCAGTCTCGTCCAATCTATCCCACATCTCCACGGGGGGATGCAGCCTCAGCTCGTCCAGTCCGGCCTCCTCCAGCCTTCGGAAGGCCTGGACGTCCAGTGAAGATGTGTATAGATGGATGTGATGCCTCTCACCGAACTCCTTCTTCAACAGGCGGATGAAGTGCAACGTGCGCTCGATGCATTGCACGGGATCCCCTCCGGTTATGCCGGTGCCCTCGGCCCGGATCATTCTCGCCTCGTCAAGGACCTCATCATCGCTAGTGCATCGCCTCTCGTTGGCGAATAGGACCTCCTTGCCCTTCTTCTCCAGGGAAAGGGGGCAGTAGAAGCAGCCAGTAGAACATCGGCCGGTGATGAGCAGGACCATCTTGCTGCCCCGGCGGCATTGGAGGCATCCCTTCGGAAGCCGGCCGGTGTAAGCGGAGCCAGCCTCCATACTCTTCATTGCCATCCTGGCGAATGAGGAGGGGCGGCGTTATAAAGATAACGGGCAAGACATGGAAAGATGTTAACGATAGTTAGTACATTTTGAAAGGACTAAATACAAGCTGCTCGAATAAATTCATCGGGAGGAATAAGGTGTCGATAGATAGAGGGGACGGTTCTACCGTTTCCTCGTTCGAGAGGGGTTTTTCGCCAGAGTGGAGCATGATCAGCCAATACGCACGCCTGCCAGGGACATGTGCGTGGGACCGGATCCGAACTCTTCATGGAGAGAGATCAAGGTAAGCGTACTGGATCAACCAAAGCTAGGCCAGCGGGACTACGCCGCCCGGAGGTTCACCCTCTCCGAGAACGGGAAGGAGAAGGCCTCGGCCAGTTTCGAGGTGGTGGTATACAACGATCATGAAACCGCTGCCAGGGTCTTCGCCGGCACCCTGGAGAGGATGAGCTTCCTGCGCCTTGCCAGGCTTGACCTGGGCGACATGGCCGCGTTCATCGAAGCGCCCGGACATCCTTCAAGGAAGATGCGTGCCCTGATCTTCGCGAAGCGCAACGTCATGGGAATGATAATGCTGTCGACATCCTTGGACCAGAACATACCCGATCATTGGATTATCGATAAGGGACGCATCATGGCGTCCCGCATGGCCTGACCGGGGCGAGGCAATCTAAATAGCGGCAGCGTCATCCCCTGGCGGTGACTGGATGAGGAAGAGCAGCCAAATCGTACTGGCCCTCGACGAAACGAACGTAAGTAAGGCCCTTTGGGTGGCGGACGAGGTCGGCGACCTTGTCGACGCCATCAAGATCAACTGGCCGTTGGTGCTGTCCAGCGGTCCGGAGATGATTACAGAGCTATCAAAACGCTCTTCCGTCATCTGTGATTTCAAGGTGGCCGACATACCCAATACCGTTCGCCTCATCGCCGAGCAGACCTTCCAGAGGGGTGCTTCAGGCCTCATAGTCCATGCATTCCCCGGCTCCGACTCGCTGAAGGCTGCGGTGGAGGCAGCGGACGGAAATGACGTGTTCGTCGTAACGGAGATGTCCCACCCTGGGGGACGGGAGTTCACCTCGATGCATGCTGAGCGCTTCGCGGCCATGGCGGTGGAGGCAGGTGCCCGGGGAGNNACTGCCACTCGGCCGGAGCGCATCGCTTCCATCCGCAAGGCGGTGGGAGACCTCCTGATACTGTCGCCCGGAGTGGGGGCGCAAGGTGGAAGCGCCTCCTCGGCGATAGCGAACGGCGCGGATTATGTGATCGTAGGGCGCTCCATCTATGGCGCCGAGCGGCCCCGGGAGGCAGCTGAAACGATAGCGAGGGAGATCGCCGATCGATAAGCCTACGCGGCAATCTAAATACTAAGAATGAGATGCATCCAGCATGTTCACAAGAAGCCAGCAGAAGCGGGCTTCAAGGGGATATTCTATATATACCTGACCCGTAATCTGTGGACAATTCTTCCAGGAGACCCTAATGATGGAGATCGATAAGGGACGGCCAAGCGGCCAGGCCCTAAAGGAGAAGATGCCGTTCAAGGGCGGTCTTCGTTCCCGCGTCCAGGATACCTGGCTTGGAAGGAACTGGAGCACCGTCCTGATCCTAGTCGCTATCATTCTGATCGCACTCTTCGTGCGTAGCTACTTCGGATATGCCACCGCGGTGGACAACGGCTTCTTGGTCGGCGGAGGTTCGGACTCATATTATCATCAGCGTGTGATAGAGTATGTCCAAGAAACTGGCTCCCACCTTGTCAACGACCCTCTACTGAACTATCCTCTTGGCATGAGGAACGCCCGGCCACCTTTGTTTGACTGGTCGGTAGCGGTGACGGGGCAGCTGTTGTCCGGCGTAACGGGCATGGACATCAGCTCTGCCACTGGCTACGCCCTCCTGTCATCGACGGCCATATGGGGAGCCCTCACATGCATACCTGTCTTCATGATCACCCGCGCGGCCTTCGGGAACCGCGCCGGCCTGCTGGCAGCCTTGCTCCTGGCGATCATGCCAGGCCATGTCCAGCGCAGCGTGTTCGCCAATGCTGACCACGATGCCATGATCCTCTTCTTCGTGGTCTTCGCGTTCTACTTCCTTCTCCGCGCCTTGATGAGCATTCGAGGCACGAAGTGGGTGGAGAACTGGAAGAGCGCGAGCTCCGTGCGCCAGGGCATCAAAAGCTACCTTGGCATGAACCATCGCTCGCTCATCTATGCCCTCCTGGGCGGGGTGTGCGTGGCCACCGTGGCCATGATATGGACAGGTTTCACCTATGTCCTCGTGATAATTCTCGTGTACCTGCTGGTCCAGGTGCTCATCAATCGCTTCCGCAACGTCGACTCCATGGGCGAGCTCATGGTGGTAGGCGTCATGCTTGCCAGTGCGTTCGCATTGATCGCTCCGCTGTATTGGCAGATGAACTACTGGAGCCAATGGTTTGACGTTCCCTTCTATCTCTTCCTCGGATCGATGGTCATCGGAGGCCTGTTCACGGTCAGCCGTGATTACCCCTGGACCCTGACCATCCCCGTCGTGGTGGCGATCGTGGCCGTGGCCTTGATCGCGGTATACTTAATCTCCCCGAGCCTGTTCGACGCGATAGTCTCTGGTCAGGGATACCTCGTCAAGAGCAAGCTGTATTCCACGATCGCCGAGGCTCAGGCGCCTGGATTCTCCAATCTGGCGCTGTCGTTCGGTGCGGTGACCTTCTGGTTGGCGATAATCGGACTTGTTTGGGCCGCCGTCAAGGTGCCGAAGAACCCTTCGCCCCACTTCATCTTCGTAGTGGTGTGGATGGGCGTGTCGATGTACATGGCGGCTTCGGCACAGAGGTTCATGTTCAATGCTGCACCGGCCTTCGCCATGGCAGCGGGGTGGATACTCGCCCTGATAATCGCGGCGATCAAGTTCGAGGAGGTATCAAGGGCGCTCTCGGGCTTCAGATCAAATCCGTTGGCCACGCTTCGCAAGGCGTTCAAGCTGCGCCATGTGGCCGGAGCCCTGTTCCTGGCGTTCCTCATCGTGGCGCCTAACGTTTGGACCGCTGTCGACGCGGGGATACCGTCGGAGACCAAGCGCGGTCTTGACAAGCAGATTTACGATGTCATGCCCAGCTTCCTGAGGCCTGGGAACTACAACACCGCAACAGGTTCGTTCTGGTATCTGGGAGCGTTCACGTATTCGCTCCCATTGCCCAGCACCTACTGGCCTACGGCATGGAGATGGTTCTCGCAACAGGACAGTGGAGTGGAAGAGGCGGACCGCCCGGCCTTCCTGTCCTGGTGGGACTATGGCTTCGAGGCCATCCAGCAGGGGAAGCATCCGACCGTGGCAGACAACTTCCAGAACGGGTATCAGTTCGCTGGCAGCTTCATCACCGCCGGCAGCGAGGAAGATGCCGTCGCCCTGATGATCATCCGTCTGCTGGAAGGTACTGGCGTAACCGATGAGATCGCGGCCGTGATGAACAGCCATGGCGTCGACGCCGGCAAGGTCAAGGAAATCATGAACAATCCGTCCGCCTACATCGACGAGGTCAAGAACAACCCCGATGTGTACGGACCTTACGACAACGACCTGAGCGCTCAGAACGCCAAGTACGCGGCCGCCAGGGTGGAGCTGCAGGATGCGGGACTGGAGGGCTTGGTCGACATCTACTCGAAGGTGCGGGAGGTCAGCGGGAAGGACATAGGCTACTTCGCGGTCGATGGCCGCCTGTTCCCCTTCAGCGCGAGCTTCAACAACATCTTCTACGCGCCGGCCACCCTGTCTGACAGGGTCATCGACCCGTACACCAATGCGCCTGTTGATTACTATGAGATAAAGGCGGTCACCTCCACGGGTCTGCTCAAGTCCGTGCAGGACCTCACGCCAAGAGATATGGTGCTTTACTACACCATAGTGTACAAGGATGCGTTCTACAAGACCATGCTGTACCGTGCCATGATGGGCTACGGCCCATCGGATGTGGGAAAGAACGGGCAGGGCATACCTGGAATCTCAGGCAGCTTGGCCGATATGGACCCCATGCCCGCCTGGAACCTCACTCACTTCAAGCAGGTGTACCGCACAGCTTACTACTCGCCTCTGAACAGCACCGAGGCAGCCCAGCATCCTGAATCCTGGTATGCGATCTCCTATGAGGAGGCGGTTCAGCGCCAGAAGGATATCGAGGCCGGCATCGACCATGGCACCGTGGACCTGAGCGCGTCGACACTTACCAGCGGTGTAGTGTTCATTCAATATTATGATGGGGCGATTCTGAGAGGCAATGCCACCTCGAAGGACGGGACCCCGCTAGCGGGAATATATGTCACGGCGGTCGACGAGTTCGGCATTCCTCACCACACCGTCAAGACGGATGAGAATGGGTACTATGAACTGATCCTTCCGTTCGGCGACATCAAGGTGGTTTACTCCGCTGGCACGCTGAACAAGCAGACCCAGGTCGCATCGGTCATCACCGAGAAACCCTACAACATATCATACGCTCAGGCGATGCGCAAAGCGAGCTACACCCTTAACGGTGACCTAGAACTTGATGTGTCCATCGTAAGCGGCAGGGTGTACTGGGACGAAAATGGGAATGGTATCTATAATCCCACCGATGAGGCCATCGAGAACGCTACGGTGGTCCTAGAGAACCCCGACACCAAGTTCAAGCAGGAGGTCACCACCAACGCCACCGGTGAATACCGGTTCATCGCGCTGCGCGACGAAGGCAGCTACATCTATGCGGTGCTTGACGGTCACCCCTTCGGCAACAGGACCATCTCCCTGTATGAATACGGAGATACCACTTTGGACATCCCCGTCAGGCCATCATCAATATCTGGAAGGGTGGAATTCGAATCTGGAGGCCCAGCCCCATCCGTGGATCTGTCCTTGAAGGACGAAGCCAGTGGAGAGGCCAGACGGGTCACCACAGATGAGAGCGGTCAGTTCGAGTTTGACAAGCTGCTGCCAGGCAATTACACGCTTGGCCCGGCCGACGGCAACTTCACCATGGACTCCCAGGAGTTCATCCTGGATGTTGGTGATGTGGAGACCGTCACCCTCACCCTCCGCGATGCCACACGCATCATTGGTAGTGTGACGCTAGACGGCAAGGGTCAAGGAAACGTCACAGTGAGCTTCCTCTCCGAGCATAGGGATGAGCCGATCACAGCCACCACTGACGAGAACGGTGAGTACGAAGTGACCCTGCCCAACGGCAACTACACGGCCTATGTGCTCACCTCCTCGAATGGCACCGATTACGTTGCCATGCAACACTTCGAGGCCGACGGAACCCTGCAAACCATCGACCTGGACCTGGAAGAGGCCGCCGAGGTCTCTGGAAAGGTCAAGGGCAACGATGCGGTGAGCGATGCGATCGTCATATTCACCGCTTCCAGCGGGTCGTCAGTCAGGACCACCGCAGACGAGAACGGGGAATACAAGCTGTTCCTGCTGCCCGGCACATATTCCATATACTCCGCCGGTTCAGGAATGGCGTTCTGGGGTGACATCGACATCGGAGGTATCGATGTCTACGACCTGCAGTTGGGCGAGGCCGCCTCCTTGAAGGGGACTGTGTACCGCGATGCCGATGGGAACAGATATCCCAACTCTGGCGAGGCCATAGCCGGGGCACTCTTGACGGTCACGACTGACG
>LFRW01000014.1 GCA_001512965.1 Methanomicrobia archaeon DTU008
TCATTCTTCAAAGACTGGTTGTTGGTTCCGCCCCTCACACAATCCAGTATTATCATCCCGGTCATGATGTCTTCCTTCTCGATGGTATATTCCATGCCACAGAGTGCGCCTGATATGAATCTGCTCAGTATTTCTGTTTCCTCGGCAGTAATCACACTTGAGACGCATACCAGCTTCATTTTTTTCCCATATTCCTCTACCTCGACCTCATTTAGATTCCATCCCATTGAATCCAGGAAGAGCTTGAACAACGAGATGGGATCATCAGAAGCCCTGCTCAGGCGTGTTCCGTGCCATCGCCCACTATCATACCATTTTTCCAACAGATTCTCCTTTTCCTGATCGTCCATTTTAATTTTTAATATCTCAGCGAATATGGCTCTTGGGACCAGGATCCCCCCAAGGTCTTTATGGATCTGAAGAACATCGAGCACATCTATCAGTTTACGTGGAGGATATCCCATCTCGTATGCTCGCATTATTCCGACCAATCCTTCTTCTATGAAGTTACGGATCGAACAGTTCTCTTTCCTCGATGCATCCCTTATCTGCTGTAAGGCTACCTCAGAAATATGAACGAGTCTTCCCCCTCCCCCACCATCACCCATACTATCACCCTTTAATAGCTCTCAAATATATATTTCCTAATGCGATATCTTTTTCCACGATTTCAAATCCAAAGACATGCAAACTTCCTTCCAACAATGCCCCATGCATGATCGTGTGATTCTGAGACATTCTCGAACTGGACGCATTTACCGAGAGACCATTCCCGGAGATATTAATATCGACCTTTGGGAAACCCCAAGCAAACTGATCAAGGTCATTTTTCAAAGCCAAGATGGGGTCCGCTAAATCACTGGACGCATAGCGTTTGGCTAACCAAGCTCCAGTTTCATACCAACATCTGATTGCTTCCTCCTCATTGTAATGATATGCCATCTCGATGAGGTCGTGCAATAATCGTTCTGGAAATGATACGAACCCGGCGTTCTTGGCCCTTCTTATCAACTCACGTTCCTCGACAAGGTCCGAGAGTTTCACACCATCATCTTCTGCCCGAATGGCGAGTTCGAACAGGTCGTTGACATAGCCATATAGTGTAAGATCCTTCTCTTTGGCAAGGCCGCTTAACCGATCGATCAGATCTTCACGTGCCGCGAACGTCTTCCGACGAACCTTTTTACTTGTCAATCATAACACCTGGTTTGTTCCTTAGCGATCGGATCACTATGTTCAATTATTATTCAGATATAACATAATTATAAAAAAAGAATTGGGGGAACCCCCCAGAGAGTTTCATTAGGCTAGCTTTCTCACCAATATAACCAGGCAGCCAATGGCCGATACAGCGGCTATCACCGCCATGATCGCGGCAATCCATGTCGGCGTCGAGTCGATGGTGACCGGAGCATCTCCTGATGCTATGTCGGCCGTCAGGCTTGATTGCTTCGAAACATCAGCCTTGATCGTTCCCAGATCGGTCTGGATCGTTACCAGCTTGCCGTCTATGGCGA
>LFRW01000039.1 GCA_001512965.1 Methanomicrobia archaeon DTU008
GCCTCGAGGCTTCGGGCGGCCAGCGGATAGTCGCCGGAGCCTGATGGCCAAAAAGGGCTCGTCCATGACAGCCTGGTATTGGTCCGGTGACAGAGCATTATTAATACTCATTTCGAAATTCACCCCTCATGAAGAAGAACGACGTGCTACTTGTCCTGGCCATCATCTTGACCCCGATCGTTGTTTTGGGCGTTCTCGCCATATTCTAAGCCTGACTTCTCCGGATCGTTGGGCACATACCTTTCCAAGATAGCGAAGCCGGTCGTTGGGGCCGATCGTTTTTCATTTCCTTACAGGCCTCCGGCCGACTTTCACGTCCCCGTGGCAAACGTTCTTGTAGCGTAGCCTCGAGGCATTGGCATGTACGTCGAGCATGCCCTCATCAAGCCCCGTTCGGTCCTGGAGCGCGGCTATCAGACCTCGCTTGTCGGAACGTGCCTGACGGCATCCACGCTCCTCGTCCTCCCGACAGGTCTCGGGAAGACCGTGATCGCCATGCGGGTGGCCGCTGAGATTCTTCTCAAAAGGGGAGGGAAGGTTCTGTTCCTTGCACCGACCAGACCTCTGGTGGCCCAGACCGCGTCCTATCTGGCAGAACATCTGCTAGATAGGTCCGTGGGCATCATGACCGGAGAGTCCCCTCCGAGGGAGCGTCGGGTCGCATGGGAGGTCAACGACGTTCTGGTCGCAACCCCTCAATCGGTCTCCAACGACCTGGACAATGGGGTCATCGATCTGGACGACGTATCGCTCATAGTGTACGACGAAGCGCATCGGGCGGTGGGGAACTATGCTTACGTGAAGGTGGCGCGCCACAACAAGGGCGCCCTGGCGCTCGGCATGACCGCTTCCCCTGGATCCACCAGGAAGAGGATCCCGACCGTATGCGCAAATCTCGGCCTGAGGGAGCTGGAGTGGAGAGAGGAGGACGCGGAGGATGTGGCACCCCACGTACATGACGTCAAGGTGGAGGTCGTCAGGGTGGCCTCCCCCGAACATGCCCCCATGGTCATGGAGCTCCTTCGACGATTGCAGAGGCCGAGCATAGATGTCCTGGTAAAGATGAGGCTGATGAAGGACGATCGCCCGGCCACGGTCCCATACCTATTGCAGGTCAACAAGGCCATAGAATCCAGGATGAGGCAGGGAGGAAATCGGGGATATCTCTTCAGGGCAATGAGCGCAAGCGCGGCCGCCATCAAAGTGGCGCACGCCATTGAGCTGGCAGGGTGTCAGAGCACCGCGGCATTGAAGAGACATGTGGAGAAGTTGAGACGAGAGGCGGAGAGCAAGAACGGTTCCCGGGCGTCCAGGCAGCTCGCTGCAACCTCAGAACTTGGCGAGGTCGAGAGGTTGCTAGAGGATGCGGATGAACATCCCAAGATGCAGGTCGTTCGAGAGCTGGTGAAGGAACAGCTGAAGAAGATGCCATCCTCCAAGACGATCGTCTTCACCAACTATCGAGATTCATGTGACGCGGTCGTGGAGGCGCTGTCCTCGATCCCGGGTGTGAAGGTCAGC
>LFRW01000006.1 GCA_001512965.1 Methanomicrobia archaeon DTU008
GATCCGGACCTTACGGTGCGGTACAGTCTGTACACTGACGATAGACGGGAATGGGGCATCTTGCACATTCTCGATCCCATGGAAAGGGTCGTCGGTCTTGAGTTCTTCGAGTCGGAGGACAGTTGGACCAGGCCCAATGCTGTGAACGATTACAACATGGCCGCCCATGAAGGGTTTCCGGTCTCGGTCGTCATCCCGGATGCGGTGTTCATTCAATTCATCAGGAACGTGCATGACCGGGGAGGGGAAGGGTTCTCCACATACCTGCTGAGCGAACTGAACCTTGCTCCAAGGATAAGGGCTTGAGCCCCGCCGGCCAACGTGCACCGGTCCGCCGGGGGACGGCAAGCCCGCCTTGGCAAGGCGGGAGGAGTGCATCTCGGCCCCGCCGGAGGAGCGGAGCGAGATTCTTCCGTGTCCTGATGGCCGTGACGCCTATGCGGACAGTATGCGCATGAGGTCCTCGTCTCCTACGGCGATCCGGCCCCTGTCGTAGAGGCGGGATGCGAACACCCTCCATCGCTCGTTTCGCCCGAAAGCAAGGGCGAAGCGCCCGAGCGATGCATCGATCCATCCATGGTTCGCGAGGCTCACCGCTGCCCAGAAGGAAAGTTCCTCGTTCTCAGGATACGATGTTTCCGCGGCGGAATACTCCTTCAGCGCTTTCTCCAGATCGCCCATGACCAACGCCGCGTTCCCGGCAGCCAGGCGCTCGCAGGCCCGATGGACCCTCAGCAGGCGGGAGAGGTCGGCCAATGGATTCGAGGAGTCTTCCACCCTCAGATCGGTCACACGGCCCTCCCATGACCTGCCGGTCGATGCCTTTCGGACCACGAGCAGACATGCGGACCGTCTTCCCCTTATGTCCCCGCCTTCCCCTTCGGCCGCCTGGAGGGCGGCCAACATGCGTTCGGCCAATCTGCCCTTGGCTCTCTGGAACGCGTCCGCCATGGCCTCCGGCACGGTGGGGCGCAGCATCATATTCGCCTGTACCGAGAAATCAGGCCCGATGATATGACCGGATTCGGCGATGCACCCGCTTCCAGTATAGGCAGCTACGTTGCCGCGGACATCGACCATGGCCACCTGCCTCACGTCGCGGTGCTCGTCCTCGGCGATCAATGCTGACAGCGCCTCGCCTGACATGAGCCCGGATTCCATGAGGTCCAACCCCCTTGGGCCGTAAGAGATGTCGGTGAACGATTGGGTGACAACCACCCCAGCGCCGGAACGCGCCCAAGGAACTACCGATCCGACAGAGAACCAGTTCGACTGCACGGCTGCGCCCATCGTCCCCTCGTCATCATCGAACGCCACTATCGAATACGTGTGAGCGAACGGTTCTCCGTTGAACATCGATGTCATGATGTCTTGATGGTCTAGCCGTCGATCTAATCGCATGCATCGGACATTGTTCACCATGATAGATACCGATGTGGGGAGATGGAATGGGGAGCGAGCATTACCATCGCCATAGGTATCGATCACCTACGCCAGGACATGTTCCGCCGTAAAGGATCAAGGATGTCAAAAAAAGAAAGGGGGAGGAGAAGAAGGTTTAGGTAGGCACCACAGGCCGGAGCCATATATACCTGGTCTGTCCCGCATCCTCGTATTGCAGCAGAGTGATGTCATCGCCCCTCTGCAGCTCGAAGACATAGACGGTTCCGTTGGTAATGTTGGACTCCGTGGTTTCGGCCGCGATAAGCCCATCCTTCATGGACCAGCCCATGAGGCTGACGTCACCTGGAGTGTCTCCAGTGTCGTTGAGGGCAACGAACAGGCGGGTAGCGGTTTCGTTCCTCTCATCCCACACCATCGACACTGTTATGCGTCTTGGTTCCTGGGGAGGCTGCTGCGGATCGATCTCGAACCTTACCGTCTGGTTGGAGTCCTGGTCAGGCCAATAGTAGATGGCGCTGGGCGTCACGGTCGCATTGAGCCTGAATCCGACCATGAACGGTATGGCGGTGTCGGGCTCCAGCGTTCTCACCAAGTTGTGGTTGCGACCCTCCTCGGCTTGCACCCATGTTCCATTTCCAAGGTCCAGCCAGAAGTCGCCAGGTTCAATGTCTATGGCGCTGGTTTGGTTGTTCGTGCCGATGACCAAGGCCAGGATCACGACCTCGTCCTCATTGAAGAACAGGGGCATGGGGCTCATACTTCCGTTGGTGATCATCCAGGCGCTCGGCGATTCGAACGTCAGGTTCTCGATCTCGGTTATGTTCTCCGGAGCCTCCATCATCACCATCGGCCCAAGTTCCTCCTCGAATTCGCTCATCGCGGTGATGCCGAGCTCGACATCCCCGGTGTAGGAGATGGCATTGATGAGCGAACCGTTCGTCTGGAATCCTAGCACCACATAAACCGTGGAGTTAGGTCCGATTATGATGACGTTCCTATTCAGCGACTGGACCTCGCCTCCTCCGATGAGCGTGGCGGTGAAGTTGCTGCAGTCCAGCTCGATCTCCTCGGTCTGATTGTTAGTTATGGCCACCTGGCACAGGGCATCGGGTTCCTCGACGGCCTCAGAGGTGTTCTGGAATTCCTCGATCAGCTCATCGAACGCCGAGGCGTTGGACTCGTTGGTGCCGATGTTGACCACGGCGCCGCTAACGCCCTCAGACCCGCCTGGCCTTCCTCCTGGTACATCACCTGGTCCTTGGTCGCCCGAGTCCCCAAAGGGGTTCAGCAGCATCACGCCCACTGCCGCCGCGACTATGACCACTACCGCGACGATGGCGGCGACTATCGCTGTGTTTCTTTTCATTCCTATCCCTCTGCCGCCCTGCTGTGATCACCTGGTGGGCAGGCGACCACGGCGGCCTGATTAAAAATGAGCGTAACCGGTCGGATTTAATGTTATCGCATTAGATAAGACCAATCCATAAGATAACTGGACATATCGATATCGATGTTATATTTCGAACGATATGCAAGGAATGCCAAGGCCCTGATGACCGGTGACGCCATTCGCTAGAGGCACTTCGCCCATGCATAACCCTTTTATCGCGTCGCATGTTCTGTCGATTCGGATGGCTCAGGTATCGCTCCTCTCCAGGACCAATGGTCCATGGGCAGGGTTCGAGAGGAAGGTGATCGCTGCGGGGCCGCATGTGGGATGGGTCAAGTTTTCCGGACTCCGCCGGTTCAATCTGCGCAAGAGCCCATTTCTCCCGGCCGATACCAGGCGGACCTACCATCTTCCAGAGGACATCGAGATCTACGAAGATGAGCTCGTGGAGCTCGAGGTCGGCCAGCCGCTCAGAAGGATCTCATCCCTGGAGAAGCGCTCCACCTTCGCCAGGGACTTCGAGGAACATTACCTTGTGGAGAACGTTCGCCGGCGGTCGTTGGAGATGCCGCGTCCGTATCTGGACCGCGACGAGTTCCTTCACCGATTGGTAGAGAATTGGAAAGGTGGGGAGGCCGACCATCTGGACAAGGCTCTGGCGCTTCAGATGCTGTCCTGCCCGCGCACCCCTCTGGGGCCCGGAGGCATCGGCACCCAGTCATTCGACCTCAGCGGCGAGCCCAAGGCGTTGGACCACCTGAGGAGGACGCTGGTCCGGCACCTTCCACTGGAGTTCTCCCGCCCCAACGGCCGGTTCGAGCTCGCCTTCCTATCGTCCCGGGAGGACATCTCCGCCTTGAGGGGCCGGATAGCTTCCGACCGGGTGGAGGAGGCATCGTACAACTATCTCAAGATGGTCGACCCCTCGCACCATCCGCTGCCCCAGCAGGTGCCGACCGTATTGTACAATGCCAGCTATGTCCCCCGCAGCACCGAACCGGACCCGGACGTGATAGAGTATCAGCTGTACGGGCTGATGCTCCGCCCAGTCGTGAGCGACGCCATGATCGGCCAGATCGAGAGCACGCTCAATGACATACTGGAGGAGTCGGACCCGACGTACGCGGGCTACAACATCCCGTTCGACCAGGACGCCCTGGCGAAGATAGCCATGGCGTTGTGTCGGCTGTATCAGAAGGACAGGTTGAGCGAGGACATGCTCGACCGGAGCAGGTCGTGGTTCAAGGAGATGTATCGACAGTTCGCCGACCTCAGGATGTACTATTCAAGGCCGGGCGGCTCCACCCGCCTCAGCCCGGAGGTCGACACCTCGTATGCGCACAAGGTCCTTGGTCCCCACGACAACGAGGTGCTCAGGGAGATATATCGCGGGGTGAACGAGGTCGGGCTGGACTACGTCTCCTACGCCGGTCTGAAGAAGGCGCTGAGGCCCAAGAAGATCACGGCGTCCCAGGTCAGGGACTCCCTGCAACGGCTGATATCCAACGGCCTCATCATATCGAAGGAGAACGACAATCTCTTCCGCCCGGTGCGGCGATTCGTCAAGTGACCTTTCAAGGGGTCAGCCGGTGGCCGCAGGCAAGGCACTCCTTCTGCCCCTCCTTGTTGGCCACCCCGCAGTGCATGCAGGGGATGGTGCTCTCCCCCACTATGAAGTACGTCTTGCTTCCGCACTCCTTGCAGATCTGTGCGCCTTCGTCGGTCTCCGCATAACACTTCACACATCTGCGCATACGTTGGGATTTGTGGACCTCATGCTCAAATAAGTTTCTTCGGTAAGCGATAGCCAGTACCTTGGAAGATGGCGACCAGTTCATCTTCCTGGAATATCTTGACCTCGAACAGGGCGGTGCGACCGCTCTGGCCGATCAGTCGAGACTCCGCCTCCACCGTTCCCGTGGCGGGCCGGATGTAATGAATGGACGCGTTCATGGCCACATATATGTTCTCCCCCTGGTTGGCGGCCAGTGCGAATGCCTGATCGGCAAGGGCGAACAGCGCCCCGCCATGCATGGCTCCCAGCGCGTTCTCGCGACCCTCCAGCGGAAGACGGACCCGTGCCGTCCGCGGGCCCATGGACACGAGTTCCATTCCGCAGAGCTTGGCGAACGGCGCCTCCACCATCTGTTCAAGACGTTCCCTGACCTCCTTCGGCAGGTCCATGATATCAGGGCGAGAACGTCCAGGATGCTGTTAAACCATTCGATGTTCAGATGTCCTGCTCGGGGTCGAGCAGGCCTGTGATGTCCAGGATGTGCATGCACGTCCCTGCCAGGGCTATGGCGCTTTCCCTCAGGGCCGCCTTCTGCGGCTTCGTCAGGCTCAGATACACGCCCTGCATGTGTATGCGGGCCAGTGCGTCGTCCAGGCGGGCCTCTCGCTCCTTGAGCTCCTTCTTCAGATGGTGGAGGTCCATAACCTGATCGTCGGTGCGGTGGACCTCTCCGCCCTCCTGGAGGTGCCTTTCGAGCAGGATCGCAAGGTCTATCACCGTCCCTCTGGGGGGTGCCATCTCGAGGCTCATGGCCCTAACTCACGGGCCAGGCATATAAACTCGACCCGTCCGGTTCGTCGCCGTTCTCATGTAGGACGTAAATAATATCCATTTGTAGAACGATAATGGTGTGGTGATAGGGCATGGAGAGAGGGCAGGAAAGGTGTTACTTCGTTGGAGATTGGCGCATCAAGGAAGGTCGTGAGCGGGAGTTCGAGGAGGCCTGGACGGACTTCGCGAATTGGACGCTGGAGCAGAAGTTCGCCGACCAGCCCCTTCAGTTGTATCAGGACATGGCCGAACCGAGGAGATACTATGCGCTGTGGAAATGCGGTTCGGAGCGCTCGATCGAGAATGGACGCGTCAAACGAGATACAAGGAGTTCGTGATGCGGATGAGGGCGTTCTGCGAGCAATGCACGCCGTCCATAGCTCAGCCGGTCAGGGAGGTCCAGCGCTCCTCGCTGCAAGTGAAGGAATAGAGCGGAGGGCTTATCTCCCGCACCTTGGAATGATGCGACCATGCTGTTGCTGTCCTATCCACTGCACAGGGGGGTTCCGGTGTTCCCGGGGACGCCCACGCTGAAAGTGCGGGAGCATCAGACGATCGAGGCGGACGGTTCCCGCTCCGCCATGGTGGAGTTCAACACCCATACGGGCACCCACATGGACCTTCCCGCGCATTTTCACGGGGAAGGGAGCGATACCTCATCCCTCCCGGCGATCTTGAAGCTCCATCCGGCGCGGTGCATCGATGTGACTGCCGAAGGTGACGTCCCGCTACGCCTTGAGGGGCTGCCAGATGACCTCGGCGATGTGGAGGCGCTGCTCATTAGGACGGGCTATCATCGATTGCGGGAGAACGACCCGGAACGATATACGCACGAACACCCGTGGCTGCATCCCGAGGCGGCCGAGCGCCTGCTTCGCCTGAAGAACCTGAAAGCCGTCGGTCTGGACACGCTATCGGCAGCCTCCCCATCGCATCCCGACGAGGGAGGTGAGACGCATCGGCTGTTGCTTCGTCCCGATCGCCCTATCGCGATATTGGAGGACATGGACCTCTCGGACGATCGCCTGACGGAGGGGGAGCTGACCCTGTACATAGTCCCCCTGTTCACCGCGGATGTGGAATCCACACCAGTTACGGTGCTTGCCACTCCGATGTGATCAGGGAAAGTCTATCTCTTCCTCTTCACCCGGTCCAACGTCAACCCGCTGTATGTTGTTGTCCTTGTCGATGTACTTCAGCCTGAGGCGTCCTTCCGGTAGGCGGATGACGCGAACGTTGCGAATGGGGGAGTCGATGAAACCCAGGAAACCATCGCAGTTGTCCTTGCCCTCATAGCTCTTGATGTGCTCATAAAGCTCGCGCCGACGGATCTTCATGCCTCACTCAAAAAAGGGAGTTGCAGATAACACTTTCGTCTGAATGCTTCCCCGGAAGTGCAAGGACTTGATATGACCCTCACCGCCTGGCGGTCAAAGACTTATATGCCTAGGGCATTGCGAGCGCCATGCTCATCCGTGCGGAGGGGATCTCGAAAACGTTCGGCCCCAAGGATGTCCTGAAGAACGTCACATTCAACGTGGACGACAACGACCGCATCGGCCTGGTGGGTCCCAACGGCGCCGGGAAGACCACTCTCCTAAAGATCATGATGGGCGAGGTCCGGCCAGACGGTGGAGACCTCAGCATCAGGACCAACAAGATCGTCTACCTATCACAGTTTCCCTCGTTCGACGACGATGCCACCGTAGGTGAGGCCCTTCAAGGCGAAGGGGTGAGATCGGAGGACCAGGTGCGCCTGGAGGAGCTGGAGGCCATGATGGCCTCGGGAACGCTCCCGCCCGGAATGGACTGGAACGACATCTCCATGGAATATGCGATGCTGCAGGAGAAGATCGTGGCGCCGGACAAGAGCGACGCCGAGCGGGCACTGGACCACCTCAAGGTCTTCGGGATCGACGACCGCGCCGACGGGAAGGTCTCGGAGCTCAGCGGAGGGGAGAGGGCGAAGGTGCACCTGTCCAAGATCCTTGCCCAGGCGGAGAAGGCCGATCTCCTCATCCTTGACGAGCCGACGAACC
>LFRW01000002.1 GCA_001512965.1 Methanomicrobia archaeon DTU008
GGGTGGAGGAAGTGATGGAGACGGTAGAGAACAATCGCGGCAGCGTCATGGTGATATCGGAACGTTTCGAAGCGGGGAAGAAGCTCGAGGCCATCGGCGGAATGGTCGCCTTGCTGAGATATAAACTATCGTGACCCGCCAAGCCTCTCTGATGCCGAGCGCTAGCAGTGACATAAATATTTAGTACGATACTCCTAATAGGGTATGTTCAAGCCAATTCGCGTATGATTGTTGGCCTACCCATTGGTCGCTTAGACGATCGCTCCACCCCCGATCCAGCGTGCACATGGCACCTTTTCACGGGGGCCGCGCACCGGCGAAACGGCCGTTCCCTTGACCGGGATGGGCCAGCTATCGAGCGGGAAGGCAGGGGATGGACCATTGAACGCTGAGACGACAGTTCGGGCCGATGAGGTTCTTACCAAGTTGGGCAGGAGCAGGCTGAACATCTGCGACACCACTCTAAGGGATGGTGAGCAGGCCGCGGGCATAGTGTTCGCAAATATCGAGAAGTTGCGAATCGCCAAATTGCTCGACGAGATCGGGGTGCCGCAGATCGAAGCTGGCATTCCGGCGATGGGGGGAGATGAGAAATCCTCTGTAAAGCGCATCGCTCACATGGGCCTTAGCGCTTCCATCTTGGGTTGGAATCGCGCCAACATCGAGGACATATCGCACAGCATCGACTGTGACGTGGACTCGGTCGCCATCTCCATGTCCTCTTCCGACATCCACATAGAGCACAAGTTGATGAAGAGCCGCCAGTGGGTGTTGGACCGCATCATCGAGTCGGTGGAGTATGCCAGATCGCACGGTCTTTACATATCGGTGAACGCCGAGGATGCCAGCCGAGCGGACCCGGATTTCTTGCTGGAGTTCGCCAGCACCGCCAAGGAGGCGGGGGCGCACAGGATACGCTTCTGCGACACCCTGGGCATTCTGACCCCTTTTGACACCTATGAACGGGTCAAGCGCCTGGTGGATACCGTCAAGCTGCCTGTGGAGATGCACACCCATAACGACTTCGGCATGGCAACGGCCAACGCCATCGCCGGTGTCCATGCAGGGGCCAGTTTCCTCAGCACCACCGTGATGGGCATAGGGGAGCGCACTGGCAATTCTCCACTTGAAGAGGTCACCATGGCCTCCAAACATCTGCTCAACATCGATATGGGGATAGACACCAGCCGCCTGCGGGAGATCGTCGAATATGTGGCCAGGGCATCGGGCCGTGAGATACCGGCGTGGAAGCCCATAGTCGGGCAGAACTGCTTCGCCCACGAGGCCGGTATCCACACCGACGGCGTGCTGAAGTTCCTGTCCAACTATGAGCCATACTCTCCCGAGGAAGTAGGGCTGGAACGCAGGATAATAATAGGCAAGCATTCCGGACGGTCCGCCATAAAGCAGATACTGGCCGCAAAAGGGATCGACATCGACGATGACGCCGCCACGGCCATATTGGAAGCGGTGAGGGCGACCTCGGTGGCGTTGAAGCGCAGCTTGTCCGAGAATGAGCTTGTCTATATATACCAGGATTATATGGATGGGGTCAAAGACACCCTTCCCAGAACAGGTGAGTGAGAATAAATGGGAACAATTTCTGAGAAGATACTATCGGCTCATGCCGGAACCGAAGTGAAGGCCGGAGACATCTGCGTGGTCCCGGTCGATTTCATGATGTCACAGGACGGCACCACTGGACTTACCATCAAGGCCTTCCGCCAGATGGAGGCTAAGGGGGTGGCGCATCCCGAGAAGTATGCCATCGTGATCGATCACAACTCCCCGTCTCCCATGGAGTCGGTCAGCAACATCCACAAGGAGATGCGCACCTTCGCCGAGGAGCAGGGGGCCAGCCTGTACGACATCGGCGAGGGCGTGTGCCACCAGCTGGTGCCCGAGAGCGGAAACATCGTCCCGGGCAACATCGTTATAGGTGGCGACTCCCATACCTGCACGTACGGTGCCTTGAACGTCTTTTCCACCGGGGTCGGCTCCACCGACCTTGCCGCAGCTCTGGTGACCGGGAAGATGTGGTTCCGCTGCCCCAGCACCATCAAGATCGTATACGATGGGGCGCTGCAACCTGGAGTCTACTCCAAGGACGTCGTCCTGCACATGGCCAAGACGCTGACGTCGCGTGGTGCCACCTACAAGGCGCTGGAGATCTACGGCAGTGTGATCGAGGACATGTCGGTTGACGCGCGCATGACCATATCCAACATGGTGGTGGAAGTGGGCGCGAAGGTAGGTCTCATGCCCTGCGACCGAAAGGTCACCGAGTTCATCAAGGCCCGCACCAACACTCCGTTCAAGGGCGTGGATGCTTCCCTCTCGGCCGTATATGACAAGGTCATTCACGAGGACCTCTCCGACCTCCCTCCGCAGATAGCCAAGCCGCATGAGGTCGACAACGTCGTCGACGTGGACAAGGTCACGGACGTCGAGATCGACCAGGTATACATCGGAACCTGCACCAACGGGCGCCTTGAGGACCTCCGTGAGGCCGCCAAGGTCCTGAAGGGCAATCATGTGGCCAAGGACGTCCGCCTGATCGTGGCCCCGGCATCCAGGCAGATCCTGCTGGACGCCATGCGCGAGGGATACATAGACACCCTGATCAAGGCCGGCGCCACCCTGATAGCTCCATCCTGCGGTCCCTGCGTAGGCACCTGCAATGGAGTGCCGTCCGATGGGGAGGTCGTGCTCTCCACCGCCAACCGCAACTTCAAGGGCCGGATGGGCAACACCAAGGCCGACATCTACCTATCATCCCCGGCGACCGCCGCCTACTCCGCCATGCTGGGCCACATCGCCGACGTCAGGGAGGTGATGGAATGAGCCAGCTCAAGGGAAAGGCCTTCGTCTTCGGTGATAACCTCAACACCGACTACGTCATCTCCGGCAAGTACAAGTTCAAGACATTGGACATGAACGAGCTGGCCAAGCACGTCATGGAGGACATCCGCCCTGGCTTCTACGATGAGATCCAGGCCGGCGACTTCGTGGTGGCGGGCGAGAACCTGGGCGCCGGTTCGTCCAGGGAGCAGGCGCCGCTGGTCCTGAAGGCCGCCGGCATCGGGGCCGTGGTGGCCAAGTCGTTCGCCCGCATCTTCTACCGCAACTGCATCAATGTCGGCCTGCCCGTGGTGGAGGTCGACACCTCCGACATCGCGGAGGGCGATGTGCTGCAGATTGACATCGAGAGCGGCATCGTTAGGAACGTGACCAAGGGCGTCACGCTGCAGGCCCAGCCCCTGCCGCCGGTGATGATGAAGATCCTTGCCGATGGTGGTCTGGCCGAGTACATCAAGAAGAACGGCGGTTTCGCCCTGGAGGACGAGGAGCCGTCCGACTGAAACCCCTTCCCCCCTATCCTTTCTTTTTCAGTTCGAAGCGCATGGCATCGTTGATGGCGATCTCGGCGATGTCCGTGGCATACATGATCGTCCTGACCAATGAGTCCATGACCGCGGTTCGGCTCATGGTGCCCTTGCCCCCGGTCCCCTGCAGCCGGGGCAGCAGTTCGCCCCCCGCTTCCACCACGCTCTTCGACTCGTCTATCACCGTGTTGGCCATGGTGATGTCCTGCATGAAGAACGCCTCCACCGCGCGCTTCAGCATCTCCACCGCGTGCAAGCTCAGGTCCTGCATCTCCGCCACCGTGGGAGGTTTCTCCTCACTGGCGGTGCCCACCGCCTGCTGGGCGATCTTCTCGGCGTGATCTCCCACCCTCTCCAGGATCCTGGCCGCCAGATATCTGGAGCGGATAGCCGATCATGCCTGCAATATCGGCGAGAGAGTGGTGTTCATGGTGTCCGGAACCCGAGTGGACCATTACGAGTTCAAGAGAGTGCCCCGGTTGGCCTACAGGGAGGGACCCACGCAGCCGGAACCTTCCACCGACGGATATTACGTCACTCGGCTGGACGAGAAGTGACCTATGGGGTCCAGCGGCCCCGGGCCTCGATGCCGCCCACCGTGCTCTCCAGGCGGACGTGGAACGAGGATGCGGCCGGATGGCCGCTCGAGGCCCTGGTACCGTCATGGCACCTGAACCCGTCCTGACAGTCCATCTTGATGTCCCCCCGAGAGGTCGCCTCCACCGAGCCGCCGACATCGCCCCTCAGCTCCATATCGAGGGACACGGGCCCTCCGATGCTCTTTCCGAGCAAGGTCACGGTGCCCTCCATGCTGCCAGTCTGGTCGATCATGGCTCGAAGCACCCCCGACGATTCCTCCATCGTCACCAGGCGGTCCCCGCTAACCGTGAGGTTGTTCCAATACAGCTTGGTGCCCCCGGTGGCAGTGCGGATGTGGACATCCCCGCTCAATATGGTGCCATTGTTCAATGCCACCACCGACCCGAGGGATGTGGCATCTATGTTGAGTCCGGTGATGTTGCTTCCCTCGACCGTCCGGACGATCGCGCCCCCTGTCACGACGGTGATGTCGATGTGTGTGGCCAGAGAGCGGTCTATGTCGATCTCGAACCTCACCTTCTCCAGCATGTGATAGGGCCACGGGGCATCGACGTCCATGATCGCCGATACGTTCACCACGCCGCTCATGGCATCAATGTCATATGTAACGGTAGTGTTGAGGGGGATATCGCTTCCGAACATGCTGGCGGTACCATGCAGGCTTGCGGTCACGATCACGGCGTCGCCGTCGAGATCGGCGAAGCCTACGTCCACCTCGCCGCGACTGGCCACTACGTCGAGCCTTACCTCTTCTATCCCCTCTTCTAGCGGGACGATGTAGCTCTCCGATACTTCCAGGGAGCGTACCTGCAAGGACATGGCCGATGCCAGCATCAGCATGACGGCTACGATCAATACCGCTGCTGCAAGATGGGTGGAAAGTATCCGTCGACCTCTCATGCTCTTGGAGGACATCTATTCAATCGAGTGAATCATTCTCACTCTATTAACAATATCTCTCAGGAAGCCCCCATCCCGGACTCTATGGAGCAGGGTGGTCGAAGCAAGAGGTCTGGGCCTCAAACCTGCGGGTCAGGTCGCGGGCGGTTCATAACCAGCCTCTCCATTCCTCCCCTGCGGCGGTAGTTTCCGCGAGGAACGATGATATCGAAGCGCGCTCCCTTGCCCATCTCCCCACGCTCCGTTATCCGTATACCAGTGAGGGCGAGGACCTCCTTCGTCAGGTATAGGCCGCGATGGTTCTGCGCCAGTTCGAAGATCTCATCTTTCCTTTCCTGCGGTATCCCCTTGCCATCATCTGTATAGACGATGCTTAGGCCTTGAGGGCCCTCCTCCACGGAGACCTTTATGGCCGTGACCTCGCCATGCCTAAGGGAGTTGTCCAGAAGGTTGTGGAACACCTTCTCCACCATCCGATCGGCATAGAGCTCGACATCATCGTCCTCTATTTCGAGCCTCACGTTCTCCAGATGGACCGTCGAGGCGCCTCTCTTCACCGCCTCCTTCAATGGGACCCATTCGGGCGACGATTTACCCATCTCGGAGTAATCTCGGGCGAACGCAAGGTGTTTGGCGATGTTCTCGGCCGATGCACTGGCCTTCTCCAGATATCCCAGCGTATCATCCGTCGCTCGGCCTCTGGCAAGCTCCAGATAGCCGCTGAGCGTGGCGATATGGTTGAGCAGGTCGTGCCTGGAGATCCGACCTATGAGCTCCAGCTTCTTGTTGACCTGTTCCAGCTCGTCCTCTCGAGATTTCAGCCTATGCACCACGTCGGCATTGTTCAATGCTACGCTGGTCGAGGCCGCAAGGGGCTCCATGAGGCTGAGGTCCCATGGGTCGAAATCTCCCCTCCGTTTGTCCTGCGCCCACAGGGCGCCGGCAAGCTTGCCATCCTTCCCCAGCATTGGCACCACGGCCAAGTTCCTATATTCTCCTCCTTCCGACCGGCTCGAGACATACGGCTTCATGCTCATCAACGCCCTTCCCAGGCCTCCTTCCTTCAGGGAGAGGCTCAGGTCCACTGGTACGATGACACCTTGGCGGCTCATCTCCTTGAAGGCGATCCGACCGTCGGACACGGTGCCCATCATGCATGCTTCGCAGTCCAAGAGGTCGCATGTCGTTCGGACGAGCGTCCGAAGGATCTCCTGCTCATCCAATATGGAGGTGAGGTTTCGGGATGAGAGGTTGAGCCGTTGCATCTGCCTGCCCCGGCGGGAGAGCAATCGATGCGTATGCAGGCTGTCCGCGTGGTCGCGGAAGGCGGTCATGCCCCTGGATATGTCATTGGCCACCTTGGTGAACAGTCCGATCTCCTCTGGATCGAAGGAGTTCGGCTCCGAGCTGAACAGGGTCAGGACGCCTACCGTTCTGCCATGCTGATTGATCGGCAGGGATGCGCAGCTTCGCACCCTCTCCGTTCCCGCGGCCCCCCGGTCAGAGTAAGAGGTTGAAAACTCGTTCTTCCAAGCCGGTTTTCCGGTCCTCAAGGCCTCCCGGGACACCAGGCCTCGATCCAGGGATAACAGCTCCGCCCCGTCAACGATCTCAATTCCACATGATGCCACGACGCGAGGCCATTCCCCTTCCTCGGCCAGGGCGATGCAGGCCAGCGCATGGCCGCTTGCCGAGATGAGCTTGCTGCAGACCATGTGATACAGCTCGTTCTCATCGCTCGCCTGGGACTTGGCCTGGTCTCCGACGGTGAGTATGCGCAACGATCGGTTCAGCCTCCGCAGCTCCTCCTCCGTACGCTTGAGGTCGGTGACGTCATGACCCATGATCATCCTCCCGTACACCTCCCCGGAGTCGGAGAGCAGTGGCCTGAAGAACAAGCGGTATGTATGTCCCATGTAGTCGACCGTGCTGACAGAGGTCTCCCCCTGGAGCGTCCTTTCGTATGCGCCAAGGTCAAGGCTGAAAGGACCGGTCTGGAAGACCTCGTCGATCATCCTCCCCTCCATGCTGGATGCTTCGAGACCCATCGCCTTGAGCCCAACACCTTCTGCCAGGGTGAGCCTAAGGTCTCGATCGTAGAGCAGGATCATGCTGTTCGGAAGGTTCCTCACCAGATCTCGATACCGCGCCTCCGACCGCCTCAGGCTCTCCATGATCTCCTTCTGCTCGGTGATGTCCTGGATGAATCCTATGCCGAACTTCAGCCGGCCCGAGTCGTCGCGCACGGCCGACCCCGTGACCCGGACCCATATGATCTTGCCGCTATTGGTGAGCAGCCTTCCCTCCAGGGAATGTATGTCTCCATGGCGGACGAGCCATTCATCATAGCTCCTCTCGTCTCCCTCCATGTCCTCCGGCGGGACGAAGTCCATGTAGTTCTTCCCTTTCAGCTCCCCTTCGCCATAGCCCATCATACGGCAGAACGCCTGATTGACCTTCACGATGTTCCCTTCGACATCGACCACGACGATGCCTATGGCGTCGGTGTCGAACACCGCGCGAAGCTTCGACCTGCTCTCCGCGATCGCATCCCCTGCTCCGACCGGATCGGTCTGTTCCAGGAAGCTCCACGCTCTGACCGCGGAGCGGTCGTTCAGCCAGCTCGTTCCGGCGACGAACTTCACTTTGGTTCCGTTCTTGAGCGTCATGTCGAACCGCTCTTCGTCGGAATCCCCTGCCGCCAGCCGGCTCAATCTGGATCGCGCCCCGTCTCGATCCTCCAACTTCGGTAGCATGATATCCAGCAGATCGGAGAGAGGCATGCCGTGGCATCCATCAGGAAGCTCCCACATGTCCATGAACTGGCCGTTGCATGCCTGCACGGTGCCATCTTGTGAGATCACCAGGGTGGCGACGGGGATCGAGTCCAAGACCCCTTGCGGAAGGGCGCTTGACTCATCTGGCGGTTCCATGCGATGATGCCCGGTGATGTCTACGCCCGTGCACAGGACCTCCTTCCTGCCATCTCCCATGTCCATCAGGCGGTTGGTCCAGGCCACCCACGCGCGCTCCCCGTTCTTCTTCATGTTCTGATTGACGTTGGCGATCATGTTATCCTTCGGGAGGACGATCTCGTCGAGCATCTTGCGCAGATCGCGTCCGGTGCCTTCTTCCACCTCTGGGAGGATGGTCCCTACCGCTGGCTTCCCCACTATCTCATCCTCGCTGTAGCCGAAGAACTTCTGGGCAAAGTCGTTCATCCACGTCAGCCGACCGCCCTGGTCCAGGCCGAGGACGATGACGTTCCCGCCGTTCAGTATGTCCTGGTACCTCTTGTTGATGAGGGACAGCTCCTCTTCGAACCGTTTTCGGTCCTCCACGTTTCGAGCGCTGAAGATGGACATCAGGATGTTCCCATCGTCATATATCAGGTACTTGCCTCTCGCCTCTGACCAGGTATAGGTCCCATCCTTGTTCAACTGGCGATATTCGAAGGTGGCCTCTTCTCGTCGGGCTATCGCCATGTCGGCATCCTCGACAACCCTCTCCACGTCGTCTGGATGCACGAAATCGAGGATCTTGCGTCCGATGACCTCTGCTGGCGTGAACCCTGTCGCCTCTATGGACGGACTGATGTAGTCTATGATGTCCTCGCTGTCCGCCCGGATGACTATGTCCTGCATGTTGTCGGTTATCAAGGTGAGGATCTCTTCCCTCTCCTTCAGCGCCTTCTCGGCCCTGCTGCGCTGCGCTAGCTGAAGGATCACATTGCGAAGCTCCTCGAACTGGACCAGGGGGTTCCCGCCCTTCTGCATGTAGAAGTCGGCCCCGTTGTTCAGCGCATCGACCACGACCTCCTCCCGGCCCTGGCCGGTGAAGATGATGAAAGGCGTGTCTGCCCCCTTCTCCCGGAGCATCTTCAGGAACTCGATCCCGTCCCCATCTGGCATCCTGTAGTCGGAGATTATGACATCATACCGGCGGCATGCCGAGTCCTCCAAGGCCTTCTTGACGGATGTGGAGGTGTCGACGACGATGTCCCCCTCCATCTCCAGGAACTCTCTGGATATGTCCAACATCGACGGCTCATCGTCGACGTAAAGGACCTTCACTATCGTATCATCCAGACCTTGCCAGGGGACCATTCTCTGATCATCTAGCTTCAACTTGCACTTCCCCATCATTGGATGTTGACCGCTCGATATATATCTACGCAGTAGGGGGATAGTTGAAAAAGAGGGAAGGGGTTTGATATACGGCCGCGCTCAGGCCTGTTGGTTCTGGTAGCTCAGCCACTTCTTCTCAAGGTCAGGGTCTCGCACGGTGTCCAGGACATACTGCGCGAACTCATCGCCAGTGGCGCCGTTGGAGCGTCCGGTCATGACCTTGGCCTTCTCGAACTGGGTGCATATCTCGAGAGCCATCTCCAGTTTCTTTCCCTTGTCGACATATCCGATGTGGCTCAGCAGCATGGCGGCGGCCTTGATCATGGAGGATGGATCGGCATATTGGGCACGCCCCTCCTCTACCATGCGTGGCGCGGAGCCGTGGATGGCCTCGAACATGGCATAGCGCTTGCCGATGTTGGCGCTGCCTGCCGTTCCGACGCCTCCCTGGATCTGGGCCGCCTCATCGGTCAGGATGTCCCCGTACAGGTTGGGCAGCGCGATGACCTTGAAGTCCTTGCGGCGGTAGGGATCGATCAGCTTGGCGGTCATGATGTCGATGAACCAGTCGTCCCATTTGATCTCGGGATAGTCCTTGGCGACCTCCGCGGCGATGCTGAGGAACTTCCCATCGGTGGTCTTGACGACGTTGGCCTTGGTCACGATGCTGACCTTGTCTATACCGTTCTTCCGCGCATGCTCGAAGGCGAGCCTGATGAGTCGCTCCGTTCCCTGGGTGGTGGCGACGCAGAAGTCGATGGCCAGGTCATCGGTGACGTTGATCCCCTGGCTGCCAAGGACGTAGCTCCCCTCGGTGTTCTCCCTGAAGAACACCCAGTCCACGCCTAGCTCCGGTACCCTGACCGGACGAACGTTGGCGAAGAGGTCGAGCTCCCTCCTCATCGCAACATTGGCGCTTTCGATGTTGGGCCAAGGATCTCCCTTCTTGGGAGTGGTGGTCGGCCCCTTCAGGATGACGTGGCACTTCTTCAGCTCTGCCAGGACGTCGTCGGGGATCGCCTTCATCGCCTTGACCCGGTTCTCGATGGTCAATCCTTCGATGTCCCTGAGCTCCACCTTTCCTTTCTTGATCTCGTCGGCAAGAAGCGATTCCAGCACCATCCTGGCCGAACGGGAGATATATGGTCCGATGCCGTCGCCCCAGCAAATGCCGATGATGATGGTGTCCAGGCTGGCATAGTCGGTCCATCCCTGGTCCTCCTTCATGGCCTCTATTCTTTTGAGCTGTTCCTCAAGGATCTTGCTGAAATGCTCCTTTGCCCTCTCTATCGCCTTCGTATCAGCCATATTATTCCTTCGCAGTAATCGGGAACACACTATTTTACTTAACTCCGCTCCGGCGTCACATCTTCACCATCCTGCTGCGATGGTCCACGCCCTCCACGTGGCGTTTGCCCAGCATGTTCCTGTGCTCCTTCGATCCGATGGGGTCTGGAACCGGTATTTCGCGGCCTTCAGCATAGAACAGGTAAAGGACGGCGTTGATGAACCCGATGTGGCTGAACGCCTGGGGGAAGTTGCCGAGCTGCGCACCGGTTCGTGGATCGAACATCTCGGCGAAGAGGCCAAGGGGGGAGACCACCTCGCTGGCGTTCTCCAGAAGCGACCTCGCCTCCCGCACCCGTCCGGACAGGGCCAACACCTGAACGAGCCAGAAGGTGCACATGATGAAGGAGCCCTCGCCCCTCTCCACACCTTCCGTGTTTCGGGCCAGCATGCCTCCCTCCAGAAGCTCCTCCACGATCCGGTCGATCGTGCCCTGCACCCTGTCATCGTGGAACGGCAGCATCTCCATCAGGGGTATGCGAAGGTTGGCCGCATCGAGGGCGTCGCTGCCGAAGTACTCGGTGAACGCCCCTCGCTCATCGGAATAACCTTCGCGGAGAACCGCTTCCGCTATGCGGTCCCCGGTCCTCTTCCATAGGTCCACATCTCCCTTGAGCCCATATATCTCCGCCATATGGATCGCGCGATCCAGCGCCACCCACAACATCACCTTGGAGTAGGTGTAATGATGCTCCTCCCCCCTCCTCTCCCATATGCCGCTGTCCGGCTGCTCCCAGATCTCGCATACCTTGTCGGCGGCACGTCCGAAGAAGGACATGGTCTCCTCATCCAATGGCACACCATGTCTAATGAGCTCGTAGCCGGTGGACATAAGCTCGCCATACACCTCATGCTGGCGCTGCTCAGCCGCTCCGTTGCCTATCCTGACCGGACGAGAGGAGCGATAGCCGTCGAGGTGGTCCAATTCCACCTCCTCGAGGTCCGTCTCTCCATGGATGCCATACATGATCCTCGGCTCCCACCTCACCGCACAGGCCGCTTCGGAAACGTCCCTGATCCATTCCAGATATTCCATGGCCTCTTCATGATGCCCCAGCACCAGCAATGCCTGGGCCGCCATGGAGGCATCTCGCAGCCACGTGTACCGGTAGTCCCAGTTCAGCTCCCTTCCTACGACCTCCGGCAAGGAGGTGGTGGGGGCGGCGAGGATCGCTCCCGTATCATCATGGATCAGCAACTTCAATGCCAGCTCCGACCGTGAGATGAGGTGCGACCACTCCCTGGCCCAACCTGGATTCTCATAGTCCATCGGCGTCCTCACCCATCTCCGCCATGCCGCGATGGTGCGCTTCATCAGGTCCTTGCTCGAATCGACCGAGCAGGTCAGGTCATCGGAGCAGTACCGGGTCACCAGCGAACGCTCCTCGTCCCTTTCCAGGCGGAGCGTGCCCCTGACGACGGGTCCGTACCCGTCGTCCTTCACCTCGCCATCGGGCAGGCCGCATAGGGACAGCCACTCCTCTCCCCATCTGGCCACCCACGCGTTCCCATGGCGTTCCATCTCTGCGCGCTTCCGAGCGTAGTCGGGTCGAGGGCTCCATTCGACCTGTACCTCGACGGCCCTCCCCCTACAGCTGATCAGACGCTGCACCTCATCAAGGGCGGTGGAGCGCCCCTTGCCGCGAAGGTCCCCCCATAGAGGCATGAAGTCGTTCACTCCGACTATGGAGCCCTTTGGGAGGAAGGCGGTCCTGAGGACGTTCGTCCCATCGACGTACCTCTGCCTGGTCGACGCCCCATCCACCCACACCCTGAAGCATCCCCCTTTCTTATTGTCCAATATGGCGCCGAACACGCCGCCTCCACTGGTGTTCGGAAAGCACAGCCAGTCCAGGGAGCCGTCCGCGCCTATGAGCCCGACGGTGCGGAGGTTGCCGATGGCCCCGTAGCTCTCGATGGGCTTGTATGGTTGCTCAGCCATCAAGGATGAGGGGTAATACCTTCCTGCCGAAGTCATCGATGAAATCCTCCTGTTCCCGGTTCACGTTATGGATATAGATCTCCCTGATGCCCATCCTCACGTATCGTTCGATATTCTCGACATGCTCGTCCAGGTCAGAGGAGGTGAACACCTGCTTCCGGACGTCCTCTCGTCGCACGGTCGACGTCAAGGCGTCGAACTGCTCCGGATGCTCTACCTCCGTGGTGATGGATGAAGGGAACACATGGGTTCGCCACTGTTCCCAGGCTTCCCGCTCCGCCTTCTCCTCATCGCGGCAATATGAGATCTGGATCTTCACCACGATCGGCCCTTCTCCGCCTCCCCGGCGGAACGCTTCGATCATCCCCTTGAGCCGGTCCGGTGGCATTGACGTCGTGATCATCCCATCCGCCCAGGTGCCGATCGCCTCAGCCGTGGCCTCGGTCTGTGCCGCCCCGATGATGGTGGGAGGAGTCGCGGGCAACGAATAGAGCCTGGCCCTTTCGACGGTCACCAGCCCGCGGTGCGTCACCTCCTCTCCGTTCAGCAGCCGCTTGATCACAGAGGCCGATTCGGCCAGGCGGGTGTTGAGAACATCCTTTGGAGGCCATCCTTGTCCGGTTATCCCTTCGTTCAGCAGCTGTCCGCTTCCCAGTGCGACCCAGAGCCGGCCAGGAAACATCTCCTGCAAGGTGGCCGCCTTCTGCGCCAGGATGGCTGGATGGTATCTCTGACCTGGAGCGCACACCACCCCGAACGGGATGGAAGTGGCATGCATGGCCGCCCCCAGGAACGCCCACGCATAGCCGCTCTCCCCCTGCGCCTCGCTCCATGGTTTGAAATGATCGGAGCTAAGGGCCGCGTTGAACCCCGACCCCTCCGCCTTCATGACCAGCCGGAGGAGCTGGCTTGGAGGGAACTGCTCATGGGAGCAGTGATAGCCGATCCTCAGGTGCCCAGTCTCTCGGCCGGTCAACATGATTTTCACTTGAAACCATGCGTATAAATTGATTCGCACAAGGCAGCCTTGCAAGGTTCGTCATTGATGCGCATAGGCGTATCGGGTGCCGCAGGCCGTTCACGATACACCCCGTCAGCGTCAGTGAAGGGGTCCGTCCCACGCCGGCCGGTCCCTGCCCTGGCATTCCTTCATCGCCGACGGCTACCGGCGCCTCAGGTCGCTTCATGTAATATATGAAATACTCGATATATCCTAAGCTCCGACAGGCCGAACCGCCATGGATGGACCAGGGTGGATCGTGAGGCGGCAGGGCATCGAGGTGTCCAGTTCCGGACGCTGTTGTGTCGGTCATCTCGCATCCGACGGATTCGACCAGTCCAATGACGAAGGTGGGCTCAATGTTCCGAAAGGCGGTTTTTCCAGGAAGATACATTCAAGGGGCCGGGGCGATAGGCGAGCTGCCCGCGGTGATGGACGGGCTCGGAGAGAGGGGGTTGGTGTTAGCATCCCGTTCGGTGATCGATTAGGTACTTCCTCGTTGCTGCCTGGACCTGGATGC
Source organism: Methanomicrobia archaeon DTU008 (assembly GCA_001512965.1). Classification (GTDB taxonomy): domain Archaea; phylum Thermoplasmatota; class Thermoplasmata; order Methanomassiliicoccales; family Methanomassiliicoccaceae; genus DTU008. The sequence goes on from LFRW01000002.1 coordinate 13,823, forward strand.
CATGTCCGTCCGCATCGAGAGGTTCGGAGGGGAGTGTTGCGAGGAGGAACTGGTCCGACTGTCCAAGGTCATCTCCGAGCATAGGATCGGTGTGCTGGCAGGCATGGGCGGAGGGAAGACCATCGATACGGCGAAGATCGCCGCCGATCGAGCTGGCATACCTGTCATCGTGGTTCCCACCATAGCATCGACCGACGCGCCATGCAGCGGTTGCGCGGTGCGGTACTCGAAAGATGGGGTATTTGACTCGGTGCTTTACCAGAGATCGAACCCCCAGGCGGTACTGGTCGATCTGGAGATCATCGCCTCGGCACCGGCAAGGTTCCTCGTGGCGGGGATGGGCGACGCCCTCTCCACATGGTTCGAGGCGAGGTCCTGCCACCGTACAGGGTCGATGAACGAATGCGGCGGCCTTGGCACCGTGGCCGCCCTGGGCATCGCCAAGCTTTGCTACGATACGCTTCTCGCCGACGGCGTCGAGGCCAAGAAGGCCAACGAGGCCGGGGTGGTCACCCCGGCGTTCGACAGGGTGGTCGAGGCCAACACCTTGCTGAGCGGCCTAGGCTTCGAGTGCGGGGGGATCGCCTCGGCCCACTCCATCCACAACGGCCTGACCGCCCTGGCCGAGACCCATCCCTTCTACCACGGCGAGAAGGTCGCCTTCGGTGTCCTGGCCGGGAGGCATCTGACCGGTGATCCGGGTGAAGAGGTGGACAGGGTGTATACGTTCTGCGAGGAAGTGGGCCTGCCCACCACACTATCGGACATCGGCCTCGGGGAGGCGGGCCCGGAGAGGCTGGCGATGGCGGCCGAGAAGGCCTGCGCCCCTGGACAGGCCATATGTCACGAGGGCGGGACCATGACGCCGAAACGGGTGCTGGACGCCATGCTAAAGGCCGATGCGATGGGCAGGGAGAGGCGACATGGCAAAGCGCCCGTCCGGTAGGTCCGCATCGGGAGGTCTCACCGTACGAGGCGCCTCTCCGCTCGAAAGGTGTCGCGCCCTCTTCAGGCCCCAGGCCGCTTCCATTAACCCGTAAGGCCGCTCGGTGACGATGAAACTTCCCAGCAGATGATGGGCCCACGTATCGCACTGGTGAAGGCTGCGCGTTGATGCCGCCCGCGATCCGGCAACGCATCCCCCCTGACATATGAAAGAGGTTGGACGGGATGACATCGAGCGGCAGGGGCCGCTGTGGATCGAGATGCTGGGTAAACATCCGCACCGATCGGACCTTGCCCTGGTGAACCGTCGGTAAAAACAAATGCTCGTGATAATAATTTAATATCATGGATGCCGAGGGCAATTACCTCATGGTCGATGGGACCGGGGCCGAGCTTGGGAAGGGTGAGACCAGGATAGTCTTGGCCGGGGACGGTCTTGAGCTGAGACCCCGGTCCGGACCATACCGTCTACTGCCACTGAGGGACATCGTCAACGTCGCCAATGCCAACTATCAGGTGGACGTTCTCATGCGTGATGGACGGCGGCTTCGACTGTCCGCTCTCGGCCGAAGGTACGAGGACCTTGTCAGGGAGATCCACCGCTCTCGTAACGACCTCATCATGCGCGATCTGCTCATGGAGGAGAAACTTCGCAAGCCTGGCGTCAAGGCGGAGCTGAGGCCGTTCCGAGGGGCCGATGGCCCATGCGAGATACGCCTCTATGAAACGGCCATGGTGATAATTCCCCTACGCCATGGCCTTATGCGGGTCCGCTACAGCGACATCGAGGGCATCGAGTCTCGCGACCACATCCTGCGAATGGTCCTCTCTTCAGGCGAACTGCTCGCCCTGACCATGCTGGGGAGGGAGATGGAGCCGCTGTGGAACGCAATATCGAACGCCATGGCAGAGATGTCGAGGGAAACACAGGACGTCATACGGTCGGCCTATCCGCAGGCCGACGGACGGACCCTGGAGGCCGCCGCCGCGCTGTTGAAGGAGGGGCGGGCGGCGACCAGATGGGAGATCGAGGACATATCCCCGGACCTGTGGAAAGGCCTGGAGGACGAGGTGAAGGCCAGGGGGCTGGCTTTCGAGTACGCATATCTCACGTCGCGCGGCCGCAAGGACATGGTCCGGATAGGGATCAAGCGATCCTTGATGGATGACGTGTACATCTGGTTCGCAATCCCCATCCTTGGTCCGCAGGGCAACGCGGTGGCGGTGGAGGCGACATCCTCGGACAATTCCGGCCGGGCAACGTACTTCTTCAGGATAGCTCCTCGGTCTTCATACCACACCATGGACGAGGAGAGCAGGGAATCCCTTGCGGCCGCCTGTATGGACACTATCACTTCAGGCCTGAGGGAGATCAACTTTCGCCGGCAGCCGATATATCTCACGGATGAGCAGCTACGCGTGGAGCCGTGGTCGCGATACCGCTTCTCGGTCATGCTCATCCCCGAGCTGCGGAATCTCAGGGCTCGCTTCATCGGTCGCGTCCCTCATGCAGGGGAGGAGGCGTGGAAGGACAAGGTGGAGAAGCTACTGGCCTTCAATGCCGCGGCCAAGGACGATTCTGACAGTTGGCATGATGCGGACGAGCTTGAGGAAGAGGTCGAAGGTCAATAGAAGGTTATAAAATAAAGATTCTCAAATGCTAAAATGAGCTGTTAGACCATGCCCGGATACATGCAGCCGTGCCGTCATTGCGATAGGTTGGTGCCTCCCGACTCCGAGGTCTGCCCCATATGCGGAAAATGGGATCCACTGGGCGATCCCAGATGCCCCCGATGCCGCTCACCCGTCAAGGAGGGTTGGACAGCGTGCTCGAGCTGCGGGCAGAGTCTGAACATCCAGTGCATCGCTTGCGGAAGGGACACCTTCTTCGGAGGTCAATGCCAGCATTGCGGTACCAGGCTCATGGTCAGATGCCAGCAGAGAAAGTGCGGGTTCGAGCAGCCTCCCCTCGCCCCGTCATGCGCCAAGTGTGGGAAGCCCATATCGAGAGGGATAAGATGAGGAACCTTATCGCGTTCAACGACAACTATTCCGACAACAGCACAGAGGCCGGCTTCGAGTTCACGTTCTACTGCGATATCTGCCATGAGGGCTACAGGACGCGGTTCATCCCGTCCAAGACCTACAAGAAGAAGGGCTTCTTCGACAACATCGGCAGGGTGGCCAGCATCGCCGGACAGCTTTCAGGGCAATACAACATAGGCTACGCCGGTGAGCGTGGCGGAGATATGCTATCGTCCAGGTTCGATGGGATGTCCCCGGCGTGGCACAAGGAGCATGAGGCCGCGTTCGAACTCGCCCAGAACGAGGCCAGGGGGCGCTTCCACCGATGCCCCCGTTGCGGAAAATGGGTGTGCGGAAACGACTGGAACGAGGAAGCGTCGCTGTGCGTGGATGACGCCCCTCGCGAATCCGTGGAGATCGCCGCGGCTCGTGCAGACAAGATGAAGGAGGACATCTGGGAGAGGTCGAGGAACACGCAGGTGTTCACAGGGGAGATAGATCAGAGGCAGGCCATGTGCCCCAATTGCGGCAAGCCCGCTGGCCAGGGCAAGTTCTGCAACAATTGCGGGTCGCCGACCTCACCGCCCAAGTGCCAGCAGTGCGGAGCGGAGAACCCTCCAGGCGCGAGGTTCTGCTCCGAGTGTGGCGACAGGCTCCGATGATCGCGTGTCGACGAGCCTGACGGTCCTGGCACTGGGAGCGTGGTGGATCGCATGATCCAACATCTCCCTCCATGGTGCGAGATGCATCGACCGAAGCTCTATAATCGCCCGCCGCATACGTCGGAAGGATGCGTTGCACCCACTGCCAAAGATGCTGCCGCGATACCATGATGGAGTTGTCGGAGGCGGCCATCGTTCGCCTGGAGCGTCGCGGCCACAGGCGGGACGTTTTCGTGGTGATGGGCGAGGACCGCATCCCGCGCCTTCGTAACGTGGATGGATGGTGCATCTTCTATGATCCCCGGGCAGGCCGTTGCCGAGAGTACCGCTCTCGCCCCCTGGGTTGTGTAATTTACCCGGTGAATCTGGACGAGGATGGGGACATCATCGTGGACGATCTGTGCCCTCAGGCCGGCACGATCCCCGCTAGGGAGATGGAAGAAAGAGGAAGGCGGCTGAGGTCGCTGCTCGACACGATCGATCGGGAGGCAGAGGGCCGCTAGATGGGATCGAGGGCCAGGGATGCCGCGCCGATCGCCCCCGCCATCTCTCCCAGGGCCGAACGGACGATGAGGGCCCTCCGATGGCTGGGAAGGCAGTGTTCCAATGCACCGGCGGCGCACATCTCATACAGGCCGGGCATGTCCATGACGGATCCGCCGAGCACCACGCGTTGTGGTTCCAGGCAATTGATGACGCTCCCGATGGCCGATGAGAGGGCCAATGCCGCCTCGTCCCGCAAGCGGACCGCCATCGCATCGCCCTCCTCCACCGCTCTGGAGATCGCGCGGCCGTCGATCTCGCCGACCAGGGACAGCGACGAGGACGGGAGCGACGGATCGTTCTTCGCTCTTGACGCTAACCCAGTTCCGGAGGCATAGGCCTCCACGCATCCCCGCCGGCCGCAGCCGCATGGAGGGCCGTCAAGCTGCACTGACACATGGCCGAAGTGGCCCCCGCATCCGCTTGCCCCCTCCAGCAGCGTCCCGTTCACGATGGCGCCTCCGCCGATGCCCGTGCCGGAGAACAGCACGACGATGTCATGGCAGTCACGCCCCGCTCCATGTCGCCACTCGCCGATCGTCGCCATCACCACGTCGTTTCGCAACACCACGGGAACGCCTAGGACATCAGACAGGCGATCGCGGAACGGCACGTCCGGCCAGAACAGATTGGGACCGTGAAGGACCACTCCCCGTGCCGTATCGCACTGGCCAGCGATGCCCACGCCCACCGCCCGGACGTCGTGTCCGCGGGCAAGACGTTCGAAAGCCCTGGCGACCTGCCGCTCCACGCCCTGGGGGCCGCCGAGAGCGTCGGTGCCCTCCTTGATCGATGCGACCAGCTCACCGTTCGATCTCACCAACGCCGCGCGTAGGTTGGTCCTCCCGATGTCGATCCCCACCGCATAGCGCCCCATGGAACGGCGATAGGTCCGTCGATGATAATCAATGTCGCTCCCGCTCGCGCTGTCGGATGCTCGACCGTTGTCCCGTCCCCACGACCGCTGGCCAAGCCTTCAAACACGATTTCGATGAACGTGGCCGCATGCGATGCGACCTCACTGTCATGGGGATAAAAAACGTAGGGCGATGGAGCCTCCTTCTGCATGAAAGGCCTGCGAACCATCACCCGTTCGGACCCATATGTCAGTATCCGGACTTCTTCCCCGTGATGGACTCTATGTCTATCCGGATGATGGCCATGTCCCTGAACTTATCGTCGGAATACTTGTAATCAGCCTTTCCGAACATCTGGGTCATGATCACATCAATGCCCTTGCGCTTCTCTTCGGGATCCTCCACGAAGATGGCACGTCCGGTGCCGACCACGCTCTTGAACTTGATGGTGGAGTTGCAGGACATTTCGACCGGCCCCTGCACCAATTCATGAGCGGTGTCCACGACGAAGCATACCCGGTTGTTCTCCTTAAGAACCTCGATCTTACGACCTTTCTTAGAGGAGTGTATGTACAGATGGCCGTCCGAATAGCCATAGTTCGTCGGCAGCACGTACGGGAATGCGCCATCGCACATGGCGAAGTGGCATACCTTCTGGCTCTTCAGCAGTTCCTCTACCTCGCTCCTATCGGTGATCTCCTTCTCCCTGAGCCGCATGGATTAAAAATCGGTATATTTTCCATATATAGATATTGATTATTTGTTGTTATTTCGTCGCGTAACGACCGATGCCCCGCTAGACGACAGTCGATCGTCCATCGAGTCATTGCGGTTGGAGAGAATCCCTCGACAAAGACGAGAGCACATTGAACCTATTTATGGTGGGATCGATGAAGAACGATGGTGGGGCCGGCCAGATTTGAACTGGCGTCCAGGCGTCCCGAACGCCCGAGTATGGCCAAGCTAACCCACGGCCCCACGTGGAAGGAGGCTAATGGATATTTTGGTTAAATAGGTATCGTCATCTTGCCGTCATATCGAGCGGTGACCTCATCCGCCCGTGTTCGGCAATGGACGCTCGATGTAAGATGCATCCAAGTTGGCCGGGACGGATCGTACGACACTTGATCGGACAACGATCGACAAGATCTGGCAGGTCCTGGATACGGTCATTGTCGATTACCCCTTTCGACATTTATAAATACATACTTGTTGTCACGCCGGACGATGAGGGACCAGCTGCGCGAGAAGATCGCCGGGGAAATAACCCTGTCTGCGGATGCGGGTAAGACGATCCGCAAATGGAGAGAGGAGTTTGGCATATCCCAGCAGGAGTTGGCCAAATATCTAGGTTTCTCACCATCCGTCATCAGCGATTACGAGTCTGGAAGGAGAAAATCGCCGGGTATAACCATCGTCCGCCGCATAGTCGACGGCCTCATCGAGCTGGACGAGCGCAGCGGCGGACGGGTGCTCAAGCGCTATGATCTGGGGGAGAAGCACGACTGCATCATCAGCATCGATGAGTTCCGCACGAGCCTCACCGGCAAGGAGTTCGTCGAGATAATGGACGGTGAGAACCTGACCCCCAGGGTGCCGCTGGAGTGCCATATCCACGGCTATACCATAATCGATTCCATCAAGGCGATAACCGCCCTCAACTCGTTCGATTACCTGAAGATCTATGGCTGGTCCAGCGAGCGAGCGCTCATCTTCACTGGTGTCAAGTTCGGCCGCTCCCCCATGATCGCCATCCGCGCCCACCCCCTCAAGCCAAGCATGGTGTGTTATCATCGGCCCGAGCACGTCGATGACCTCGCATTGAAGCTTGCCACGTTGGAAGGCATACCCTTGGTCAAGATAGGGCTGCCTATCAACACCATCGTCGAAAGGCTCAGGAATCATATCTAGAAGAGGATACCATGGACGTAGGAATCGTTAGCTATGGCGCGTACATCCCGCGCTACCGCATCGTTCCGCAGGAGATCGGAAAGGTGTGGGGGACCGACGGCGAGGCAATGAGCCGCAACCTCTACATCCTATCCAAATCCGTGCCGGGACCGGATGAGGACGTGATCACCATTGCCGTGGAAGCAGCCCGCGGAACCTTGCGCCGGTGCGGCGTCGATCCCAAACGCATCGGGGCCATCTATGTAGGTTCGGAATCTCATCCCTATGCGGTCAAGCCGACCTCCACCATAGTGGCAGAGGCCATCGAGGCCTCCCCGAACATGACGGCGGCGGACTTCGAGTTCGCCTGCAAGGCGGGGACGGCGGCCATCCAATGCTGTCTGGGCCTGGTCGGTTCGGGCATGATCGAATATGGCATGGCCATCGGCGCGGACACCTCGCAGGGGGCTCCCGGGGACGCCCTGGAATACTCCGCGTCAGCGGGCGGGGCCGCCTATCTGATAGGTTCAAAGAACCTGATAGCAAAGATCGAGAACACGGTGTCTTACACCACCGACACCCCTGATTTCTGGAGACGTGAAGGGCAGGACTACCCATCCCATGGAGGGAGGTTCACCGGGGAGCCCGCCTACTTCAAGCACATCACCTCCGCGGCCAAGAGGCTCCTTGAGACGATGGGCACGAAGCCTTCCGATTATGACTACGCGGTGTTCCACCAACCCAACGGCAAGTTCCCCATGAGGGTCGCCAAGCAGTTGGGCTTCACAGACCAGCAGATCGAGGCTGGCTTACTGACACCGTTCATCGGCAACACCTACTCCGGCGCGGTGCCGCTAGGCCTGGCCTCGGTCCTGGACGTCGCCAAACCCGGGCAGCGCATCTTCGCAGTGGCGTATGGCTCTGGAGCGGGTTCCGACGCCTTCGACATCAGCATTACCGACGGCATCGAGGAACTGGACAGAAGTGCCGCGCCATCCATCAGGGAGCTGGTGGAGCGCAAGAAGTTCATCGATTACGCCACCTATGCCAAGTACAAGAACAAGATCAAGCTGAAGGAGGCAATAGAATGAGAGAGGTCGCCATCATAGGCGTCGGAGATACCAAGTTCGGGGAGCTGTGGGACATGTCCCTGAGGGACCTTGGTATCCAGGCCGGCCTGTCGGCCGTGTACGACGCCAATCTGTCGGGCGATGAGATAGACGCCCTGTATCTCGGCAACATGTCCGCAGGCAAGTTCACCGAGCAGGAACATATCGGGGCCCTCATATCCGACTACTCTGGACTGGCTCGCGATCACATCCCTGCCACAAGGGTCGAGGCGGCCGGAGCGTCCGGCGGACTGGCGTTCCGACAGGGCGTCATGGCCGTGGCCTCGGGCATGCACGACATAGTGGTGGTAGGAGGTGCGGAGAAGATGACCGATGTAGGGGACACCCTCTCCACGGAGATCCAGGCCATGGCGGCGGATCAGCAGTGGGAGACCTCCTTCGGCGCCACCTTCCCGGCATTGCACGCCATGATCGCCCGCCGGCACATGCATGAGTATGGAACCACGAGGGAGCAGATCGCATCGGTCGCGGTGAAGAACCACAAGCATGGGTCGCTCAACCCCAAGGCCCAGTTCCAGAAGGAGATCAAGCTCGAATCGGTGTTGAGGTCATTGCCCGTGGCGGAACCGCTCGGCATGTTCGACTGTGCCCCCGTATCTGACGGCGGCGCCGCCGTGGTGCTCTGCCCCCTGGAAAAGGCGCGCAAGTACACCGACACGCCGGTCAAGGTCCTGGCGTCCGCACAGGCGTCGGACACGCTGTCACTGGCCAACAGGGAATCGCTGTGCCGCTTCGACGCAACCACCGTGGCGGCCCAGAGGGCGTTCAAGATGGCGGGCCTCGAGCCCAAGGACGTGCAGCTGGCTGAAGTGCACGACTCCTATACGATCTCAGAGATCCTCGCCATCGAGGACCTGGGCTTCTTCCCCAAGGGGAAAGGCGGACAGGCCACCGCCGACGGGGAGACCACGCTGGGGTCCAAGCTTGCCGTCAACACTTCTGGAGGTCTCAAGGCCAGGGGAGACCCCATCGGGGCGACAGGTGTGGCCCAGGTTGTCGAACTGGTCCGCCAGCTCCGCGGCGAGGCCGACAAGCGCCAGGTGTCTGGAGCCGAGGTCGGACTGGCACAGAACGTGGGCGGAACGGGTGCGACAGTGGTCGTACAGATCCTTGGGAGGGTGAACTGATGGCGGTCGCTCGCTTCTGGAGGGAGAACGCCTCCAGATACAACCTGATCGGGACCAAGTGCGGTGTATGTGGTCGAGTGTACTTCCCACCGCGGTCGGTCTGCCCGACCTGCCACCGCAAGTCGATAGGCAAGATGGAGCCGTTCAAGCTGAAGGGCGAGGGAGAGGTGCTCACATACTCCATCGTCCATGAGGCCCCGTCCCAGCTGGAGATGCAGAAGCCCTACGTCATCGCGATAGTGCAGATGGATGAAGGGGTCCGCATCACCGGGCAGATCATAGACGTGGAGCTGGACGAGCTGAAGGTGGGCATGAAGGTTCGCACCACGCTGCGCAAGGTGAGCGACGATGGAGCGGCCGGCGTGATCCACTACGGCTACAAGTTCATGCCCGTCTGAGCTCGAACCTACTTCCCGCCCGATCGTTGCATCGGACAGCGAACGAGGGCTCGACCCTCTTACCTTTTTTCCTTTCATTCGAGACACATCCCCTCACTCAGGACTTGTCAAGAGAAGAGATGGCTGAACGGAACGCAGTTTTGGATCGCCGCGCATATCATTATGCGTCCATCGAGGGCTCGAACGGATGGATCGTGGAAGCATCGGCTCGCATCGGTGACATCAAAGGATCCAATATCTAACCCAGATGCCTCTGTATGTTCGACGGACAATGGCCAGCCTATCGCGGAATATTGTCTTCGAACGTTCCTTGAACCGTTCGGGCGATCGGATGCAGATGCCCCGCTCATGATCCGGCGGGACGACTATTTGTTCATCCTGACGAACGCTACACGCTCCAGCACAAGGTCTTCGACCATGTCCTCCGGGATGGCCTTCAGCTCCTCGGGCGTTATTCCGAACCTCACCGCTTTCTCCACCGATGCGTCGAGCACGTCATCGTCGCGGACCAGCCCAAGGCGCTCCAGCGCTGCATCAGGGTCGTCGACGTCGAAGAACACCAGGGCGATCCGCTCCATGCCCAGCTTGACGCCCATCTTCTTCATCGCCCTGGAGATCTGCCGCTCTCCGGAGGCGTACAGCTGTGTCTCCATTACAACAGAGGAACAGACGTTCTCGCCACGTTCGAACGCCCTGGTGGCGTGGAATGCGGCGGAGACAAGGTGGTCCTTCCCGCATATCATGTCGGCGTCAAGGGCGAGCCCCTCTCCGCCGTTCAGGTCGCGAAGGGCGGCGATGAACGCTTCCATGTCGCCGATCTGACCGCGGGCGCCTAGAACAGTCGTCTTGACCATGCTGAACCGGGATTGGAAATTGCGCTTATGTAAATTTCGTCCATGTCCTGGACTCAAGGCAGAGGTCCACGAGACATGTCGGACATTACAGCTCATTGTCCAAAACATTAATAGTGGGGTGGGAAATGGCGCAGTCACGACCGTCCAGACTGCAACGGGTGCAAGCATGACAACAGACAGGGTAACTGTGGCATCCCCAGCCACTCTCTCCAATCTCGGCTCGGGTTTTGATGTGTTCGGCCTCGCCTTGAGCGAACCGTTCGACGTGATAGAAGCGCGAAGGACCAGCGAGCGGGGCGTGGTCATCGAGAGCATCGAAGGCCGTGGTGCGGAGAACATCACTCGCGATCCGACAAGGAACTCGGCAGGCGCGGCCGCACTGGCCGTGCTCGAAGGGGCCAAGGCGGATTTCGGTGTCGTCCTGAAGATTAGGAAGGGCATCCGCCCATGTTCGGGCATCGGCTCCTCTGGCGCATCCGCCGCAGGCGGCGCGTTCGCGACGAACCTTCTGTTGGAAAGGCCCCTGCAGCTCGAAGAGGTGGTCCGCTGCGCCGCGCAGGCCGAACAGGTCACCTCCGGAAGCTTCCACGCCGACAACGTCGGCCCGGCCGTCATGGGAGGCCTCACCATCGTCAAGTCATACGAACCGTTCCGCATCCTGAGGATGGACGCCCCAGAAGACCTTGGCGTGGTCGTGACCATGCCTGACGTGCTTGTCGACACCAAGGAGGCGAGGAAGGTCCTTCCTCAGAACGTTCCCCTCAAGAGCATGGTGTTCGAGGTGGGCAACGCGGCATCGCTCGTGCTGGGCATGTGCCGTGGGGACATAGCGCTCATCGGGGACAGCATGCGCGACATCGTGGTGGAGCCGGCCCGTGCATCCCTGAACCCGCATCTTCTCGAGGCGGAGCAGGCGGCCATCGAGGCAGGCGCGGCAGGCGCGTTCCTGGGCGGTTCTGGACCATGCATGATCGCCATATATGATCGTTCATCAGGGAACGGGGAGGCGATCGCATCAGCGGTGCGCGAGGTCTATTCGACCAATGGCATCGATTCCGAGACATGGATCACCCATGCGGGTCAGGGATGCAGGAGGCTATAAGATGGCTCATCTCATCAAGTGCTTTGAGTGCGGCGGTGTGGTTGATGACCCCTTCGTGGACTCATGCCCCAAATGCGGAGGCATTCTGGCCATCGAGACCGATCTGGACGAGGCGGCCTCGCTGCGGCCCCGGGACCTCAGGCGTCGGCCCCTGGGCGTATGGAGGTATGCGCCCTTCCTGCCCGTGGACGAATCGCACGCCGTATCGTTGCTCGAGGGAGGGACCCCGCTGTACGATTGCGCCTCCCTTGCCAAGATGGCGGGCGTCCGCTCGCTACATGTCAAATACGAGGGCGCCAACCCCACCGGCTCCTTCAAGGACCGCGGCATGACGGTCGGCGTGTCAAGGGCGGTGGAGCTTGGATGCAAGACCGTGGGCTGCGCGTCCACCGGCAACACCTCCGCTTCACTGGCAGCTTACGCCGCCAAGGCCCGCCTCGGCTGCGTGGTCCTTCTGCCATCGGGCAAGGTGGCCGCGGGAAAGCTGGCTCAGGCGATGTTCTATGGTGCCAAGGTGGTCTCCATCGACGGCAATTTCGACGATGCCCTCAACGTGGTGAGGCAATTGGCCCGCGAGGGCACGCTGTACCTGCTCAACTCCATCAACCCCTTCCGGCCGGAGGGCCAGAAGACAGTGGCGTTCGAGATAGTCGATCAGCTCGATTTCGATGTGCCGGACCGCATCATCCTGCCAGTCGGCAACGCGGGCAACATCAGTGCCGTCCACAAGGCCATGCTGGAATGGAAGAGCCTCGGATGGATAGACCGCGTCCCGAAGATCACTGGCATACAGGCGGCCGGGGCCGCACCGCTGGTACGCGCCTTCCAGGCAGGCAGCGACGACTTCATCCCCGAAGGCCATCCTGAGACCGTGGCGACCGCCATACGCATCGGGAACCCGGTGTCGGGCAAGAAGGCGCTTCGCGCGATCTACGACACCGGTGGCGTGGCTGCCGATGTCACGGACGAACAGATCCTGGCAGCGCAGCGGCTTCTGGGGCGGACGGAGGGCGTGGGCGTGGAGCCCGCATCGGCGGCGTCCATCGCCGGCCTGTTGAAGCTGGTCGAAGAAGGTGTCGTCGACCCGGACGAGAGGGTGGTATGCATCTGCACCGGCAACGTCCTCAAGGACCCCGATACGGTCATCGGCAACTGCGAACCCGTCATCCCGGCCAAGGCAAGCGCCGACGCCGTTCGCAAGGCCATCGGCGCCTGATCCTCCCGGCCTTCAGGGCCGGGCACCGCCATAGGTATCCCGAGGGGAGCGTCGAGGCGGGTCGGGGGAGCGCTGGTCCGCCGCCCATTAAAAGGCGACGTCAGAAGTCCAGCAAGCTTCGCTGCTTCCCGTCGCTGGGTCGCTTCTCTTCGATCACGACCTCTTCGATCTCTTCGGCTGGAACCTCCTCATCCTTTCGGAAGCGCGAACCGCCGACCTGCGACAGCAGGCTCTTGGCCACCGAGTCGCCGATCTTGGGTATCCTGGCAAGCCGCACGGGATCGACGTTCTGGATGTCCTCCACGCTCCTTATCCCATGATTGAACAGCGAACGCGCCCTGGCCCTTCCAACGCCGCGAAGCCGCACCAGGTCCAGCAGTTCAGGTCTTACGCCGTACCGGATGCGGACCATGAGTTCGGTGAGGACGGGATAGGCGTCCTTGTTGAAGATGTTGGAAAGTTCCCTCATGGAATATATCAGCCATTCTCCGACGTCCATCTTGTTCCGCAGATCGCCTGGCCCGATGCCGTACTTCTTCAGCAGCTCATCCTCCTCCATCTCCATGATCCAGTCGTCGATGGAGCAGGCGGTCTTCAGCTCAGCCAGGTAGAAATCGAACTCGTCCAGGTCGCCTGGGGGCAGCAACAGTTCGCCCTCCCGGGTGGCATACACCTCTTCCACCCACTCGTAGTCCGAGCGCTTGAGGTACATGGTCAGCATGTCCGGCGAGGAGCAGACCGCATGTAGCAGGCCGAACGGCGATCCGCCCGGCTTGAAGTTACGAAGGGCGTCCCGCAGCTTCACGGCCGTCAACGGATCTATGTACAGGTCCGACACCCTGCGGCCGAAGAAGGTCGGCACTAGCCGCCCATCCACTGAGCGTATCATCTCCTCCTCCAGCAGGAAATCGATCACGTTGTCTGCCGCCTCCTCGAGACCAAGCATGGTGGTCTGGTGGGCGAAGAAAGTGGAGTTGAGGAAGTCCATGAGCCCGTCCTGGGAGGAGGCGGTTCCCGTGGCCAGTGTGGCGAGCACATGGGAGCGCAGGACGGGTTCGCTTCCCAGCTTGGAGTAGATCTCCTCGGACTCTCCGAGCAGATAGTTGTCCCGGAGGAAGCGATAGTTGTCCTCGTCCTTGGCGATCAGCACGGCCTCGCCATAGGGGTCGAAGCGTGGACGGCCGGCCCGTCCACACATCTGCTTGATCTCCATCACCGGGATGGCGGATTGCCCACCGTTCTCGAATCGAGTGACGTCGCGTATGATGACCCTTCGGGCTGGCAGGTTGATCCCGGCCGCCAGGGTCGGCGTAGCCACGATGCATTTGATGTTGCCCTTCTTGAAGTTCGATTCCACGAACCGCCGCTGTTCGTTGGTCAGGCCTGCATTATGGAACGCCACTCCCTTTTTCACGCATGAACGCAGCGTCTTCCCGATGGTGGTCTGCTCCCCACGGTCCTCTGCAAGCTCATCGACGCCTTCCATCGACGGTTCGCCCATGACCTCCCCTGCGAACCTTGCGAACTTGGTGGCCAATGTCTCGGTCGATCGCCGGGTGTTGACGAACACCAGACATTGGCCGCCTTCGGCGATGGAATCGGCGACAAGGCTCCAGAGCGGGTCCTTCTTCACCGGCACCTTCCGACGGGTGTTGTCGGTGAACAATATCTCGCCATCGAGGAACACGCCCTCCTTGAGGGGCGTCGGCCGCCATTCCGAAGTGACAAGCTCCGCGTTCAACCAGTCGGCCACTTCCCGGGCGTTCTTGATGGTGGCCGACAGGGCGATGACCTGGAGCGAGGGGTTCAGCTTGCGGAACTTGGTCAGGGTCACCTCCAGTGTCGGACCTCTGCCTGGATCGTGTATCAGATGGACCTCGTCCGCTACCACGAGGGTGATGTGCCCCAGCCATGCGCTCTGATGGCGGAGCAGGGAGTCCGCTTTCTCGGAGGTCGCCACGATGATGTCGAAATCATCCAGCTGAGGGTCCGGCGAATCGAGGTCCCCGGCCGACATCGCCACCTTGACGCCCAGCCTCTCGAACTTCTTGAGGTCATCGAACTTCTCCGACGCAAGCGCCCTCAATGGAACAATGTACAGCGCCTTGCCTCCCCATTCCAGCACGTGCTTGAGCACGGCGAGGTAGGCGACCAGGCTCTTCCCTGACGCCGTAGGTATGGCAAGCATGAGGTTCTTGCCGTCGAGGGCGAACGGCACCGCCTTGGCCTGGGGAGGGTGCAGCTCCACTATGCCCTCTTCCTGAAGCACCTCGATAACTCCATCGGGCAGCTCCAGTTCATCCACTCTCATTTCGTCGTTCCTCGCCGTCGCTAAGGGGAGAGGCCATTAAGAGCTTTCCTCTATCTTCCATGCATACCGTCGACGTTCAGGCGGGGCGCCTGATCCTTTCGCGCGGGCGGCGCTTCTCCACCTCGTCGGCCGGGGAGCCTCGGGAGTTCATCCTCTCCCTGAAGGAGAAGGACGGCCAGTCCGCCGGGAGCCTCGATTCGGGAATGAACTCTCCATCGAAGGGCTGCAGGTTCACCTGGGTGGAGAGAAGCGCCTCAATGTATCCGATGTTGGGCTTGAGCTCGATCAAGGAGGGGATCATCGCATCGCCGAGCAGCTCATGGGCATCCCGCCCTTCGATGCGTTCCATGAGGGCAACGGCCAGATGGAAGTGTTCCAGCTCCTGCTCCATCAGCTCGCTCCAGAGCGTCCGGATGGCGGGGTCGCTCTCCCCCTTGAACGCGGAGAAGTAGTTGTACGCCTCATTGAGCTCCATCAGCACCAGCAGCTCCATCGGCGTGGTGTGAGGGTCGCCCAGGTCCTCATACTGGGAGAGATGTTGCTCCTCCACCATCGCTATCTCACCGAACAGTCGCCTGGTGAGCTCCTCCGGATATGCGCGGATGGAGCTCTTGTAGAACAGCATCTTCTCCTGCTCCGCAGAGACGATGGTGAGATGGTTCATCAAGGTGCGAAGCGGCACCTCGTCGAGATCGAAGTGCGGCCTCAGCTCGTCCACGGGGTGGCGGTGCTGTGCGGACGTTGGCCTTCCCGCTACGATGGGCGTCCTATCCCGGGTCAGCCATCCGGCGTCCCCTCCCTCCACCATCCTGTACATCAGGGAGAAGCGGAACAGGTGGTCGAGGTCCTCCAGCAACGCAAAGTCCAGTGCCTGTTTGAAATAATCATCCGCTTCGTTCTGCGCCAGATCGGCGGTCAGGTCGACCACCATCTGCTCGAGGCCGATGGCCGTCTCCAGGGGCGTCTCGTCGGCGGGGATGAGCGAGCTCACTGCCTGATGCTGCAGGGACTCCGCCCTTCGAACGATGGCCAAATGCTTCTTCAACGCATCATCGTCCGTGGCTCGAGCCAACCGATGCTTCATCATGACGGCGTTGTTCTCGATGGCGATCATGAGCAGAACCCTCGCCCTGGTGTAAGGGTCGACGCTTCGTTTGTCGTACGGCAGGGAGGTGTGCTCGACGATGCTTCTGAATTGTTCGTTCAACGGAACCGTCCGGTGTTGGAACGGAAGGAAGACGGGCAATACATCACCGGGCGTCCGGGGGAGCGACGCATATTTCACGGTTATCCGCTTGCGGTCATAGGTCCTCGCCGCCCTTCCCGCCGTTGGGGCGAATGACCGAACCGATCTGGAGAAAGCCGTTTGAAAGCAAGGCGGGAGGCCAGGGGCGCCGACGACATCGCTAGGAAATCTGGCTAGGGTGAATGCTTTATATGGTTGGGGAAACCCTTAATTAGTGGTACCCTTATGAGTCGGATATTAGTGTAGGTGTATTATGAGCAGCGAAGTTAAGCCGTCTGAGATCGCGAACCCTGACATCGATGCATGGATCGAGTCCAGGGACTTCGAGACCACAGCGGATATCAAGATCCCGGAGAAGCTCGCCGATCAGGTGATCGGTCAGGATGCTGCTGTCGAGGTCATCAAGAAGGCTGCCGAGCAGAAACGTCACGTAATGCTGATCGGAGAGCCCGGGACGGGCAAGTCGATGCTGTCCAAGTCGATGACCGAGTTCCTGCCCAAGGGCGAACTCCAGGACATCATAGCCTATCACAATCCTGAGGACCCCAATGAACCGAAGGTACGCATCGTTCCCGCCGGTAAGGGGAAGGAGATAGTCGCTGCCCAGAAGAAGGAGGCGATGGCGAAGAAGCAGCAGAAGGCGTCCATCATAACGACGGTCATCGTCCTCCTCCTTATGATGACGGTGGCCATGTTCCTGGTCACACAGGACATCTCCATCATACTGGTCGGCATAATCGCCGTGGCGATCCTCTTCTTTGCGACCAGGTATTCCGCCACCGGCAAGCAGGAGAGCTACCTGGTGCCCAAGCTGCTGGTGGGTCATGATGAAGGGGACATGCCCCCGTTCGTCGATGCCACCGGCGCACACGCCGGAGCCCTGCTGGGCGATGTGAAGCACGATCCGTTCCAGAGCGGAGGTCTGGAGACCCCGGCCCACGAGCGCCTGGAGGTCGGCGCCATCCACAAGGCGTCCAAGGGCGTCCTCTTCATCGATGAGATCAACATGCTTCGCATGGAGAGCCAGCAGAGCCTGCTGACCGCCCTCCAGGAAGGCAAGTTCCCCATCACCGGTCAATCGGAGCGCTCCTCTGGCGCCATGGTGAAGTCCGAGCCAGTGCCCTGCGACTTCGTCCTGGTCTGCGCCGGCAACCTGGACGCCATCCAGGGAATGCACCCTGCGCTCCGGTCCAGGATACGCGGCTACGGCTACGAGGTGTTCATGCGCTCGACCATGGAAGACACCGATGCGAACCGGGACAAGCTGGTCCGCTTCGTCGCCCAGGAGGTCGCCAGGGACAAGAAGATCCCGCACTTCGACAAGCATGCCGTGGGCGAGATCATCAAGGAGGCCCAGCGCCGCGCCGGCAGGCACGGACTGCTCACCCTGAGGCTCAGGGAGCTGGGCGGCCTGGTCCGGGTGGCCGGTGACATCGCCCGCGAGAAGCAGCAGCCACTGGTCACCGCGGAGATGGTCCGGGAGGCCAAGCGCATCGCCCGTTCACTGGAGCAGCAGATCGCAGACCGCTATCTGGAGTCCAGCAGGGAATACCAGACCTTCCGGACTGTCGGAGAGTCGGTCGGAACCGTCAACGGTCTCGCCGCCCTCAACAGCGGAAGTTCCATGGCCGAGTACTCTGGCATAGTCCTGCCTATAGTGGCGGAGGTCACCCCCGCGCAGACCCGCTCGGGCGGCCGCATCATCGCCACCGGTAAGCTGGGCGAGATCGCCAAGGAAGCCGTCCAGAACGTCTCCGCCCTGGTGAAGAAGTACACCGGGGAAGACATCGCCAACCACGACGTGCACATCCAGTTCGTGGGGACCTATGAGGGCGTTGAAGGCGACTCCGCCTCGATATCCGTGGCGACCGCTGTCATATCAGCCTTCGAGGACGTCCCGGTCGACCAGAACCTGGCCATGACCGGATCCCTGTCCGTCCGCGGTCAGGTGCTGCCCGTGGGAGGCGTGACCGCCAAGATCGAGGCCGCATGCGATGCTGGCATAAAGCGCGTCCTCATCCCCCGCGCGAACCTGCGGGACGTGGTGCTGGACAAGCAATACGTCGGAAAGATCGACATCATCCCGGTGGACACCCTCGGGGAGGTCCTGGAGAAGGCCCTCATAGGAGGGCCAAAGAAGGACACCCTCTTGAGGAAGCTCTCCGACCTGGTAGAGCGCAAGGTCTCCATCGGCGTGCCCGCTCCCGGCCGACCAGCGGCCCAATGAAACCCCTTACGATTCTTCTCTTTTATTTGCGCCCGCTCGATGATGACGATATGGCCAGCTGAGCCCAGGGTTTAAAAAGTAAGATCTGGCCGATGGGCAAGATTGCCGCATTTGGCCTAGAGGGGGAAGACCTTCACCTTTGATGGGTCAAAAATCCTGGCCTTTTGACCGGAGCTGTTTACTGCGATGAACATCTTCCGAACGTTCTCAGGGACCGATACGTCCTCGATGTTCTTTTTGCTCGCCGCTTTCTTGGTGATATATTCATGGGCGAAAGATCTAGTTATTGACCTCACGCCCCTGAAGTCCACAATGATATGATCTTCCGCCATGTTGTTTATTTGATCAATTAGGTCTGACGCTGATGCCCTCAAGGCTAGATCATAGGAGATATGCTCACCTATCTTGATCTCTTTAGCCTGTGAATTCATAGACATCTACCTCAGGTGCTGGATATGGGAATCTCATACTCATTAATGTCCCGTAAAACCTACAATCTCACCGATCTGTACTGATATATCCTTTTGGATCGCCATGATGAAATTCGATCGTTCCATTTCTTGAGGCGATCAGCATCGAACCGCCTAGCCCTTCTAGGCATATCCTGGCACTTGATCCCATCCCCCACCCTCGCTCGTGGTTCATTTTGGAAGATGTCCCGTTATTAGCTGCCCCGATTGCCTCAAGATCGTCCTCAAAGAACATGCCCGATCTCTCGAAGCTTCCTGGGATTGAGATGCCATCATCACAGAAGCATATGTCGACAAATCCCGTTGTAGGATATTTCTGTGCCATGACGAGAGCGTTATTGAACAATGAATGTTCGTAAATGTTCGTTACCATTTCGCCGATCAGGTACTTGAATGCATTCTCTCCACCATATCCCACACCATTTTTATGAAAATCAAATGTCCTTTTAAAATATTGTTACCATCTTTCTGATCGGACGGGAGATCTGCGACGGGTATGTAGCTCGAATAAGGGCCGACGGCCGATTCCGGTCTGGTCATGACGGTGTGGATGTAATTTGCCACGGACGAACTATATGGAGGGATGTAAGGTAGTTCCCTCTGTTCCCTCATGAACAGTACAAGTGGCAATAGTGTCGTGGGATTGATCCACTTCAGGGGACCAAGATCCATCTCCCTTGTGATCAGCGATCTAGCCCTGATCCTCTGGAAGCACCTGTAGTCGTCAACGAGATCTGGAAGTGATCTTATCCCCACGAAAACGTCGAACGGCCATGCAGTACATATATGCTTGTTAATGGATTAATTACTGGTCTTGAAGACAAGAAATTTGCGATAGTGGGAGGACCAAACGCTTTATAGGCTGCCAAGGGCTCTCCTACGCAGGTTCATATGCGAAAGCAAGAGGTCAGTGCTCTTCTCATAGGACGATTCCAGCCGTTCCACATCGGCCACCTGGAGGTCATAAAGACGATCTCCCGGCAGTGCGACCGCCTGATAGTTGGCATCGGCAGCGCCCAGCTGTCCCATACCTTCGAGAACCCGTTCACGGCGGGGGAGAGGCACCTGATGATCAACAGGGCTCTTCACGATGAAGGTCTTGACAACTACTTCCTCGTTCCCATGGTGGACATCAACCGCTACGCCGTGTGGGTGGCGCACGTTCAATCGCTGGTGCCGCCGTTCCAGGACGTGTACACGAACAACCCCCTCACCCGCCGCCTGTTCGAGGAGGCCGGCTACAACGTTCGTTCAGCGCCTCTCTTCAACCGCGAGGTGTACTCTGGGTCCGAGATCCGCAAGCGCATCATCAGCGGCAAGGAGTGGGAGCATCTGGTGCCCAAGGGTGTGGCCGAGACCATAATCGAGGTGGGGGGCGACCAGCGTCTCCGCGATCTCACCAGGGAGCACTCCTACGAGGTGACGATCTGAGCCTGGTCGATGATGTTGGCGAGCTGTTGCGCTCAAGGGGGAAGACGCTGGCCCTGGCCGAATCATGCACCGGCGGCCTGCTGGGCGCCATGCTCACCTCGGTCCCCGGGTCGTCAGATCACTTCCTGGCATCCTTCGTGACGTACTCCGACCGTGCCAAGGTCGACACGTTGGGCGTTCACGACCGAGTGCTCTTCGATCACGGTGCGGTGAGCGCCGAGTGCGCCGCCGAGATGGCATCCGGGGCAAGGCGAGCAGGCCGTGCGGACATCGGTCTTTCGATCACAGGCATCGCCGGCCCGGGCGGTGGAAGCGCGACGAAGCCGGTCGGCCTGACGTACATCGCCGTCGACGATGGGATGGTGAGCCGGGTGGAGCGGCACGTGTTCCCCGGCGACCGCGAAAGCGTTCGTAAGGCGGCGGCCGAGAGGGCGCTTGAGATCCTGCTCGAACTGATGCGACCGACGTCCTGAAATATTACAGATACGATCACCGGCTGGGCACTGTTTTGTCGTTGCCAGCCCGCTAAACCAGGAAACGGCCTGCGAGAGGTGTTCGCATGGGCCGTCGGAGAGAAAGGGTTGCAAGGTGGAAGCCGTACCACACAACCTGGGCATGGCTTTTCATGGCCTGGATGTTCCTGTACATAGATCGCTCCATCACTGGGCCGGTAGTGGCATGGATGATCGGTTCCGACATCCCCATGGTGTCCGGGTCCTCCATGCCCCATGCCCTGGGCGGGCTCATAGGCGGGATGTTCTTCGCCGGCTACATGCTCACTCAATATCCCGCCGGCTATCTCGGCGACCGCTATGGCCGCAAGTCGATGGTGTTCCTCTCCACCCTCCTTGCCGCCGTCGCCACCTTCCTGACGGGGATGGCCCGCTCCTTCCACACCTTCGTGGCGGCAAGGGTGCTCACCGGACTGGTCGAGGGAGCCTACTACTCCAACGACCGGGCCCTCATCGCCTCCACCACCCCGGCGGAGAAGAAAGGGATGGCCATGGGGGTCATATTCTCCGGACTGGCGGTCGGTCTCACCATCGCCACACTTCTCACCCCCCACATCCTCGGATGGGCATCGGAATGGATGGGCCAGGAGGCATGGACGCTTCCTTTCTTCCTATTCTCCGCCCCTACCCTGCTGGTGGCGCTAGGCGTTTGGCGTCATGTCCGCCCGGCAACGGGGGAGAGGCAGAGGGTGGGGCCGGCCGCCGTCCGCCTGGTAGCGTACAGCGCGGTACTGCTCGCCATCCTCATGGCGGTTTTCATAGCGCTACAGGACAGCGGCGTCGCGGAACTGGTCCAGGTGGGAGCGGTGGCGCTGACCGCCCTTGCCCTCATCGCCGTCATCTATCATCGAATGGGCCGCCGGAGCGCGGCGGTGCTGCGGGACCGCGACCTTGTCCTCATGTATCTGTCCGCCGTCCCCATCCTGTATGCGCTGTGGTTCTTCGGTTTCTGGGCCTTGCTGGTGGTGTCGGAATCGGCCTCGATCGGCCTGGACGGTGCGGCGCTGTACGCCGCCTTCTTCGGCGTGGCCAACGGCCTCGGTTATCCCCTGGGCGGCTACATCACTGACAAGGGGGCGGCGCGAGGATGGCGGAGCAAGCGGTCGTATGTCGGGCTGTGCCTGCTGGTCGCCGTACTGGTGATGGTCCTCGGAGCATACCTTGGCACCGGCGGGAGCGACTACTCCGTCATCGGCATGCTCATATTCGCGATCGGGCTGCCGTTCTCGGCCATGCAGACGGTGCACATGACCATTACCTCCGACCTTGCCCCGCCGGAGCAGATGGGGCAGGCGTTCGGGATGTGGAACCTGGTCGCGGAGTTCGGCGCCCTGCTGTCCCCGGTCGTCGCAGGCTTCCTCCGTGACCTTACCGGGTCGTGGGCCCCACCCGTGCTGGGCACCGGCACCCTTCTGGCCATCAGCGCCGTCCTCGTGCTCCTTGTGCGCCGGTAGCCCTGAAAAAAATCCTTGACATTTTTATATCGATCAATTATGTCAAAAGCTCTATATTCTCTCGTCCGATATCTTCACCGTCAGGTGATGGGATGGGAAGATCAGCGAACAGTATCCCCTCCGGGGTGGCCGATTTCGATTCGATAATAAAGGGAGGGTTCCCTGCAGGTTCGGTCGTTCTGCTGATAGGCGGCGTCGGAGCCGGCCAGGCGGAGTTCGCTCTAACTTCCGCCGCCAAACTGTCCATGGTCATGGAGAATCCCTCTTCCAAGGCCTTCCTCCTTGGGCCGGCGAAGGACTCCACGATGCCAGAACAGATCTGCTACATCACCTTCTCCCGATCGAGGGATGAGGTCCTGCAAGAGCTGGAATTTTCGTTCAACAAGGAGTTCCATGACGCCTTCGAGCGGGTCGTGAAGTTCAAGGACTTCTCCGAGGCATACTTCCGCAAGACCCTCGTCCCCCGCTCCTGGACCGGGGGAGGGCCGGACTCGCTCTTCTCCTCGTCATCGTCCAAGAACGTGCTGGAGTCCCTCGTCGACTATCTGGACGAGAACGCCCCTCGTTCGATGGTGGTGATAGATTCCCTCACCGACCTGGTGGTCAGCGCCAACATCGACATGACCGACCTGGTGGCGGTACTGAGAGGCCTGCAGCGCGTGTCCAAGAAGTGGGGCGGCATCATCTATCTCGTGCTGACCGAGGATGTTCTGGACAAGAGGATGCAGAACATGATAATGGACTCCGTGGATGGCGCTCTTGCGTTCGAATGGAGCCGCCACCACAACACCTCGCGGCGCCAGCGCTACATGTACGTGGAGAAGTTCATCTCACTTCTGCCACACCTTGACAAGGAGCGCATAGCCAGGTTTGCCACCACGGTCACGGCAAGGAGCGGACTCGTGGTCATCGACGCGGAAAGGATCGTGTGATAACATGGACAGGGTAGGGACGGGCATCGAAGGGCTCGATGACATGTTGGGAGGCGGCCTCCCCAGAGGCCATGTGGTTGCGGTGATGGGTTCCTTCGGAACGGGCAAGACGACCTTTGGCCTGCAGTTCCTGCAGCAGGGTCTTAAGGACGGCGAGAAAGGGATATTCATCAGCCTGGAGGAGGACCAGGAAAGCATCTTGGCCAACGCCCTATCATATGGATGGGACCTTAGGAGGTACATCGACGAGAGGCGGCTGGCCGTGCTCAAGCTGGAGCCCACAGATGCAAAGAACTCCATCGGCCGCATCCGCTCCGAGCTGCCGGAACTGCTACGGTCCTTTGGAGCGACCCGCATCGTGCTGGATTCGGTGTCGCTCCTGAACATGCTCTACGACTCGGACCATGAGAAGAGGATCAATCTGTTCAACCTGATCCAGATGTTCAAGGGCATTGGCGCGACCTGCCTCATGACCGCGGAGGTGCAGGACAGCAACCCGAACGCTTCCAGGGACGGATTGATCGAGTATGCGGTGGACGGGGTGATCGGACTGAGGTACGAGGAGCATCCCGAGGTGGGGGAGATAAAGCTGACCGTTCGGGTGATGAAGATGCGCAGGATTGAGCACTCCCGCCGGGTGAAGCCCTACTCCATAACAAGCCACGGCATCGAGGTCCACAGCGCCGCCGACGCTTTCTGACATCGGCAAACATTAATGGGGAGCGATCGCTTCGGCCGTATGTCCATGGAAGGAAGGCCTCTGCTGTATGTCGTCATCTCGGCCGCCTTGTTCGGCATCAGCCCGCCGGTGGCCAAGGTGCTGCTGGAGGACCTCGACCCGGTGGCGCTTGCTGGACTGCTCTATCTGGGAGCGTTCATCGGCCTGACCATCGTCAGCATCATGCGCCCCTCCCGTGCGTCCGCGGCGCCGCTGGAGCGCAAGGACGCCCCATGGCTGGCCGGGGCCATACTGGCCGGCGGTGTGCTGGCGCCGGTGTTCCTGATGATCGGTCTCACCACGGTCTCGGGCCTGGCCGGCTCGCTTCTGACGAACCTGGAAGGCGTGGCCACCGCCCTCATCGCCGTCATCGTCTTCCGGGAGCATGCTGGCAGGCGGCTCTGGTTCGCGCTGTCCGTCATGACACTGGGCGGCGTGCTGTTGTCATGGGACCCATCGGGCGGCATCATCGATCCGCTGGGCCCGCTCCTCATCGTACTTGCCATGGTATGCTGGGGCATCGACAACAATCTCACGAGGCAAATCTCTGGAAAGGACCCGGTGCGCATCGCACAGGTGAAGGGGCTCATCGCCGGCTCGTTCTCCCTGGGCGTGGCAACGTTGCTGGGCGCCCACCTGTCCCTCGCGCCCCCGCTGTTCCTTGCGCTGCTGCTCGGCGCACTCAGCTACGGTATCAGCCTGGTCCTGTTCATCAAGGCTCTGGAAGGCCTTGGTTCATCGCGCACCGCGACCTTCTTCAGCCTGGGCCCGTTCATAGGGGCTGGAGTGGCGGTGCTGTTCCTGAATGATCCCCTCAGTCCCCAGTTCCTTGCCGCAGCGGCGTTGATGGCGATAGGCGTCCATGCCCTCATGGCCGAGCGACACGGTCACAGGCATCGACACGAGAGGCTGGTGCACACGCATGCCCATGGGCATGACATGCACCATAGACACGGCCATGATGGCGAGGGAAAGCACGCCCATGAGCATGTGCATGAACCTGTCGTGCACAGCCATGTGCATTGGCCGGACCAGCATCATCGGCACGAGCACGACCGATGACCCTCACCGGTGGAACGCCTTCAGGGCCTGCTCCCTTGCTCCCGAGCGGTCGATCAGCGTCTTCACCCCTGGCACGGACGATATCATGGACATCGCCCTCACGGTCCCCCGCTTGGCCTGGATGCGCATCAGCGGCACGTCCTTGGCTCCCAGGCGATACTTGAACTCCTCGGGACCCGCGCCGAAGTCGAAATGAACGAAGCCCGCCTCATGCGCCTCCCTCATGGCGAGGATGGCGACGAGGTTGCCGGGCGAGAACTCCGCGAAACGGTTGTTCATGCCCACGCGGTAGGCGCGCATCACGTCGCCGTCGTCCAGGCATAGCATCTGGGATGCCAGCGTGCCATCGATCCATACCTCGTATACAAGGCCCCTGCCCTCCTCGGAGGTGGCGCGCATGACGTCCCGGAGGAACCTGGAGAGGGTCTCGTTGCTGAATATGCTCCCGCCCCTCTCGTTCCATCTCTCCACATGCTGCAACGCGTACAGCTCGGCGGCCTCCGCAACCTCGTCAGGCAGATCGACGGTGCGATAGCTGATACGATTGTCTCGCTCGAGCATCTCCATCGCCTTGCGGATCGTCCTGCGCGTGCGTGACGATACCACATCCATCACATCTCCCGATTGCGGCAGGCAGGTCCGTGGACAGGGAATCTGGACGACCTCATCGGTATCCCACCGTTCGGCCACGCGCTGGTACAGGGCGTTGTTCACATCATCGTTCCGCAGTTCGTTCAGATGAAGCACGTTCCATTCCATCTCTCCCATGGCGTTCACGATGGCGTCGATGACATCTTCCCGCCCGTCTTGGACCATGATGCCGAGGTCGTACAGCTCCGCGACGCCGGCGCCGTTGCCGATCATGGACAGCTTCTTCATGCGGATGCCCATGGCGCGGTGTTCCATCAGGGCGAACGGGGCCAGGCCGACCAGTTCGCCGTCCTCCTCCACCATGATGATGCGCGGACGGGCGATGCTATCGAAGTGCCGAAGCCATTCGATCGCCCAGTCGAAGGATGAGAATATCGAACCACGACATCTCTTCCTCAACGACTCCCACTCCGCCTGCATCGGCGTCACGTCCTCTGTGTTCTCCACCACCTGCACCGTCAGCTCGGTGCGCCTCCGGACCGATCGGTCCCACTTCCCCACCTGTTCCATCATCATGCTCGATCCTCCTGGTCCCCATCGCTCCTGAAAAGATACTTGAGCCCCCTGACCGGCGCAGTGAGCGGCTCCCTCATCGCTGAGTGCATGTACGATCGCATCACCGCTCGGCGCTTGGTCCGGCGCTCCATGTCCATATACTTCTTGGTTGGGAGGTCGGTGACCCCCATCCTGTTTATGTTGGACAGATCGAAGGTCGCGGCTGCCCCCCAACCCTCCAGGGTGGTCGGGGGTACGAACCCTTCCCTGATCGCGCTCTCGTACAGTGGCGTGCCAGGGTACGGCATGTAGGACAGGAACTCGGTGTACTCCGGGCGGATGGTCCGAAGCAGCTTCTCCGTCGCCCTGATGTCCTCGTCCGTCTCTCCCGGCAGCCCGTTCACCATCATGGCGTACAGCTCCAGCCCGGCACGGTGCACGTCCGCCGCCGCCCGTATCAAGGTCTCGACCGTCATCCGCTTATTGACCGCCTCCAGAAGACGCGGGGAGCCGGTCTCCACGCCTATCAGGACCTGCCGGCAGCCGGCGTCCTTCATCTCGCTGAGCAGCTCCGGTCGGACAAGGTCCGCCCTGATCTCGCAGTTCCACACTATGTCCAGGCCTCGTTCCTTGATGCCCCGGCAGATCTCGCGGATCCTCTCGGGGGAGGCGTAGAACAGATCGTCGATGATCAGGAAGCCGCCTATCCGGTCGTCAAGGGAGAGGACGTGCTCCATGGCGTCGAGGGTCCTGGAGGGCGACAGGGCATGCCATCGGCCCCCCCACATGTTCTGGGCATAGCAGAACCCGCACCTGCCTGGACAGCCCCTCGATGTGACGATCGGGACGGCATTTCGACCGTGCAAGGGGACAAGGTAGCGAGAGAGGTTTCCCAGTCCTTCCCACCAGGGGAACGGGAGGGAATCCAGATCGACCATCCTCTCCCTGCGGTCGGTGACGATCGCACGTCCGTCCCTGGCGAACGCGATCCCCTTCACCGTCGCCAGGTCCCTTCCATACTCCAGGGCTCGCAACAGCTCCGATGTGGTGACCTCCCCTTCGCCCAGCACCGCCGCGTCCACCGGAGCCTGGAGCACGGTCATCACGGGCAGCGTGGTGGGGCCCGGCCCTCCCCATATCACCGTGACCCCGTCCTCCCGGCACCATCTCGACACCTCGAGCGCTCGCAGGATGACCGAGCTAACCTTCACATGGATGCCCACGACGTCCGCATCGGCGCTCCGGAGGGCGGATCGCTTCGCCTCATCAAGTTCTTCCCCGGACCAATCGAAAAGGACGACCTCGCGCCCCTCCCTTCGCAAATAGGCGGCCAGCTGCATTATTCCAAGCGGCGGCGATGGCCTCAGCTCGCTCTCCTCGGGGCCAAAGCCTACGTTCACCAATGCCACCTTCATGTCGCCTCCTCCGCCAGCTTCAGGTAGCGGGCGATATACCTCTCCGGAGTGTGCACCTCCTCGTACCGGCGAAGCGCGTTCGACGCCATGCTGCTCCGCATCGCCTCCTCCTTCTCGAACATCCTCAAGGCCGACGCCAGGTCCTCGACGGTCAGGTCGGCCACGAGGCCGCAGGGCCCGGACACCAGCTCGGGCAGGCCGCCGCGCGGCGAGACGAGAAGGGGGACGCCCATCGACAGCGCCTCGATGCACGAGAGCGGCGAGTTCTCCGCGCAGATGGACGGGGCGACCAGGCACAGGGCGGACGACAGCTCATCCATCATCTCCTGGCGTTCAAGGAAGCCCAGCCCCTTCACCTTCCCGCGCGTGCGCCCCTCATACTCCTTGACCAGGCCTTCCAGGCTGCCGCTGCCTGCGATATGCAGCTCCGCTTCGACACCGGACAGCTCATATGCGTGCAGCAGGAGGTCCAAACCCTTGTGCGGCTCGAGAACCCCTGCGTACAGGAAGTGGGACGGCTCTTTCCCTCGGACGACCGGCCGGGGAACGAAGTTGGGGATGACCGATGACGTGAGGTCGAGACGCTCTCGAAGGATGCCTGACATGTAGTGCGACGGGGCTATGGCATGGTCGATGCCGCCGACGTTGCGTGAGAACGTTCCGTTGCGCCATACCTGCGGCGGACGCCCCGATTGGATCGTGCACGTGGTGCAATCCGACCTCATGCACCTCTCCTTCCCTCGATACATGAGGTCGTTCCGGGGGCATATCAGCCAGTGGTCGTGGGCGGTGTACAGCTTGGGCATCCTGCCTATCCCCAGGACCTCATGGCCCAGCAACGAGATGTTGTGATGATGTATCCAGTCGGGCCGCACGGTCGACACCACATGGCGCAGCATCCTCTCGACCTTCCTGTTCGCCCCTGTCAGGTAGGTGAGGGCTGCCGATGCCGAGCCCATGCTGGTGCTGACCGGGTGGAGGTTGACCTCACTGCTCACCGGTCGCGGGCGGCGCCCCTTGGACTTCAGGTCGTAAGCATCCATGCTGTGCAGGACGTGCACCTCGTGCCCCCTGCGCACCAGCTCCTCCGCCAGATACTTGACGTGGACCGCATCGCCGCCCAGGTGGTACGGGGGATAGAAGGTGGATGTCATCACGATGCGTTTGCTCTCCATTCGTTCACCTAATGTGCGTGCTTCATTCCATGCAGAAGGTAGTTGTTCGCGATCTTCAGCGCATATCGGACGGCAAGGTTGAGGTCGGACGGCTCCCTGAGAACGTGAGAGATGTTCGACCTCCACCAGCTCCCCGAAGTGTACAGCGTACGGTATGCCATCTCCCTCGCCCGGTTGAGGTCCTCGGGGCTGAGATGCTCGGTTCCGACGACGGCGTCGTCCTGGTATAGCTTGCGGAAGTCGACGTCCAGACCGCCGTCCCCGTGTATCTGGTCGTACAGCTTCGTTCCCGGGTACGGCACCGCCACGTTGAACTGCGCCGACGTCGGCAAGGCCTCCCTCACGAAGTCCAGGGTGTCCTGCACCGTGCTCCAGTCCTCCCCCGGAAGGCCCAGGATGAAGGAGCAGAAGGTCTTCAGCCGCGCTTCCTTGGCCCACTGGATCGCGTTCCTCCCCTGTTCCACCGTGATGCGCTTCTCCACCGAGTCCAGGATCCGCTGGCTCCCCGATTCGATGCCGAAGGACACCCCGCGGCAGCCGGCGCTGCGCATCAGCCTCAACAGTTCAGGGTCCACCAGCTGGGCCCTGGTGTTGCAGTACCACTTTATCCCCAGGTCCTCCTCCTTCATGCGCTCGCAGAGGTCCACGACCCTCTTGCGGTCGAAGGTGAAGGTCTCATCGAAGAAGGACGCGGTGCGCAGCCGGTATCTCTCCTTCAGGTATCTGAGCTCGTTCAAGATGCTGTCGGCGCCGCGCATCTTCAGAGGGGTGCCGGCCACCGTGCAGAAGGAGCATTTGAACGGACAGCCCTTGCTTGTGTACAATATGGTGAACGGCCGTCCTGCCGGCGCCGTCACGAAGTACGGCTTCAGCGAGGGAAGGAGGTCGTATGCCGGAATGGGCAAGGAGTCATAGTCCTTCAGGGCAGGCGGGGCGGGCGTCCTGACGATCTCCCCGTCCTCCCTGCTTGCGATGCCCGGCGCCTTTCTCGCGTCGCCTTCCCGCAGGGCGGCCACCAGCGCCGGCGTCGCCACCTCGTATTCCTGCATGATGTAATGGTCCAGGTCCGGCGCTTCCCTCATGACCACCTCCGGCAGCGTGTGCAGCGTCCAGCATATGCCCGCGGTGACGATGCCGCGGTCCACCCCCTTCACGATCGACGCCGTTCTCATGTCCCAGTCGAACGTGGTCGGCGTGAAGCGGAAGATGACGACATCGGGGCGAAGGCGGCGAACCTCGGCCTCCAGGTCCGCATATGGCAGGTCGAAGCCGTTCATGTCGAGCAGGGCGACGTCCTCCCCCTGCTGCCGGAGCAGAGCACCTATCTGCAGCAAGCTGTATGGCTCCATGACCGAGTAGCGCTCGGTTATCTCGCATCTCTCCTCCCTGATGACCGGGATGCCCTCGAACCGTGGTGGATTCACCAAAAGAACCTTCATGAACATTCCTCCAGCGTAGCGCGATATACCTCGGCCGTCTGCCTGGCCATCACCGAGGCGCTAAAGTTCGCCTGCACCTTGTCCCTGGCCCTCACACATAGGGAGCGGGCGAGGCGATGGTCCGATAGCACCGTCGAGATCGCCTCGGCAAGGGCGCGGTGGTCCATGGGAGGCACCAGCATCCCGTCCCGGCGGTTGGTGATCATCTCCGGCACGCCACCCACGGACGACGCTATGACCGGCGTGCCCGATGACATCGCCTCCAGCACGGTCATCGGAAAGCTCTCGGAATATGACGGCAGGATGAAGGCCGAGGCCAGCGGATACAGGTAGGGCATGTCCCCGTACGACACTGGACCGATGAACATGCAGCGGGAGCGGTCCAGCCCCGCCCGGCGCGCCATCTCCTCCCACTGCTTGCTGGATCCGTTCCCGGCGTACACGAAATGAACGTCCCTTCGTCCCAATGTGCGCTGGGCCTCGATGGCGGTGGCTATGCCCTTCAGCGCTATCATCCGGCCGGAGAAGAGTACGATGTTCTCCAGCCCATCCAGCATCGGGAATCTGGCGGTGCATTCCGACAGGTCCTTCGGCCCGAACATGGACGTGTCGATGCCGTTGTGGATGACCCGGCAGCCCTCGCCCACGCCGAAGGAGCGAATGCACATGTCGCGGATGAACTCGGAAACGAAGATCAGGGATCCGCATTTCCTCATGTACAGCCTCTCCGCGGTCCTGAGGAACGGAAGGAGGAGCAAGGTCATCCGCTCGGAGGTCTCCAGCATGCCCAGGGGGAGTCCTGCGGCCTTCGTCCCCATCCTCTGCGAGTCGATGGTCGTGTGGACGGTCGTGATCGATGGCACCTCGCTGCCCAGCATCTTCAGCAGCAGGTCGCTCATCTGCGCGTGGTTGGAGTGCACCAGGTCGAAATGATGGGCATCGTTGAGATCACGGAAGGACCGCCACAATGCCAGCTGGAACTGGTTGTTCGACATGAAAGTGTCCCGGGAGCGGCCAAGATGGTGAACGGTGATGCGGTCGCACTCTCGAGGTTCAGACCTATCGTTCCTGAGGCAGAGCAGGTGCACCTCGAAGTCGGACGGCAGGTTCCTTGCCAGCTGCACGACGTAGCTGCCTACGCCGCCCCAGCTAAGGTATTCTGGAGTGACCATGGCTATGCGCATGGCATCACTCAGAGCAGCTGGAACGGCGCGGGGGAGGGAGACTTCTCCGACCTCTTGGCGGTCTTCATCTCCAGATCGCCGGCGGCGTTGAAGAAGCGTCTCTCTAGCAACTTGTCCAGAATGGCGAATCCGGCCTGGAGGGGCACCAGCTTGGTCTCGCCCTTGCGCGGCAGGTATGCGATGGGGACCTCCACTATATCGAGGCCCTTCTTGGAGGATTCGGCGAAGAGCTCTGCCTCCAGCTCGAAATGCCGGGAATCCAGTTCCAGTACCTCGAGCGCTTTGGCGTTGAAACCCCACATGCCGGTGCACAGGTCGGTGCAGCGCTGCTGGTACAGCAGGGAGGCGATGTCGCTGAGCACGGTGTTCCCGAACTGGTTCAGCTTGGTCATGGCGCCTTCAGCTATGGTGCCCAGGAACCTGGACCCCATCACCACGTCGGCTCCCTTCTCCAGCGCCTCCATTATGTCCAGGATATGCTCCGGCGGGTAGGTCCCATCGGCGTCCAGCATGATCAGGTATTTGGCATCCCTCATCGCCGTGAAGCCTTCACAGGATACGGGGCGCTCATCGGACGCGGGCGTCTCCCCATCCCCGGGATGGCACAATGCCAGTGCCTGCCTCACGCCGAGCCCTTTCCCCTTGCCTTGCTGCACGATGACCCGCGCCCCTTTCTTCCGGGCTATCTCTTGGGTCTTATCGATCGAGTTGCCGTCGATCACCACCGCGACCGCGTCATAGCCCTTGTCGCGAAGTGCGCTGAACGGGATATCGTCGATGACCTCGCCAATGCTGCCCTCCTCGTTCAATGCGGGCAGCATTATCACTACCTTACTCCTCGACAGTACCCATCCCTCCAGATGTTAGAGCTTGAGCTAATGCGATCACCCCTTGCGTATCGAATCGAACCACCCTTGCCAGGCCCGAAAGCCTGGAAATGCGTTTAGCCAGATAGACGAATTTTTCTTATCTGTTGGCGATAATTTTGTACCGTCCCTTACTTATAACTTTCTCAATCCAGAGGATGATAGATCGGACATCGCACCGCACCTCTCGTGGTCCGAGAACGTCATGGGAAACAGGAGCGCAGAGGTGTAGAGGAGAGGGACCGCGAAGAAGAGGAGCAGCAGGTTGCGCATGGCATCGCCCCCTCCTAGATACGGGATTAGGGCGTAGTATCCTCCCTGCAGCAGCGCCATGGCGCCGACCAAGGTCGCCAGAAGGAAAAGGTTCCTGCACTCCCTCCGGTCAAGCTGACGGCGCGAGGAGAACAGCCGGAACGGACCGAACATCGCCAGCAGGAGGAGTGCGATCGATGACAGCATCACCTCGGTGGCGATATCGAACGATGAGTTGAAAGTGTGCAGCTGGTACCACGTATCGTCGAACGGCCAGAACGGATGGATGGAGCCTATGTACAGATCGCCAAGGAGGTGCCCCACCGCCGACAAGGAGGCGATGACGTACATCACTGGCCTCGGACGGAACAGTATCGCCAGCGTTCCCAGCGAGACGATCAGCATGATCGCCAGGCCCGTGAACGAATGGCTGAACGTGCGCAACACGCCGACATGGACGTAATCGGGGAGGAGGGCGAAGAACGCGACATAGTACAACGCCAGAAGACGTTCTCGCTTCACCAGCACCAGCAGCGGCAGGCAAAGCATGAACGATAACGCAAGATGTCCTGGAAGCCACATCTCCCCTTCCTCGCTTCCCCTCTCATAGTTCAACAACTAGGCTATCAACCTTCCCGCGCCCAAGCCATGGCAAAGATTAATGAGCATCGGATTGGCAATAATTCGAAGAATGACTTCGGGGGAGGGGGCCAAGTTGGGGGAGCGAGAGCGAGCCATAAGGCCGTCCTTGCTTTACATGCTGTCTCTCGTGGGCTTCGCCATGGTCGTGGCGTCCTCGATAGGCCACGAGGTGCAGGTCATCCCGGTCGACGCTCCCTTTGGCCTGTTCGGGATGCTGCCGCCCGCGTACTGGGCAGGCATGGCCATCATGCTGCTGTCGCTCGCCCTTGGCTTCCGGCATGGCACGGAGAGCCTGTTCTTCTTCCAGTCGGCAGTGATCTTCCTCGCCCTCTGGGGAGCGCCCACCTTCTTCGAGCGGTTCCCCAGCACTTGGGATTCC
This sequence comes from Methanomicrobia archaeon DTU008, assembly GCA_001512965.1. GTDB lineage: Archaea > Thermoplasmatota > Thermoplasmata > Methanomassiliicoccales > Methanomassiliicoccaceae > DTU008. Next base: position 47,433 of record LFRW01000002.1, read on the forward strand.
ACGATGCATTACTACTCGTCCCTGGAGATAGCACGCCTTGGCGCCATGCCCATCGACCCGGCGTTCGCCTACGCGTTCAACTATCCGGGCTTCTTCGTCCTCGGCTCATCGTACATAGTGATGGCCGACCCGCCCGCCTTGCTGTTCCTCAGGTATTACTCCCTCTTCGCGGCCCTGTTCACCATCGCCGCCATATACCTCTTCGTCCGGACATACGTCCCTGGCGCCGACCATCGTCTCGTGTTCCTGATAGCCGCCTTCGCCAACGTATGGCTGCAGTTCAACTTCTCCCCGCAGTCCCTGGGGCTGGCGGCCGGACTGCTCATATTCGTCTGCCTTGAGCGCGACGGGATGGGGTGGCGGCTTGCCGCCCTCGGGCTCTTCACCTTCATCGTGGTGGCGCATCCGACGACGCTGATCTTCGTCCTCGGCGCCATTCTCCTCAAGGAGGTGGCCGGCCGGACGTACCGCCTCATCGTCGGGCGCCACAAGCCCATCAGATGGGACCGGCCATGGCCCCTGGGCGCGTTCATCCTGATATGGATAGGATGGCTGCTCACCGGCTCGGCATCGTTCTCCCGGGGCATCTTCGAGTTCATCACCATGCGTCTCAGCTACATATTGTACGCTGGCCAGACCGTGGTGGAACAGGTCGCCCTGCGCACATCCCCCGAGAACGTCCTCGGCGCCATCTACTCGCAGATCCGCCTGGGATCGGTGGCGCTGTTCGCCGGGGCCACGATGCTGGCCATACTGGTCCTGCTATACTATCGGAAGAAGTCGCCGCGGGTGGTGCCGAGCAACATCTTGGCGCTGTTCATCCTGCCGATATTGATAGTCCCGCTGGACACCCTGTTCTTCAACGGCCAGTTGTACGATAGGGGCATCCTCTACATGATGCTGGTCGCCCCCATAATCTTCGTACCGCTGCTCATCGGGCGGGCGGGCAAGTACGCGAGGCCTGCGCTCACCGTCCTGGCGGTCCTGATAGTGGCGGCAGCCGCTTCCACGGCGTTCTATCAGGAAAGCCTGTACGTATCGAACGAGAGGAGCATCGCCGCGGCGGAATACCTGTCGGAGCGCGGACCTGGATCGTACGTCGTCGGGGGCTTCTACCCATACGATGTGTGGAGCGACACGTCGGAGGGGTACAGCCGCATGAAGTTCAACGCCGCATATGGAAGCGACGATCATGCCGAGACCATCGATAACATGACATTGTACTATGGAAGGGGCGGGTATCTCTTCGACAGCACGTCCGAGCTGTGGCATCGCCAGTGGGGGATCCACTACATGTACTCGTTCTATGTGGCGCAGATAGGGGATCATTACCGCGTCTACGACAACGGCGACCACTATGTAGTGTTCTCTAGGGGGCTGTGAGATGCGCATCGGACTTGTCAACCTGATAACAAAGACGGCCGATCTGCAGGCCGACGGCTCGGTGCTCTCCGCCCGATTGAACGTCAGCGACGACTCCCAGCTCAACATCGTGGAGATGGCGCGGCGGCTGAACGCCCGGGGCCACGACGTCACGGTGTTCGTCTCCGACGCCTATCGCCCGCAACGGCCGACAAGGACCGATGTCCGCATCGAATACCTGCCGACCAGGCTATCCCGCCTCTTCCCTCCGTCGCTCGCTCCCCTCACCCCCTCCCTTCCCAGGCGGTTGAGGGAGGAGAGGCTGGACGTCGTGCAGTCGGGAGAGGTGTTCCAGCCCGGGACCGTGTTGACCTGGCCCGCCGCCCGCCGCGCCCGCATGTTCGTGTGGCAAGAGCTGGACGTCCTGATGCGCGGGCCTGCCGGATGGGGTCAGAAGAGCTTCTACTCCACTTTGGGGAGGGGCATCGCCAGGCATTGCGAGGCGATCATACCGCGCTCCCTCTCGGCCCGCCGCCATCTTGTTGAGCATGGCATCCCGGAGGAGAAGATGGCGCCCGTCGTACACTCCGGCGTAGATACCATGATATACCGTCCGATGAACAAGTCGGAGGCGCGGAGCCGCTTCGGCATCGAGGAGGATCGAAACGTGATCCTCTCGGTGGGGAGGCTGCACCACAACAAGGGGATGGACCGCCTGGTCGGGGCGATGCGCCGTATACGCGCCACGGACCCTGACGCCCTCCTCATCATAAAGGGGGTCGGCCCGGAGGAAGGAAACCTCCGGCGAATGGTGGCGGACGGACGGTTGGAGGAGAACGTGTGGGTGATGACAGACTTCCTTGACCGCCAGGACATGGCGATGCTGTACAACTGCGCCGACGTGCTGGCCGTCGCGAGTCGCATCGACCTGTTCCCCTTCACGGCCATAGAGGCGATCTCCTGCGGGGTGCCGATCGCCACCGCCTTCGGCCGGGGCCTCCGCTCCGACATCGTGGAGAAAGGGGCAGGAATGATGCTTCGCCAGGGGCAGGACGACATGGCGCGGGACCTTCTGGAGCTGCTCGACGACCCGGTGAGGCTGGAGATAATGGGGCGCAACGCAAGGGAGCTGGCCTTGCGTGACTTCGACCACGAGTCGATGGCGGACCGCCTGGTGGAGATATATGGGGGCGAGGCATGAGCGAGAGGATAATCTTCCTTCCATGGGTTGAGGCCCCTCCGTCCAGTTCGGAGAGGACGCCCCAGCTGCTTCGCCACCTGTCGCGGTGGTATGATGTCGTGCCGGTGAAGCCGGGCCGGATAAACAGGCTGGTGTACGATCAGGGCATATCCCGCCCTGCGCGATACGCCCTCTTCCTACTCGACGAGATCTCCATATTCCTCAGGACGCTACGGGCCGCCCGCCGCGAGAAGGTCTCGCTCATCTTCGCAGAGGGAACCTACTTCTCCCTCGCCGGGGGGCTGGCGGCACGCCTGAGGGGCATACCTCTGGTGTGGGACAATCATGCCAACATCAGGGATTTCTCCGCCGCGTTGGGTAAATCCTTCCTCTTCTACCGTGGCAACCTTGTGCTGGAACGCATCCTTCACCGCATGTCTTCCGCCGTGCTCGTCGTATCGGAGAAGGAGAGGGAGGCGTACGGGGAGATGGGATTCTCCACCGAGAGGTTCTTCGTCATCCCCACATGCGTGGACCTCGAGGCGATGGACAAAGGGGTGCTGCCAAGGGAGGAGGCGAGGAGGGCGCTCGGCATCGAGGATGGGAGCGTGATATTGTTCTTCGGGACGCTGAACTACGAACCCAATCTCGAATCCGCGCTATACATATCGAGGGAGCTGGCCCCGGCCGTCCGGAGAAGCGTTCCCGATGCCACGGTATACATCGCAGGTAGCGGTGAACTGGGGGAGGATCCGTCGGAAGGCGCCCGGATGCTGGGCTTCGTCCCAGATCTGGCATCGTGGCTGTCGGCCGCCGATGTCTGCATCGCACCCACCTGGCGCGGCGTGGGCATATTGACGAAGGTGATAGACATGCTGTCCGCCGACCGCGCGACGGTGGTGACGCCGCTCGCCCGGGACGGGATGCCCGAGCTGGAGCACGAGGTGAACTGCCTGGTGGGCGAGGATCCGGAACATTTCTCCCGCCAGGTGACGATGCTCCTAGGCGACAAGGAACTGCGCGAACGACTTGGACGCAACGGCCGGCAGCTGGTGGAGGGAAGGTACTGCTGGGAGGCGGTGGGCCCCAGGCTGCGAAGGCTGCTTGACGGCCTGATGAGGGGGGAGGTCATGCATGGCCAGGTCTGAGAAGGTGATCGTTGGTCCGGGAAGGCCTTGGGACATCGTCATGGTATGCGCGATAGCGACCGTGGCCGCGCTGCTGCCAGCACTTCTGCCCTCATCGCCCTTGGCCTGGTTCTTCGGCTTCGCCGCGGTCTTCTACTGTCCAGGCTACGCGATCGCCGCCGCCCTGCTGCCGGGCAGATTGGAGATGCTGTCCCGTTCCTTCGTCCCGCACCAGGAAAGGACGTTGACCATCACCATGCTGGAGAGGTCCGCGATAGCGGTAGGCCTCAGCGCCACGACGGTCGCCCTGGCATCCACCATCATGACCCGCGGGTTGGTGGAGCTGAACTCCCTCACCGTGGGCGTGACGATAATCGCGGCCACCTTCATCGCGTCGGCGGTGGCGGTGTACAGGCGGTCCAGGCTGCCGCCCGGGGACCAGTTCGCCATAGTCTATCGTCCTTCGGAGCGGCTGCCGTTCAACCGAAGGGAGTCGGCGGTGGCGGCCATGGTCCTCGTGGCCGTGATGGTGTTCGGCGTGGTGGCGAGCAGTGGCCTGACGGCCGACCCTTCAGGACTGCCTTATTCGGAGTTCGAGGTTACCGGCGCGGACGGGCAGCTGGACCATCTGCCATCGATCCTGAGGCCTGGCCAACAGGCCGTCGTGGACGTCACCGTCTCCAACCATCTGGGGAGGGCGGCCGACTATACCCTGATGATCTCCCTGAGTGATTCCATGGCGGCCGCCCCCTTCGACCCATCCCAGCCTGTATCCCTGTCCCCGGGGCAGGGGCGGAGCACCACGTTCACCCTTGAGGACGAGGCCAGTCATCGGCAGAGATTGACGTTCAGCATCGACAGGCCTGGCGAATGGACCGTCTTCCTTCGTCTGATCGATGCCGGCGGCTCGGAGACGCTGACGCTCTGGATCCCCATCACGGTGCGTTGAGGACGGCGAAACGGTTCGATCTAAGGTCGCCGCATCGTATGCCCCGCCGATCGGTCCGCGCCCTGGCCGATATCGCTCACCTCATGGACGCTCCCTCGGCGATCCTGCGGCTCCCATCGCCCATCGACATCATGCCGATACCTCGATCGGCCAGGAAGGTCCATGGCCTTCTTCGTTCGCATGTCTGGCCGGCCATGCTCGTCCATCCAGTCCCTGGCCCGCCGGGCTGCAGGAAGAACTACAAATATCGCCACCTGCAATAAATCACATCCATGCTGCATTCATGGGGAAGATGGAACGGTGAGGCGGGTATTCTGGCGCGTTCGCGCCCAAGGTCCATGGCGGTGGGGCGGTGAGGACCTCGGTCATCGTGTGCACGTTCAATCGCATAGACTGGTTGCCCAAATGTCTGGAATCCTTGCTGGCGCAGGACCCTCGCCCCGACGAGATAATCGTGGTGGACGGCCCGTCGGTGGATGGGACGCGGGAGATGCTGGAGGAAAAGGAGAGGGAAGGCGTCCTGAAGCTGATCAGGCAGAGGCGCCTGGATGGCATCTCCGCCGCGCGCAATCTTGGCCTGGCCGCATCTACTGGCGACATAGTCTGCTTCATAGATGACGACGCCATAGCGCAGCCGGGATGGCTCAAGGCCATAATGGGCGGCTACGTGGACGAAACGGTTGGCGGGGTGGGAGGACCGGTCCATCATATGGATGGGCGGCTGTGCATGGGGCGCAACGCCGTATCCACCGAGGGTCTCTGGTTCGACGAATCCCGCAACGAGTCGCTGGACGGCTGCTACCCCGTCATGGTGGGATGCAACATGTCCTTCCGCCGCCAGCCCCTCATCGACGCCGGCGGCTTCGATCCCTATTTCAAATACCATCAGGACGAGACGGACGCATGCCTGGGCGTCCAGCGTCTGGGATACAGTATACGATATGAGGAGGGGGCGGTGGTGCACCATGAATGGTGCGAGGGGTCCTATCGGCAGGACATGCTGCGATGGTACATCCGCCTGCGATACCTGTGGGGAAGGAACAACTCATACCTTGTGAGGAAGCATTTCGGGGAATCGATGCCGTTCGCCCGCTATTGCAGCAACCGCGCTTCGGCCTTCATCTCCCGACGGCGGCTGGCCACCGAGAGTCCGGGGGAGAAGATGAGGACCAGCCCCCAGCTCCCCCCCTTATTGGCATATATCGGCATATTGTCCGAGGCGTGCGGCCTCGTGCAAGGATGGAGGGACGGCCGCCTGAACCGTATGGAGGCGTTAAGGCCTCCGGGCCCGGTGCAGCGACCCATATAATTCGTTCAGGAAGTCCTTGACCGTCCTCACGCCCATCCTCGCCCTCCCGGTGGCGACGATGCCGAACAGCAGCGCGGCGGCACCGATGAACCCGAGCATCGGAGCGCCAACCTCGCCGGCAGAGGCCACGGGAAGCAGCATGCCCTTGGCGCCCTTCATCTCGATCACGGTCTCGGTGTCGCCGTCGACATCGATGGCTATGGATGCATCCTTGAAGCCGTCGCATGAGGCCGACAGCGCATGCCTGCCGCTGGTGACGGCATGGAATTCGAAACGGCCATCCTCATCGGTGACGGCCGTGCGTTCTCCATCCAGCGTGACCAGGGCATTGGCCACCGGACCGTTACCGATCACGGTCCCGGCCAGATTGTATGCCGGCGACGATCCCGTGGTGAAGGCGGAGCGATAAGTCGTGTCGTTCGTCTTCCCCTCCAGGCTTATCAGCCGGCCGATCTCGACCGTATGCTCGGTGTATGGATCAAGAGATGCGGAGGGATTGAACCTCGCCGTGACATCATCGATCCATGCCCACTCGCCGGGCGCTGTGAACACGAAGGCCCCTTCCATCGCCTGGCGGTCCACAGGCGTGTTGAACGTCACCGTGATGTCGGAATCCGTCGGCACGTCATTGGCGCCAGGGTAGGGAACGATGCCCATCACCTCGGGAACCGGCGGAGGCGCCTCGACGGTGGTGATGACCATCTCATCGCCGAACGCGTGGCTGAAGGATATCCAGCCGCCGTCATCGGCTCGAACGGTCGCTAGCCNNGTCGCTAGCCTGTCACCGTTCCCGAGGATGTCGTAGAAAATAGAAGGTAAGAGGTTTCCGAGCCGCACCGTGGTCACACCGCCGGTGGCGCTGACGCGCAGCTCTCCGGCGGCGATGGCGGCGAACGCCACGCCATCACCCGAATGGGTGACGGCAGCGTCACCGCTCTTCACGATGTGCCCGGTGGCCCCGGCCGCGATCTTCCCGCGCATGATGACCTTGCCATCGGCCGTATACTCGGCGTCGCCGACCTGCGTGAGGCCCTCCATCGTATAGACGGCGTCGGCGGGCAGCACCACCACGAAGTCCCTGTCGGTGGACCACAGGTTGGTGAGCGAGTACCGTTCGCTCGCCGAGGTGAACTCCACGTTCACCGCCCCTGCCCCGGTCATCACGACCATGGGCCGGTTCGTGACGACCTCGTTCCCCTCGCTGCCGAGGTCGATCGTCGCGGGCCAGAACTGCGGACCGCGGGTGCGGTCTGCGCCCATGGCAAGGAACATGTCCTCGGCCATCTTCAGGTACGGGATCTGCGCCGCGCCCGGATCGTACGAGCGCAGGTTGGGGTAGAAACCGTATCGGGCAGCGCCGAAGAGGACGGAATGAACCGCCCAGGCGTCCGACGAAGCGGCGTAGTTCTGGTCCACGCTGATGTGCGGACGCAGTTCCGATGGCATGTTGTTGACGAAGCTCATCACCGACCTGGTGTGGGCCTTCAGGTCGTTGTTGTACATCGGCACCGCCTCATAGCCCTCGATCAGGCTGAGGTCGGAGACCATCGACAGGTGTAGCAGCGCGGTGAACGGGTTGGTTATGACATAGTCGAACTTCCCCGATCCGTACGACTCCTCCACCAGGCGAAGGAAGCCGGTGTAGACGAACTCGTCCTTCTGGTTGTAGTCGTTCCGTATGTTGTTGGCGCCATCAACGACGTTCACCTCGTCCCAGAAGACGCCATCGGAAGACCACCACCAGTCGTTGTACGGGTCCCCGTAGATCAGATGCTCGCGGTACTCGGGGCTAGCGGCGCTAGCTATGCGGTAGCCGGACGGCGAGTACATCTGCTGGCCGGGGGCGTTGTGCAGCTGCCATGAACTGGGCATTGTGCCGTCGTGCGGCACCATCAGCTGGGCCGATTTGTAATGCCAGTCGATCTGCTCGGGGTTGGTGGATTGCATCGCCACGGTTATCTGGCTGTTCTCCACCCACCTTCGCAGGTCCTCGTCCCAGGTGGACAGGGTGTTCATGGTCAGCGGGAATATGTCGGTGTTGTGCACCGACCACTCCTTCGCGATCTCATGAGCCACCCATTTGGCGTAACCATAGTTGTGCCCTATGGGTTCGCCGTCGGAGTGCTTGTACGGCCGCACGAACATGTGGTACGTCGTCTCCTCCCCTTTCGCCGGGTCAGGCAGCACCGAGCTCTTCGATGAGAACTTCAGGCAGAAGGTGGACGGACCGCCTCCTCCGAAGTCCTTCATCCATACGGGCGCCCACAGGTACGCCTCCTCCTCGTTGTATCCCCATTCAAGACCCAGGTCGCCGCCGGGCTGCCTGATGTCGAACGAGGGCGCGAACATCTCGAAGGATGGATACCACCCTCCGATGCCATGCGTCTTCGGCCTGTCCTCTGCGAATCCGGGCACGTAGCGGTGCACCTTGCCGTCAGAGAACAGGTCTATCATCCGCCCGTCCTGATCGTACAGGCCGACGAAGTAGGCGACCACGGCGTTCTTCTCGCCTGGTATGTAGGTGGTGTCCAGCTCGAAGTAGTCCCGGTAGATGGTGAACTCGTTCCGCATGCTGAACTGCGGGGACGACTCCACGAACCACACGCGATTACCATCTCGACCATGGTCGGCGATCCTCATGGACACCCAGTTGAGGTCGTTCCCCTTCTCGTCGACGGTGCCTTCGGCCGCCACGTTCGGATTGATCCTCCGGTACCGGATGACATCGTCGGTGAAATGCGGCTTGACGACGTAATCGACGAAGTTGCCGTCCTGAGACACCGTGATGGTGTATTCATCCGTCCGTACCTCATAATGGGAGTCGCCTACTTCCACATCCAGTGAGGAGGACTCCACGCCCAGTTCGAAGTCCTCATATCGATCCCTTGGCTCGACCTCCCCGCCGTCCCCGGACGGCGTGGTGATGTCTGAAGACCGGTTACCCAGCCCTCCTATGATCGCTCCATGGGGAGCGCCCTCGTCGAGCAGTGGCGGTATGACCACGGTCAGGAGGAGCCCGATAACGAGCACCGCCGACAGCGGCCTCAGCAGCGCCGCCACTCGGCGCCGCTGGCCAATTCTCATGGCCACACCTCAACTTTGCATGCCGCGCCTGGGGCGCTTCCTGGAAGGAGCGGACCCCAGACGGCAGCACGGCTGGCCTCATGTGTTTTCAAGCTATCCCATCCCTTCTGGTCACTTTTGACACTGGCCAGCGTCTCCGCCGACCAGTTGGCCGCCGATGGCGGCGGCCACAGAGCTTTCGCCCTATCGGGAAAAAGGTCATCCAAACGGATCGCCTTCCCCCGGGCGCCTCCCGTTCGCCTTACATATTATAAATGTGCTTTTCAGAAGATATCATTGATGATATTCATAGTCCAGGATGGATAATGCATCGTGGCCAGCATCGGCGGGGGCGTAAGGGATCGATACTTTTTCAACCGCCGCCGCGTCCTTTCGCCATCGCCCTCGCGGCGGCCTGATAGTCGGCGAGGAAGCGCTCCATCGAGAACCTCTCTTCCACGACCTTCCTTGGATGGGGCGTGTGGCATAGGACGTGGTCTATGGCTTCTAGATACTCAGTCGGATCCCATGACGGGACGATCCGGCCCACGCTCTCCTCGCCAAGGTCCTCGAACACGCCGGTGCGGGATGCGACCACGGGCAGATCGCAGGCCATGGCCTCCAGGCCGACGTAACCGACCGATTCGTAGCGGGATGGGAACAGTAGGAAATCCGCCGATGAGTAGTACAGGGGCATCATTTCGTTGGGGACGTTGCGATGGACCACGATGTCGCCCCCTTCGACCCCGGAGGGGGTGACGCAGAGGAACCGGATGCCTGGCCGCCTCCTCGCCACCTCTTGCAGGATGTCGAATCCTTTGGTAGCATCGGCCCTCCCGACGAACAGTCCCACCGGCCCGTCCTCGTCAAGTCCGATGCTCTCCCTCGCCTCATCCCTGGGGATCGGCCTGAACGTCTCCATGTCCACTCCGTGCTCGATCACCCTCGAACGTATCCGGTACATCGACCAGAGCTCCCTCGACACCTTCGCCGACACGGCCACGCTGCTCTTACCGACCGAGGCGAGCTTCTCGAACACGGACGACACGTACTTCGACGGCAGGTATCCAGGCGTTCCCTTCAGCACCTGGTCGGCAAGACCCCGCATGGTGAAGTGGTAAACGTTCATCATGGGGACGTCCACCCTGGACATGCCAAGGTACCATCCCGCCGTCGAGTTGGCGATCACCAGGTCGTAATCATTCTGACGATGCAGCCGGCGGAAGTGACGGCATATGGCGGCCCCTTTCCTCGCTTCTTCGAGGTTAAGCCTCGTCAGGTCCACGCCCTTGCCGTTCGATGATGAGGAATAGGTGATCACATGTACGTCCCGGAACGCCTTCCTGAGATGCTCCGTGAACAGCTCGGTCCCGCCCCTCACCTCGTCGAAGCTGTACATCGACAGCAAAGCTACCTTCACTTCCCCCTCTCCCCCGGTGTAAGGTTAATTAGGGCAGCGCTCGATTATTATTCGTTGTGGGAGTTTCGAACGCTGCTACGATGGAGCTGCGGCTCATAATGGAGAAGTTGAGGAACCGTTTCACCGTCCCGACCAGGCTGGAAGGCACGTCCTGGAATCCCAAGGTGATGGAGCTGCCGCCGGGGGAGCGCTTCCTCGTGGTGGCGCCGCATCCAGACGACGATGCGGTCGGCTGCGGAGGAAGCATAATCAAGCTGGTGGACGCCGGCAAGAAGGTCAGGGTGGCGTACCTGTCCATCCAGGAGGGAGACTTCACCATCGAGCACCGGCGCGGGGAGATATCGCGTGCCCTGGAGCATCTCGGCGTCGCCGACCACGTGCTGCATGAGACGCCGTTCCCATCCGCGCGGGATGCCACAAGGATAATCGCCGAGGAGTTATCGTCAGGATACGACGCGGTGTTCATCCCCTCACCGTTCGAGAATCATGACCACCATCTTCGCACGTTCGAGGCATGCGCGGATGCCCTGCGGAGCACGGATGAGAGGCCAGACCTGATAATGTATGAGATCTGGGGAACCCTGATGCCAAACCTTCTCGTGCCGATCTCCGAGGTGATGGAACGCAAGGTCGCCGCCATCCAGGAGCATGGAACGCAATGCGCGGACATAGACTACGAACGCGTGGCAAGGGGAATGAACGGCTATCGCGCCGCGGCTAGCGCCCTGGACGGTTATGCCGAGGCGTTCATGCACATGCCCGCGTCCACCATGTTGAAGCTGTTCTGATCATACAAGGGGCGCTTCTCTCAGCGAATATTGCGTACGGCGTACAAGGCCCTTGTTGACCGTGCGAAGATGCACCTGCATGCGGTCCACCGCCTTGAACCGATACTTGTACGTCTCGGCCCCGCGAAGGAGGTCCACCTCCTTGCATCCTCGACCATAGGACTCCTCGATGATGCGACTGATCAGCACGGCGCCTGGCGAGCAATGTGCGTAATCGGGCCCGAACCCTGACAGGTAGTAGAGGTAGCGGTCGCGGTCCTCCAGCCCCATGGCGATGGCCTGCGGCGTCCCGTCCACGAGGATCGCGTGGAACACGACCCCTTGACCGACCAGGCGCTTCGCCGCCTCCTCGACGAACTGGGTCATGCCAGGGGAACGGAGGCAGCTGGACGATCGCCATCTATGATCGCTAAGTTCCTTCAGCCAGTGAACAGCCTCTTCGACCCCTTTGGCGGACCTCATGCTCTTGAACTCCGCCCCATGCTCCTTCAATCGGCGCCATCCCTTCACCACGGTGGCTCGCATGTTCCCGGACAGCGACGCCAGGTATTCCTCGTAGCTGCCCCCCAGGCGGATGAACGGCGCCATCTCGCGTGCCTCCTCGCAGTTGGGGAACGCCCTTCTCACCCCCTCCTCCGTCGGTCCATCGCGCCTCATGTCCCTCAGTTCCAGAACGTCCCAGTCATCTCTCCCCCGCAGGTGCTCCCAGATGGCGTCGTGGACATCGGCGCGTGCGTCCTGGGCGATGATGCCGCAGCGGTCCGACGGCCCCGCGCCCATGAACCCTATCTTGACCCAGTGCCTTCCCCGCTCGTTCATCGCCAACGGCGCGTATCCGACCGGTCTGCCGCCTTCCGTGACGCGAAGGACGAGGGGCTTCCACGTCTCACCGAACGCCTTCCACCATGCCGATAGCCAGTCAAGATTCAGGAAGAGAGGGTCCTCGCCGCTCGTTCGCAAGACGGTCTGGTAATCATGCCTTTCGCCGTCCAGGCGGGAGAATGGACCGATCTCTTCCACTAAAAGGGACATGACATTGAACATTGGAGCCCTCGCGACATTAAGATTTCTCCGTTCGTCGTATTCCGCTCGAGATCTGGACGCCAAAATTTCGCTGGCGGACCACAAATAGTATATGTCCCATTCATGTTACAATCAGACGAGCGTGCAATCCGATGAAGCTGGTTAGAACCGGAAAGGTGAAGCAGGTCTATGAGGTGGACGATCAAACGCTGGAGTTCGTGTTCACGGATAACATCAGCGTATTCGATAAGGTAATCCCCTCCCAGATACCCCACAAGGGGGAAACGCTATGCCGCAGTTCCGCTTTCTGGTTCCAAGTGCTAAGGAAGGCGGGGATCCGCACACACTTCACCGAGCTTGTGCCGCCGAACCGCATGCGCGTCAGGCGCGTGGAGGTCATATCCGACTACAGTCGCATCAACGGCAGCACCACCAACTACCTGATCCCGCTTGAGATAATCTCCCGCCACTATGTCGCCGGCTCCCTCTGGGACCGCATCAAGAGCAAGGAGATCTCCCCCGAGGAGCTGGGCTTCGATCCTGGCCATGAACCGAAGTATGGCGAGGAGCTTCCCCGCCCGTTCTATGAGATAACGACCAAGCTGGAGCCCGTGGACCGCCTGCTCACCCGGGAGGAGGCGCTGAGGATCTCCGGCCTCTCCGAGAAGGAGATGGACGACCTCTTCGACCTGGTGGCCAAGATCGACGAGATAATAGCCGAGGAGGTCGGGGAGAGGATGCTGATCCATGTCGACGGAAAGAAGGAGTTCGCCATGGATGACAAGCGCAACCTGATGGTGGTGGACACCTTCGGCACTGCGGACGAGGACCGCTGGTGGGACGATGATGCATATGCCAAGGGCGAGTGCGTCGAGCTCTCCAAGGAAGCCGTGAGGCAGTACTATCGTCAGACCGGCTACTACGATGCCCTGATGGAGGCCCGCAAGGCCGGCAAGCCTGAACCTGACATCCCCCCGCTCCCGGAGGAAGAGGTGAAGAGGGTCAGCGAGCTATACATCGAGATGTTCGAGCGCCTGACCGGCGAAAGCTTCCGTTAGGCTGGACCTGCGGCGCCGGTGCAAGCTCGCACGGATGGCCGCGATCCATTCCGTTCTCTCAACATACAGTACTATCTTTCACTATGGCCACGGCTGCCGATCGGGAGGGAATCGCTCTTGACCCAGGGTAGGACTTTTCGCCTGAAGGTCACTCCAGCACGACGGCCACCATGCGATGTCCGGCCGGGCACTTCAGCTCCTTGTCCACCTTGGCCACGCGGAACTTCAGGTTCCCCTCCACCCCGATGGGGTGACAGAGACGCCAGTTCTCGCAACCCAGCTCATCACATTTCATCGCCTCGAAGGTGACGGTGGAACCCTCGATCGCGGACCGCATCGGCAGAGCGCTGCGGTGCTTCTCCTTCTCCACCTCGACCACCCGCACGCCCTCCTCATGGATGCGGCAGTCGTGCCTGACCTCCCGCACGTTGGTGATGCGGTAGAGGCCGCCGGCCTCCAGGTTGAAGCATACCGCCTTGAGCTTACAGTCCCGGCAGTCGGTCAGGGGGCCCCGATATACGAACAGCTCCCCTATCTTGGCCTGATGCTCTCCGATCAATGTGATGACTACCATGATATCGCCCTCAGATCACTTTGGTGATTGTTGCCAGGTGTTCGGCCGCTTCATACGTCAGGCCTTCCTGGCCAAGTATCGTGAACCTGCTGCGGACCTTGTGTGCGGTCACAAGGGCCTCGATGATCTTCTCGCTCGGGATGCCGAGCTCCTTCGCCGATGTTGGCGCCCCGATCTTGATCAAGGCGTCCCGAATGCGCTTCCAGTCGCCACCATGCAGGTACATCATCATGATGGCGCCTATGCCGCATTGCTCCCCATGCAAACCTCTTCCCGGACAGATCCTGTCCATGGCATGTGAGAACATGTGTTCCGAGCCGGACGTGGGACGGGAGGAGCCGGCCACCGACATCGATATGCCGGAGATGATGATGGGTCGGATGGCCACCCAGACGCTCTCCTCCTGATTGGGCTTTATTATGTCCGCGTTGTCAATGATGGTCTCCGCCGTGTATACGGCAAGGGAGTACGCCGAGCGGGAGAACTCCTCTCCCCTCAGCTTCCTGGCGAACTCCCAGTCCTTCACGGCGGTGGAATTGGATATCACGTCGGCGCAGCCTGATGCCAGCAGTCGGTAGGGGGCCTGTACGATGACCGAGGTGTCGGCCACCACGCCCAGAGGCACCTTGGCATCGAGAGATAGAGGGCCGTCCTCCCCCTTTATCGACGCCCTGCCGGACGCGATGCCGTCGTGAGATGCAGAGGTAGGTACGGATATGAACTCCACGCCGAGGTCCTTCGCGGCCATCTTGGCGAGGTCGATCTTGCTGCCGCCACCTATGCCTATGAGGAAATTTGCCTTGACCTCGCGAGCCACTTCCTCGACCTTGTCGAGGTTGTCCTTCGTGGCCTCTCCCACCACGACGGAATGGACATCGTAGCCGCCATCGTCAAGGCGCATCTTGATCTTCTCGGACGCGACGTCCTTCGTCTTGGGCCCGGTCACGAGCAGGGCGGTACCGCTCAGCCCGAACTCCTTGCATACCTCTGGTATCTGCCCAAGCACGCCATGTCCGACCAGAACATTCCTGGGGAAAATGATCGAACGGGCCTTGGTGAAGTCGCCTTCGTCCATCCTCTCTCCTAAATCTCAGACTGATATATGTATCCTTCCAGAAGCTAGCATGTCATGAATGACGGGTCGCAAGGGCGAGGATGCCAGGCGGTCCAGGGAGGCGGGGCGTATGAACAAGGTAGGCCCTCTCCCCGTCCTTCGACGCTGGTCTGCCGCACATCACCATGGTTCGAAGTTCAAGGGATGCAGCCCATGAACCAGGATTCCGACGACCTCACCCTCCGCAATGCCTCGGCGAAACCCGCTCCATCGTCCAGATGTCCGTTCCATACCTCCAGCAGCACGGGGATGGAACGCATTCGGGGAAGGACCGCGAGGTCGACGTCACCGTCTCCCAGCTGCAGCCCCTCCCTGTCCGGCTGCGCCGCATCGGACAGGTGGACATGTCGAACGCTCCCTCGCAGCCTCTCGAAGAACGATGCGATGGCCGCGTTTCCTCCCCGCTCCACGGAGAGGTAGGCATGGGAGATGTCCAGGGTGACCCCGTCCAGATGCGGCAGCATGCTTGCAAGGTCGTCCGGAGAGGTGCATATGTTGCAGTACCTCTTCTCCCCGTCCACATGATAGCGGCGGGGCATGTTCTCCAGCCACAGCTTGCCGTCAAGGGCGGAGAGGGACTCCCTCAGGTTCTCCCCGAGCGATGCCCCGTCCGATGGCTCCCTCCTCACGCCACCGGGATGTATCACCGTCGGAACGCCCAGCCGGGCGGCCGTGGTAGATACCTCGTTCACCCTATCCACGAACATTCCACGAAGGTCCCGGTCCTCGGCTGCCAGGTCGATCAGCTCCGGCCGACCGTTCACGCGCATCTTCTCGGGAGCATGGACGATCCGGCATCTCTCATCCTTCGACAGCAATGCCTCGATGTCCCGGACGTCGTCCCCTTCCAGCACGAGCACCTCGAAGAACTCCACATCCAGATGGGAGAGGCGATCATGGTCTCGCAGGGTGGTCATCGCACCAAGGCAGGGGGGAGCGGCCATGCTCATAAAATGGAGCTATGAGAATTCAAGATTATGGTCAGAAGAAAAGAGGCGGGGAAGGGTTGTTCAAGGCGGAACATGAATCACCGTTATTTCAGGAGGAGAATATAGGGGGGTGAGCCCTTCCCGCGCACTCTTGAAGCCTGTAATGTGGACCAGTATTTAAAACATTGCGTTGAAATTATTGTAATTAACAGAATGGACGTTAACATTCCTTCCAGCTAGGCAAGTGGTATGCTCACATGGGCGCGGCGCATTAGCATCTTTTGATAATTCAATATGGATTGATAAATATGACCAATCAATTCCGCCGCTCATGTCGGACCAGGTAGGGGACGAGGCCTATAGGCATGCCGAGCCTTTCGGCGGCGTGGCCGTCAACATCCAGCATCTCGCAAGCGCCATCGACGCTCCCCTTGTAGTGATCGATAGATCATTGCAGATAGTCTTCGTCGGCCCGGTCGCCGAGGAACTGTTCGGCCGGGCGGCCGATGAGCTCATCGGAACGCCGCTCCGCTCCTTGCTGGCAGGATGCTTCGTCCGACATGGTTCGCCGGTGATCGCGGCGGTGGAGCGGTGTATGGCGACAGGTGAGATCCAGTCGGCGACCACGACGCTCCAGACGCTCCGCGGTCCCTCAAGGGCCCGCCTCACCATGGTCCCCTCGCCATCGGACGGCCAGGCGACAGGCGCCATACTCTTCTTTAACATCATCGACGGGGGTGAGATGGCAAGGTATGAGGACCCCAAGGAGAGGCTTCCATGGGAGGCGCCTGAGACGATCGAGGTGGATGACCTCCACGCAGCGCTGGACAGGGAGCTGCCGCATGTCGTGGAGGTGCTGGACCTCGATTTCGCCATCGCCCAACTGTTCTATTCCGGCGGCTGCTTCGTGATGATATATCACGGCATCGAGCCTGGAGGGGCCAGGGAACTGCTGGAATCCACTGGCCCGGACGGGATCCCGCTGGACCAGGCGGTGATGGAGGCAGGCACCATCATCTCAGACATCGATTCATGCGATATACATCCCCTCCCGGGCGACATAACATCGTTCGCCGCCTTCTCCCTGCGCGAACGCCCCCGGTCGCGCGGATGCATAGTCTTCGGAAGGAGGGGAGAGGCGCCG
This sequence comes from Methanomicrobia archaeon DTU008, assembly GCA_001512965.1. Taxonomy (GTDB): domain Archaea; phylum Thermoplasmatota; class Thermoplasmata; order Methanomassiliicoccales; family Methanomassiliicoccaceae; genus DTU008. The sequence continues at coordinate 64,473 of LFRW01000002.1, forward strand.
AGCGTCCGACAGTACTCCCGCATACTGCAGGTCCTCTGCAGTCAGATCAACATCTCGCTTCGGAACCATGCGTTGAACATGGAGAGGAAGAGGCGCAACACCCAGCTGCATGGGCTGTATGAGGCCTCCAAGGCCGTGAGCAGGTCGCTGGACCTGAACGAGGTGCTGCATACGATCATCGATGTCGCCATGTCGCTGGTCGATGCGGAGAACTGTTTCCTGTTCGAGGTGGACCATGAACAGGGAAAGCTCCGCATCCTCACCATGAAGACGCGATATGCGTTCGACCCCACGATAGAGCTCGATATCGGAGAGGGCCTGGTGGGGATGGTCGCCTTCACCGGGAAGGGCATCCTGGCCCCGCGCGCCGACCTCGACCCCTGGACGAAGGGCCTCATGAACCCCCCGGACACCCCCAGCTCCATGATAGTCGTGCCCCTGGTGTTCAACGACCAGGTGCTCGGCGTGATGAGCCTGGAGAAGACCCCGGGAGTTCCGTTCGACCACTCCCAGTACGAACTGATCGAGACCTTCTCGGTGCAGGCCGCCATGGCTATAAACAATGCCCAGATGTTCGGCGACCTCAAGAGGACCGCCTCCACCCTTCAGATGTTCAATGTGCTGCTGACCCATGATGTGGCGAACTTCAACTCCCCGATCCATAGCTACCTGGAGATGCTGCTCCGAGAGCCTACGCTTGACGAGAGGCAGCTTCGCTATGTCCGCTCGGCGCTCGTGCAGTCGGACAACATCTCCGAGATGATCGCCGACGTCCGCCAGATGTTAGCCATGCGCTCTAACGAAAAGGGCTGGAGCCTGGAGTCGACGGATCTCGTGAAGGTCATCGGCGAGGCCATCGGCGACATCTCCTCCAACGCGGTCTATGAGGACATCGAGATGATGTTCCAGCCTTCGGTCGAGAGAGCCCTCGTCCTGGGCAATTCGTTCCTGAAGGGGTTGTTCTACAACATATTGTCCAACGCGTGCAAGTATGGCAACGGTCGTCCGGTGAGCATCGGACTGGAGGGCTGCGACGAGGGAGGGGCATGGTGGAAGGTCTTCGTGGAGGACAGAGGCCGCGGCATCCCCGACGAGAGGAAGGCTCGGCTGTTCAAACGCTTCGATCAATTGAGCACCTCTCACGCCGCCGAGGGGCACGGCATCGGACTCTCGGTCGTGGCCGAGCTGGTGCGGCGCTATGGTGGCCAGGTGTGGGCGGAGGACCGCGTCCCCGGGGACCATACCCAGGGAGCAAGGTTCACGGTCCTGCTCCCTCGATACGAGCCGTCGGACCTGCTGGAGGTCTAGACGCCTGAATCTTTTTATCGACCGGCCTGCATCGATGCCACATGACCTTCGTCCTTGGCATCGCCGGCAGCCCCCGCCGGGGAGGCAACACCGAACTGCTCCTCGACGCCGCACTGCAGGGGGCGGCCGAGGGGGGAGCGGACGTTCGCAAGATCGTTCTCTCAACTCTTTCCTACTCCGGCTGCATCTCCTGCGGCGGCTGCGATGATGGATGCAGCTGCGTGGTGGACGACGACCTCAAGGATGTCCATCATCTCATCGAACGCGCCGACGCGATAATCCTGGCGTCTCCGATATATTTCGAAGGCTTGTCATCCCAGCTCAAGGCGATGATCGACCGCGGACAGGTGTACTGGATAAGGAAGTACGTGCTGGGCATGCAGGGTATGAAGAGAAGGGGGGCGATCATCGCGGTCGGGGCGAGGAGGAACGCCGATTTCCAATCGGCATTAAGACCAGCCAAGATATGGTTCCTGACCCTTGACGCGGACATGACGGCATTGACGTATGGCGGGTTCGAGGAGAAGGCGTCCATCCTCGACGACCCGGACGCGTTGAACGACGCGCGCTCCCTCGGTCGCAACCTCGTCTCTCGATAGCGAAATATCCATCTACTTACGCATCGTTGCATCGACGTTCACATGGTGGTCATCAGCGTCTCTCTATCCGCTCAGGAACTGAAGGAGTTCGAGAAGGTGGCTAGCCAGGCGGGCTTCTCCTCTCGCTCCGACGCGGTGAGGGACGCGCTCGCCCGGTTCGTGTCCGCCAACAACTGGGCCGATGGCATGGAAGGGAAGGTGTCCTGCGCACTATCCATCGTCTATTCCGACCGGAAGAAGCTCCACGTGCACGAGATCGTCCACCAGTACTCGGACATCGTGCATTCGTCGATGCACACCCACCTGGGGCAGCGGTGCGTGGAGCAGATAGTCCTTGACGGCGACGGCGAAGAGGTGCGCAAGCTTCTCTCCGAACTGCTGGGGCACAAGGACGTCCGCATAACCATGGCCATCTTCTGATCGCCGTTTATTAATCTGGCGACGGCGGCTTAGCACATCCTCTATATAGCGTCGGAAGGTTCATCCTGGACATGGGCGAGCCTCGTCGAATGGTCGTCGGCGTCGAGGGGATGGACTGCATCGAATGCGCCAAGAAGATCGAGAAGGCCGTCCTGTCCATCGATGGCGTGCGCCAGGTCCGCGTGTCCTATACCCTTGGCCGATTGAACGTGGAGGCCGACCGCGACAAGGTTGCGCCCGAGGACGTACATGGCGTCCTGCGGCGCCTGGGTTATGGGTATAGGGAGGAGGAAGCTCCTCTTGAGGACTTCTGGTCCCTTGGGAACAAGCGGTTGCTCATCACCATCGCATCCGGCATCCTGCTCTTCATGGGCGCGGTCGGAGAGTTCCTTCTCGAAGAGCCGCTCCTATATCTCCCCGCCTATGCCGCCGCCATCGTCACGGGCGGTTACTATATCGCCGTTCGCGGCGTCGCATCGCTCCGGGAGCGCTACCTGGACATGAACGTGCTGATGATCATCGCGGTGATCGGCGCGGTGCTCATCCGTTCCTACGAGGAGGCGGCGTCCATCGTCTTCCTGTTCTCCCTGGCCGAGCTGCTGGAATCGTTCTCGGTGGTGCGGACCCGCCGCTCCATATCCCAGCTGCTGGACTTCGTGCCAAGGGCCGCCAGGATACTCCGTGATGGGAAGGAGACGAGCATCGATGTCACGGACATCAGGGTGGGCGACGTGGCCATCGTCCGGCCGGGCGAGCGCATCCCGGTGGACGGGGAGGTCGTCCGGGGGGCTTCGACAGTGGAGGAGAGCGCAGTCACCGGGGAGAGCGTGCCCGTGTCAAAGGGACCGGGTGACGCCGTGTTCGGCGGCACCCTGAACGGCTCCGGGGCGCTGGACGTCAGGGTGACGAAGCGCTTCGAGGACAACGTGATATCGAAGATCGTGCGGATGGTGGAGGAGGCGGAGGCTACCAAGGCGCCATCGGAGAGGTTCGTGGACCGCTTCGCCCGCTATTACACGCCGGCTGTCATAGCCATCGCCGTTGCCACCATGTTCCTGCCTTCCATCCTCTTCGGTCAGCCGCTGGAGGAATGGTTCTACCGAGGGCTCGTCATCCTCGTCATATCCTGCCCATGCGCCCTCGTGCTCTCCACCCCGGTATCGGTGGTCTCCGCCATATCCGGCGGCGCCCGGCGCGGCGTGCTGTTCAAGGGGGGCCTGTACCTCGAGAGGATGAGCGACGTCAAGGTCGTGGCGTTCGACAAGACCGGAACGCTCACCTCTGGCCGAACGGTGGTGGAGGAGGTAGTCCCGTTCGGCAAGTATTCAGCAAGGGAGGTCCTCAAGGTCGCAGCCTCGGCGGAGAACCGCTCGGAGCATCATCTGGCCAGGGCGGTGATGGAGCGGGCTCGCTCCGAGGATGTCGAGTTCGAGCAAGGGACCTCCTTCCAGGCCTTCACCGGGAAGGGCGTGGGCATCCAGATCCTCGATCGTGTGGTGTATGCCGGCAGCCCCGATTTCTTCCGCGAGCGTGGCATCGACCTCTCGCCGTGGGAGGAGATGATCGGGTCGAGGACCCAGGCCGGCACCACCGTCGTGCTGGTCGGCGGGGAGGATGAGATGATGGGCCTCCTCACCATTCGCGACACCCCGCGGCCGGAGGCAAGGGAAGTGGTCGATGGCCTCAAGGGGATGGGCATCAAGACCGTCATGCTGACCGGCGACGCCCTACCGGTCGCCGAGAAGGTTGCAAGGGAGCTGGGCATCGACGAGTTCCGCGCCGGACTGCTCCCCCAGGACAAGCTCTCGGCCGTCGATGGGTATCAGGAGAGGTACGGGACGCTGCTCATGGTGGGCGACGGCATCAACGACGCCCCGGCGCTGGCAAGGGCCGACATCGGGATGGCCATGGGAGTGGCCGGGACCGACGTGGCATTGGAGGCGTCGGACGTCGCGCTCATGGGCGACGACCTCCGCTCCTTGCTCTACTCGATCCGCCTCGGCCGGCGGGCAAGGTCGGTCATCAAGCAGAACATCGCCACCTCCCTGCTGGTCAAGTTCACGCTGACCGTTCTGGCGTTCCCTGGCGCGGTGACGCTGTGGATGGCCATCCTGATCGGGGACCTTGGCGTGTCGCTCGCCGTCATCCTCAACGCCCTCCGGCTGAACAGGGGAGAGCTCACTCGCACCTGATCACGCCGGCAGCGTTCTCGAGGTCCAGCTGCACTATCTTCCTCTGTATCCACGCCACCACGGCCCAGGTCAGTATCCCGGAGAGGATCAGGCCGATGAACGACAGGATGCCGGTGGCCGTGGGGTCGAACAGGCTAATGGACGCGAGGAGGTTGAAGGCCGCATGCAGCACCACCGCGGCACCGTAATACGGGAGCCACGACCGCGGGCTGCCGTAGAACATGTAGAAGCATCGGGAGCGGGACATGCCGAACCCCACCAGGGCGCTGGCCGATGTATGCAGCAGCGTGGAGGTCAGGGTCCTCGCGATCGCCGTGGCGATGAAGACGTCGGTCCCGGCCTCCAGGGCGGTTATGTAGTAAAGGACGTTCTCCACCGCGGCGAATCCCAGGCCCACCGCGGCACCGTAGACGAGACCGTTCTCCGGCTCCACCAGCCGCCGGGTGACGGTCATCACGCCGGTGGCCTTCGTGAACTCCTCGATGATCGGCGCAAGGATGACGGCCAGGATGAGGTTGTATGCTATTATGCTCAGCCCGCCGGCCACGATCTCGATGAATATTATGGCCACCGTTTCGAGCACCAACGCCAGCAACAGCGCTATCGACATGCCGTAGAGGAAAACGCCCTGGACGGCGAACAGGGGCTCTCGTTGATATATCTCGGCGGAGCGCACCCATAGCAGGTACAGGATGGCAGGCACGAACGCGACGATGACGATGATGATGAGCCCCAGCAGGCCGTTCACGCTATGGCAATGCAGCGGCACGGTAATCAATCTATTCGACTCACGAGCGGTGCGTAGCTCGATGAGCAATGGGCGGGCACATACGTTCCGTCATCGTTCATGATCCGCCCCGACACGTTCATCGCCACGATATCGCCCGCTGCCGGCAAGGATCGAGCGCGGAGCACGACATCGCCTCGAACCCTGTGACGGATGACTTAAGAATGTATAGTCGGTTCCTGCTAGGGAATAGGCGGCAACACCGCAGGGGCAGGCATCGGATGGAAACCATAATCGTCACCGGCGGCGCGGGCTTCATCGGCTCGGCGGTCGTCCGTCACCTGATCGGTCATACAGATCACGAAGTGGTCGTCGTCGACAAGCTGACGTACGCTGGCAACCTCGAGTCCCTGAGCGAGGTCGACGATAGTCCTCGTTATCACTTCGAACAAGTTGACATCTGCGACCCTGCCGGACTGCGTCGGGTGTTCGAGCGGTACCGGCCTGACAGGGTAATGCACCTGGCGGCCGAGTCGCACGTCGACCGGTCGATCGATGGCCCGGCGGAGTTCATCCAAACCAACATCCTCGGGACGTACACCCTGCTGGAGGCGGCCAGGGACCATTGGGCAAGGTTGGCCCCCTCCGAACGGGACGGTTTCCGCTTCTTACATGTTTCGACCGACGAGGTGTATGGCGACCTAGGGGACTCCAGGGAACGGTTCACCGAGAGCACGCCGTACGCGCCTAGCTCCCCATACTCCGCGAGCAAGGCGAGCTCCGACCATCTGGTAAGGGCATGGCATCGGACCTACGGACTGCCGACCGTGGTCACCAACTGCTCGAACAACTATGGTCCGTACCAGTTCCCGGAGAAGCTGATACCGCTGGTCATCCTGAACGCACTGGACGGCAAACCGCTGCCCATCTATGGGAAGGGCGATCAGGTTCGTGACTGGCTGTACGTCGACGACCATGTCCGGGCGCTATGCAAGGTCATCGCCGAAGGAGCGATCGGTGAGACGTACAACATCGGGGGCGATGCCGAGAGGAAGAACATCGAGGTGGTGAAATGCATCTGTCGCCTCCTCGAAGAACTGGCCCCCAATAAGCCCAGCAACATCGAGCGATACGAGGACCTCATAACCTTCGTCAAGGACCGCCCCGGCCACGATAGGCGGTATGCGATCGACGCCACCAAGATCAAGAACGAGCTCGGCTGGACTCCCACGGAGTCGTTCGAAACCGGCATCAGAAGGACCGTCCAATGGTACCTGGAGAACCGTGCCTGGTGCAGAAGGGTGCTGGATGGCTCATACAGGCGGGAAATGGCCGAAAAGAGGTCCGCTAACGTGGGACTCTAGGCGTCTCAACGTCCTCACCCGACTCCGCTTTCCTGACCGCCATTGCCACCGCCTTGAAATTTGCAAGCGGATCCTTCATCCTATATCTCTTCGCCCTGGTCTGCCCTGTCGACTCGAGCGCGCCCATTTCCTCCAGCTCGTTGAGGCGCTTTCCGACAGTCTGCTCGCTCATCCCGTCCACCCAGCTCGCCGCCTCCTTCCTGGAGAAGTAGCCCTTGCGAGCCTTCGCCTTGATCAGCAACCGCTTCGACGCCTCGTCCAGCCCCGCGCTGAGCAGGTCTTTCTTGCTAAGCGCTTCCTGTGCTTCCTCATAGCTCTTCAGCACTGCGATCGAGACCAGCTCGATGAGCTCTTCATAGGAGCCGGTCTGATCGGTGTATGCCAGGAGATCATAGTATAGGTTCTTGTTCTCGAGCAGTTTATGATCTATCTTGCATAGGTGAGAGTTCTTGAGCGCTCTCTGTTGCAGATACAGATGGAACAGCGACCGACCGGTTCGTCCGTTACCATCGGCGAAAGGATGAATGCTCTCGAACTCATGGGACATGACGGTGGCGGCGATGATGGGCTCATAGACGAGTGCCTGATCGTTCGTCCATTGGATCAGCTGAGACATCTCCTTCGGTATCCACTCGGGCGGGGCTGGGATGAAATGCTCCTCTCCTGTCAAAGGTTCGCCGACCATTGCCGGCTCGTCTCGATATCTCCCGATGGTCGATGAGCTGCCCGTCCCCTTCAGCAAGAGATAGTTAAGCGCACAGATCGTGGGATCGCTCCACGGCAGACAGAACGCATCAGGAGAGTGCAGACAGATGAGGTGATTGATGACCTCTTGAACGGGACCGTTCCTGCTTTCTTTCATATTGCCGGAGAGTGTATCCCGGGTCACGATCCGAACCTCATCCTCTGACAACGGATTGCCCTCCAGGCTGGTGGACCAATAGATGTTGGAAGCGTATACTTCCGTTAGAAGGTCCAGGTGATCGGTAGCGCTCAGGATGTACCTGTCTAGCTCCATATCGAGCTCTAGTATCTTCCTGACGCGAGGACCGAACTCCTTGCTGACGGTAATCTTGGGGTTGAAACCATCTTTGTACCTATGCTTCACTGGATAACATGATGGTTTACATCGAGTCAATTGGTGTAGCTCACTCATCATGATTGATCAAATGGATCATTTAATTGCGGATATGCATTGCTGAATTAGGCTGTTCGATCGGCGTGATCAGTTAACCTGATATTCCATCCATAAATGAACGCCCTAGGGGATGAGATGGCATGGGTTGAGAGATTGCATATCAATAGGCGCGAAGGGCGGCCATGTTCAGTCGACTCGATCGTGAGAACGGTGCATCTCAATCCGCCGACGCCGGTCGTCCGCTCGCCGCAGGCCTCTTTGTCGTGGTGAAGCTCTCCGACGGCAACGTCCTTTCCTCCTCCTCAAGCAGATCGCCGATGATGGGAGTGAACGGGTCCATGAACGCCCCGAGCATGCCCGATGCCCGAAGACGCTCCACGTCCGTCTCGGTTATGCCACCACCAAGAATGAACTTGGCGTCCAGCCTCTCCAGGCGGGCCAACATGTCGGCGTCAGGACCGTTCCTCCTCCCCAGTCGCGGCAGGTCGATGACGCCGATCTCCTCGTAGCCGATGTCCACCAGTTCCGCCACTGCCGTCTCCAGCTTCTCCGGTCCCGATCGGCGCGACGGCCAGAGCACCTTTCGGTCGTAATGGATGCACGGTACCGCGCGGTCCGTCAGCTCGAAAGCTTCCTCGAAAAGCTCCAGTCCAGGGGCGGTCAGCGTGCCGATGATGCCCCTGGAAACGTCCATGGTGAACGAGTCGAACACATCCTGCACGGACCGCATGCCAAGGTCCAGCCACACCTGGTATCTGGAGCGCACCAGCTTCTTCAACACCTCGAAGTTGGGATGGCCATCCCTTATTCCTGAGAGGTCCCACAGCGCTATCTCCTTCGCCGAGTATCGTGGCGAGTCCACCGCCCTCCAGTAGCGGATGAACTTCGCCCTTTGTCCAACTGGCTCGATGCGGCCGTTCCTCCACTCCGCCTCCGTCACGTCGGCTATCTGCCCGACAGGAAGGTCGATGACCGGGACGCGAAATAGCGTGAACGTGTCCACCGGCAGAATCGGGACTTGATAGAAGGTCTGAGTGCTATCGTCCACATTGCCAGACAGGCTGCGTTGAAACGCCTTCAGCTCGTCAAGCGTGTCGAAGTCCAGCGGGACTGCGGTCTTCCCACAATTCCGGCATATGTATCCGCCATCATTGTGGTCCACCCACGGCAACGGCCCTCCGAACAGAAGCGCAGGATGAGTGTCCATGCTCCCGCAGTATGGGCATGCGCGGATGGTCACCTTTTCAGCCATGCCCCACCCATCTTCGCCATGCAATTATAACTTTGTCATTCTGGCCCCCGATCCTCGGCCACGAGGTCGTCGACCGAGCATGTCTCCCGAGGTCGGAGGACGATGCTGGCCGCCAGCCCGATGAGCGCGAACAGCAGCCCCGCGGTCCACGCATTGACGTATCCCTGTTCGGTGTACAGCACCATGCTTCCGAAGGCGACGGTGTTGGTGGCCAGGATGGCGGTCGCTAGCACTGGGCCGACGGAGCCACCGATGATGCGGAACAGTGTGTTCATGCCCGAGGCCACTCCGAACTCGCTCTTGGGGCAGGACTCCACCACCACGTTGATCAGGGACACCATGCACAGCGCGGTGCCAGCCCCCAGGATGGTCTGGGACAGCGTCAGTTCGATGAAGTTGGAGTGTAGGAAGATCAGCGAGACGAAGCCGACCGCCATGATGGCCATGCCAGTGATGAGAACCTTGAAGGCCCCGGTGCGGCGGGCCTGCATGCCGCCGATGCCGCTGAATATCAGCGTGGCGATGGCGTTCGGAAGCATGTAGATGCCCACCTGCAACGTGTCCTCGAGGCCGAACAGCCCGCCCGCGAACTGGGGTGTCATCAGGAAGAACGGCAGGGTCTGGAACACCATGAACATGGTGATGCCGACGAACAGCGCAGCCACGTTGGCGCCGATGATGCCCCTGCTCCTGAACAGGCTGGGGCGCATGATGGGCTCCCTGACCTTCCGCTCCACCAGCACGAAGGCGGCCAGCAGAACGACCGATAGGACGATGGGGACGATGAACCCGGAGCTGCTCCAGCCCTGCTCCTCACCTTGTACCAATGAAAGCAGGAACAGGAAGACGCCGCTGCCCAGCAGGAATGCTCCTGGAACGTCCAGGGAACCTCTCGCTGAGAAGGCCGGCTCCTTGATGAGGTAGGCGGAAGCGACAGTGAGGGCTAGGAACGGCATGGTGACGGCGTAGAACGCGTCGTTCCACCTTCCGACCGAGGTGATCCATCCTCCGCCAATCAGGCCTATGCTCACTCCTACGGCGAACATCGAGGGTATGATACCGATGGCCATAGGCACCTTGGCCGGCGGGAAGGTGTCGCGGACGATGCCGAAGGCCAGCGTGAACATGCCCATCCCCACGCCCTGCAGGGCGCGGAAGAACAGCAGCACGAATATGGATGGGGCGCCGAACAGCGCCTCCGATATGGCGATCGAGAAGCCCCCGCCCAGCAACGCGATGAGATACAGGACCATGACGGCGATGAGCACGCGCTTCTTGCCGTACATGTCCCCCAGGCGGCCGACCAGGGGCGTCACCACGGCGCCCACCAGCATATAGATGGACAGCACCCAGGGGATCCATCCCGCTTGCTGAGGGAAGTCACGCACCATGGCCGGCAGCGCCGGGACGAGCATGATCTCCACGAACATCGTCATCAAGGCCAACGAGGCTAGGACCGCCAGGATGGTCCGTTCGCGATTCCTCTGAACATTAGCTGAAGGGTTCACTATCGGGTTCCGATAGAGTGTGACTATTTTAACATGATGGTCATCTTTTCAGCCATGGCTAATGCATCCCTGCCATGCAATCATGACTTCATCCTATGGGCGCATAATGGCTCCCCGATGCCACTGGATGGACTTGATTGAAACAGTTGAACTGACTATGGCCCACCAGGGGAAGATGTATGTCGATGTGAACTGCCCTTTTACTGCCGTCCAACGGCCACTTACACCATGTGATGGGTCATGAGCTATTGTGGATTGAAACGCCGTTTAGAACGATCATGACTTGATGCCCTATCATCTCTTGTCGTAAAGACACGACATCGATGGCACCTGATCAGGACTCGAGGGCCGCTTGGTCGTATCATGTCATTGCAATGCACACATATCGCTTCGCTGTGGAACATGGCCAAATGCCTCTGATCGGTATTTCAATGCACATATCTATTAATCCCAGGATTATTTCCTGTGACATCTAACATGCATGGCCGTTATGATGGTATGGACGACCGTTTATAATTCAATTAAAAAAAATCGATCCTTGCTTATCTGCATCCTTAGCTTGGAGGTAATAATAGTCGCATTGTCATTGCTCGAACCATATGGCCTTGTAGCGTCTTTCGTAAGGCCAATGGTGGCCGTCCCGTTCATACTGTTCTTGCCCGGATTCCTATTGCTCAGACGATTGAAGCCAGAGGGAGCAGGGATTGCATGGACGATCATCTTCTCCGTGGGCTTAAGCATAGTATTGATATTTTTCATCGGTCTGCTGATAAATTTCCTTCTTCCGCTTTGTGGTGTAACGAATCCTTTCACTGAAACATATGTCCTCCCGATAGTACTCATAACGGTGACCATTCTGGGATTGGTCGATCGAGGAGGCTGGGACACCGCACGTCTCAGGTCAATTCCCCCCCTGATTCTTGAGAACCGCTCTTACATTCTTTTCATCGCTCTGTTGCCACTATTATCTGTACTAGGCACCATCATTTTCAATCTATATGAAAATAATATAATAAACATAATCATTTTATTATATGCAGCATCAATAATAGTATCATCTAGTGTGAGGAAGTGGTCCCATCCTGAACTCTATCCGTTCATTGTCTGGGCGTTCTCGATTGCACTACTGCTGAACCGATCTCTTGTTTATGAATATCCATGGGGATGGGACATCCAGATCGAGTTCTTCTTGAGCAATCTTGTCGTTACGAACGGCTATTGGGACATCAACATCCCCATCATAGTCAACAGCATGCTCAGCGTCACGATCCTAGCTCCAATGATATCGATGTTCGGCGGATTGGACCTGATCTCCGTTTATAAAGTGATATATCCGTTGATATTCTCATTATTGCCTATTGGCCTTTATCAATTATTCAGATCACAGTTTGATCAACGGATCGCACTCTTCGCCTGCTTCTTCTTCGCATCATTGTTCGTTTTCCATGGGGAAATGCTACAAGTAGCAAGGCAACAGATCGCCGAGCTGTTTCTGCTGTTGGTGCTCCTTCTTGTTTACGCGTCAGAGTTGAAACAAACGTACAGATTGATGTTATCAGTCATATTCATTCTATCAATCGTCATATCTCACTATGGCCTCACATACATCACGATATTGGCAGCCCTGATCTCGGTCATATTGCTGATTCTAATAAGGGCCATCTTCCGGTATCTGAACAGTTCATCAGGTCAGATTCATGAGGGATCGAACAATGGCAATGCTCTGGTGGAATTCCTCAGGCCATTGGCCAAGGTAAAGATCGGTCGCAGGAATTTGTACGTCTTTTCAGCCTTAATATTGCTCACAATACTGTGGTATTTTTTCTCCTCGGGTTCCTCCCTATATCTCCAGATTGTTTCCCTCATTGACAGCATGGTAGAGCAGTTGTTTTCATCGGGGAGTGGAGCAATATCGTCTGGAGGCACTACCTCATTAAGCGTCTCTTTCTTCCGTGAAATAACGATTTTGCTCTACGTGTTCACGCAATTTTCATTGGTAATCGGCGTCATCCACACCATCGTTGGACGGGATAGATATAGGATCCAACCTAGTTACATCATCATCTCCTTCTCAATGCTAATGATCCTGGCCCTATGTCTCTTCATACCAAACTTTGCTAACGCATTGAACTCTTCCAGGTTCTTCCATATCGGTCTGGTTGTCCTAGCACCATACGTCATCATCGGAATCATCGAAATTTGGAATTCATTGAGAACGATATGTAGCAAGATCTCTCGAACAATACGAGCTTCTGATACATATATGACTGGCCATTTTCATTTCGCAGCCATCATCTTGGCGATCTTCCTCCTTTTCGATACTGGTCTTGTCTATGAGGTTGCAGGAGAGCCGGCATCATCCATCGCCCTGGACCCTGATATGGACTACAATCGGAACAGCGACAGTCAATATACGGCCAGTAAGTGGATCAATTCGATGAGGGTTGATGAGCTCATATATGCAGATGGCTATAGGAGGGAGATAGTCTCCAGTGCTAACTCGATAAATAATTTAAGATTCTTGCCGATGGAAATAAATAGCATCGACCCAGGCTCTTACATATATTATGGGACATATAATATTAACATGGATGCGATCCTGGTCACCAGGGAGGCAAGTGGCCAAATGGAAGATAAGTATGTAGAAGCTGACGAGCGTTCATTCGATGCAAGAAAGACGTACGACAGCAATGGCGCACATCTGTATCAACGATATTGACCCTATCTGCTGATGATAACGTTCGACCGCATCATTCTACGCTCTCAATATGCCGTTGAAGCCATCATCTAGAGGGGTCTGGCCCCTTGTTCAACCATGGTCTGTTTTTATCCACATAAATTGAACATTCTCATCGAGTGCGCAACCATTCCGATCCCATCCCCCTGACGGGGCGAAACATGTCCTCCAGCCCCTTGCACATGACGAATGGACACATCAAGTAGCGACTGGTCACTCCTCAAGAGACTCATCAGGAGTGATGAGATGGACGGTCACCCCATCCTCACATCCCAATCGTACGGTATCTCATCGGTGTCGTACGGCAGCCGGTACTCATCTGGCTCTTCGTAATTGTAGAGTTCCGTCGGTGCGTTTATTATCCATGCCTCCTCGGTAGATATGCCCTTGAAACCGTGATAAACGCCCTTGGGGATCTTCACCAGAATGGGATTGCGTTCGCCCATGTGGAACTCGTTTATCATCCCCTTGGTAGGGGAACCGTCACGGGCGTCGAACAATACGACCTTGGCCATGCCGCGAATGCAAACGAAATGATCATCCTGCTTCTTGTGATAGTGCCACGCCTTGACGATCCCGGGGTAGCAAGCGGTAATGTACATCTGGCCGAATCGTTCGAACTCCGGCCAGTCGGAGCGCAGCATCTCCATTAGCCAACCCCTTTCGTCGGGGATCGGACGCAGTTGCCTGACCATGACGCCATCGATTAGCTGTTTGGCCATGATATCCCATTATAATCATATGCTTGAGAAATAAAACTGTTGGCGAACCCCATGGGACGTGAAGGTTATCATCAACATCATACAATAATGCCTTCATGAAGCGGGCGATGATCATCGGAGCGGCCGGACTTCTGGGCCAGTATCTAACCGCCAGGGCGGCGGCGCGTGGGCTGAACGTCACGGCGACATTCAACCGCACTAGGCCAGAGCAGAAGGAGATCCCGCTGGTGCATCTAGACATCACCGATGCCATCGCCGTCGAGACGGCCATATATAAGGCCGACCCGGACGTGGTCTTCCTTCCATCTGCGCTGACGAACGTTGATGAATGCGAGAAGTTCCCTCAGAAGGCCTGGGCCATAAATGCCGAAGGGACTCTCAACGTGGCCTCTGCATGCAAGGTCGCTGGTGCGAGGCTGTTCTACATCTCCACCGATTATGTCTTCAATGGCGAGAAGGGAGGGAAATACTACGAGTTCGATACGCCAGATCCGGTCAACGTGTACGGGCAGACCAAGCTGGAAGGGGAGCGGCTGACGGTCGATGCCGACCGCCGCAACATCGTAGCCCGCGTCTCCGTCCTATACGGCTGGAACCGCGTCTCCGAGAAAACTAACTTCGTCACATGGGTGATAAACGAACTGAGGCAGGGGAGGGAGGTGAAATTGTTCGGTGACCAATATGTGACGCCGACGTATGCACCCAACGCCGCTGATGTGATGCTGACTATGGCGGAGGGCAATGCCGTTGGCATTTATCACGTCGCAGGACCGAACTGCCTGAGCCGCTACGAGATGGGGATCCATATCGCGGAAGCGTTCGGCTTCGACACATCACTGTGCAAGAAGGTCAGGACCGAAGACGTCCCATTAATGGCCAAGAGGGGGAAGCTTACATGTCTTGACATTAACAGGGTTCAAGCAGAATTTAATATCGATATGGACGCTTTCACCACTGGCCTCGCCGATATGAGGGCCACCGAGTGATGTCATGAAGGGACTTATCCTTGCAGGGGGCAACGGCACGAGGCTGAGGCCCCTGACCCATACTGGTCCAAAGCAGCTCATACCTATAGCCAACAAGCCGAACATACTATACTGCCTCGAGGACCTGAGAGATGCTGGCATCACCGACATCGGCGTGATTCTAGGTAACAACATGCCGGAAAAGGTCCGAGAGCTCCTGAAGGACGGCTCCGATCATGGGGTACGGATAACCTACATCGAACAGGGCGACCCGAAAGGGATCGCGCATGCCGTAGGCTGCGCCGAGGAGTTCATGGCCGGTGAGCCGTTCGTCGTGTACCTTGGTGACAACATCCTGCAGGGCGGCATACGCTATATGGTGGACGAGTTCACGGCTGGCGACATAGAGGCGCTTATCGCCCTCACGCCTGTAAGCGATCCCACCAAGTTCGGAATCGTCGAGGTTGACAGTGATGGAGGCATCGTCAGCCTGGAGGAGAAGCCGAAGCGACCAAGGAGCAACCTGGCAATGGTCGGCATCTACTTCCTCCGCAGTTCCATCTTCCCGATCATCCGTCAATTGAAACCCTCGTGGAGAAATGAGCTGGAGATCACCGACGCCATCGCAATGCTGCACCAGAGCACGGGCAAGGTGGTGGCACGCCAGGTCAAGGGCTGGTGGAAGGACACGGGGCGTCCAGAGGACATCATACAGGCCAACCGCATGGTGCTGGACGAGATGCGTGGAAAGGTCGAGGGAACGGTGGAAGAGGGCGCCCGCCTCGAAGGAGAGGTGACCATCGGCAGCGGAACCATCGTCAGATCCGGTTCGGTGATCAGCGGCCCGACCATCATAGGGAGGAATTGCATCATCGGGCCTGGCTCGCGCATCGGACCGTACACGTCGATAGGGGACGAATGCCAGATCGACAACGGGGATGTTGAGGCATCCATAATCATGTCTCGCACCACCATATCCTGTGGCATGCGCATAGTCGACTCGCTCATAGGCAGCGGTTGCGTGATCGAGTCGCAAAAGGCTGGCAAGGAAGGTCTGTGCCTGGTGCTAGGCGAGAATTCTCAAATGAAGGCCTGAAGTTTTATAGCGAGGCCGCTCGCATCCTTCAAGCGAGGGAGGAGCGAACATGGCACGGATGAAGGATTATTACGTGATCCCCGAGCATCATATCTTCCTATCGGACGACCGCACGGAACTGGTGTTCGAACAGCACCTGCCGGACGTGAGAAGGGAACAAATGAGCGTGGAGGTCCTGGAGCAATCGATCTGTCTCGAGTTCCAGCCCGAGGACGGCGTTCCGCTCTCGCGCTGCTATGGGCTGCCATATGATGTGGTGCCTTCTGAATCGAGAGGTTCGTTCAGCGACGGCCGTCTCGAGGTCCGGGCGAAGTTGAAGGAGCCCCTTGGCTTGGGAAAGAGGCTCGATCTGATCCAATGACTTAGGGGGATCGATCAGCGGCCCTCTCTCCAGGCCATGGTATCCTCAGCTCGATTCTGCTACCAAGTATCAAATACTGTTAATCAAAATGATGTTGGATGATCGCCCGACGTAGATGGTGGTACGTCGCAGGGCTACTACTCTCGCTCATCTCGCTGCTCGCAAGCATCCTTGCGGACGATACGGTATCCAGTCTGGCGTTTCTCCCTGTGCTCATGATATTCCTGGGGCTGCCGCTGGTCGCCTTCATCGAGAGATCGCGCACCATACCTTCATGGTTCGTCTTTCCGCTCGCGACCCTTCTCGGGCTCGCCGTCGCCTCCGCCGTGCTGGTGATCGTTCTGGCAATAACGTCAGGCAGCGATCATGTGATCTTGGTGGCCTCGGGCATCGCCACCGCTCTGAACGGTCTGCAGATCGTATTGGGACCAAGGGAAGATGTCGTCCATTCAATGAAGTCCATTGCTCGGAAGGACGCAGCGGCCGCATCGGCATTCATCATATTGCTGATCCTTGTCTTGTACACCGTCGTGCAACCATTCCCCGTTCAGCAGCTCACCCAGTTCTATCTGCTGAATGAAGAGGGGAAGACCACCAACATGCCCTATCAGGTGGTCGTCGGGGAAGACATCGAACTCACCATCGGTGTAGCCAACCATGAAGGCCGCATGGTGCAATATCATGTCCAGGTGTGGTTGGCGGAGATGGGGTCCCTCAAGGACCCGAACTCCACCCTGTCGATGTACTATATGGATGCAATCTCGTTCACCCTCGACCACATGCCGATGCCCCTTTCCGGTCAATGGGTGCCGCAGCATGAGTTCGATTATAACCTGACGGTTCCGACGACCGGGCCGCTTAGATTGCATCTCTTCCTCTTCTTCGATGAGGTGCCCTCGGAATTCGATGACCTCGTTCCGGGAGAGGAGTATTACGATGAAGGTTTGAAGCTCATCGAGATGGCCCGTGAACGTCGATTGCTCAGCCTCAGCATCGCGCTGAACGCCAAGGCTGCGGAGGGATGACTTGGCAGGTGAGAGCGCAGTGCAAAACATGGATGATGGGAGAAAGACAGTCGTCCCTGACTTCTTGCAGGCCAACGACTGGAGGTTCGACCGATTCGCCGCGTTAGCATTGACGCTGCAGGCGATAGTTCTGCTGCTGACATTCCTCGACGACCATGGACTCGTACCGCTGCATGTGAGAGGCCTGTTCGCATTTCTATTCTACACCTACGTCCCAGGCTTGGTACTCCTACGCGCTCTGAGGATGCATCGCCTTGGCGGCGTTATGACGACGCTTCTCTCGGTGGCCGCAAGCGTGATCATCCTGATGTTATCGGGCTTCATATTGAACCTCATCCACACCGAGTTCGGCGGCCCCATGCCGTTCACGACCGCCACGATGCTTGCCGGCCAGACCGTCGTTTTCCTCTTGCTGCTGGCGCTTGCGTTCGTAACAGATCGCCGCTACGGTGACGACCCGACGCTTGACATTTCCCCCTTCCTCACCGCGCCGGCGTTCGCATTGTACTCGCTGCCCCTCGTAGCCGTCCTGGCGACATATTTACTGAACGGGTGGAACTTCGCATGGCTACAGGTCATCCTACTTCTCGCCGTAGCCGCCGCCGTGCTGGCTATCGTGGTGACCCGCCTGCCTTCTCAATTGTACCCTTTGGCCGTGGCCTGCATCGCTCTCGCCGTCCTTCTCCACACCTCATTGGTGAGCCGCTTCGTGGTGGAGTGGGCTGACGTCTCCTTCGAATACTGGAGCGCCAACAAGACCTTGATTAATGGCTATTGGGACATGGTGGAGATAGGTTGGACCGATTCTGTCCTTAGCATATCCGTTCTAGCACCGATCTATGCCCTTCTCACCGGCTTCGATCTAAACACGATCTTCAAGGTATGCTACCCCACATTGTTCGTATTCGTACCGTTGGGCATATTCTGCATAGCTCGTCCCAAACTCGGCCTCACGGGTGCATTACTGGCCGCCTTCCTTATTATCTCTGGAAGGATGTTCTTCACGGAGTTCCTGGGACTGGGGCGGCAGATGGTGGCGGAATTGCTTTTGATTTCGATTGCCGCCATTCTACTCCATAGGTCAGATATAAAAACGCACCGTACAGTTATGGTCTGGCTCCTAGTGTTGGGCATTGCAGTTTCACACTATGCCATTGTCGCGATCGCTTTCCCCGCTCTCGTCGCCTCGGCGATTTTGTTCATTCTAATAGATAGAAAATCAATTACCCGTAGTATTCTGGCGAAGGTGGCGAGTTATATCGCTATCGTAGTTATCCCACCGGCTCTATGGTACGGCAATGTATCAGGCTCGAAGGTTCTTGATAGAATATTGAGTAACTATCAGATGATTCTTGATGGAGGAGGCTCTTTAAAAATCAAGGACGATTTCATCCCGACCCTATTATTTCAAGGAGATGTCTCTCTACATTCATGGTCCATCGCGGTGACCTTTCTTTTGTCATTCATACTACTGATATACGGATTGCTTCACTTCATCCTCTCGAGAAGGCCTCTGACGAGTCATGATCGAGCTTACCTTGCGCTTGTCGCACCATTTATCGCGTACACTCCGGCATTGTTCTTTTTCATGGAGGACCACCTCTTCATTAGCTGGACTCGATTCTATCACATTTGTTTATTATTCACGGCGCCCCTGATAATATATGGAGGAGTTCAGGCATTCAATGCTATGGGTAAAACTCGATCGTCAGGAAAGATTAATAAAGCATCATTACCAACCATGGGCGCTATACTGGTCGCATTCTTCTTGAGCAGTTCGGGGATAATCAACATCGCTGTGGGTGGCCCACAGTATATCGAATTCGACATGAACATACTTGACGTCCCCCGGCATAGCGACGGGGCGTTCCTAGCTGCGAACTTCACGATCGATAAAGGCGCCGATGCTCCCAGTATATATGCAGATGCTAACCGCGCTTATCTTATAGACATGCTGGGAGGGAAATTTCATCCTTTGAAAGGTGCAGAATCACCACCAATCAATCGCAAAGTGAACACACTTCACTTCTTAGCTTCAGAGAATCTCAAAGGCATGATATGGCTGGAAAATCCGAAGAATGGTAGGATAAACAAGACCTATGTTCCGATGGGAGATGCGTTCAGCAATGAACTACTGATCATGGACAAGGTGTATTGTAGTCAGGAATCGGAGCTATACTACAGAAAGTACTGATCACGAGTCCCCATTCGGGCAAATGATAAAATATTCAGAATAAATTCTTCATACGGCGATGTTGCGGTGATAGCATTCATCGACGATCGGGCGACCACCTGTCCTGATCGACCAATATTTTGAGGTGTATATATGACCGAACTGAACGAGATATACCGATGCGAGGTCTGTGGCAACGTGGTCGAGGTAGTCCATGCCGGAGTGGGACAACTCGTCTGCTGCGGACAGCCCATGAAGAAGATGGTGGAGAACACCGTCGACGCGTCCAAGGAGAAGCACGTGCCCGTGGTGGAGAGGACCGAGGATGGCATCCTGGTCAAGGTCGGCAGCGTACCCCACCCTATGATCGCAGAGCATTACATAGAGTGGATAGAGGTGGTAGCGAACGGCAGGATCATGCGTGCACATCTTAAGCCGGGGATGGCGCCGGAGGCGCGGTTCAAGTGCAGCGGTGATGTGTTCACAGTAAGGGAGTACTGCAACCTCCACGGCCTGTGGAAAGCATAGGCTATTGGAGCCACCTTTCTTTTTTCAACATCTTACCTTCTTTCTTTCTGCCAAGTGCTGTGTCCGATCGCCGTTTGAAGCTGTCGTTGTTCTGAGATCAACCTATTCGAAATGAAATAGTATTATCTTTGATGAGAACAAAATGAATACCAACTTGGTCTGATGCGATGGAGGATGCATCGGGCCTCGTGGCAGGTGATAGGATCTCGGGCCTGGCGATAGAGGCGACCGGCTTGCGCAAGACCTACATGCTTGGGAAGGTGCCCGTGGAGGTGCTGCGCGGTCTGAACATGAAAGTATCCTCAGGTGACCTTGTCGCGATAGCCGGACCATCTGGCTGCGGGAAATCCACGCTTCTCAACATCATCGGCTCGCTGGACCGCCCCTCGGATGGACGACTCACCATCGAAGGGGTGGACATGTCCAACGCCACCCGCAGACAGGTAATGGAGATGAGGAGGCGAACAGGTTTCGTGTTCCAGTCGTTCAACCTGGTGCCAAGACTGTCCGCCCAAGAGAACGTGGAGCTCGGCATGAGCATCTGCGGGGTCGCTCGCTCAGCGAGGAGGGCGAGGGCAAGGGAACTGCTCGATTACATGGAGCTAGGCGACCGACTGGACCATCGACCATCCGAGCTCTCTGGAGGGGAGCAGCAGAGGGTGGCGATCGCCCGCGCACTTGCAAACCGTCCCTGCCTATTGCTCATGGACGAACCGACCGGGAACCTGGACTCCAGGACCGCCCAGGAGATAATGGCGCTTGTACGGGACCTCAATCGCAAGGAGCGTTTGACCACCCTGGTCGTCACACACGACCCAAGCATCGCCGAACGGGCTGACAGGACCTTCCACATGGTCGACGGCATCATCGTCAAGGAGGCGATGAACGGTTGAGACCCCTGGACATCCTCGGCTTTTCCTTCGGCGCGGTCAGCGGTCGGAAGCTGCGGTTCGTCCTCACTTTGCTTGGAGTGATGATCGGAGTGGCCGCCATCGTGGCCCTTCTATCTCTCAGCCAGGGGCTACAGGTCTCGGTCACGGACCAGCTGAGGTCGGGCCTGGCCACCGATACACTGATCGTCGCTCCCATGGACCCTGAAAGCGGAGCCCTACGCATCAGCGACGATGACAGGATGAAAGACATCGACGGTGTGACAATGGTAGCCCCGGTCATCCAAGGCATTGGCGTGATGGAGGCGGGCGACGCAACATTGGAGGTCGAGGTCGTAGGGGTCGACTTGCAGAAGTATCGATCGATATATGGGGCGATGTTCACCAGCGAGGAGGGAGAGATCCCAAGAGGTTCGGCGGACGGTGAGATGGTGATCGGTTCTGCCGTGAAAGACCCTGAGCAGGATGGCTCCTCGATAGCTCGTCCTGGAGATACCGTGGCGCTGATGGGGAGCGATCTGGCCGGGCCAATGGCCACAGATCGCTCCGAGTTCCGGATCGCCGCGACCTTGAGGGAGGTAGGTGGTATGAACATCGGCGGCCTGTCGGATTCAGCCGTATACATATCCCTTGACGACGCCGTCGATCTGTTCGGCACGAGCGATTGCACGTTCATCATCGTGCAGATGGAGGACGATGATGAGGCGACCATCGATGCCGTGACGGCGGCAATAAAGGACGCCTTCGACGACCAGGTGAGGATATCCTCATCACGTGGGGTCCAAGACCTGGTGGACAGGGTGTTCTCCACCCTCGATCTCTTCCTGATAAGCGTGGCCAGCATATCCCTCATGGTGGCAGGGGCAGGCATAATGAACACCATGATGATCTCGCTCATCGAGAGGAGGAAGGAGATAGGCCTCCTCAAGGCCCTTGGCATGCGCGATAGGACGGTGCTCACAATCTTCCTTGGCGAGGCGGCCATCATCGGCATCACCGGCGGTCTGCTGGGAGCCGCCCTTGGGACGGTAGCGGCGCGTCTGGTCGCTCAGGTCTGGGGCAACATAGATCTGCCGGACGAGTTGGGGACATGGGCGAACGTCGGGATCGCCATCCAGCCTGTTATCGAACCCCCAGTTCTCATGGGAGCTGTGGTGTTCGGGCTCATGATCAGCATGATATTTGCCATATATCCTGCGTGGAGGTCATCGAGGCTGCTTCCGGTGGAGGCCTTGCGGAACGAATGAACCGAAAACATCGCATCGACCCGATGCTTTAGACGATTCGTTCATAAGGTGTCGTTGACATTGATGTTTCGGCATTCAGCCACAGCGGTGTATCTATGGAAGCGTCGAAGCCTCGGATCGGTGTGTTCTTTTGTGATTGCGGCGGAACTGTCGAAGGCTTGATAGACTTCGATGAGCTTGAGATGCATGCGGGCTCCCTGGAGGACGTTGAACACGTGGAGAGGGACCGATTCATGTGCTCGTCCGATGCCGCATCACGAATGAGCCAACTGGCGAAGGCGCACGACCTGGACCGCCTGGTCATCGGTGCCTGTTCCCCTCGA
Organism: Methanomicrobia archaeon DTU008; assembly: GCA_001512965.1. Lineage (GTDB taxonomy): Archaea > Thermoplasmatota > Thermoplasmata > Methanomassiliicoccales > Methanomassiliicoccaceae > DTU008. The sequence continues at coordinate 87,048 of LFRW01000002.1, forward strand.
GTGTATGAGGAGGAGTTCAAGCGGGCCGCTGAGCTCGCGGGCATAAACCCCTACATGCTGGAGATCGCCAACCTGCGGGAGCAGGTGGCATGGGTCCACTCGTCGGACCGGGAAGGCGCGACCGCCAAGGCCAAGGATGCACTGACCATGGCCGTCGCGCGCTCCAGGCGTATGGAGCCCCAGACCAGGCCGCCAGGCGCGTACGTGATCGACGAGCGCTGCTCCGGCTGCGGCATCTGTCTCTCGACATGTCGCCATGATGCCATCGAGATGAAGGTGGACCCCTGGACGGGAAAGCGTGTGGCAACGGTCGACCCTATCAGCTGTCTTGCCTGCGGAGCGTGCGTCGCCGCATGTCCGTCAGGGGCCATGGACATGGTGGGGTTCTCAAACGAGGAGATGACGGCGGAGATCGATACCTTCACCGAGGGACTTCTGGATTCGAAGGAGCCGTTCCCCGCCATACTGGTGTTCGCATGCAACTGGTGCTCCTATCCCGCGGCCGATCTCGCTGGCCTCAAACGAATGCAGATGGAGCCCAAGTTCCACATCATACGCACACCATGCTCGGCCCGCGTCGATCCGGAGTGGGTCCTCAGGGCGCTGTCGAACGGCGTCGACGGCGTCCTGGTCCTTGGAGGCAAGGATGGACAATGCCACTATGAGGGCGGAAACGTCCGCACGCGGGATCGCATGATGCTGCTGACCAAGCTCCTCAGGCAGATCGGCTTCGATCCTCAGCGCTTCGCTATAGATTGGGTCAATCCAGATGAGGCAGCGACGTTCCGGGACATCGTGAACGCCTTCATCGAAAGGGTTGAAAGACTTGGTCCGAACCCGCTGCGTGCACCGTCGGAGGAGGAGCGACCGACCTCCGCGCTGTTCCATGGAAGGGATGATTACGTGCATCCACCGTATCGTAGGTGATCATCCTGCCCTGAGCTGGAAAGCTAGACTCGATTTTAATCTCAAGAATCGATAAAAAAATTATTCGAGGCATCTTTATATTAAACCTCGCTACTTCTGCAGTCCGAATATAATTGACGCTATAATCTTAATTCTAAGAATTGAAAGAAGCGAAGATCAAGGGATGCTTTATCATGACAGAGTTCATTTTCGGGCGTGTAGCTCATTTACAATGAAGGCCGTTATCATGTCGATTGATAATACGACGCTTCGTAAATTACAGTTACTTCAATTTAAGATCCTACTAGAGGTCAAACGCATCTGCGAGAAACATGACATTCAGTATTTCCTGATGGGGGGCACACTTCTTGGAGCTGTTCGCCACCGTGGCTTCATCCCCTGGGATGATGACATAGATGTTGGGATGATGAGATCTGAATACGATCGATTTCTTGAGATTTGTAGAGAAGAGCTATCTCCGGAGTTCTTTCTACAAACATATGAGACTGATAGCACCTATGCATACTCCTTCGCCAAGATTCGATTGAATGGCACTGAATATCCTGAACCAGCTAACTGTGACGTACTCCACCACAAGGGAATATGCATCGACATCTTCTCGTTCGACAAAGCCCCCAACAACAATCTTCTCAGAAAGTTGTATAGAATTATTTCGATGGAAATTGATATCATGTGCAATATAAAGTATAGGTATACAAGACCTGATTCTCCCTTGAACCTGAAAATACTGCGTCTTATCTCACGTTTATTCAGTAAAGAGCAATTGATAAGGATGCGAGATGATATTAGCAAAAGGTATAATGATAAAAATACGGGCTTTTTAATGAATGGCACATTTAATTGCTACCCTTCCCACATATTCGACCACTTCTTAAAATTGGAGTTCGAAGGTATCGAATTTCCTGTTCCTGCGGGCTACATCACGTATCTTGAATATGCTTACGGCGATTATCAAAAATTGCCACCTGAAAGCCGACGAAAAAGGCACACGCCGTACTTGCCTAACTTTGGCAAATACGCCAATAAGATCTCCTTGGATGAGATGTTGAAAGGAGAAATGCACTAGGTTGAAGTCGGTGACATTACATGCAGGCAGTGATTTTGGCGGCAGGGATGGGAAAACGTCTAGGAAAGCATACCGAGGACGTTACAAAATGCATGGTCAAAGTGAACAATGTAACCTTGATCGAGAGGATGCTCGGACAGCTCGATGTTCTTGACCTGTCTCGCATCATCATAGTCGTTGGATATCAGGCAAATAAGCTCAAGGATTTCATTTCGACGCTCAACATACGAACGCCTATAGTCTATGTCACAAACGAGATCTACGATAGGACCAATAACATATATTCTCTTTATCTAGCGAGAGAATATCTGTTGCAAGAGGACACTCTTCTCTTAGAATCGGACCTGATATTTGAGAGCAGGATCCTCGATCATCTACTCGATGAACCCTACCCAAATCTAGCGCTGGTGGCGAAATACGAAAGCTGGATGGATGGCACAGTTGTAATCATAGATGAGTCGGACGAGATCCTCGATTTCATCGATAAGCGCCATTTCAAGTTCTCTGACATCTCTGATTATTATAAGACGGTCAACATCTATAAGTTCAGCAAGGAATTCTCAAGAAAATATTATGTTCCGATCCTGGAGTCCTACAGTCAACTTCTTGGCAGGAATGAATATTATGAGCAGATACTACGCATCATCATCCTATTGAACAGGGCCGATCTCCTTGCCGAGGCGGTCATAAAGGCAAAAAGAGTCCCATCGGGCGAGGTGTGGTACGAGATCGATGATATCGCCGACCTTGACATTGCCGAGTCGATGTTCACTCAGTCAGCATCTGAAAAGTTGACCAAGTTCCAGAATCGCTATGGTGGATATTGGAGATATCCACAAATGCTTGATTTTTGCTACCTGGTGAATCCCTACTTCCCCCCTCAGCAGCTCATGGATGAAATTAAGGCTAATTTCGAGCACCTGATCAGCAGCTATCCATCTGGTCTCGATATCGATTGCCTTCTAGCTGCAAAATACTTCAGAATCCCCAAAGAGAAGGTGATCGTGGGCAATGGGGCATCGGAATTGATCAAATCCCTTATGGAGGATATCAGAGGAAATGTCGGGATGATCATACCCACTTTTGAAGAATATCCGAACAGACTGGACGAGGAAGCGATCATCCACTATTCTCCGGGGAATGATAATTTTGCCTATACGGCCGATGATCTGATCGATTATTTCGGCGACAAAGATATCTCTGCACTATTGTTGATAAATCCAGACAATCCAAGTGGCAACTACATGCCCAGGCAAGATGTCATCCGCCTTGCCGAATGGGCGGAAAGCTCAAAGGTACGACTTATCTACGATGAATCATTCGTCGATTTCGCGGACAGTGCTGAACCTCCCACATTGCTCGATGATGGGATATTGCGACGATTCCCTGGATTGGTAGTGGTGAAGAGCATCTCAAAATCGTTTGGTGTACCCGGGCTTCGCCTTGGAGTCCTGGCATCCGGAGATCCTAATCTGATAGCAAAGATGAGAAAGGATGTTTCCATATGGAACATCAACTCCTTCGCGGAATTCTTTCTACAGATCTGGGAAAAATACCAAAAAGATTATGCTTATGCGTTAAGGAGGTTCAAGAACGATCGATCCATTTATCTCAAGGAGCTTAAACGGATCAAGAATCTCAGGCCCATTCCGACTCAGGCCAATTATGTCATGTGTGAGGTTTTAGGAGGCATGACGGCAAAACATCTGTCAGAATGCCTGCTTGACCAGTTCAATATATTCATCAAGGATCTATCGAGGAAAAAGGGCATCAATGGGGAGTATGTCAGGCTTGCTGTGCGTAATGATGAAGACAATAAGCTCTTGCTCAATGCTCTCGATATTATTCTCAATGGCGATCAGTCCACGCCAAACATCACCGGATCGATCAGCGAGCTGGACGATGCTAGGCTACCTCAATCGGCAGATGTCTCGTATTTCGATCAAGTTCATTGATGGAGCGATGGATCGTGAAGGTCATAACGTTCGATGATATCCTGAACCTGCCGATCGATTCAAAGACCGTTTACGACTGGGTGAAGACATCCTTCAAACACAAACCCGAAACTCATTTGCCTCCCAAGATAAGTATGAGCAATGAAGGCATCTTCATCAATGTGATGCCCTGCATCCTCTACAATGAAGGCGTGGCAGGAGTGAAGATAGTCTCAAGATATCCTGAAAGGACTCCTACACTAAATTCCGAGATCTTATTGTATGACTATGACACCGGGGCTCTTAAAGCGATCATGGATGGCAATTATGTGACGGCCCTTCGCACTGGGGCGGTGGCGGCTCTATGTGTAGAAACGCTAGCCGTCCAAGACTATTCAGTGATAGGCATAATGGGTTTCGGCAATGTCATGAGAAAGACGCTGGACATCCTGTTCGACGTAATGGAAAAGCGCCCATTGGAAGTAAAGATATTCAGCTATAAGGACCACTTTGAGGAACTGAAGCGACGTTATAAGGGCCACGACCACATCAATTTCGTTGAGGTCGACAATTATGAAGATGTCGTAAGGAACAGCGATGTGGTGATATCTGCGATCACGCGTGCGGAGGGAGACTTCTGCTCGAACGATTGTTTCAAAAAGGGCTGCCTCGTGGTGCCCATCCATACACTTGGCTTCCAGAATTGCGATCTATTTTTCGACAAATTCGTCGTAGACGACATAGGTCACGTCAAGGGCTTCAAATATTTCGATAGGTTCAAACAGGTTACCGAGCTAACCGACGTTCTATTGGGGAAGAGGCCCGGTAGGGTCGATGACGACGAGAGGATCCTTGCCTATTGCATCGGTGTTGCCATACACGACATATTCTTCATCAATAGGATATATGGAATGCTTGCAGATAAAGCGCGAGAGATCGATCTGAATCAACCCATTGAAAAATATTGGGCATGATCCGCAACGTCATCATAATGGGATCAGCTTATGGATGGGGGCCGGCAAGCATGAGCGGATGAGTTCTCTCTCATCCTCTTTCAACACCCGAAGTATCACGACCAGCCCATATATGATCGAGATCATGATGCATGATGCGACCAGCATCGATATCGAATCGACAGGAACCATCCAGACATAGATGGTGCAGATGGATGCCAATAGTATAAGCGCACTAACTCCAGTCGCTATTGGCCTGAAGAAGGTCCATAGCGGAATATGAAGAACATGCGCATTATATGCAAGGAAGAATGCGCCAACCATCAGTAGGATCAACGAACCCGCATATGCGACACCGTACATTCCATTGTTGAATATGACGGGAAACATCATTGCGAGTGCAATGTTCAGAATGCCGATGGCGATGCTGAACAGAGCAGGTGTACGAACGCGCAGGTATGCTGCGAAAATTGGGTCCGTGCATGATGTCTGGATCCTTACGATCATGGGGGCAAGAACGATCCATGCCAGAGGGGAGAGCTCAGCATATTCTGGACCTACCCAGATCGTCATGATCTGTGGAGAGAAAACACATAGTAACGCGATTGGCAAAGCCATTGCAAGACCTGTGCATCGCATTGCAAAGAGGGTGAATTTCGTCAACCCTATCCTGTCATCCCTTGCACGATACGAGTAGCTCATGGGGGTGAATGTATTGGTGACGAGTCCGGCCAGTCCTAGCAGCAGAACGCTCCATGTAAGGACCAGGGAGTAATGTGCTCCAGCAACCTCTCCGAACATGATATTGACGATGATCAGCGCCACCTCATATCTCAAGAGATATGCCAGTTGACTGAGCGATATCCAGCCGGTGACTCCACCGATCTCTCGAAGGCGGGCCATTACGAAATGAGATCTGGAAAGTCGAAGATATGGGCAAACTTGGTGTGAAAATCTCACCGATACGAATAACGCTGTTGCTGCTGCGATGAGGTATGAAAGGCCAACCAACGGCAGAGATGGCCCCAGAATGAAAAATAAGAGCACCACCAGGATGAGCTGAACCACTAGATTGGTGATGTTCACATAATTACGCAGATCCAGCCGATTATGGGCGAACAACACGGTCATGAAATTGCTGCTCCATGCCCGTATGAGTATTGAGCCAAATACCATGGCAAAGAGCAGGAACACACTCATCCTAGACTCGTCCCCGATGCTCACTATCGATGGGACATACCAGGCTGCAACGATCGCGATCGGGACAAGGCAGAGGACCACGCCAAGGGTGGCAAATGCAGCTGTGTTGAATGTCTCCATTGCTCTATTCGTGTCAGATCTTTGAAGATCGACAGTTAGGAATCGAGTGACGGCTGAATTTATCGCATCTATGATTATTGTCACATAGCCAGTCAAAGATGTGGCGAGTGGGATCAGGCCATATGCCGCCACGCCCAACGATTCCAAAAAGAAAGGAACGAGTGCTAAGCCAATGAATATATTCAATACGAAATATATGATATTGGAGAGCAAGTTCGTGGAGAAGCGTTGGGCGAACTTGATATCCAGAGGGGCCGGATCCACAGTCATCGGGATGGGACCAATCCGGATATGATTTTAAAAAGATTCACCGTCCACTATACGGCCCGCCAATCAGTTCAAGCAAGATGAGTCTCTAAATATGATCGATCTGTCATCTTTCGACATCTTGGCATCCCACCGTTCTCCATTAGGTACGCACCCTGTTCATCAATGGTATGAATTCCAGAAGGAACAGTGCTTGAATTATGAACGGAGTCAGCAAAGCACGATCGCCTCATATCATTATCTCGAGTTGCTAGTTTTCTTCATTATCCAATATGGGAACAATTTCTTTATTGGGCATATACGAAGGCGCTCACGCTGCGATTCCTTAATATTTTATTAAATGACTCGTTATAAAGAGTCTCTTCCGGTTCGTAGCCTAATTGTACAGGCTTCCCCCCAATTGAAAATGTTCCAGACGCTACTTCGTCCCTCAATAGTATTACTCCCGTTAACTTGGCGAAATGCGCGTACTCCAGTCTTGTTGATATGCCTGACGCATTATGGCCCAGATCGTTCAACCGGGATGCATAGTAATCGTCCGTTCGGATGGGCATCCCGAATATTGTAGACGCCACCTCAGCAGCTTGCATTTCAGAAGTTGTAATTGAATAACGTATATTCATGCTCGGAGAGAAAAAGTCATTATCAATATTTGCAAATGTATTCGCCATGAGTAATAATGAAAGGCATGTGACCACAAACAGGGTAATTATCGCCCTAGGGCCTGGACGTCTTATTTCTCGAATTATGATGTAAAGGGCGACGCCAGCAGGAATGGAAAGTAATATCTGAGATATGAGCCACCATCGCTCATTGAAGCCATATGCCCCTAGTAGCTCAAATGATGTACCGATCACAAATGGTGTTAACGCGACTAGAGCGATCGGCACACCATATGGATATCTCTTTCGGAAATATATCAGCACCAATATCCCCAAGATCGAAAGGGAGTAGAACACAAAGATCCCTGCATAGTTGATCAATTGGTCTTGGATCGACGGGTCGATCAATTGCGAAATCATTTGAGGGGGGTCCGCACCACCACTTTGGGGAGGTAGGTATCCGCTGCCTTTCTTTGGGGGGTTTATTAAAATGTCTAAATGCCCTATCCATGACCAACCGAGTAAAACCAGGACGCCACTGATGAGCAAAGAGGGTAGCGAAATCCTCCTTTCGATTTTCAATTCTTTGAATATTCTTATTGTTACATATATAACAAATAAACTTATCAATATGAATAATATCGCAATAGAATGCATGAAGAAGGTGCTGGCAAATAGCACCACCATTAGGAACGCATATCGATAATGGCCCTTATCTTGTCTGATAAGTAGGTATAGGAATACTGCACACAGGATCAGGGCAAGTGTGTTGGGATATGCCAGATACGCCCCCTGGATATGGAAACTTACGATCCCAACCACCAATGATGAGAACAGAGAAATTGTTACGTTCGATGTAACGAACTTAGTGATCAGATAGATCAGTATTATATTTAGTACCAATATGGCCGTAGATACTGTCAATAACAGCGTAAGTTTAAAACTGAGAGACGTCATCATTTGAGAAGCGCCCAAGATTATGTGGTAGGCAGGCATGAGCTTGTAATTGCCAGAATAGGGAGGCATTTCTCCCTGTTCGATCAATCCGTTCACGACCCATCTATGGTAGAACGGGTCAATGCCGACCAGGTCTGGAAAAATTAGTATCTGGGAGAAGACTGCCAATCCACAAAGAATTATGATCTGACCCAATATCATGGATTTCATTCGATGGCTTGCATACACTATCTCTGTCGAAATGATCCCAGCCATCACTGCTACTAAGATGAAATATGCAATTGGGCGCTCGTAAATATTTTCATTATAGTATAAAATCAGTATAGTGATGGTTAACAAGAGAAAGAAGGCTGTAGCTCCAGCCCAAACCACTCGTTTTGAACTTCTGAATGGTATTTCACCCATCCCTTTTCTCCTTATGAACAACCAAATGAGGCAAGGAACGATCGCAAATGGGATCGCGTAGAAATAAATGGGTCTGGCAGAACTAGTCAACATATATATTAAAACCAGAGGGCTGGCGATCAAGACCATTAGTGCTAAAAACAGGTCTAGATCCGGATGCCTTTCTTTAAAAATCATTTATGTCCCCTTCACCCAATAGCATTTCAAAATGACCTGCATTATATTTAATCAATTCATTAGGATATTTGGAAATGGAACTGTCGAATGCGATCCCACCCGATGTGAAGAGCATCTCAACACCGCGACTTCATAAGGACGGACCAGGAGAATCGATGATTGTCAATGTCGAAAGGATCAGCATAATGTTGGACATGAGTCGATTCCGACAATCGCGACCATCGTTTTACTTTATATACCTTGCTCAGTGGGCCCTACAGTGTTCGATCAATTTTTTTTATAATGTTCACACATCAGACGCATCACAGTAAGCGCAATGACGTTTTATCCTGGCTACAGTGATGTTGAAGAACCATCAGGCGATGAGTTGTAATAGCCTTGGTTATCTATGATTTTTGGTGCAACCATGTACAGACCAGATGATAGAAGGCGACGGCGCCGCTACGGTCCGGGGCCGTGGTGGCCGCCATGGTACGATCCCCGATATGGACCTCCGCCAGACGTGATCTATCCTGGCTATCAGCCCTGGGACCCATACAGGCCTGCCATGGTGAGGCGGTCCGAGGATGAGGTCGCGGCCCTGGAGAGGGAGTTGGAGGAACTGGAGGACGAAAAGGTCGAGATCGAACGGACCATCGAGGACATCAAGAAGGAGATAAACCGTCGGAAGAGGGAGAGCGCCTCAAGGTCCGACATCGCCTGAAGGAAAAAGGGAGAAAGGGGGAAAGGGTTTCAGCCCGCGGTCTTCTCCGTCGCCTCGCTCTTCACACGGTCACTTGTAAGCAGTGACACGCCCATCGTCACCGCGAAGCCGAGCGGGATCGACACGATGCCGGGGTTGAAGAGCGAGAACAGCGCGCCCTCGCTCATCATCGCGGGCGAGACGACGATCAGCGCGATCGACGAGATCAGCCCTACGACTATGCCCGTCACGATGCCCCACTCGGTCGTCCTCTTCCAGAACAGCGTGCATAGCAGCGCCGGAAGGTTGGCGGACGCGGCGATGGCGAAGGCCAGGCCGACCAGGAAGGCGACGTTCTGCCCCTTGGCAAGGATGCCCAGGACGATCGCGATGACGCCCACGCTGATGGCGGTCGCCTTGGAGATGCGCAGTGCGCGCTTCTCATCGGTCTTTCGCCCAAGCACCTCGGTGTATATGTCGTGGGCGATCGCCCCTGCGGACGCCATGATGAGACCGGCCACAGTACCGAGGATGGTGGCGAAGGCGATCGACGAGATGATGGCGTAGAAGGCCTCCCCGCCGATATGCATGGCGAGCATCGGAGCGGCAAGGTTCGCATCGCTCGGATCGAGCGTACCGAAGAAGTTCGCTCCAAGTCCGAGATAGAGGGTCAGGAGATAGAATATCCCCATGACCACGATGGCGATCACCGTCGACTTCCTTGCATCCGCTGGCTTGGGCACGGTGAAGTACCGTATCAGGATGTGGGGCAGCGCCGCGGTACCGAGGATAAGGCCCATGGCCAGGGAGACGAAGTCAAGCGGGTTGGTGTACTTCATACCCGGCGACATGAACACCTCGCCCGGAACCTGGGTCACCCCGCTGGACGTGGGTATGTTCACCGTACCACTGAGGAACTGCTCCAGGAATCCTATCGGCCACATTCCCGCGACGACCAGCACGCCTATCGTCAGGGCGAGCGCCGCGATGAGGAGCAGGAATCCCTTGATGAACTGCACCCATGTGGTCGACACCATGCCTGCCGTGGCGACGATCAGGATGACAAGGGCGCCGATGACCACTACGCCGATCTCGTAATCGAGGCCGATGAGCGGACCCACTATGGCGCCGGAGCCGACCATCTGCGGTATCAGATAGAACACCGAGATGACCAGCGTGCTTATCGCCGCCACTAGGCGTATCTTCTTACTCTTGAACTTCGACGTGAGGGCGTCGGCGAAGGTGTACTTGCCGATCGCGCGCAGCGGTTCGGCCACAAGGAACAGCGCCACGATCCATCCAGCCAGGAAGCCGATGGCGTAGATGAAGCCGTCATATCCGGAGAAGGCCACCAGGCCCGTGATGCCAAGGAACGATGCGGCGCTGAGGTAGTCGCCGGCGATGGCGAACCCGTTCACGACCCATCGGACCCCGCCTCCCGCGACGTAATAGTGCCCTGCGGTGCGGACCCTTCGGGCGGCATATATGGATATGCCGATGGTGGCCAGGGTGATGAGGACGAATATCGCGAACGACAGTGGCTGAAGTTCTGCCATGTCACTCCTCCCTCTCGGCTCTCACGGCGTAAGCGTTGAACCCTATGGCCAGCGCGATCGTGAGGATGATGATCAGTATGCCGGACACCAGGCCGACGTTCAGCCCGAACGTCGGGATCTGGAACACGTCCCTGATATACGAGCCGAACAGCACGAAGATCGAGTAGCCGATCACGTATGCTGCGAAGAGGTACAGGCCCACACGGAACTGTCTCGTCCTCGTTATGGCCGCGACCGCCTTGGCGGGGCTGGGCTCGATGACCTCTCTCACCCTTGCCTTCACCATCTTGGTCTCCTCTTTGGTCGGCTTGACGACGAGCACCGAGACCGGAGCCTGACTGACGACCGACTTGGCAACGCTGCCTAGATACAGTCGGTTCAGCCTCTTAAGCGACGAGGTGCCCAGCACGATCATCTCCGCCCCCGTCTCCTCGGCAGCACGGATGATCTCCCCGACCACGGGCCCCTCTCGGACCATTACCGTCGTCGGCACCCTGTCCAGGGCCGCGAGCTCCTTGGCATATTCGATGCCATCCTCTCCTTCCGGCCTCTGCAGCGCCGCCGATTCCGACGCGAGTTCCAGAGATGTCATGGGACTCTGTTCGACCACTCTCAGGATCACTAATGTCGCGGAACGCTGCTTCGCCTCGGCCACCGCCCTTACGGTAGCGGCGAGGGCCGGCAGAGAGCCGTCGGTAGCGAGCAGTATGGTGCTCACTTGATCCCTCCTCTATACCATTCCTTGGCGGACGGCATGATCACTGCATCCCGTTCGATGCTTGACCGTCCCCTTACTGAACCGGCGGTACGAACCCGCATGTTGTGCGCTATGTGAGGAAGGATATATAAAAAATCACTAGAATGGTTACGATAATTGCCGTAATATGATGATTCTATTACGATTATAGCATCAAATGCCAAGTTATCCATTTCTCTAGGTATCCTAGCATCTACTATACAAATGTCGGGAACGAATAACGACGCATGACGAACTAATAATTCCGAGAATTTGAAATATCTTCTCTTACTGGCTTCTCAATCATCGTTAACCCATACGTATTCGTCCAGCTAAATAGAGACTCGATAATTGGTAGGTAGAGAGCCATCATGGCCGTTGATTTTTGATTCCAATTAGAATAATTTCGAAAGTGCTACGGAACCAGCTCGGTGTCCGGATGATCATTATCGAACTATCGCCGCGCCCCATATGATTAATTACCACATTATCCATAATGATAACATTAAAATAGATTGGTTGACAAAGGGCCAGATTGGAGGATGGACGCCTATGGAAACGATCGAAGAGGAATTCATCAAGGTCATCAATGGTGTCGACGTGAACAAGCTGCAGGCGACCATCGATGCGATCAACAAGGATCCCGATCTAGCAAGCTTCACCTTTCGCACCGTGACCGAATGGGTCGATGGGGCTCGGAACAAGACCCTTGTCGAGCGGCAGACGGCGAAGGGGGAGAAAGGTGAGCCGTTCGTCCTGGTGAGCGACGAGCCAGAATTGCTGATGGGCGGCGGCACCGCGCCGAACTCCATCGCCCTGGTGTTGCAGGCCCTTGCCTCATGTCTAAGCGTCAGCATGGTATATCATGCCGCAGCCAGGGAGATGCAGATCGATAAGCTCACCATCAGCATCGATGGCGACATCGACCTGCATGGCTTTCTTGGCCTATCGTCCGAGGTCAGACCGGGATTCCAGGACATCAGGGTCGAGGTGGATGTTCAAAGCCCAGCGCCCAGGGAGGAGATAGAGGAGCTTCTCCGCTATGCGCAAAAAGTGTCGCCGGTGGTCGACAGCCTGAGGAACCGCATCCCTGTAGAGATCTCGCTTCGTTGATCACTCCGGGGGAACGGTTCTTGCCGGGGTCTGGGCCGCCCCGCACTCGGGGTGCTTCTTGAGGTACGCCTGGATGCTCGACCAGACGGTGCCCTCCTCGTCCTGTATGATCTTGATGCCGGCTGACCGCAGTTTCTGGATACCATGCGGGCCGACGGCCCCGGTCAGGACGACGTCAGGCGCCAGCTTGATGACGGTTTCCGCGGCCATGATGCCGGCACCGACGCCGGCCTCGGGCGCCTCATTGGGAAACGCCTCCCAACTTCCATCTGCCGTGTCATATATCACGAAGAATGACGCGTGGCCAAAATCCTCTGACACCAATGCCTGAAGGTCCGGTTCATCTGCAGAGACACAGATCCTCATGTCGATCTCCTTGGTTCAGTATTGCCGGGCATACGGTATAATGATGTTGCCTCACCGCTGCCATTTGGTGGAGAGCTTCCGACAATGTGGCCGGTGGAGGGCGAACACCCTACTCGCTCCCCTTCTTCTCCTTTCCTTCCATTGCCTTGACGATCTTCTCCACGATGCCGTCGAAGGCCTTGGCCGACGCGGAGTCCGGAGCCCTGGCGATGATGGGTATCCCTTCATCCCCTGCATTGACGACCTCGGGATCTATTGGCACGCGGCCAAGGAAGGGAACGTTTAGCTCCTTCGCCGCCTTCTCCCCCCCGCCGATCTTGAACAGGTCGATCTCCTCGCCGCAGTGCGGGCAGGCCATTCCTGCCATGTTCTCCACGATGCCCAGCACCGGCACATGAAGGTTCTCCGAGAACACGACGGTCTTCCGAGAGTCCAGCAGGGCGACGTCCTGGGGCGTGGTGACTATGATGGAGCCGTCTGCGTTCGGTATCAATTGAGCGATGGTCAACGGTTCGTCGCCGGTCCCTGGCGGCAGGTCCACGATCAGGTAATCAAGGTCACCCCAGTATACATCTTCGATGAACTTCCTCAACGCTCCCATCTTCATCGGACCGCGCCACACTATGGGCTGATCGCGACTGGAACTCAGGAACGCCATGCTCATGACCTTAAGATGCGGCGGTACGAGGGCCGGGTATATGCCATTGTCATCGGCAACAAGGGAGACGTCTTCGATATTGAGCATCTTCGGGATGTTAGGGCCATGAATATCTCCGTCCAGGATGCCGACCTCATAGCCGCGCATGGATAGGCCAACGGCAAGGTTCACCGAGACCGTGCTCTTGCCTACACCTCCCTTTCCAGACATCACTATGATGGTGTGTTTGATCTTGGAGAGCTTGCGGATGAGCTTGACATCCTCTTGCTTGGCCGTTATGACATTGATGTCTCCCTGCATTGTCTGTGCACCTTTGGCCAATGATACATTGCATATGATATAAAAACGGGTTGATGGAAGCCGTGCAAGCCGAGTCAAAACCCTTCCATATTATGAG